>URFM01000054.1 GCA_900547035.1 uncultured Clostridium sp. | reverse complement strand
AGCAGAACTTCCCGCTTGGTATCCTCGTCCAGCAATTCCAACAGCGTATTCCGGTCTGCCTTATCCATCTGTCTGAGGCATTCCACAACAGTGGTAATTTCAAAGCGCGACAAAACCGCCACTCGTTTTTGTATCCCCAGTTCATTGATATACTGACTGGGATGATCCGAATATTCAAAAATGTTTGCCAACGTTTGTGCTTCCAACAGGCAGTACAGCCTGCTTCGCTCATCCGCTGTCAGCAGTTCCAGGGCCACCGCAATATCATTCTCATGATAAGTCAGAAGCCGATCCCGCTTCAGACCTGGCGTCAGATTTCCGCGGATAATATCCACAATCTCCGCCTTGTAATCCGGATGAACGGTCTTCATATTGATATCCTGCTGAAGATCCGTAAGATTCTTTACACTCATTGTTCTGTTCCTCCTTTACGCATTTCATTTCCGTAAGTCGAATGATTTGTTGGGCGCAAAGGCAGGCGCAGAGCCAGAAAATCAGTAAAAATGGGCATAAAAATACCATTGCCGCTGATTCCCGAGGGCTTTGTGCGCCCGCGCCTACGCCGATGCAGCGCAGTTTCAGAAACGGACAATGGCATTCATATACAGGCACAGCTGCCCCTTTAAGACATGAACGGCCCCTGGCCGCCTGTACTACAACCATATATGAAAGCCTTGTCTGTACTTCGACCACCACTACTGCCGTCCATAATCTCACCTCTCTTTTAAAAATTGATATTTTCCGATTACATAGCTATTATAGCGAATGAAGGCGAAGGGCGCAAGGGGATTTTGGGAAGGATTTTTTAAGACTGTATCTGTTTCCATTGACCAACCGCTTATTTCACAATATACTGAATCCAGACAATCACAAGGAGGTATCCCCATGAACTACCGTCCCGCCAGAGAAAGCGACCTGCCCAGTCTGGTATCCATGTCCCAACAGGCAATTGCCTATTTCCGGGTCAATGGAATCGACCAATGGCAGAAAGGCGAGCCCAATAAAGAGGAGCTTTGCAAAGCTATCAAAGAACACAAACTGTATGTACTGGAAAATGCCGGAAAAGCAGCAGCTATGATCACCCTGGCCCCGGGTCCGGAGCTGAGCTATGCAGAAATCGACGGTGCATGGCTGAATCAGGAGTCCTACTATGCCTTTCACCGTGTCTGTGTAGAAGATTCTTGCAAAGGGCAGGGAATCGTTTCCCAGCTTTTTTCCCAATCGGAAAAGCTGGTCCTATCCTTAGGATTCACAAATGTACGCATCGACACTCATCCAGACAACCGTTCCATGCAGCGGGCTCTGGAAAAGAATGGATATGTACCCTGCGGTCGTCTGGTTCTCAAGGACGGCTCTGAGGCCGGAGACCCTCGGCTTGCCTACCAGAAAATACTGATTCCTTTTTAACCTCAGCTCCGCCCCTTTTCGCAGTTAAGCAGTCCAAGTTTTTTCTCCGGAAATCGTAACCGTTCAGGATGGCTCATCTTCTTATTATCGATTATATATTTTTCATATCTATTTACCTATAATTTTGCAGTCTAATGATTTTATGTGTATCTGGATAAAATATATCTAACGACTGTTAGGATGGTGGGGTATGAATTACGAAGTGAATCGAATCAAAGAACTGTGCCGGGAAAGGGGTTGGAGCCAATACCGGCTGGCAAAGGAAATGGGTGAGTCCAACGGACGCGTCAATACAATGCTGAAAGGAAAATCCGTCCCCAGCAACGCCACACTCCGCCGTGTCTGTATGGCATTTAACATCACACTGTCCGCTTTCTACGCCACAGACGGCATCATGGTGACCCTGACAGAGGATCAGAACAAAATGCTGCGGGATTACAGTATTCTGGACTCTTATAAACGCGAACTGGCTGCCGCTTATATCCAGGGATTGGCGGATGCCTCGCGCAAACCCGAAAACGAAACTTAAGAAAGGAATATGGGCAGGAATTTGCCTTGCTTTAGCAGCGACATAAGGAAGCAGTTTATGATACATGAAATAATTGATGCCAGCAGCGTTTCACCTCTGTTCGGCCAGTGGGAAGAAACTCTGATCTGGTCATGCCTGCAGGGCTTTATGGGCAAAATATACGCAGACGACTTGAAACATCCCACCGCCGCCATGGCCGTTCTTGGGGATTTTACTTTTTTCGCAGGAATACCCTGCCCAGAGCTGGTATCCTATAAGCCCGGCTGGTGTACCCAGAACTATATGATTATGGTTCCTCAAAACGAAGGCTGGCAAACTATCATCACACAGCATTATGGCAATAAAGCGAAAATCATTACCCGTTATGCCACAAAAAAAGAACCCGGCATTTTTAATCAACACCAGCTGAAAAAGGCTGTAGCTGAACTGCCGGAATCCTTTACTTTGTCCGCAATCAATGAGGAGATTTATAAATTATGTAAAACTGAAATCTGGAGCGCCGATCTGGTATCACAGTTTTCAACTTATGAGGCTTTTCACAATCTGGGCATCGGCGTTGTAATCCGCAAAAATGGCCTCATCGTATCCGGTGCTTCCTCCTACTCCAGATACCTGGACGGTATTGAAATCGAAATTGATACCAGAGAGGAATACCGCCGAAAGGGACTTGCCTATATCTGCGGAGCCAAACTGATTCTGGAATGTCTGAAGCGGAATCTGTATCCCAGCTGGGATGCCCATAATCCGGCTTCTATGGCCCTGGCGGAGAAATTAGGTTATCATTTCAGCCACGCCTATCAAGCAGTTGAAATATGGGGATATTAAACGAAATTCAAACCGCCGGAAATGATTATTTCCGGTTTGGTTTTTTTGTCTGCAAACAGACTCTGAAATGGTATCCCTTATCTCTTCAAATTTTACTCTTTCATCCGTACCAAAGGTAATCATAAAACCGACGCAGTCTTTTTGCGTATAGGCAGCAAAGAGCTTTTCCGCCTCTCCGGTACTTATACTCATAAGTCCCCTTCCTGCCGCCGGTATTCCAGACTCGTTCCATTTCATATTTTTCGTCAATAACCGCACATAACTCTTGCCAGACTTCAAACAAGCTTCTTTTTTTCGTTTTTTGCTCCGGCATATTTTTAGAAATTACTTTTCTTATAAGCCGCAAAAGAAATCTGCTATCTCCCGAATACTAACTGGTTTCATCTCATTGGCATATCTACTCCCATATCATATCGACGTACCCCTTTTTTCAGGTTTTCCAAATTATATTCCCTATGATTATGCTGATGCCCATGAAGGTCAATGCTTCCCCGAAAATACCCGTTCCATTCTTCAATGGGATAATGGAACAATATAAATTTCATCATCAGGATTAACGGTCCGATTCCAATTTTCAATTAAAATTCGGTCCATTTCCGCCACGTTTTAAAAGGGCCTTCCCGTATGACGGATAATCTTTTCGTGTCCGAAATGCAGGTCAGCGGTAAAGTAGATCATGGGATGCCTCCTTTATCCGGCCTTGCCATGCCATAATTGTGCTAAATTGTCTCAATACTAAATGCCGCTTTGCCGTCTATTTTAGTTGTACCCCATTCCGATGAAATGTCACTGCAATATTGATTTTTCATAATGTATTTACGTCTCCTTTAACTTTCCGATCTTTTTTATTTACCTCTAACAACATAGCAAATTACTCAAATTAGTTTCTTTTAATATATCATAGTATTCTTAAAAAAACAGTCCCAGATCAAGATCCGGAACCGCATTTTAATAGCCGCATATTGCCCCATCCCAATCCATCATAATTTCCTTTTCCTATTTTGATTTCAGCCTTACCACAGGCCCTCTAACAAAACCGAAGCAAATTGAATTGAAAATGAAAAGCGGAAAAAGGTTGAAAATGGGTATGAACAATACACTAAGACTCGAAAATACCTCGCCTAAGTGCATTGCATGTATCGCACGTCAGCGTCTAAAAGACAGACGCTAAATGCTCATAACAAAAAAAGAGCGGGAAGGGTGTTCGTCCTTCTCGCTCTCTGTATTATTTTCCGTATTTTTCCTGAATCCAAAACCAGAACCGATGAAAGCAGGGTCGATGAATTTGAAGCGGATTGGTCGAGGGAATTGAATCGGGTGGGAACAACATTACTCCATCTCAATCGTCCCCGGCGGCTTTGAAGTCAAATCATACATCACCCGATTGACCCCCTTCACCTCATTTACAATCCGATTCATCACCTTCTGAAGAACCTCAAAGGGAATATCCGCCGCTTCGGCGGTCATAAAGTCATTGGTCACCACAGCTCTCAGGGCTACTGCGTAATCGTAGGTCCGGAAATCTCCCATCACACCCACGGAACGCATATTGGTCAGCGCCGCGAAATACTGGCTGATTTTTCTGTCCAGTCCCGCCTTCGCAATCTCCTCCCGGTAAATAGCGTCCGCATCCTGAACCATCTTCACCTTCTCAGCCGTCACCTCACCGATAATCCGGATTCCAAGCCCAGGACCCGGGAAGGGCTGGCGGTAGACCAGATACTCCGGCAGACCCAGCTCCAGGCCGGCCTTTCGTACCTCATCCTTAAACAGCAGCCGCAAAGGCTCGATGATCTCCTTAAAATCCACATAATCCGGCAGTCCGCCCACATTGTGGTGAGACTTGATGGTAGCGGACTTTCCAAGACCAGACTCGATCACATCGGGATAAATAGTTCCCTGAAC
Organism: uncultured Clostridium sp.; assembly: GCA_900547035.1. Taxonomy (GTDB): domain Bacteria; phylum Bacillota; class Clostridia; order Lachnospirales; family Lachnospiraceae; genus Enterocloster; species Enterocloster excrementigallinarum. The sequence continues at coordinate 16,820 of URFM01000054.1, read as the reverse complement.
TAAATAGTCCACCGCGCCGATTTTCTTGGCCTCCCGCTCAAATACACGGATAAACTCCTCACCGATAATCTTGCGCTTCTTCTCCGGCTCCTCCACTCCTTTAAGCTTCTCGTAGAACTCCTCCTGAGCATTGACCCGGATGAAATTCAAGCTATAGGGGCCATTGGGTCCGAATACCGCTTCTACCTCGTCCCCCTCGTTTTTACGCAGAAGACCATGATCCACAAACACACAGGTTAGCTGATTTCCAATGGCCTTGGCCATCATCGTTGCCGCGACAGAAGAATCCACTCCGCCGGAAAGGGCGCAGAGAACTTTGCCATCTCCAACTTTCTCCCGAATGGCCCGGATGGAATCCTCCACAAAGGTATCCATCTTCCAGTCTCCCGCACAGCCGCAGACGTCATATACGAAATTGTGTAAAATCTTGTCGCCTTCCACACAATGCTGCACTTCCGGATGGAACTGCACCGCATAAATCTTTTTCTCCGGATTCTCCATAGCCGCTACCGGGCACACCGGCGTATGACCGGTTACGCGAAAGCCCTCCGGTGCCTTTGAAATATAGTCTGTATGAGACATCCAGGTCGTGGTAACCGAGGAAACGCCCCTCATCAGAACGCTGTCCTGCGCCGTTTCCACTTCCGTCTTGCCGTATTCGCTGACGGGAGCCGTTTCCACCTTGCCGCCCAGCTCGTAGGCAATCAATTGACTGCCGTAACAGATTCCCAGAATCGGAATCCCCATCTCAAAAATTTTCTCATCAATATGAGGGCTGCTTTCCAGATAAACAGAATTGGGGCCGCCGGTAAAAATAATTCCCTTGGGATTTAACTGGCGGATCTTCTCCAATCCCATATCGAAGGGTTGGACCTCCGCATATACGCCCTGATCGCGGACGCGCCGGGCAATCAGCTGATTATACTGTCCACCGAAGTCCAGAACAATAATCCGTTCTCTCTCCATGAGATTTTTCCTCCATCCTTTGGATTTCTTCTGGAGATAAATTGAAAGAGATTGTACAGAAACGCACAATCTCTTTTTTATCTTCCGTATATCTTCATTATAGAGGATGAACCGTCAAATATCAAGTGCTTTCGACGTTTTTATCTATTTCCAGATATTTCCTGACATACTGTCCTGTATAAGAAACCGGATTATTTGCCACCTCCTCCGGCGTTCCCTGGGCAATAACGGTACCGCCCTTGTCCCCGCCCTCAGGTCCGATATCGATAATATAGTCCGCAGTCTTAATCACGTCCAGATTATGCTCGATGACCACTACCGTATTGCCTCCGTCAGACAAACGCCTGAGGATATCAATCAGCTTGTGAACGTCCGCGAAATGGAGTCCCGTGGTAGGCTCGTCCAGAATATAAATCGTCTTTCCCGTTCCCCTCTTAGACAGCTCCGCAGCCAGCTTAATCCGCTGGGCCTCTCCGCCGGAAAGCTCCGTGGAGGGCTGCCCCAAGCGGATATAGCCCAGCCCCACATCGTAAAGGGTCTGGATTTTCCTGGTAATGGAAGGCACATTCTCGAAAAACTTCAGGGCGTCCTCCACCGTCATATTCAGCACATCGTAAATGTTTTTCCCCTTGTACTTCACCTCCAGGGTCTCCCGGTTGTAACGCTTTCCGCCGCAGACCTCGCAGGGTACATACACATCGGGTAGAAAATGCATCTCAATCTTAATAATCCCGTCGCCGCTGCAGGCCTCGCAGCGGCCGCCCTTGACGTTGAAACTGAAGCGGCCTTTATTGTATCCCTTCGCCTTCGCGTCGGTGGTGGAAGCAAACAAATCCCGAATCAGGTCAAAGACGCCGGTATAGGTAGCCGGATTGGAACGGGGAGTCCGGCCGATGGGCGACTGGTCGATCGCGATAATCTTATCCAGCTGTTCAATCCCCTGGATTTCCTTGTACTTTCCAGGTATGGTTCTTGCCCGGTTCAGTTTTTTGGCCAATGCCTTGTAGAGAATCTCGTTGACCAGAGAACTCTTTCCGGAACCGGACACACCGGTTACGCAGGTCATCACTCCAAGAGGGAACCTGACCGTGATGTTTTTCAGATTATTCTCCGCCGCCCCCTTCACCGTCAGCCATCCGCTGGGCGTCCTGCGTACCTCAGGCACCGGAATCTTGATCCGGCCGCTAAGATAAGCCCCGGTAATGGACTCAGGGCAATCCATAATCTCCTGAGCGGTTCCCATGGCCACCACTTCTCCGCCGTGCTCCCCCGCTCCGGGTCCGATATCTACAATACAATCCGCGGCCCGCATGGTATCCTCATCGTGCTCCACCACCAGAACGCTGTTTCCCAAATCCCGCAGGTTCAGAAGGGTCCGCAGCAGCTTATCATTGTCCCTCTGATGAAGGCCGATGCTGGGCTCATCCAAAATATAAGCCACCCCCACCAGACCGGAGCCAATCTGGGTGGCCAGCCGGATTCGCTGGGCCTCGCCGCCGGACAACGTACCCGTGGCTCTGGTCAGGGACAGATAGTCCAGGCCCACATTAATCAGGAAATTAATTCTGGCTTTAATCTCCTTTAAAATCGAAGCGCCGATGGTCTCCTGCATGGGAGTCAGCTTCAGATTCTCCAGAAACTCCCGGAACCGGACGATGGACATATTCGTAGCCTCATAAATATTCATCCCCCCCACCGTTACCGCCAGGGACTCCCTCTTCAGACGCTGTCCCTTGCATACCGGGCAGGGAGTAATTCGCATAAACGTCTCGTACTCCGCCTTGCTGTTTTCCGAAAACGTCTCCTTATATCTCCGGTTCACATTTTCCAAAAGCCCCTCAAAGGCCACATCGTAGACGCCTTCTCCCCGCTGGCTCTTGTAGTGAACCTTCACCTCCCGTCCTCCGGTGCCGTAAATCAGAATATCGTGAATCTCTTTGGGATAGTCCTGAAAGGGCGTATCCAGGCTGAAATGGTACTCCTTCGCCAGGGCATCCAGCACCGCTCCGGTAAAGCTCCCCTTATCCGCGCAGGACTGCCACCCCAAAACCACAATTGCGCCCTGCCTGATGGACAGGGACTTATCCGGAATCATCAAATCCTCGTCAAACTCCATTTTATAGCCCAAACCGAAGCACTCCGGACAGGCGCCGAAGGGGTTGTTGAAGGAAAAGCTTCTGGGCTCCACCTCGTCCACGCTGATATTGCAGTCCGGGCAGGCGAAGCTCTGGCTGAAGGTCATAGGTTCCCCGCCGATTACATCCACAACCATCAGCCCTCCGGTAAGCCCCATCACCGTCTCGATGGAATCGGTAAGGCGGTTTTCAATTCCTTCCTTCACCACCAGCCGATCCACCACAATCTCAATATTGTGCTTAATATTCTTCTCCAGTTTAATCTCTTCCGACAACTCGTAAAGATTCCCGTCAATCCGAACCCGCACATAGCCGCTTTTTCTGGCCTGCTCCAAAACCTTCACATGCTCGCCTTTACGTCCCCTGACCACCGGCGCCAGCAGCTGGATTTTTGTTCGCTCCGGCAGATCCATAATCTGGTCTACCATCTGATCCACCGTCTGTTTGCGGATTTCCTTGCCGCACTTGGGACAATGGGGAATGCCGACTCTGGCATAGAGAAGTCTCATATAATCGTAAATCTCCGTCACCGTCCCTACGGTAGACCTGGGATTCCGGTTAGTGGATTTCTGGTCGATCGAAATGGCCGGGGATAACCCCTCAATACTCTCCACATCCGGTTTCTCCATCTGTCCCAAAAACTGTCTCGCATAGGAGGACAGGGATTCCATATACCGCCGCTGTCCCTCCGCGTAAATGGTATCAAAGGCCAGGGACGACTTGCCCGACCCGGAAAGGCCGGTCAGAACCACCAGCTCATTTCTGGGAATATTCAGAGAAATGTGCTTTAAATTGTGCTCATTTGCCCCCCGTATCTTAATAAACTGCTTAGCCATGAACTCTGCTCCTTATATTTAAAACCTTGTATCAAAACTCTCTTTTATCTCTGCAGCGATTGCCGTGTCCACTAAGTATACCATCTTTTTTTCATTTTGCAAACATCCGTTCGATATTTTCCATAATTTTTCGCCCAATGCCATCCATCCCAAAGACCGCCAAAAACCCTGAAACGCCAGGTCCTCGTTCTGCCTGGAATCTCAGGGTTTATCATGAATCCTTGTTATTTTTTCCGAATTACCGAGCAGACTGGCCAGTCGCCTCTCTGCCAAATACCTCCCACATCATCCGCGCTCCAATCCGGAAACCGTCAGAAAATGCCTGGGTTTTCTCCATGTGACACAACTCCAGATAATTCTCCATCATCGTATCGAAAGCTTCTCTGCTCTCTTCATCCAGCCGCTCACAAAACGCATGAACCTCCTCCAGGGAGGCCTCGCATTTCACCTCATACTCCGGATCGTCCCAGTTCCGGTTCTCCGCAGGCTGCAAATCGCCGCTGTACAGTTCTTCCAGTATTCGTCCCATCCTATGTACCTCCGAATGATCAATCTCTTTTGAAACGGGCGTTTCTCCCGGCAGAACAAGCATATCATACTTCCGTCAGAAATGCAATTTCCAATCCTCCCCCCGGCAGCTGAGCCGGCGGCTTACCACTACAATACCTTGCTTAAAAATACCTTCAGCCTCTCGTTCTTCGGATTAGCGAAAAACTCCTCCGGAGCCGCTTCCTCCACAAAGTTTCCTTCGTCCATAAACATTACCCGGTTGGCCACCTCCCGGGCAAAGCCCATTTCATGGGTCACCACCACCATGGTCATCTTTTCCTTTGCCAGATCACGCATAACGGCCAGAACCTCGCCTACCATCTCCGGATCCAGAGCAGACGTTGGCTCATCAAAAAGCATCACATCCGGTTTCATACACAGCGCCCGCACAATAGCAATTCTCTGCTTTTGTCCGCCGGACAGCTGGCTGGGATATGCCTGAGCCCGGTCTGCCAATCCTACCCGGTCCAAAAGCGTCATGGCCTGTGCCTTTGCTTCCTCCTCCGTCTTGCCCTGAAGCTTCATCGGGGCAATCGTCAGATTTTTCATAATATCCATATGGGGAAACAGATTGAACTGCTGGAACACCATTCCCATCTTCTGCCGATGCAGGTCGATATTGGTGGCCTTATCCGTAATATCCACGCCTTCAAAGAAAATATGGCCCTCCGTAGGCTCCTCCAGCAGATTCAGGCAGCGCAGAAAGGTACTCTTTCCGGAACCGGATGGCCCCACCACGCAGACCACATCTCCCTTATAAATATCTACATTAATCCCCTGCAGAACATTCAGGCTTCCAAAGCTCTTCCCCAGATTTTCCACATGGATCAGCGGATTTTCTTTCTGATTAGCGTTCACTCTGCCTCAGCCTCCTCTCCAAAAGCTTTGTCAATCTGGTGAAAATCAGCACAATGACCAAATAAATCACCGCAACCGCCAAAAGCGGCATATAGGCCGTCCATGTCTGGCTTCGGATAATGTCTCCGCCTTTCGTCAAATCCTGAATGGCAAGATAGCCGGATACAGAGGTCTCCTTCAAAAGGGCAATAAACTCATTGCACAGTGCCGGCAGTACGTTTTTTAACGCCTGGGGCATAATAATATACCACATAGTCTGGCGGTAGTTAAATCCAAGACTTCTTCCCGCCTCCATCTGCCCCTGATCCACCGCCATGATGCCGCTTCGGAAAATCTCCGCCACATAGGCGCCTGAATTGATGCCAAAAGCCATCACAGCCACCAGGATTTTGTCAATACGCACGCTGCCAAATACAACAAAATAGATAATCAGCAGCTGCAGCACTACCGGAGTTCCCCGAATTACCGTCAGGTAAAGCGAGCAGACCGCATTCAGCAGCTTCAGCTTGCCCGTGCGCTCATGGGTGGAGCGGACAAGGGCTACCAGAAATCCCAGAACGATACCCACCAGACAGGCAAAAAACGTAATCGTCAAGGTGTTTTGCAGACCCACAGCCAGATATTTCCACCGGTCTTTCTCGATAAAATTCAGATAAAAGGTGCTAACAAAATTCTCCCACATATATTCATCGTCCTCTACTGTTTAAAAGCTGCCGCGCAGATTGAGGCGGCAGCTTTTAATTGAAAAACAGTTCTTCTTACTCAGCGGTAATGTACTTTGCAACAATGGCATCCAGCTCTCCGGCCTCATCCAGAGTTGCCAGGGCATCATTAATAGCATTTAACAGCGCGGTATTTCCCTTCTTAACCGCTGCCGCATACTCCTCATCGGTAAAGGAATCAGCCAAAATCGTCAGTCCCTCGGTCTGGCTTACAAAAACCTCGGCCGGCTGCTCGTCAATTACCACCGCGTCAACCTTGCCCTGGCTCAGCGCCTGAACCGCCTCGAATCCCTTGCTGAAACGCTCTACCGTAGTTCCCTCTGCCTCCAAATCCGTTACATACAAGTCTCCGGTAGTCCCCAGCTGAACGCCCACGATCTTGCCTGCCAGGTCATCCGGGGTCGCAATTTCGCTGCCCTCCTGAACGATCACCTTCTGAGAAGCCTGAGCATAGGTATTGGAAAAGTCAACGGACTGCTTTCTCTCCTCTGTAACCGTCATACCAGCCATAGCGAAATCCGCCTTGCCGCTGACCAGCTCGGGAATAATGGAATCAAAAGCAATGTCCTCGATCACCAGCTCCAGCCCCAGCTCATCCGCGATAGCCGCCGCAATCTCCGCATCGATTCCCACGATTTCATCTCCCTCATGGTACTCATACGGCGGAAACTCCGCATTGGTTACCATAACCAGCTTCCCTTCCTGGGCCGTCTCAAGCGTTGCAGCAGCTTCTCCTTCGGCCTGTGTATCCTCAGCAGCAGCCTCCGTACTTTCGTCATCTGCAGCAGCCTCTGTGTCCGCAACCGCGGTGGTATCCGCAGCCTCAGTATCCGCCTGTGAGCTGGAGCCGGAACAGCCCGCCATCGATGCAGCCATCGCTACCGCCAGTGTCAATGCAGTTAATTTCTTTTTCATAATTTTCTCCTCTCCTCATTATGCATATATATCAATTTGCAATGCATAACTATTAATCAGTTTTCTCCCATTATAACGCATTCTCCCAGAAAATCAAGTATGTTTTTAAATTTTTATTCATTTCTTTTGTGCGGATCGCATTAGGTGTCTTGCCAGAATGGCCGTAGTCACTGTGCCGACCCCCCCTGGAACCGGCGTAGCAGCTGCCGCCCGGCCCTCCAGACTCTGAAAATCCACGTCTCCGCAAAGGACGCCGTTCTCATCCACATTAATTCCTACATCCACCACCACGGCCCCTTCTTTTACATAGCTTCCGTCCAGCATCTTCGCCCGGCCCGCGGCAGCCACCAGAATATCTGCCTCCCGGCACACATCTGGCAAATCCACGGTCTTGGTATGGCAGATCGTAACCGTCGCGTCTTCCTGGAGCATCAGCATGGAAAGAGGACGTCCTACCACCATGCTGCGGCCCACAATGACCACCCGTTTTCCTCTCACGGAAATTCCGGCTGTTTTCAGCACCTCCATCACCGCCTCCGCCGTGCAGGGCGCAAATCCCTCCTGATTACCGGAGAAAACCTTAGCTGCATTCACCGGGCTGATTCCATCCAGATCCTTACACGGATCAATGGCCGCCGCCGCCTTTTTCTGGTCTATCTGCTTAGGCAGCGGACAAAGCAGCAGAATACCATCCACATCCTCGTCCTCATTCACCTTTTGAAACTCTCTCATAAAATCTTCATGAGAAATCTCCTTCGGATAGACGAAAGACTGAACTCTCAGTCCGAAATTCTCCAATTTTTTCTTCGCGCCCCGCTCATAAGAAAGGTCGTCCGGATTTTCCCCCACCCGCACAATGGCAAGCTTCGGAACTCTTCCTCCCATCTCTTCCAGCATAGCGGCAACCTCCTCTTTAATTTTGCCGGAGGCCGCCCCTCCCTTTAAAATCTCCATTCTCTTCCTCCTTAGTTTTTCAGTCCTTCCAGAACCTGTCCGTAAACACGGTCCGCCAGTTCCGTTCCCTTCGCTGTCAGCTCTCCGGCCCTGCCGTTCAGTTTCTCCGCCTTCTGACGGTTTTTCATGGATTTTGTATTAATATACACGTTCATTACGCCGCCCAGAAGGGCCGTCCGGGCAAACTGAATCCCTACTCCCACGTCGCTGACCGCCATCACGCTGCCCTTCCGAGCCAAAACCTCCAGGATTTCCATCGTCTGAACCGACCGTTCCATGATCTCCAGGGGAACCATGGTGGCCGCCAACAGCCGTTCCTCCATCACCGCGTCCTTATATTCCCGCTCCTCGGGAGTTTCCTTCGGAAGCCCGTAAGCCTCCGACAAAGGCTTAAAAACTTCTTCGTCCCGGTCCGCCAGCCGGAGAAACTCCTCTGACAGCCGCGAAAGCTTCTCCATCTTCTCCCGGATTTCTTCCTCTACGGCCGCGTACTTTTTCTTCCCTATGGTAAGATTGCCAACCATCTGACCCAAAGCGCTTCCCAGAGCTCCTGCCAGAGCGCTGGCTCCTCCTCCCCCCGGAATAGGGGCCTTGGAAGACAATGCCTCTACAAAGCTTCCGATTTCCATTTGTACTACCATCGCCTGCCTCCTTCTGCCGCGTTCCCATCCGCAGCCATCTGATTACGATTCCAGCTTTCAGCCTCTTTGGAGTCTCCCCCCTACCGACAGCACCGGTACAAAACCTCGTCAAGTACCCATAACAACAAAGTACCCCGCGGGTATCCGACACCCGCAGGGTACAATGCCGCTGCAAAGCAGCTTACGCTCCGAAGGCCTCACTGGCTTCATCATAGCACGAAGCCCGGATTCTTTACAAGTCCTTTCCATTCGCAGGTCAAAGAATCTGATCCTGGTCCGAAGGCACATAAACCGCAATATCATCGATATTGCAGTTTAAAATCCGGCAAAGGTCATTGATTGTTTTCATGGAAATATCGCGGTTGTGCTTGAGACGATGCAAGGTGCTGTCAGAGATATGATGCTTCTTGGTCAGCGTATACCAGTTTTCCTTGGATTCCTTCAATGTGTGCCAGAACGGCGAGTAGTCTATCATCCGCTTTCCTCCTTTGTAGAATGATTTGTTAACATTCCATAAATTTAAACGTTGGAAATGTTTGACAGACTTAGCATAATTTATAATTTTCGCATTGAATATCTTCGTGATTATGAATACACCGAATCACAAACTTCTTTACGGCCGGCCCCGGCTGCGCTATACTGGAATGGAAATTAAAACAAACAGGAATATATACTATGACGAATGAAATCACCTATGAAACTTACCGCTCCTGTACTCTCTGTCCCAGGATGTGCCGCGTTGACCGCGAAAAACGTACCGGCTACTGCGGCTGCGGGGATCAGCTTTACGCGGCCCGGGCCTCTCTCCACTACTGGGAGGAACCCTGCATCAGCGGATCTCCGGAAAATACCTCCTCAGGCGCTGCCCCGGGTGGAAGCGGCACTGTCTTTTTTTCCGGCTGTACCCTCCGTTGCATTTTCTGTCAGAATCACACCATCAGCCACGAAAACTTTGGACAGGCCATCTCCGCCAGACAGCTGTCCCGGATTTTTTTGCATCTCCAGGAGCAGGGCGCCTACAATATCAACCTTGTGACGCCCACCCAATACCTGCCTCATATTATAGAGGCCCTCGATCTGGCCCGCCCATCTCTTACAATCCCCGTCGTCTATAATTGCGGAGGATACGAGAGGGTGGAAACCGTCCGGGCACTGGCAGACCTTGTAGACATCTGGCTTCCCGACTTTAAATATTATGACTCGGATTTGGCTCGCCGCTGCTGCGGCGCTCCGGACTATTTCCCTGCGGCTTCGGCAGCAATTGCCCAGATGATTCGCCAGACCGGATCTCTGGTATGGGAAGATGTTCCCGGTCTGGCGTCACCCCTGCTGAAAAAAGGGGTCATCATCCGCCACATGGTTCTCCCCTCTCACCGGCAGGATTCTATCCGTATTCTTCAGTGGATCAGTGACAACCTGCCCAAGGACCGTTTTTTAATCAGTCTTCTCAGCCAGTACACCCCTCTCTTTCACAGCAAAGAGCACCCGGACTTAAACCGCAGGATCACCTCTTTCGAATATAACCGAGTAGTAGAGGAAGCTTTAAAACTGGGCTTAAACCAGGGCTTTATGCAGAAAAAAAGCAGCGCCCGTCAGGAATATACCCCTCCATTTAATCTGGAAGGGCTGAATCCATAAGCTTTATTGCATTTTATTCCATTTAATGTATAATACAAAGTAAATAGTTCAAAATGTCCTGAACACAAAAAAGTTTGGAGGAAAACAGCTATGAACGCACTGCACAGACAGCGCCTGAACCGTTTAAATCAGGCCCTGAAAGAAAAGGATTTGACTCAGATGATTATCTGCGATCCCTTAAGCATCTGGTATCTTACCGGAGTTTCTGTTGATCCCGGCGAACGGCTTTTCGTTCTCTGCGTCCGTACAGACGGAACCCTTTGCATGGTGGTAAACCGCCTTTTTACCGTTGAGGACCCGGATATCCCCCTGGTGTGGATTACAGACTCTGATGATGGAATTGGAATTCTGGCCCAACAGGTAGACGGAAAAGCCGCTATGGGAATTGACAAGAAATGGCCCGCCCGTTTCCTGCTTGCTTTAATCAGTAAACATCCTGATGTTTCCTACGTAAATGCTTCAGATTGCGTGGACGGACTTCGGGCTGTAAAAGATTCAGAAGAATTGGAGAAAATGCGGATTTCTTCCGCTGTCAATGACCGCTGCATGGAGGCTGCGGCCGCTTATATCAAAGAAGGGATGACGGAAAAAGAATGCGCCGCCTACATTAACAATCTTTATCGTGAGGCCGGCTGTCAAGGTCCCTCCTTCACTACGATCGTATCCTTCGGCGCCAATGCTGCGGACCCTCATCACCGTCCCGATGATACCATTTTAAAAGCCGGCGACTGCATTGTCATCGATATGGGCTGCATCAAAGATCGTTACTGCTCCGACATGACCCGCACCTACTTCTGTAAAACCGCAGATGAACAGTACGCCGCCATCCACGACCTGGTTCGGGAAGCCAATGAAAGAGCAGAGGCCATGATTCGTCCCGGAGTCCGCTTTTGCGATATTGACCGGGCAGCCAGGGAGCATATCGAGGCAGGCGGCTATGGCCCCAACTTCACCCATCGCCTGGGACATATGATCGGATTAGAGGATCATGATCCCGGAGACGTTAGCGCATCCAACACCGATATCGTTCAGGAAGGAATGGTATTCTCCATCGAGCCTGGTGTTTATCTGCCCGGCCGCTTTGGTGTCCGCGTAGAGGATTTGGTCATCGTCACTGCAGATGGCTGTGAAATTCTGAATCATGTAGACAAGCGCTGGAAAACTATCGGCTAAGCTCGTTTTTCCGCACATTGAAGAAGCGTATCGATTATTTCTTTTTCGATACGCTTCTTCATGTTTCGTCGTCCATTGGACCAAGCCTCGCTTTTCTTTATTTTTGGTGACGATCTATATGAAATTGTTTCTCCATTCTACATCGGTTCTTCGCTCTTTGTCTTACATTTCGTTTGGCTTCTGAATTAATTTTCTAATTTTACTACTTCTATGCTGTCCGGGACTTTCCTTCGTTCTAATACCACTTTCTCGTCATGATACTAAACCGGGATTTTAATCCGTCCTACTGTCACAGCGTTTGAAAATCTTTCTCATCTCGCTACTTCTGCAAATGTTCGTCTGACAGTTTCTAACTTAAATTTCTGTTTCTAACTGTAACGTTTTGTTTCCTTTAAAGCTTTACTGTTGAGCGTCTTCCCTTTGTAGAGTGGTTTTCCTGGTTCCGTTTATAATCTTTACCGTTACACCCGGTATCATTATAAACGAAACGAATTTTCACTTTTCGGTGGTCCGTACCTCCTTTGCTTAGATTTTTTACCTTTGAACTGAAACCCTTCAGTTCTTTGTTTTATATCTCTTGTTCTTTTGATGGTTTTATTATAGCGAAATAGACCAGTTTTGTCAATACTTTTTCGGATATTTTTATTTATTTTTTATTAATTTCGAAGTTGAGTTAATTTATAACAATTTTTCATTTATTTCAGACAAATTAAATGTATTATTCTGGTTATATTCTTAGTATTGTCAGATTTTTTGAACAAAATATATTTTCTAAACATCTTCTTTCGGATATCGTCTCCGGATCTTCAGGAAGGTCACCACATGAGCCGCTGTTGTAATCACCCAAGACACCGGATAAGACAGATATAGTACCGTCAGCGTCGGCCATGCCGCAAAAATAGTAAAAATCCACACAATCCGCAAGCCGCAGGCCCCCACCAGCGAAACAATCATGGGAAATACGGAATAACCCATCCCGCGCAGGCTTCCCACCATGCAGTCCATCATACCACAGGTAAAATAGGTGCTGCAGATGATGGACATCCGAAGCAGCCCGTAGCGGATTACTTCCGGATCTGAGGAATAAATCTGCAAGAGAACATTTCCTGCCGCCAGCGCTCCAAAGCCCAGCAGCATTCCTACCGCCATCACAACCCCCTGGCAGATCAGGAGAATCCGATTAATTCTGCCGTATTTTCTGGCTCCTAAGTTCTGGCTGGTAAAACTCAAATTGGTCTGGTATACCGCGTTCATCGCCGTATAAACAAATCCCTCAATATTAGCTCCAGCCGTGTTTCCGGCCATAGCCACAGATCCGAAGGAATTGACAGAGGATTGAATCAGCACATTGGATACGGAAAAAATGGCGCCCTGAACTCCCGCAGGCAGTCCCACCTTTATAATCTGAAGGAGATGTTTTCTGTGAATCTTCAAAAGCTTCAAATGGAGGCGCAGGGGTCCTTCTGAACGCATCAGGGTTCTGGCCACCAGCAGGGCGGAAATCGTCTCGGAAATTACCGTAGCCCAGCCTACTCCATCTACACTCATGCCGAGTTTGACCACGAACACCACATTCAGCACTGCGTTGATTACTCCGGCAGTAAACAGGAAATATAGCGGCCTTTTGGTATCTCCCACTGCCCGCAGAATGGCACTGCCGAAATTGTAGAACATCAGAACCGGCATTCCCAGAAAATAAATCCGCATGTACAGCACCGCCTGGTCCAGCACATCGTCCGGCGTCCCCATCAGCTCCAGCATAGGCCTGGCCGCCGTCAAACCTAATATGACCAGAAATACGCCGCTTAAGAGACTGGTCGTAATAGCGGTATGGACCGTCTTGCTGACATCCTTCTCCCGCTTAGCTCCATAATACCGGGCCACCGCTACGTTTGCTCCCACGGAAAGGCCTACGAAAATATTAATCAAAAGATTTATCAGAGCGGAAGTGGCGCCCACTGCCGCCATAGCTTCCTTTCCGGAAAACCGCCCCACCACCACAATATCCGCTGCGTTAAATAAAAGCTGCAAAATGCCTGAAAGCATCAGCGGAATGGAAAATCGAAGCACTTTCCCAAGAATCGGCCCATTGCACATATCAATTTCATAAGACGATTTTTTCATTAGAATTTCCCCCGTAAATCGAACGTAACTGTTCAGGATGGCATCCTGAGCACTTGCACTACACTATAGCACAGCCTGCATCACAAATCAATCCACTTTTTTCTTGCGCCTTTTCCCTATTAGTGATACCATAAAGGACGTATATCGCATTTGGAGGAACGGAACATGAATTTAATCTTACCGGAACATTACGATCCCCGGCTGACCGTCCGGGAAACCCAGGAAGCCATCAAGTATATCCGCGATACTTTTCAGAAAGAAATGGGACGCCAGATGAATCTGGAGCGCATCTCCGCTCCCCTTTTTGTCGAACATAGCAGCGGACTCAACGATAACTTAAACGGCACCGAACGGCCGGTTCAGTTCGATATCGCCGGAGTGCCGGGCGAGACCATCGAGGTGGTCCATTCCCTTGCCAAGTGGAAACGGCTTGCCTTAAAGGAATACGGCTTTGAGCCTGGCCAGGGACTCTACACAAACATGAACGCTATTCGCAGAGATGAGGAACTGGATAATCTGCACTCCTGTTATGTGGATCAGTGGGACTGGGAACGGGTCATCACAAAAGAAGAGCGGAACATGGAAACTTTAAAATCCACGGTTCAGGAAATCTTTAAGATCATCAAGCACATGGAGCATGAGGTATGGTATAAGTATCCCAACGCTGTGAAGCGTCTGCCGGAAGACATTTTCTTCATTACCACCCAGGAATTGGAGAACCTTTATCCTGACTGTACGCCCAAAGAGCGCGAAAATCGGATTTGTAAAGAGTACGGCTGCGTCTTTCTCATGCAGATTGGCGACAAGCTGGCCAGCGGCGAACCTCACGATGGCCGCGCGCCGGACTATGACGACTGGAGCTTAAACGGCGATATTCTCTTCTGGTTTGAGCGTCTGGACTGTGCTCTGGAAATCTCCAGCATGGGCATCCGAGTGGATGAGACTGCCCTGGTGGCTCAGCTGAAAAAGGCCCACTGCGAGGAACGCATGAGTCTTCCCTATCATCAGATGCTCTTAAACCATGAACTGCCCTACACCATCGGCGGCGGTATCGGACAATCCCGCCTGTGTATGCTGCTTCTGGACCGTGCCCATGTGGGAGAAGTACAGGCCAGCATCTGGCCCCGCTCCATGCGTGAGGAATGCAAAGCTCACAACATCTTTTTGCTTTAAGAGGAGGGCCAGAGCAGTATGTCACTGATTGAACTGTTTCTCATCGCGGTAGGCCTGTCCATGGACGCCTTTGCCGTAGCCGTCTGTAAGGGACTCGCCATGCCGAAAATGAGCTGGAAAGGAGCCGCCATCGTGGGACTTTACTTCGGCGGCTTCCAGGCCCTGATGCCCTTTTTAGGCTATCTTCTGGGAGCCGGCTTTAAGGACGCCATCTCCGCTTACGACCACTGGGTAGCCTTCATTCTCCTGGCTTTAATCGGGGGAAATATGATTCGTGAATCCCGGGAGGACGAGGAGGAGAGCCTGGACGCTTCCTTAAGCTTTCGTTCTATGGTCCTTCTGGCTATCGCCACCAGCATCGACGCTCTGGCGGTGGGCGTTACCCTGGCATTTCTGGACGTCCCGATTCTCTCCTCCGTCTGTTTTATCGGCGTGGTCACCTTCTGCCTGTCCCTGGTGGGAGTAAAGGCGGGAAATGTATTTGGCTGCAAATACAAGTCGAAGGCAGAATTTGCAGGAGGCCTGGTGCTGATTTTAATTGGGCTGAAAATTTTGCTGGAGCATATGGGAGTTATCAATTTCTAATCTTTAAACTTCGATCTACATAAAAAAGCTGCCGCTTTACGAAACAGTTTCGCAAAAAGCGTCAGCTTTTTTCATTCGATCGGACCGGCGAATCACTCCCGGTCCGCAATCCCATCCTCGCCAATCTCATATCCGTCAATGGTACAGTTCGTCATCATCCGGCCGGAACTGCGGTCCAGATAATACCAATCCCCTTTATACTGCTGCCAGTTGCGCAGCAGATAACCGTCGTCTCCGAAGAAATACCACTGGCCGTTAATTAAGGCCCATGACTTCAGATACTGACCATTATACAGATAACGGCTTCCGACAGAATCCTTCTCCCATTTCCCCAGAATCAGATTCTTATATTGGGAAGCCTCCGTTTCAGGAAGCACCTGAAAATAAAAGCTTTCCTGTCCTTCCCCGTAATTGAAACGAATGGTGTAACAGCGGTCCAGAGTATTGTAAAGAGTTCCCGCCGCTTTTTCCCTTGATACGGTCTCCGGCCGTATCACCGGGTAGTTGGTTCCGGTTTCCAGCCCGTACACCGTACATTCCTGACTAATCTGAGTTCCTTCCTCATCATAGGTAATTACCAGATAGTCCATGGAGGCCTGAGTCAAATCCACATCGGAGGAGTCCACCGATATGTGGAAGGTATCCTCCTCTGACACCCGGAAGGCATCCACATACTGAGAGAATCCGTCATAAACCGGCTGCTGCCTGGTGTTCAGATCCAAAACCATTTCAAAAGGCAGATCCTGTGTCCCCGCAGCCGATCCGGCATCCGAGGCCAGAGCCATTCCGGGACAGCCAAGGCCCAAAAGTCCGGCCAAGGCCAGAGAACCGATCCGGCTGAACCAATGCTTTCTTCTCATCCGGCAGCCTCCTTTCCCTTTTTCAAATCTATGTTTTCGAGCATCTACAGCATCACTTTCTTAAAATTCTTTTTGCCCCGTTTTACCATCAGGCCATCGCCCTCAAACTGCTCCTTTGAATACACAGCCTTTACATCCTTTATCTGCTGTCCGTCCACGCTGACGCCGCCCTGCTCAATGTTTCTTCTGGCTTCCGAACGGGTAGCCGCCAGTCCGCTCTTCTGGAGCACGCTGATTAAATCGATGGTTCCATCGGTAAAATCATCCTCTGACAGACGGAAGGCAGGAATATTCTCGCTGGAGCTTCCCGCGCCGAAGAGTGCCTTGGCCGCATCCTGGGCCTTGCCCGCCTCTTCCTCGCCGTGAACCAGCTTGGTCAGCTCGTAGGCAAGGATTTCCTTCGCCTGATTTAACTGGCTTCCTTCCCAGTGATCCATCTCGTCAATCTGCTCCAAAGGCAGGAAGGTCAGCATCCGCAGACACTTCAAGACATCGGCGTCGCCTACATTTCTCCAGTACTGGTAAAACTCGTAGGGAGAGGTCTTCTCCGGATCCAGCCAAACGGCGCCGGACTGAGTTTTGCCCATCTTCTTGCCCTCGGAATTCAGAAGCAAAGTAATGGTCATCGCATGGGCGTCCTTGCCCAGCTTTCTGCGGATCAGCTCCGTACCGCCCAGCATGTTGCTCCACT
>URFM01000053.1 GCA_900547035.1 uncultured Clostridium sp. | reverse complement strand
TGTCCGAAGACGTTTATGCATTAGGGAGATACTTGTTCAGCTCATTCTGAAGCAGGGCGTAAGCCACGATGCCCAGTCCGAACAGGCTGAGAAGCAGATAGACCACCGGTGCGCTTCCCCTTGGCTCTCCGTGCTGGTCATGGAGCATCTCAACGGCATTGCCCATCTGGTACATCCAGTACAGGGCATAAATCCCGCATGTAATCAGTGAGAACAGGAAAACCAGTCCTCCGCTTGTACCCTGCCTGCCGGAGAGCGCGTTGGTTTCGTCGTTCAGTACGATCATCCAATAGATGCCGTAAATTCCGCAGGTAACCAGGCTCAGCAGGATACATACTACGATGTTGCGCTGTTTCATACGTATATCCTCCTTGGTATGTTCATGCAATACAGCATAGATTCTATCATAGACATAACTGTTTATCAACAAAAAGCGTTACAATGTTCATCTTTTTGTCCTCTTTTTACTTCCTTTTTACACAGATTATGTCCTGGGCTCAGGGGAAATTGCTGGCATAGTACTGGCACATTGCTGGCAAAAACTCATTTTTATGGACGAATGGGGCCGGATATGATATACTGACTAAGATAGGCGTATTCTGATTTTCGGATACGAATGGAGGCAGACTATGAGAGATAAAGGAAGGACGCGGGGGATTTTTAAGGTCTACCTGCAGTGGCCGCTCTTTTTGTCGGTCCTTTTAATCGTACTGACTGCGGTTGTGGCAGCGGTATCCATAAAAGCCGGCATTATAGTATCGGTCTTTACCATTGTCTATATAGGGATTGCCCTGTGGCTGTATTTTTCAAGAAAAAGAGGCATACTGGCCGGGCTCATCGCGTTTTCGTCCGCTTATGACCAGAGCAGGCAGAACCTGCTGGAAGAGATGCTGATGCCCTATGCGGTGACAGACGGATCCGGACATCTGTTGTGGATGAACCGGGAGTTTACGGCAATCCTGGAAGAAGACAAGAATTCATATAAGAACATTACAGCCGTGTTTCCTGAGATTACAAAGGAAATGCTGGCTACCGGCGGGGAGGTTGTGAGTATTCACAGCAGCCTGGGAGACAGGAAGTTCCGGATTGACTTAAAACAGGTTATGGTTGACAGTCTTGACGCGGCAGTGACCGCAGGGGGGCTGGAAGGCCAGGGCTCATCTGTTACGGCTGTCTATCTGCTGGACGAGACCCAGACCCTTAAGTACATGCAGCAGATTAACGACCAGAAGCTGGTGGCGGGCCTGATTTACCTGGATAACTATGACGAGGCCCTGGAAAGCGTGGAGGAAGTCCGGCGCTCCCTTTTGACTGCCCTCATAGACCGTAAGATAAGCAAATATATCTCCGGCATGAACGGTATTGTAAAAAAGATTGAGAAGGACAAATATTTCTTCGCCATCAAGCAGCAGTACATGGCCAGGATACAGGAAGAACGTTTTTCCATCCTGGAGGATGTAAAGACAGTGAACATAGGCAACGACATGGCAGTGACCTTAAGTATCGGTATCGGTATGAACGGTGACAGCTACAGCCAGAATTATGAATATGCCAGGACCTCCATTGACATGGCCCTGGGACGGGGCGGCGACCAGGCAGTGGTCAAGGATTCTGATAAGATTCAGTATTATGGCGGCAAGGCCCAGCAGATGGAGAAGACAACCAGGGTTAAGGCCAGGGTAAAGGCCCATGCCCTCAGGGAGCTGATGGAGAACAAGGACCGGCTCCTTATTATGGGACACCGTCTGGCAGACATTGATTCCTTTGGCGCGGCAGTGGGCATATACCGTATTGCCATGTCCATGAACAAGAAGGCCAATATCGTGGTCAACGAGGTGACTTCTTCGGTGCGTCCTATGATGGAGCGCTTTACGGGAAATGCTGAATATCCTGAGGATATGCTGCTCACGGGTCCGAAAGCGGCCGAGCTGGTGGACCAGGGGACCATGCTGGTTATCGTGGATGTGAACCGGCCCAGCATTACGGATGAACCGGCTCTTTTGGAGATGGTGAAGACGGTTGTGGTTTTAGACCATCACAGGACCAGCAGCGAAATCATAGATAACGCAGTGCTTTCCTATGTGGAGCCGTATGCCTCGTCTACCTGTGAGATGGTGGCGGAGGTATTGCAGTATATTGCAGATGGTATTAAAATCAAATCTGCTGAGGCGGATGCCATGTATGCCGGTATTGTCATCGACACCCAGAACTTTACCAATCAGACGGGTGTCAGGACATTTGAGGCAGCGGCATTTTTAAGAAGAAGCGGAGCTGATATCACCAGAGTGCGTAAGCTTTTCAGGGAGAACATGAAGGACTACCAGGCAAAGGCGGACGCGGTCAGGAAGGCGGAGGTGTTTATGGATGCCTTTGCCATCAGTGAGTGCTCGGCCGAAGGGCTGGAGAGTCCCACCATCATCGGTGCCCAGGCGGCCAACGAGCTTCTGGAAATCCGCGGCATGAAGGCTTCAGTGGTGCTTACGGATTATAACGGAACCATTTATTTCAGCGCCAGATCCATTGACGAGGTTAATGTCCAGGTCATGATGGAGAAGCTGGGAGGCGGCGGACACCGTACCATAGCAGGCGCCCAGATGCAGGGTGTAACCGTGGAAGAGGCAAAGGAACGGTTAAAAGACGTCATCCGCCAGATGATGGAGGAAGGCGAGGTATCCTGATAAGGGATGCATATAGACACAGAATCAGAAAGGAAGTATGAGACATGCAGGTAGTATTACTGGAAGATGTGAAGGCATTAGGAAAAAAAGGTCAGATTGTGAATGTAAATGACGGCTATGCCAGAAATTTTATTCTGCCCAAGAAGCTTGGGGTGGAAGCCAATTCCAAGAATCTGAATGATTTAAAGCTTAAGAAGGCCAATGACGACAGGATTGCGGCAGAGCAGCTGGCAGCGGCCAGGGAGCTGGGAGCAAAGCTGGATGAGTCCTCCGTGACTCTGACCATCAAGGCGGGAGAAGGCGGAAGAGCCTTCGGCTCCGTGTCCTCCAAGGAAATCGCCAAGGCCATTGGGGACCAGCTGGGAATTGATATTGACAAGAAAAAGATTATGCTGAGCGATCCCATCAAGTCCATTGGCAGCTTCGAGGTGCCTGTTAAGCTCCATAAGGATGTGACTGCCAGACTGGCTGTCAAGGTAGTGGAAGCATAAAATCATAGCGCAGACACAGGCCCCGCCTCAACAGGCGGGTCTCATAGATTCAGATACAGGAGACGAGTAATATGGAAGAAGCCCTGATTAAGCGGGTGCTTCCCCACAGTCTGGAGGCGGAACAGTCGGTCATCGGTTCCATGCTCATGGACAGGGAGGCAGTGATTGCCGCATCGGAGATTGTGACGGGAAGTGATTTTTACCAGCAGCAGTACGGAATCATGTTTGACGCCATGGTAGAGCTGTTCAATGAAGGCAAGCCCGTGGACCTGGTAACCCTCCAGGACCGTCTGAAGGAAAAGGATGTGCCTCCTGAGGTTAGCAGCCTGGATTTTGTACGGGATATTGTGACCATGGTGCCTACGTCTGCCAATGTAAGGTCCTATGCCACCATTGTCGGGGAGAAGGCAGTGCTGCGAAGGCTGATTAAAACCACGGAGGAGATTGCCAATACCTGTTACGCCGGAAAGGAGCCCCTGGAGAACATATTGGCAGACACGGAGAAATCCGTTTTTAACCTGCTGCAAAACCGCGGGGGACAGGATTTCGTGCCCATCAAGCAGGTGGCCATCAACGTGCTGGAGAAGATTGAGGATGCCTATAAGAACCAGGGAACGGTCACGGGTATACCTTCCGGTTTTATTGACCTGGATTATAAGCTTTCAGGTTTTCAGCCTTCGGATTTCATTCTGATAGCAGCCCGTCCTTCCATGGGTAAGACGGCCTTTGTCCTGAACGTGGTGGACTATGTGGCGGTGCGCAAGAGCCTGCCCTGTATGGTGTTCAGCCTGGAGATGTCCAAGGAGCAGCTGGTGAACCGTATGCTTTCCATGGAGTCCAATGTGGATTCCCAGAAGCTGCGTACCGGCTCCCTGACGGATTCTGACTGGGATGCGGTGGTGGAGGGTATCGGCGTCATAGGAAATTCCAAGCTGATAATTGATGACACCCCCGGTATATCCATATCAGAGCTGCGATCCAAGTGCAGGAAGATGAAGCTGGAGTATGGACTCAGCGTTGTGATTATCGACTACCTGCAGCTCATGAGCGGCAGCAAGAAGGGCGGAGGCGATAACCGCCAGCAGGAGATTTCCGATATCTCCCGTTCCCTGAAGGCTCTTGCCAGGGAACTTCATGCCCCTGTCATTGCCCTGTCACAGCTGTCCCGCGCCTGTGAGACCAGACAGGACCACAGGCCCATGCTCTCTGACCTTCGTGAGTCGGGGGCCATTGAGCAGGATGCGGACGTGGTTATGTTCCTGTACCGTGATGATTATTATAATAAGGATACGGAGCATCCCAACGAGGCAGAGGTAATCATAGCCAAACAGCGTAACGGCCCCATTGGAACCGTTACATTGATATGGAAACCGGAGTACACCAAGTTTGTGAATGCTGCCAGACCTCAGGGCGGCGGACAGGACGCATAAAAATTTTTCTAGGATGTCATAATATCCATTCTCAATGCATACACTAATAGTAAGGCAGGACATGCCTGTTAACTTGTGAAGGAGAGAATGGCTATGGATGAAGTACATTATCTGATATCGGATGCGTCCAAGAAGGTTGATGTGGAGGCCCATGTATTAAGGTACTGGGAGGACGAGCTGGGGCTCGAGATTCCGAGAAACGAGATGGGGCATCGGTATTATACGGATCTGCATATCCGCCTGTTTAAGCAGGTGAAAAATCTGAAAGAAAAAGGTTATCAGCTGAAAGCCATCAAGCATGCTCTGGATGAAGTCTTAAAAAAAGACTCCTGGGATGCTCAACTGACCGATGAGATTCTGGAGCGGGACATGAATGCGGCCCTTCAGGAATTTAAGGAGGAGGCGGCTGAGGGGGGGACAAGCCTGGCTCAGGTGAAAGGTTCCTCTATGACCTCGGAAGAGAAGATGGAGCAGTTTCAGCAGATTATGAATCTGATTATCGGACGGGCCCTGGAGGTTAATAACGAGAAGCTGAGCCAGGATGTAAGCGCCCTGGTCAGCGAGCGGGTGGCTAAGGAACTGGAATATCTGTCGCGGATTTCCGATGAGAAAGAGGAAGAACGTTTCCGTCAGCTGGATGAAACCATCCGCGCATTTCAGAAGGATGGCCGTGAGGAGGCGGCCGCCGCCAAAGTGCCGTTTTTTAAGAGAAAGCGGTTTGGACGGGGCGGGAAGAAAATGAGAGAGAAGTAAGCTGCGGGGCCAAAGGCCCCGCGGTATTTTTTTACCATCAGAAATTTCCCATCGCCAATCAGGGAAAAATGTGCTAGAATAGATTTGATTTACGCAAAGAGATATAGAAGGAAAGCAAAGGATACATAGAACAGGATGAAAGGATACAAAGCACGAACAGCATATGCGGCTCTGACAGCGGCTCTGGTATTTTCAGCAGCGGGCTGCTCTGGCGCTGAGCAGGCTTCCGGAGACCAGGCGGGTTCTCCCAGCAATGCTCTGGTGATTCAGACGGTGCCGGAAACGATTGCACCGCTGGGATTAAACGGACAGATTCTCCCGGCGCTGACGGATGTGGATCTGCCGGATACGGAACCAGCCCCGGAATATTTGCGGCTGGGAGTCCGCCATGAAATTATTAAACGCCTTCAGGAACGCCTGATGGAACTGGGCTTTATGGATAACGATGAGCCTACAGATTACTTCGGAGAAGCGACAGAGTCAGCTGTTAAAAAATTCCAAAGGCAGAATGATCTGGAACAGGATGGAATTGTGGGAGATTCCACCTGGAATGCTATTATGGATGAAAACGCCAAATATTACGCTGTGTCCAAAGGGGACCAGGGCGATGATATTATTCAGATTCAGCAGCGTCTGTATGAGCTGGGATATCTGGCTACGGCGGATTTGGTAACCGGAAACTTCGGAGACTCCACGGAGGCGGCGGTTATCCGTCTGCAGGAGATGAACGGACTGACGCCGGACGGTACGGTAGGCCGTCAGACCATCAATCTTCTCTACAGTGATGAGATTAAGCCCAACATGCTCTCTTATGGTGAGCACAGCGATGTGGTTCTGGCTTGCCAGGAGCGGTTAAGAGAGCTGGGGTATCTGACTACGGAGCCGGATGGAGCTTATGGGGACGATACGATGATTGCGGTCAGACAGTTCCAGGCTAGAAACGATTTGGTGGTGGACGGTTATCTGGGCCCATCTACCAGGACAATTCTGATGAGCGACAGCGCCAAGCCCAACGGCATGATGCTGGGCGAACAGGGCGATGCAGTAGCCAGAGTGCAGCAGCTGTTAAGCGATTATGGCTATCTGAATTCCGGAAATGTAACCGGGTACTATGGCGAGATTACCGAGCAGGCAGTCCGCAACTTCCAGTCACGAAACGGTCTGTCGGTGGACGGTCAGGTAGGCGTCCAGACTATGGCCAAGCTGACCAGCGATAATGTGCGCAGGCCGGCGGCGGGAGGCAGCAGTTCTTCCGGTGGAAGCAGCGGCGGAAGCAGCCAAGGAAGCAGCGGAAACAGAGGCGGCAGCACCGGAGGCAGCAGCAGCGGCGGAAGCAGTGGAGGAAGCACCGGCGGAACCTACACGCCGCCAAATACCGGACAGGCCAGCGGAAGCGCGGCGGCACTGATCAATATCGCGGCTTCCAAGGTGGGAAGTCCATACGTATGGGGAGCCAAGGGGCCCAACTCCTTCGACTGCTCGGGATTCGTTTATTGGTGCTTAAACCAGGCAGGAGTCAGCCAGAGTTATCTGACCTCCTCAGGCTGGAGAAATCCGGGACGTTATACCAGAATCAGCAACTTTAATGATATTCAGGCAGGCGACATTGTGGTTGTTAACGGCCATGTGGGAATCGCCGCAGGCGGAGGCACCGTGATCGACGCCTCCTCCAGTAACGGCCGGGTGGTACACAGAGGTTTAACTCAGTGGTGGGCCAACAACTTTATTGTGGCATGGAGAATTTTCTAAAACGGGAGGCATTATGCAGACAATATTAGTGTGCGATGATGACAAACAGATTGTGGAAGCCATTGACATTTACCTGACAGGAGAGGGATATCAGGTGGTGAAGGCCTACGACGGTTATGAGGTTCTGGAGTATCTGGAAAACAACGAGGCCGATCTGCTGATTATCGATGTGATGATGCCGGGGCTGGACGGAATCCGTACTACCTTGAAGGTGCGGGAGACCAGCAGCATTCCCATCATCATCCTCTCCGCCAAGTCCGAGGACACGGACAAGATTCTGGGGCTGAACATCGGGGCGGACGACTACATCACAAAGCCTTTTAATCCCCTGGAACTGGTGGCCAGGGTGAAATCCCAGCTGCGGCGCTACACCCAGCTGGGAAATCTGAACCAGCAGCCGGAGGGCCAGGTCTATAAATGCGGCGGCCTTCAGATTAACGACGACAACAAGGAAGTGACGGTGGACGGTGAGCCCATCAAGCTGACCCCAATTGAGTACAATATCCTCCTGCTGCTGGTGAAAAATGCGGGAAAAGTGTTCTCCATTGATGAGATTTACGAGCAGATTTGGAACGAGGAGGCCATTGGCGCGGACAATACGGTGGCGGTCCACATCCGCCATATCCGGGAGAAGATTGAAATTAATCCCAGGGAGCCTAAGTACCTGAAGGTGGTCTGGGGCGTCGGGTATAAGATTGAGAAGCAGAATTAAGAGAAATAATTCAGGACGCCGTCCTAAATTGCTGTAAAACAGGGGAGAACTCAAGGTGAAGGAGTTCTCCCCTTTGGAATTTTTATAATATCAAATTCAGTCAGCCCTTTCTTAGCATCCATTTCATTTCATAAGGCGCTAAGAGCACATCCCGGGCCTCCTGTTTCTGTCCGGTCAGAAGCTCCTGATAAACGCCCTCCTCCTTAATCCAGGCGGTTTTCGGCTGGTCGGAGAAGTTGAAGAGGGAGACCAGGTACTGGCCGCCGCCCTGGCGGCACAGACAGAGGACGGAGGAATCCCAGGTCTCTTTTAAAGAAAGGGAGCTTTCCTGGGAGAAAACCTCAAGCTCTTTTCGCAGGGTCTCCATCTTTTCCAGGCCTTCAAAAATTCGCTGTTGGATGGTGCCGGGAGTATGGCGCAGCGTTGCCTCCTCCCAGAGGAAGGGACCGCGGTGGATATACCGGGAGTCATCTGCCTTTTTGGGGTCCTCATGATAGGTGTAGTCGTTGAGACGGGCCACTTCATCCCCGCTGTAAATCATGGGGATTCCGGACAGGCTCATCATATAGCCGTGAAGCAGTAGGTCCAGAGAGATTGCCTTTTGAAGGTCCTCCGGATTTTTGCTCTCACAGGCCGCCTCGATGCCGCAGAGGGAGGCGGCGGTGCCGCAGAGCCTGGCATCTCCGGAGGAGGGGTCGTCGTTGTAGAGCTCTCCCCGGGAAAGGGAGCCGGGATATTTCCCGGTAAAATAGTCATTGAGGAATTTTTTGTGGGGATTCTCCTCCATATGGCGCTCCTTCAGCCAGCCGTATTCCAGTCCCCAGCCGATGTCGTCATGGCAGCGGATGTAGTTGAGAAATACGTAATCCTTCGGGAGAGCGGCCACAATCTCCGTCTGCCGCTTTAAGAGAGCGGCGTCCTTTACCGCCGCCGTGTGCCACAGGGTGGCCATGGTGGTCACGTTGTAGAGCATGTGGCATTCCGGCTTTTCCAGGGTTCCAAAGTAGGGGACCACCTTGTCAGGGGCCATCACCACCTCCCCCAGCAGGAGAACGCCCGGGCAGACGATTTCGCAAACCATGCGGAGCATGCGCACGATGGTGTGGACCTGGGGAAGGTTGCGGCAGCTGGTCCCCAGCTCCTTCCAGATATAGGGCACCGCGTCAATCCGCAGGATATCAATGCCGTGGTTAGCCAGGTTCAGCAGATATCCGGTCATATCGTTGAAGACGGCCGGATTGCGGTAATTTAAGTCCCACTGGTAGGGGTAGAAGGTGGTCATCACATATTTTCCAATGTCCTCCAGCCAGGTAAAGTTTCCGGGAGCGGTGGTGGGAAATACCTGGGGGCAGGTCTTTTCATACCGGGCCGGGATATCAAAATCATCAAAGAAGAAATAGCGGTCCTGGTACTCCTTCTCCCCGGCTCTGGCCCTTCTGGCCCACTCATGTTCCATGGAGGTGTGGTTCATCACAAAGTCCAGACAGACGCAGATGCCTTTTTTGCGGCAGGCATCTGTGAGGCGGGACAGGTCCGCCATGGTGCCCAGCCGGGAATCCACCCGGGTATAATCGGAGACCGCGTATCCCCCATCGTTGTCAGTCTCCGGCATCTGCAGCAGCGGCATGAGGTGGAGGCAGTTTACATTGCATTCCTGGATGTAATCCAGCTTCTTCTGCACTCCCTTCAGGGAGCCGGCAAAGGCATCGGTGTACATCATCATGCCCAGAAGGCTGTTTCCCTTGTACCAGCCGGGATTTTCCAGGCGCTCCTCGTCCAGCTGCTTTAAGCTGTCCTTCCGGCGGACAAAAAAGTCCTTCATGGTCCTGCACAGCCGGTAAAACATATCCATGGAACCATAGAGCTCGCAGTAGAGCCATTTTAACTCATCATAATGCTCCTTAAGACGCTGTTCAAATAATTCTTCCTGCTTCATTTCCCTTCATCCTCCGCTGCGGTAAGCTCAAACTGGATTCCCTCATACTCCTTCAGGGCGGAGGGAATGGGAATTCCAACGTTCATCAGCAACGCTCCGGACAGGGTCAGGCCATTTCCGTCTGCTCCGCCCACATGGTAGAGAACCTGCGAAAGAAGACCTTTGGGCCGCACAAAGCGCTGTGCATCGTTACTCTCCTTGTCCGTCAGGACAAGGCTGACGACGGCTCTCTCTTTATCTTTGGAGACAAACTGCCAGGCCGTGAAATAGCGGTTATCATAGGGGCTGGAGAGACGGTAGTAGTCGCCGGTTAAAATCAGGTCTTCAAAATGCTTGTAGGTTTCCACCTGCCTGCGGCACTGCTCCCTTTCCTCATCGCTCAGGCGGGTAGAGTCCAGCTCGTAGCCCAGGATTCCGTCCATAGCGGTGATTCCCCTGGTCTTTAAGGATACGGTGCGTCCGGTCTGATGGTTGGGGCAGATGGATACATGGGACTCCAGGGAACTTAAGGGATAGAAGAAGGAGGTCCCGTACTGGATTTTCAGCCGGCTGATGGCGTCCGTGTTGTCGCTGCACCAAATCTGGGGCTGGTAGTAGTACATGGCCGGGTCATATCTTCCGCCTCCGCCGCTGCAGCCGCAGAAAATAATGTCCGGATGGGTCAGGATGACCTGATCCATGATATGGTAAAGTCCAAGGACATACCGGTGGTAGACCTCGCCCTGGCGGCTGCGGTCCAGAAGGGCGGACCAGGCTTCGTTCAGACTGCGGTTCATATCCCATTTGATGTATTCAATCCGGGCCTCGGAAAGGAGGCTGTTGATGGCATTGGTCAGATAGGCGCATACATCGGGGCGTGACAGGTCCAGAACCAACTGATAGCGCCCGCGGACTGCCGGACGGCCCGGAACGCGCAGGCACCAGTCCGGGTGGGAACGGTAGAGGTCGCTGTCCTCGGAAACCATTTCCGGCTCAATCCAGAGGCCGAAGGAAAGACCAAGATTATGTATTTTCTGGGAAAGCCCCTTCAGGCCGTCCTTCAGCTTAGCGTAGTTTACGGTCCAGTCTCCCAGACTGCAGCAGTCGCTGTCCCGTTTTCCAAACCAGCCGTCGTCCAGGACGAACAGGTCCACGCCCATCTGCAGGGAGCTTTGGGCAATATCCAGAAGCTTCTGCTCGTCAAAGTCAAAGTAGGCTGCCTCCCAGCTGTTGATGACAACCGGGCGGGGCTTCTTTACATAAGGAGAGCGGCACAGATTATCCCGGAATATGTCGTGGTAAAGATGGCTTAAAGCAGCCAGCCCTTGAGAGGTGAATGTTAAAACCAGCTCCGGCGACTCCAGGGAATCTCCCGGATTTAAAAGCCAGGAAAATCCTCTGGGATTAATTCCGGCGTTAATCCTCAGCTGGCTGTACTGGTCCTTTTCCGCCTCCATGAGAAAATTGCCGCTGTAAATCAGGGAGAAGCCGTAGCAGCAGCCGCGGTCCTCACCGGCATTTTTCTCACAGAGAATGAGGCTGGGATTGTACTGGTGGGAGGAGGAGCCCCGGGAGCTTCCGATGGCGTGGAGCCCCCGTTCGACGGGAATCCGTACCGCTTCCCGTTCCATGGTATGCCGTCCGGCAAAGTAAATCAGGTCATAGTCAGAATCCATATAGTCCAGAGTGGCGGACATGAGGCGGTTAATCCGCACCGGCCCGGAGCCGTTGTTTACAAGGCGCACGCTCCTGGTGATGATATCCTTTTCCTCAAAGACACCGTAGATTAAATCGGCCTGGAGCCCGGAAACCTCATCCTGAAGATGGATGGTCAGAGTCTGGACCTTATCCTGGTCATGGGCCCGCAGGGAGGGCATTCCCTTCAGCAGATGCTTTTCTTGTTCAATGTCAAAGTGAGATACTTTCCCGCAGAAGATGCGGCTGCCGTCCTTATTCTCCACCTCGATGCTGCCGGAGCGGTAGTCCCCGCTTTCGCTGGTGGAAAATTCCTGGGGAAGGAAATCCAGGGAAAAGCAGCGGTCATTTCCCGCCTCAAAGGGATTGGGGGAAAAGCCCCGGTCTTGGAGCCGAATCAGATAATCCAAATCCGTATCCGGCACGGAAGGACCATAGTACATATGGAGAAGATAGCCGTAAGGGGAAATCTTCATGGCGTAAGAGCTGTTTTTCGTATTCAGAAGAAAAGTTTTGGTGGATTCATTGTAAGTAATGGACATGTAGGTTCCTCCTGATGGATTAGTGAAAGTCTGTTTTTATTTGCCTCCGGTCATGGCAACGCCCTCGATGAACTGTTTCTGGAAAATCAGATACAGGATTACCATGGGAATCATGGCCAGGAGGGAGCCGGCCATCAGAGTGGGGAAGTCCGTGCTGAACTGTCCTCTCAGAGTGGCGAGGCCGGATGAAAGGGTCATCATGTTTAAATCCGTGTTTACGATGAGAGGCCACATCAGGTCTCCGTAGGCGAAAACGGCAGTGAATACGGCCAGGGCTGCCATGGAGGCTTTGGTCAGAGGCGCCATAATCATGGTAAAGGTCTGCCACTGGTTGCAGCCGTCCAGGTAGGCGGCCTCCGCCACTTCATTGGGGATGGCCAGGTAGGCCTGCCGGAGGAAGAAAGTCCCGAAGGCGCTGACCAGCCCGGGGAACACCAGGGCAAATACGGTGTTGGTCAGTCCCAGACGGGCCAGCATCTGATACTGAGGAGTGATAAAAATTTGGGAAGGCAGCATCATCTGGATTAAAACGATGGAAAAGAGGATATTTTTCCCCGGAAAATTTAATTTGGCAAAGGCGTAGCCCGCCATGGAGGAGAAGGCTACGGCGCACACCACTCTCCAGAAAATCAGCAGAAAGGTGTTTTTGTAAAGAGCCAGGAATGGCAGGGAATCCAGGGCCTTTTTGAAGCTGTCCAGACGCCAGCTCTCCGGCAGAATCGTGGGCGGAATCATCATGCTCTCCTCCACAGTTTTAAAGCTGGTGAGGAACATCCACACAAAGGGGAAAATCATGACGATGGAACCGATGATAAAAAATGCGTATGTTCCGCCAATCCGCAGCTTGCGGGTTCTTTCTAACGATGAATTCATTTGCGTTTCCTCCTTTACACTTCGTAGTTGACCCATTTCTTCTGTCCCCAGAACTGGATGGCTGTGATAACGCCAATCAGGGCTACGGTCCAGATGACCACGGAGGAGCCCAGACCCCGGTTTCCGGTGACGAAGGATTCACGGTAGAACAGGTACATGAGGGACTGAGCCTTTGGCAGAGCCGGATTGGATTCCTCCACCAGCATGTAGATTAAGTCGTAAACCTTCAGGGAGGACATCAGCCGCATGATTAAGACCACGAAGAGAGTGGGGGAAATCATGGGGAAGGTGATGGTCAAAAACTGGCGCACCTTTCCGGCGCCATCCAGGCTGGCAGCCTCGTAGTAGGACTTGGAAATATTCTGAAGTCCCGACAAAAGCAGTACGGCGTCGTAGCCGATGGAGGACCAGATGGCCACAATGGCGCAGGTGACCATAATGATGTTGGGGTCGGTAATCCAGCTGATTTTGCTGCCGATGACTGTGTTGATGATGCCGTATTCCGTGTTGAACATCCACTTCCACACCATGGCCACAGCGGCGGGGGCCACTACCATGGGAAGGAAGAAGATGGCCCGGAAGGCGCTCTGTCCCTTGATTTTCGCGTTGAGCATGACCGCCACGATTAAGGCAAGGAAAATGCCCAGGGGAACGGTAAGGACGCAGAAGTAGAGGGTGTTTAAATTGGCCCTCCAGAACTCGGGGCTGGTGAACATCTCAATATAGTTTTCCGGGCCCCGAAGCTGGTACAGGCCAAAGGGCAGGGTCTTGGAAAAGCTCAGCTTGATGGTGTCTAAAAAAGGATAGATATTTAAGACCAGAAGCCCGATGATGGTGGGAGCTACCATCAGATAGCCCCACATCCGCTCGGAGCGGGAATTCCGGTGCGCTTTTGACTGATTTCCCATAAGATTACCTCCTTTAATCTTCTTCGGCAGCGCTGTTGACTGCCTCCTGCATGGCGGCCATACCTTCCTCAAAGGTATATTCGCCGGAATAGATTTTCAAAAGGGCTTCCGTCACATCCGGTTTCCACTGGGGACGGTATTTGTTGTTGACGGACTGCACGCTGTAGTCGAACATATCCACAAAGCATTCCACATTCAGGCGGTAGTCAAACTGGTCGAATACGTGAATCCAGGTATCCTCCAGGCCTTCGTAAGCGGGAATGGCCGCTCCGGACTCGCCCTGGATTCGCTGGCCCTCCTCGGAGCCGAAGAAGCGGAGCACATCCTTAACGATTTCCAGATTTTTCCCTGTTGGGGAGGTGGCATAGCAGAGACCGTTGGAGATGGTGGCTCTGCCGTCCCCCTGGACCGGGTCGGGACACTTGGGAAGAACGGCCACATCCCATTTGCCCTCCATGTTGGGGTAGTTGGTCATCTCGGAGAGGATGTTCCAGTTCCCTTCCAGGAACATGGCGCCCTGGCCGGAGAAGAATGCGGTGCCGGGCGAGGTTTCCGCGAAGTAGTTCTGGTCGGGACACCAGTCATTTTTCTGAAGGTCGATGTAGAAGCGCATGGCATCCTGGGTGGCGGGATTGTCAAATCCCCCGGTCACGTTGTCCTCAGCCAGGATATAGCCGCCCTTCTGGTAGACGAAATTCCAGTAGCCCAGCTGGTCGTCGCCGTAGGCCATGTAGCCGTATTTTCCGGTAGCGTCATAGATTTTCTGGGAAGCCTCGCACAAATCGTCCCAGGTCCAGTTTTCATCCGGGTAGGCGACGCCGGCGGCGTCGAACATCTCCTTGTTGTATACTAGTCCTACGGTATCTTTATCCTTGGGCACGCCGTAGTAGCGCCCGTCGCTGCCCTGGATGTTGGAGAGCGACACCTCCGAGTAGTGCTTCCTGAAAAATTCCGGGTCCGTGTCGTCGTACAAATCGGTCAGGTCCGCGATTTTTCCATAGTCGGCGTATTTCAGGATTTCGTTGGTGTGCATCCAGAAGATATCCGGCATCTGGTTGGAAATGGCGGCGGCCTCCAGCTTGGTCCAATACTCGCTCCAGCTGGTAACCTGGACCTCGATTTCCACACTTGGATTTTTTTGGGTGTAAGCGTCGCAGATGGCCTGCATGCCGTCTCGTTGGGCCACATCCCAAATCTGAAAGGTCAGATGGGTTTTTCCGTCAGCAGAAGCGCTGTTCGAGCAGCCGGAGATGGCGGAAGATACCAAAATGCAAGAAGACAGCAGTATCAATTTTTTTAGCTTATTCACAAGTTAACCCCTCCCTTTTTGTATTTTATATATAAATATAAGCTAATTCTAGGAAAGATTATAGCAACCCTTGTAGAAATCTCATATAAATAAGACAGACATCTATATATCAAAATGCTAGATATGTACGTTTGATTAAAAATGTGTTATCATTTTGGTATATATCATCTGCTTTCTGCTAGTATAAAACAAAGAATGCTTAAGAAATGTGAAAAAAATATCAATAAAAAGAAGAAATAAAGAAGGGGAAATTGGCGAAAATGGAGAAAAATTTTAAGTTCAATGTATTTCGGAACGATAAGAATATCGACCTTACGCTGTTTCAATACGGGTGGGAGCAGTGTACTCCCCTGCACTCCTATGGTCCTGCCAAACGAAATCATTATTTATTTCACTATATTTTCAGCGGCAAGGGTTTTCTGAGTTCCACCGATTCGGCGGGGGTGACACATCTGTACAAGCTGGAGGGAGGACAGGGTTTTTTGATCTGTCCCGGGCAGGTTAATACGTACTATGCGGATGAAAAGAATCCCTGGGAATACGCTTGGGTGGAATTTGATGGGGTGAAAGCGTTGGAATATATGGAGATGGCCGGACTTGGATGGGATCGCCCGGTGTATTATCTGAAGAAACGAGAGGAGGGGGGACTCTTAAAAAATGAATTGATGTCGATTGTGGATAATCCATTTGGATCTTCCATTAATCAAATCGGTCACATGTATCTGTTTCTGGACGGGCTGATCCGCTGCTCAGTCAATCGAAAGACGGCAGTTCAAGCGGGACGAATGCGGGATACGTATATTAAGGAAACCATTTCATTTATCGAAAATAATTATGCCAGGGCCATTACCGTGGAGGATATTGCGGAGTTTTGCAACATTAATCGGAGTTATCTGAACCGTCTCTTTAAGGAAAGCACGGGAAAAACGCTGCAGAATTTTCTGATGTACTATAGGATGAACCGGGCAGCGGAGTTGTTAAAGATATCGGATCTGACAGTCAATGAAATTGGAAAGCGATGCGGATATCAGAATCAGCTTCATTTTTCGAGAGCATTTCGGAATATTTTCGGGATGTCACCGATCCAGTGGAGGAAGAAGGAAAAGGCGGAGGAGGAACTTTAAAGGGCTGGAGTTTCACATGTTTTTTACAGGGATTTTACCCCGGTCTGGTGTTTGCTTTGGGAATTCTGACGTATGCTTATATCATGATACAGGCGTCAAAAGGTCATGCGGGCTGCGCAAGCAAGTATGACTTTGGGATGCGCAAAACATCAAAAAGGAGCCCTGCCTATGAAGACCTATGTAGTTGATACCAATGTACTGATTCAGGCCCCCTACGCTGTCCAATGTTTCGAGGAGCATCTGGTGGTGCTGCCGGTGGTAGTTCTGGAGGAGCTGGATCATCTGAAAAAGGCTGAAGGGGAAAGGGGGGCTAATGCCAGAAGCGCTATCCGGATTCTGGAGAATTTAAGACAAAAGGGGGACCTGCTGAAAGGAGTCCCTCTGGAAAATGGCGGCTGCCTGCGGGTAGAGAAAAATTTTGTGGATGTAGAGTTGCCTTCGGACCTGCCGGAGGAGAAGATGGATAACCGGATTTTAAAGGTGTGTCTGGGTCTGAAGAGAAGCGCGGCAGAGGAGCTTTCGGAGCAGAATGGTCCGGAAGAAAGTCAGGAGCCGGTGATTCTGGTCACCAAGGATATTTTGCTTCGGATTAAGGCACAAATTATCGGAATTCGTGCGGAGGATTTTGCCACGGAGCAGGTATCCGGCAGAGAGGAGCAGTACACAGGCCGGGAGGAAGCCTTTGTCCCGGAGGAGCATTTAAAGGAGTTTAAAAAGAAGGGGATTGGAGCAGAACTGCTTTACCAGGTCAATGAGGCCGGGGAGCCTTTGCCGGTCTGCCTGGAGGAAAATCAGTTTGTTGTTTTAAAGGGCGATCAGTCGGCTAAGAAAACTATGTTGGGCCGCATGGAAGGGGGAAAAGTAGTTCCCTTAGCCTATAAAAAAGCGAAACCTTATGGGGTCAGCCCAAGAAACGCAGGCCAGTATTTTCTCCAGGAAGCTCTGATGCAGCCAGCCTCCAAGGCACCGCTGGTAATCGTAAAGGGGGCGGCGGGTACAGCCAAGACATTTTACGCCCTGGCCGTAGGTCTTGAGAAGGTACTGAACAATCCGTCCGGGGAATACCGGAGGATTCTCGTCAGCCGCCCCAACGCCCAGTTTGACGCGGACATCGGCTTTCTGCCCGGCGATGAGCAGGAGAAGATTTCGCCTTTAATGCGGCCGGTCATCGACAATCTGGAACAGCTGGTGGACTCCAACGAGGAGAGCCGGTATGAGGATGAGCGGGAACTGAAGGGCAAAATCGACGAGATTTTCGACCGGGGCCTGATTCAGGCGGAGGCATTAAACTTTATCCGGGGACGCTCCATTGTCAAGACCTATCTGATTATTGACGAGGCCCAGAACATGACTCCCAACCAGGTGAAGGGAATCATCACCAGGGCCGGAGAGGGAACGAAAATCATCCTGCTGGGAGACCCGGGGCAGATTGACCGGCCCTTCCTGGATGAGAGGACCAACGGTTTAAGCTACGCCTCGGAGCACATGAAGGGGAGTTCCCTGTGCTGGCAGATTACCATGACCGGAAAGGAATGCGAGCGGTCGGCTCTGGCCATGGACGGAGGCAGACGGCTGTAAAATTAAAAACTAGAGAAAGAACAGGAAATGAGAAACAGTGTTGGAAGTTAAGAAAAAAGAGAAAAATGAAGTAACCTACAAGATGGTCAGGAGCAGCGAGGAGGTTAATCTCCTGATTGAGAGGGGAAATGAAATCCTGGGAGTCTTGGGATATACGGAACATTCCAGGAAGCACGCGGCCAAGGTGGCGGAAACCGCCGCCGGGCTTTTGGAGGATTTGGGGTATGGGAAGCATAC
This sequence comes from uncultured Clostridium sp., assembly GCA_900547035.1. Taxonomy (GTDB): domain Bacteria; phylum Bacillota; class Clostridia; order Lachnospirales; family Lachnospiraceae; genus Enterocloster; species Enterocloster excrementigallinarum. The sequence continues at coordinate 5,621 of URFM01000053.1, read as the reverse complement.
CATCGAGCTGGCCCGGATTGCCGGGTATATGCACGACATCGGAAACAGCATCAACCGCAACGACCACGCCCACAGCGGAGGAATCCTGGCTTACGGGATTTTGAAGGAGATGGGTATGGATTTAAAGGACGCGGCGGTGATTGCGGGAGCCATCGGCCACCACGATGAGGCCACGGGGACGGCGGTGGACGTGGTGTCGGCGGCGCTAATCCTGGCGGACAAAACCGATGTGCGCCGCAACCGGGTGAGGAATCCCATTATCTCCAATTTTGACGCTCACGACCGGGTGAATTACGCGGCCCTCTCCTCAAAGGTGAGGGTCAACCGGGAGAAAAAGGTGATTCAGATGGACCTGGTGCTGGACGACTCCATGTGTACGGTGATGGATTACTTTGAAATATTCCTCCAGCGGATGATGATGTGCCGGAGAGCGGCGGAGGCCCTGGGGATGAAGTTTAAGCTGGTGGCAAATGGGAGCAAGGTGTGCTGATGAGGCGCACCTTTTTAATTGTATCTTTCGAAATGAATAAAATAGAATAGATAGTAATAATTATACAATTGATTTTAGGGGAAATTGAATAAAAGAAATGGACGAAAGTCTAAAAATAATTAAAAAAGTAATGAAAAGCCCCAAATAATTCATGATATTTTATAAAATTTGCTCTCTATATTTTAGAAAATACTGGGGAAAGATAAAAAAGAGTATGTACAAAAGTACGTAAAGCTTCAGTGAAAAACATATATTTGTCTAATTGAAAATTAATACACTTTTTGTAAAATAAGAGTATCTGTTCCACACAGTTTACTGTGTGGAGCAACAAAGAAAAGGAAAGAGGGAGTGAATATGGGGAAAAAATTGAAAAAACTGATGGCATTGTGTTTGGCAGCGGCATTTATCCTCAGTCTGGCGGGGTGCGGCAGCTCAAAGAAAGAGGATACTATTGTTTTGGGATATATTGGTCCTCTAACTGGGGAATCTGCCCTTTGGGGAGAGGTAGAGTCCAATACCCTTAAAATGTTGGTGGAAGAAACAAACGCTAATGGAGGAATTATCGGAAAGCAGATAGACTTAAAGATCTATGATAACCGGGGAGATGCGGTTGAAACAACCAATGCTGCCCGGAAGGCCATCCAGAATGATGGTGTAGTGGCCTTTATTGGACCGGACTCTTCTTCAGGAGCTATCGCTTTGGATGAAGTTTGTGATGAGTATGGGATTCCTCATATCACCACCACTGGTACAAACTATAAAGTAACCCAAAGAGAGGAAGACGGATCGGTGCGTAAGTATGCATTTCGGATTTGTCTGTCTGACCCGCAGTTAGGCGATATTATGGGAGGATATGCCATTGATAAGCTGGGATACGAGAAGGTAGCAATTCTCTATGAAATTACCAGTGAATACTCTTTGGGAATTGCCCAGAACTTTACGGATGCCTTTGAAGCCAAAGGCGGGGAGATTGTAGCAAGCGAGGCATATAAGACGGGAGATGTGGATTTCAGAGCGCAGCTCTCCAAAATTAAAGAGATTGGAGATTTTGACGCACTGATGATTCCGGCCAATTATAAAGAGGTAGGCCTGATCGCGCAGCAGGCTCGTTCTCTGGGAATCGAGACGCCGTTTTTGGGCGTGGATGCATGGATGATGCAGGACTTGTTTGAAATTGCGAAGGATGAGGTACAGGGAGCGGTATTCCCATGCGCGATGGATGTCAATGCGGAAAGTCTGCAGGAATTTAAAACGGCATTCCAGGAAAAGTGGGATATGGACCCAGACAAGGGGGGAACTGACGCATACCTGGCCTATGACTGTTTTGAGCTGATTAAGTATGCGATTGAAAAAGCCGGAGAGGCGGATCCGGAAAAAATCCGGGATGAGATGGAAAATGCCAAGGATGTACCTTGTCTGACCAGCGTTATTTCCATGGATCCGGAAACACACAACCCTGTTCGTACCGCATCTATTTTCCAGATTCAAGGAACAGAATTCGTAAAGCTGGATGAGTATCGTTTCGAATAGGAACTTGTTTGCGGCTGCTGCCTTTGCAAGATCATTGTGAAAGCGGCAGCGCCGTTTTTGAAGGAGGAATTTCGGTGGGCCTATTTATTCAACAGCTGGTTAACGGTCTTTCCGTTGGCAGCATCTATGCGCTGATGGCAGTGGGATATTCGCTGATTTATAGTCTGCTGAACTTTACCAATTTTGCTCACAGCATTACCGTTACAATCGGCGCCTTCTGTGCGTTCTTTTTTCTTTCGTTGGTGGTGCAGAATCTGTTTTTGGGAATCTTAATCGCGGTTTTGGCGGCAGGCGGGCTGGCCATGGTGATTGAACTTTTGGGTTACCGTCCTCTGTTAAAGAAAAAAGCCAGACGAATCTATCTGTTGATTACCGGACTGGGAATCTCTACCATGTGCGAAAACCTGATTATTATTGCCTTCAGCAGCCGCTTCCGGGTATATCCGGTGAACTTCTCCAGCGAGTCCATTAATATTTTAGGGGCTACGGTGGGACAGATAGATTTGATCATTTTTGCGGTCAGCATTGCCGCGTTGATCTGCGTAGAGCTGTTTATTCGAAAATCCAGAGCCGGTTTGGCGATTCGCGGTGCTTCCTTTGATCTGGACACTACTTCTCTTATGGGAGTCAATGTGCAGAAGCTGATTTTAATTGTATTTTTGATTGCAGGCACACTGGCCGGCTTGGCAGGGGCGTTGTTGGGGGCCAAATATACAACCTTTCCAACTCTTGGAACTACGATGACAAACAAAGCGTTTATCAGCTCTGTATTTGGCGGCCTCGGAAGCATTCCAGGCGCTGTTTTGGGAGCGATTCTGCTGGGAATCGGAGAAACGATGATCTCCGGCTATGTATCTTCCTCCATGAGAGATATTTTCGCCTACCTGCTTCTGGTTGTGGTTCTCTTTGTCCGCCCTGCCGGACTGCTGGGCAAGGCATCGGACGATAAAGCGTAAGGAGGTAGGGCGAGATGACATATTGGATTGGTGTAGCAACTTTGACTGGAATATACATGATTGCCATCCTGGGGTTATCCATCCTGACAGGATTCACCGGCCTTTTCTCTATGGGACACGCCGGATTTATGGCAATCGGAGCCTATACCTCCGCGCTGTTAACCAAGACCTTTGGACTGCCGGTTCTGGCAGGGGTGTTCACAGGAATGCTGGCGGCGCTGGCTATTGGACTGCTGATTGGCTATCCCACCCTGAAGCTGAAGGGTGATTACTTTGTGATCGCTACTCTGGGAATCGGGGAGGTGACAAAACTGATTATTGAGAATCTTCCTGATTTGACAGGAGGCGCCAGAGGTCTGACGGATATTCCCAGAGGAACAAACTTCCCTATGGTTTTGATTTTTGTGGTAGTTATTGTAATTCTCCTAAGAAATTTTTTGAACTCAAAGCAGGGGCGCAACTGCGTGGCGGTGCGGGAGGAGGAGCTGGCCACTGCCTCCATAGGCGCAAATGTAGCGAATTACAAGATGCTGGCCATGGGTATCAGCTGTGCCCTGTGCGGGATATCGGGGGCGCTCTTGGCTCATTACATGCACTATTTAAGCCCTTCTATGTTTACTATGGTAAAGTCCGATGAACTGGTAATGACGGTGATCCTTGGCGGCTGCGGTAGTCTGACAGGAACCATTATCGCTTCGTTGATTCTGGTACCTCTGCCGGAAATTTTGCGTTTTGGCTCGGTTCAGGAGTGGAGGATGGTATTTTATGGGCTTTTAGTCGTACTGGTTATTATTTTTAAGCCTTCCGGTTTGATGGGGACCAAGGAATTCACCATAGCCGGAGCGAAAAGCTTTCTGGTGGGCCTCAGGTCCAGAGGGAAGGAGGGTTGATTTATGGGACAGCAGGAGATCATCCTTCATCTTGAAGACGTTGTGAAACGTTTTGGGGGAATTACGGCCTCCAACCATATTAATATTCAGGTGCCGGAGAAAAGCATTTATGGAATCATCGGTCCGAACGGAGCAGGAAAAACTACGCTGTTTAATATGATTACGGGCGTATACGATACGACAGAAGGACAAATTCTTTTCCGGGGATCCAAAATTAACGGTTTTCCTACACATGTGATTGCTCAGAAAGGCATTGCAAGAACATTTCAGAATATTCGGCTGTTTGGTGATCTCTCGGTTTATGACAATCTGTTGACCGCCTGCCAGCAGAATATATCCTACAGCTTGTTAGATGGTTTATTCCGCACGTCAAAATGCAGAAAACAGGAAAAGGAAGCCAGTGATTTCTGCGAGGAACTTCTGAAGGAAGTTGGGCTGACGGCTCAGAGGAACCAAAGGGCTTCTAACCTGCCTTACGGGATGCAGCGCCGGCTGGAAATTGCCAGAGCCTTGGCGACAAGACCACGATTGCTGCTGCTGGATGAACCGGCAGCCGGAATGAATGAGGAGGAGTCTGCACAGCTTTCAGACTTTGTATGTTCCATAAGAGATCAAAAGGGAATTACGATCGTGATCATCGATCACCATATGGACGTGATTATGAGCACCTGTGACCGGATGACAGTACTGAATTTTGGAACTTTGCTGGCAGAGGGAAATCCGGATGAGATCCAGAACAATCCCGATGTAATCGCTGCGTATCTGGGGGTGGATGAATAAATGCTGAATATTAAAAATTTAAGCTTTTCTTATGGGAAGATTCAGGCGATACGGGGTGTCAGTTTCGAGTTGAAAAAAGGTGAGATTTTTGCCATTGTAGGAGCAAATGGGGCAGGAAAATCTTCTCTGATGAAATGCATTGCGGGATTGCTGAAACCCCAGGAAGGAGAAATATGGTGCGGGGAAACAAAATTGGAGCCGGCTCCTCATAAGGTAGTGGAACAAGGGGTTTGCCTGGTTCCTGAGGGACGGTGGATTTTTCCTAACCTGACGGTAGAAGAAAATCTTCTTCTGGGAGGTTATACGGTTAAGGACCGGGAGAGCGGCATAAGGAGAGCTTATCAGATGTTTTCGCGTTTGGAAGAACGCAAAAAGCAGAGAGCCGGAACTATGTCCGGAGGTGAGCAACAGATGCTGGCTATCGCAAGGGGACTGATGGCTAATCCTAAGGTTTTGCTGCTGGACGAGCCATCCCTGGGACTGGCCCCGCTGATTGTGAATGATATTATGTCGATTATCAAACGAATCAATGAAGATGGGATTTCCGTGCTTTTGGTGGAACAGAACGCTAGAAAAGCCCTTGCCATCGCTCACCATGCATGTGTTCTGGAGCAGGGAAAGATTGTAAAGAGAGGAACAGGAGCCGAATTGGCAGCGGATGAGAGTATTGTTGCATCTTATCTAGGAAAATCGAGAAACAAGAGGTAGTGTCAAGTAATCTATGAAAAAACGAGTCAAGCCAAATTGACTCAACAGAACCTTGAAAAGTGCAGATATCGAAATCAAAAAGCTCTCCGAGGGCTCAGGGCGCTGCCCTGAGAACCCGCAAGGGACCAGTCCCTTGACCCAATATCGGGCTCTGCCCGAACCCGTCCTCGCCGGAAGGCAGGAAAAGGGTGCACTTGCCCCTTTTCTGCTGAAGAGGATGATCCGTGAGCCTTATGTCAATAGACTTTCGCGGCATATCCTCACAGC
>URFM01000052.1 GCA_900547035.1 uncultured Clostridium sp. | reverse complement strand
CCATCCTGGAAAAAGGACTTCCGGTAGCTGTGGGTCACCAGCTCGGAGCAGGACTTGCTGTTGGAGTAGGGGTCGTAGCCATCCAGGGGATCCGTCTCCCGGTAGCCGTACTCCCACTCCCGGTTTTCATAAACCTTATCCGTGGTCACGTTCAAAAAAGAGAGGACGCAGCCGCTCCTGCGGATGCACTCCAGCACATGGACCGTTCCCATCACATTGGTTTCATAGGTGTACACCGGGTCCTTGTAGGAATCCCGTACAATGGGCTGGGCCGCCAGGTGGAACACAATCTCCGGCCTGGCCTCCTCGAAGACCTTCTCCAGATGTTCCAAATCCCGCACATCCCCGATCACGCTGGTAAGCCCGGTGCCGATGCCGGCGATTTCAAACAGGCTGGGATCCGTCGGCGGATTCAGACTGTACCCGGTCACCTCCGCACCTGCCAGGGTCAGGATACGGCACAGCCAGGAACCTTTAAATCCCGTATGACCGGTGACCAGCACCCGTTTTCCTTTATAAAATTCTTCTAATCTTTTCCAATCCATTCCTTAATCCTTCCAAATCTTCCATGGAGCCGCTCCCGACTGCCACAAGCTTTCCAGCTTCTTCATCTCCCGCTGGGTATCCATACACTGCCAGAATCCATCGTGATAGAAGGATTTCAGCTGTCCCTCCGCCGCCAGGCGCCGCATGGGCCCCTGCTCGAATACGGTGGTGTCGTCCTCCAGATAGTCGAAAATCCCGGGGTTCAGCACCATAAAGCCGCCGTTAATCAGCACCCCGTCACTCTCGTCCTTTTCCCGGAAAGAAAGAACCGTGTTGTTTTCGTCAATGTCCAGCACACCCTTCATCTGGCCGATGTTTACGGTGGTGATGGTGGCAATCTTTCCGTGGGACCGGTGGAATTTCAGCAGGGCCGTCAAATCCACGGTACTGACTCCGTCCCCGTAGGTCAGCATAAAGGGCTCGTCCCCCGTGTAGGGGCGGATACGCTTTACCCGTCCCCCGGTCATGGTATTTAACCCCGTATCCACCAGAGTTACCTTCCAGGGCTCCGCGTAATTGTTGTGAACCTCCATCCGGTTGTTTGCCAAATCAAAAGTCACATCGGACGTGTGGAGAAAATAGTCCGCGAAAAACTCCTTTACCACATACTGCTTGTATCCCAGACAGATGATGAAATCATGGAAGCCGAACTCCGAGTAATACTTCATAATATGCCACAGAATGGGCTTGCCTCCGATTTCAATCATGGGCTTGGGCTTTAAATGGCTCTCCTCGCTGATTCTGGTGCCGAATCCGCCGGCCAAGATAACCACCTTCATGTTCATTCCTCCTCGCGGAACACATTCCAGTGATTCTCTTCCAAAATCCGGTATGCATTCCTGATTTTATCATTTCCGTTCCAATACTCAAAAAAGTCCGCTAGCTCGTCCCCCTGGGCCTCAAACTCCTCGTCCGTCAGCTTCGGCACCTCCAGGGCCCGCTCTGCCCTGGCCTCAAACCATTCCTTCCGGTAAGGAGCCATTTCCAGCTCATGATAAGTAGTATAACCATTTCCCAGAAGGATTGCAACCGAGAATATGGCCGCCAGGGTACGCCCCACCATCCAGAATTTCTGCTCAATCTGCAAAACCAGCGCGAAGGTCAGGAGAATCCCGAAGATTCCAACCTGAAACTGCAGGGTGTAGCGGGAAGAATTCAGGGCGTAAGACTCCTTCTCAAAAATGTACCGGGTCAGAAATACCAACAGATGGTTCAGGCCGCCTCCCAGCAGCAGCATCATCGGCATAATGGCCCTCTCATAAAGGCGGTAGCGGATATTCATCCACAGAGCCGACAGATATCCGCAGATGACGAACAGTCCGATTCCATAGCAGGCCTTGTTGCTGAGCAGCCCGCTGTTCATCCAGTTGGTCAGCTCCTCTCCTCCCACCAGGATTCCCGCGAAGGACTTTAGCAGGAAGCGGATGGGGAATGTGGGATTATCCGACAAAATCACCCACAGCGGACGCCCCGTATCTCCGGCATGCTCTTCAATGACGTAGGAATTGCTGAGAATATAGAGCAAAAGCGGAATCAGAGCACAGAAAAACCAGACTACAAACCACCTCTGGTCCTCCTTCTCCCCCTTCTGCCCGCTGCGAATCATACAGTACAGATAAGACACCAGAAGAATCGCCGCGTAACTTGCGCCGTAGGGGCCGGCAGCTCCCAGAATAATCAGCCAGGGCAGGATGCACAGCCGCGCCTTATCCCCCTTCTTTCCCTGGCCGCTCCAGACCCGGTCCAGCACCAGCTCGTGGTAGTAAAATCCGGCGAAAGCCAGGAAATGGGCCCAGCCGCTGCCATTGGTAATCATCTCCCATTTGTTCAGGCTGAACATCACCGCCATGAGAATGACGAACCACATCAGTCCCAGCCTGCGCCGTTTGCAGTATGCCGCAAAGACCAGCCCCGCCAGTCCCAATCCCACAGCTCCCAGCATCCGGTCCAGTGTAACGGAAAATCCGAAAAACTCCACATTGATAATCCGCTCCAGATAGTTGATCGGAATTCTGGTCAGAACATCGGGAACCAGAAATTTTTTCAAATCGTATACATCCGGCAGATAGCTGTTAACCAGCCGGATATAATCGGAATAAACCACATCGCAGGTGGACTGGGTAATATACCAGCACACAAACACCGTCCCCAAAATGGGAAGTATGATATAGATAAGAGATTTAAGCTTTTCTTTTTCCATGACAACACAATCTCCTGTTTCTTAGTAACGGCGGGACTTCTACTCCACACTGGGGAATACCAGCGCCGCCAGCCGGTAATCGCTTCGCTGTTCCGTGGCGTTCTGGCTGTAGAAATTAAATGCAAAGGTCAGCTGCACCCGTTCCCAAGGCGCTGCCTGAATCTGGGTATTGACCACGCTGGAGGTTAATGGAATTACCTTCGTTTCCCGATCCCCCACGGTGATGGTGATTTCCTCGCCGCCTTCCATGACGCCCGGGAACATAATCTCCAGATTAATGATGCCGTTTGCCCCGGCCATTACTGTGATGCAGCCGCGCTCGTCCATCCAGTGGTCCTTATAATAATAGCCGTACTGGGTACTCAGCTTCATGGTCCGGACGGCCTCGGTGATGTCGATGTACTGGTCGTGGTCCGGATCCTCCTGAAGGATAATCATATTTTCATCCACCAGACCGAAATCCCACACAGAATCAATAAACTGAACATTGGTCAGCTCCTGGGTTGGGTCCTCCTTCTGAAATACCTTAAAGAAGGTCCTGGCGGTAAAATCGCTGACCTCGTAGCTGTTTCCGATGATGTAGACCGTCTTCCCTTCCATATTTCCGTATTTCTCATGGGTCACCTCAGCCAGAGAGTTGTATCTGGCCTGCTCCGGGAAAAAGTAGATGTTGGGGAAGGCGTAGGTCCTCATAAACAGCTCCACCGGGAGCATGAAGACCACGTAGCCTACCAAAAGGATTCCCCATGGGAAGAACCGCTTTAAGTAAAACTCCGGCTTCACCTCCCCGGTCAAAGCCCCGTACATGTAGGCCATAAACAGCAGGGCGGCGGCAAAGGAAATATAAATCCAGCGCATCTCCACCCGGATGGTCACGCAGGCCGCCGCGATGGTCAGTCCGATGAAGATCACAAACAGGGCCGCGTTTGCCAGAAGCTTTCCTCTCCGGCCCTTGTCCTTCTGGCGAATCACATTCCAAATAAAGCCGATGGTCAGGACGGCAATCAGCAGGTCCGCCGCCAGGACCAGGATTTTCACCGCCAGAGGATTGCTCCCCCAGGGGCAGCCGTTCAGATAATCAGGGCCGGCGTTTATGCCAAATACATAGCCAATCTCGCAGAGAGCGTGGTTCAATGCCTCCCCGATGGAAAATGTCTCCGCCACCTGGGTCCTTCCGGTCCCCGCCGGCATCACGGTCCCGATGGCAAAGAAACGGATGAGCTGCATCAGGAGGAAGGAGCCTACCGCCGCCCCCCACATGGGAAGCCTGCGGCATTTTTTCATCAGGAGAACCAAAAGCAGCAGGGGAAACAGGGCCATGTACCGCTCATGGACAAAGCAGACCCCAAAGTACAGGGCGCAGGCGGCGTAAAACCTTCCCTCCTGCTTCTCCTCATTGAGATACCGGAACAGATACCAGAGAATCCCCAGCCCCATCCACAGAGCCATGGTTTCCATCAATCCCAGCACCTGGCCGATTTGATAGTAGGACAGACGGCTGGCCAGGTACATAAGGCCGCAAAGGAAGCCCGCCCCCTTGGAACCGGACAGCTTTCTGCCCATCAAATACATGGCCCAGGCCACCATAGTATTGATGATAATATTGATGGGGACGAACCAGTTCACATGAGTCCCCACAAACATCATCTCCAGCCAGGCGGCCAGATAGTGGAGGAAACGGAACCGGGTGCTGCCTATGGGAAATACGTACTGGAGGAAACTCTGTTCCCAGTAGCAGGACCACAGGTACAAATCGTCCATATAAAGACCCTTGATTTCAATCCCCCGGTTCAGCCAAAAGGCAGCCCCCAGAAGGATTCCCATGAGGATTACGTGGTCCTTCCACTGACTGTCTTTTCCCGCCCGGGCCATACCCAGACCGCTTAATTTCCGCTTTTCCCCGGCGCTCTGTCCCGCGCCTTTCTTTTTCTGTCCCGTGTCCATGAGAAACGCCTCCTATAACTGTATTCGTAACGGTTCAGGACGGCGGGTATCTTCTTGCCCGACCAAGGCCGGACAAGAAGCATCGGATGTCCATCCAATGTGAAAATGAGGGCAAAAGCATACTTATAAGCAAGCTTAACGCCTGTTTTTGCCCTCATTTTCCCGCCGTCCTGAACTGTTAACTGTACTCCTTGTAAGCTGTGCGGTATCCTCTCATCAGCAGCTCCACCACCGGCCGGGGCCAGAACCGCTCAAACATTTCCCGCTCCTCCTGCTCCCTTCTGTGGTCCCGGATACAGGCCTTGGTGGCGGCCCCATCGTGGACCCGGTAACAGAGCAGGGGCTTTTCTTCACAAATCCAGCGTCCCGGCCGCTCCGCCAGTCGCAGCATGTTTTCCCAGTCCAGCACAAAGGAGTAATCCGAGCGGATCAACGGCTCCCCGATTTTCTTCTTGCAGTAGGTGGTGGCCGGGCAGCAGATGGAATTTCCAAGCATCAGGGACAGCTTTTTCACCTGTGAAAGGTGGCTTGCGCACTTCAGCCGCAGAGGCATCCGCAGGATGCGCTTCACCAGCAGCAGCTTGTCCCAAGAAATCAGCCTGTCTCCCTTCACAATCACATAGTCGCTGGTAAACACCGTCATGTCCGGCCAGGCAAGGACCGCCTTCTTCAGCCGTTCCCCATACGTTCTGTGATAGACGTCGTCCTGATGGGCCAGGGTGACGAACTCTCCGTCCGCCTTCTCCCATGCGAAATTCCAGTCGTCCCGGATATTGCTCTCCCCCTGACGGACATAAACCGAAACCCCGTATTTCTCCCCCATCTGCTCCAGAAAATTGCTGGGGGTAGAAGTGCAGATGATAATTTCAGAGGGCATGGTCTGGGCCTTTAAGGAGCGAAGGCAGGCCTCCAGATAGGGGGACTCTCCATAGGCGCAGACGGCGAATACATGGGTGTATGGCATTTTTTGTTTCTCCTTTTTATTTCATAACAGTTCCGGACGGTTACTTTATTTTTACGAAAGCTTACGTGAAGTCGTCCTTGATAATATCCCAGGCGCCGTCCAGGCTGAAGTATTTCTTCATATAGTCCTGGGTGCTCCGCTGCATCTGGCGGCAGAGTTCCGGATTCTGATAGAGGCCGATGGTCTGGCAGGCAAATCCTTCCGCCGTATCTTCAATCTTTAAGGCCTGGTCCACAAAGGGAATTCCCTCTGCTCCGATGGAGGTGGTGATAACGGGAGCCCCGTTGTAGAGGGCTTCCAGCACCTTTCCCTTCACCCCGGCGCCGTAGCGCAAGGGCACCACCACTACCCGGCAGGAGGCGTAGAGCCGCTCCAGTTCCTCGTCGCTGACAAAACCTTTGATCACAATTCCATTGTCCGGCTGCTCCAGAGCCTGAATCTCATCGGTCACCTTGGAGCCCACCACATAGAACTTCACATCCGGCAGTTTCTTTCGGATGGCCGGGAAAATCTCTCTGGCAAACCACAGCACCGCGTCCGCGTTGGGCGGATGGGCGAAGCCGCCTACAAACAGCAGCCCTTCCCTCTTCTCAAAGTCCCCGTTCAGTTTTTCCTTAAAGGTGTCGTAAACATAGAGAGAGATAGCTTTTGCCCGGATGCTGGCGTCAATGGAATGGATGACGTCGATTTCCACATAGGAGGGATAGTAGGACATATCCGCCTTGTACATCATGGTCAGTTCCATGGACTTCCAGTAGTCTGCCTCCCGCTTAGTCTCAATATTTCCGTCCAGCTCATACTCCCGGCTCAGGCGCAGGAAGTGGAGGTCATGGCCGAAATAAATCACCTTAATCTTGGTGTAATCCTTGATAAAGTCCACATACTTGGTGGCAATGTGGGGCCGGTTCAGATAGGCGAAGGAAATTTCATTTCCGTTTTTCTTCAGCCAGTCCCAGATTCCGGCGGCGTACCAGTCGCCGTAGAGGACCTCGATGCCCATCTGCTCCAGGGTGGTGGTGTAAGGCTCCTCGTGAAGGAAGTTGTCCCCCAGGAATTTCACCACAAAGCCCTTTTTCAGGAACATTTTCATGTACAGATAGGTGGCCTTGGAACCGGCATCCTTGTCAAAGGTAGGCACATAGTGGTCCACCACCAGGATAATCGGTTTGCCCTGGCTGCGCTCCCTGGCCCGGAAGGGATTGGGATTGCCGTCGTTGACGCACTGGCTCTTTAACTCCTTAGCCCACTTCTCCTTAAACTTCTCCGCATTCTCCACCTGGTAGCGCTTCAGTCCCGTGCCGTTTACATCCGTTCCGTTGGAAATCCCCTCAAAATGGATTACCTTGGAGTGAGGCTGGTACACCACCCGGTAGCCGGCCTTTCTCACCTCAAAAGCCAGGTCCGTATCCTCATAGTAGGCCGGAGCGAACCGCTCGTCAAATCCGCCAATCTGCCGCCACAATGCCCTGGGAATGAGGATGGCGGCGCCGGAGATATAGTCCACTTCCTTCACATAGTTGTACTCCGGCTTCTCCGGGTCGTCCAGACGGCCATAGTTCCATCCGGAGGCGTCGCTCCAGATGATTCCGCCCGCCTCCTGGAGCCGCCCGTCGGGATAAACCAGCTTGGAGCCGGCGATTCCGATGGTGGGGTCCGCCTCCATCATACTGACCAGGGAGGATAGCCACCCCTCCGTCACTTTGGTATCATTGTTCAGGAAGAAAATGTATTTGCCCCGGGCCTTCTTCGCCGCGTTGTTGCAGTTTTTCAGGAAGCCCTGGTTGGTGCTGTTCCGGCAGATGACCAGCCCGTCCACATAGCGGTCCAGATGGGCGGTAGCGTCCGTGGACACGTCGTCGGCGATGATGACCTCGTAGGAGACGTCCTTTGTATATTCCAGAATGGACTGAAGGCAGGCGTAGGTATATCCCACCTGATTGTAGCAGGGGATAATGATGGAAACCATGGGGCCTTCCCAGCCGTCTGCCCCTTCTTTCCCCTCTCCCGGCACCTGTGGGAAGGAGAGACGGCCGTACTGCATGTAAGCGTCCCCGATTTGGAAATCTCCTTCAATCCGGTTTCTCCCCTCCGCGGTGGCGTAAAGCTTTCCGTAGCGGACCGGGTGCTTAATGGTGTTAATTCCATAATTTAAAAGTTTCCGCTTCCTGGTCCCCTTGGGGAATGCCTTGTTGACCTGGACCCCCAGCTTTCTCCTGGCCTTAAACACCAGGGCCTCATGGCCGTTCAGATAGGTGGCCAGTTTCCCCAGCTCGTCAATCTCATGGCGCAGGTCCTTAATCATCACTTCCAGGTTGGTCACATGGTTGTTGGTCAGGCGCTGGACCTCCTGCTCCTTGCGGATTTGGAGATTCTTCTCCTCCACCTCCGCCTGAAGCTGCAGGATACGGTCCTTGGCCCGGGCCAGTTCCTTGTCCCTGCCTTTCAGCTCTTCCAGGGTAATCACCGGATGGCTGTAGTTTGCCAGATACCCCTGGTTTCCGTCTCCGTGGACGTAGGCTTGGAAGGACTTCTCCATCCCGGCATACACTGCGGCATGCTCCTGGCTGATTCCGAAATTTTTCAAAAACTCCGGAAGGCCGGAACAGTCCATCCGTCCCTGATAACGGTTATAGAAATAGTACAGCAGACGGTAGCGCACGAACCCGGCGGGAATGGGGAAGTCGAAGACCCACTCGTAATCGATGGCACAGAGTTTCCCCTCCGTCTCCATCCAGTTTTCAAATAGTCCGTCCAGATTGGTTGCCGGGCCGGAAATCCCGCCAATATCCGGAATATTTCCAAATACCTCCGTAAAAGCAGGCGTAACCTGAAAGGGCGCTCCCTGCTCCTCCCCCGGTCCCAGCAGGAAATCCAGGGCCTTCTTTAAGGCTTCCACCGGAGCCTTCCCATCCTGAATCTCATCCGCCAGCTTCTGCTCCAGGGTGCGGCCCTGAAGGAAATCAAAGCGGACCTTTCTGCCGTCCTCGGAAATTTCCGGTTTCAGAATCTCCACCTGGGGATTGAGGGCCTTCAGCTTTTCGTATTTATCCTGAAAGGAACGGATGTGAGCAGTCCCCTCCGGCTTTAAGGCGCTCTTCTCTACCCTGCGTTTTCCGTCCTCCTCCAGAATCTTCGTGCTGATTTGAAAAGCCGGCTTTCTGGTGCGGTTGTACTTGGCAAAAACGGCGCTCTGGGCCTTGCCTTCCCTGGAGGCTACCGCCAGAAAACTTGCAGCGAAACGTTCAAAGTCCCCCTCCTCAATCAGCTGGTCATAGACCTGACCCTCCGGAAGGCAGGCATAGCGTCCTTCCTCATAAGCGGCATACAGCGCGGGAATATCCCCCTGGACCGGAAGATACCGCTGGGAATAGATCGTTCCCGGAATCTGTCCATCCGGTACAGGATAATAAAATTCTATCCGCTCCAGTCCGGCTCCCTGCAGAGCCTGACGGAACTGCCCCAGAGTGCAGGCCGCCTCATCCTCCTGCCTGGGAGCGCCGGAAAGATAAGGCAGACCCAGGGAATTGGCGCAGGCCACCACCAGGCGCCCGTCCTCCGTCAAAAACGGAACCAGCTGTACAATCTGCTCCTTCAGACTTCTTTCCGCCGAAGGCCGAAGAAGAAAAATCCACTGAAATTTTTCTTCCGGCTTCAGCTGGGACAGCTCGTTCAGGAAGCGGATTACTCCCCTTCCCTGATTTCTCCTGCGGTTTACCTCGCAGTTTTCATCCAGCTTCTCCAGAACCGTCACCTGGCCGCAGCGTTCTGCCAGAAGGCCCGTCAGGGCTCCGTAGCCGGACCCCATCTCAAGTACCTGGTCCTCTCCGGAAAAATCCAGCCATTCCAGCAGGTTTTCCCTTCCCTCCGCCAGGGCGTAAAGGACCTGGGGCCGGTGGTCCTGGGCCAGGGCCTCATCCAGCCCCTGCCGGCTCTCTCCATATTCTTTCATCAAATCCAGGATTTCATAGCTAATATCACTCATGACTGTTCCCCGTTCTCACGTTTTCCATAAAGCGCTCCACGGCCTCTGCCCGCTGCCGCTCCATCTCTTCTAAGTCTTCCTTCCTTCTGGAGGATACGGAAAGGTAAAGCTTCAGCTTGGGCTCCGTCCCGGACGGCCGCAGAATCACTGTTCCGCCGTCCTTCAGCACATATTTTAACACATTGGATTTCGGCAGCCCTTCCAAGCCCTGCTCGTAGTCCAGGACCTGTTCCACTTCCAGACCGTCCATGTCCGCTCCTTTTGCCCGGAACGCCTCCATGATGTCCTTCATCTGCCGGGCTCCCGCCGAACCATCAAACTGATAGGAGTGCTGGGTCTCCAGGCAGTAGCCGTAGGTCTCATAAAGTTCATTCAGCCGCTCAAGCAGAGATTTTCCTCCGGCCAGATAAAAGGCAGACATCTCGCAGATTAAAAGGGCCGCGTTCACCCCGTCCTTGTCTCGGACATAGGTGCCGCTCAGATAACCGCAGCTCTCCTCAAAGCCAAAAATAAAATCCGACTCCCGCCCTGCCGCTTCCAGCTGTCCGATAAATTCTCCAATATACTTGAATCCCGTCAGCAGATTCACCACCTGAACGCCGTAATGGGCGGCGATGGGCTCTGCCAGGGCCGTGGTCACAATGGTCTTTGCCATCACCGGATGAGCCGGCATAGTTCCCAGATCCTGTCTTCTGGAGCAGACATAGTCCAGAAGCAGCAGCCCCGTCTCGTTGGCGGAGAGGCGACGGTATCCTCCCTCCCCGTCCTTTACGGCAATTCCCACCCGGTCGCAGTCCGGATCCGTGGCCAGAAGAAGTTCTCCGCCCAGCCTCTCTGCCAGGGCAATCCCCAAATCCATAGACTCAGGCACTTCCGGGTTGGGATAAGGGCATGTGGGAAATGTCCCGTCCGGCTGCTCCTGCTCCTTTACCAGATGGACGTCCGAATACCCCTTCTCCTTTAACACCCGGGTCACCGGTTCCAGACCCGTTCCGTTTAAGGGGGTATAGACAATGGTCATATCCCGGCGGGCCGGCGTCTGTTCCGCAAGGAGGGACTGGGCTTTCACCGCTTCCACATAGGCAGTCACCGTGTCCTCCCCGACGTAGGAAACCAGCTTTCCCTTCACCGCCTCCTCAAACTCCAGGCGCTTCACATCCCGGAACACATCCAGCCTTCCAATCCGCTTAAAAATCTCCCCTGCAGCCTGGCTGGTAATCTGGCAGCCGTCGGCGCCATAGACCTTGTAGCCGTTGTACCGTGCCGGATTGTGGGAGGAGGTAATCATAATCCCCAGGCAGCAGGAGAGGCGCCGCACCGCAAAGGAAAGGCAGGGCGTAGGCATAAGCCTGGAAAAAAGCTTTACCTCCACGCCGTTTGCCGCCAGCACCTGGGCCGCCGTCTCCGCAAAAAGTCGGGATTTGATGCGGGAATCATAGCTGACAGCCACCCTCCTCTTCTCCTTTGGAAAAAAGGCGCAAATATAGTCGGCCGCCCCCTGTGTCGCCTGAGCCACCGTATACAAATTCATCCGGTTGGTACCTGCTCCGATCAGCCCTCTTAAACCTCCTGTGCCAAAAGAAAGGCTCCGGTAAAAAGCGTCCTCAATCTTTTCCGGATCCTGCTCCATCTGCTTTAACTCCAGGGCTACATCCGTATCCTCCGTAGCCTCCCTGCACCACCGTCTGTAAACCTCTTCCATTTCTGCGTACTGCATGCTGTATTTCTCCTTCTGGTCCTACTGGTACTTAATCTTATCGTGAACGCTGATTTCTTCCCCCAGCTGTACCTCAATCATCTGCAGACGGGTATCCGCCTGTACCTTGTGCCGGCAGCCCGCAGGAATCCGGACAACGTCTCCCGGCCCTACCTGCCGCTTCTCCCCGTCCAGGGTCACCTGGCCGGAACCAGAAATCACCGTCCATACCTCATCCCGATGCTCATGGCTGTGATAGCTCATGCTTCTGCCAGTCAAGAGAGTCACCCGGATGGTCAGGCTGTGCTTTTCCACATCAATGATGCAGAACTCCCCCCAGGATTTCTCCGCGAAATGCACCTGTCGGTTGATGGCGTCCACATAAGGCTTCATGAAATCCGACCGTTCCTTGGTAGAAACCAAAATTCCCTCCGGACTGGCAGCCACCACCGTATCTTTCAAGCCCATGCAGAGAATAGGAACGCTAAGCTCATTGACAATATGAACGTTCTCACAGGTCTCATCACAGCTTCCCTTGCCGTAAATCCGTTCATCCATCTGTCCCGTCAGGGCATTCCAGGTTCCCAAATCCTCCCAGCGTCCCTTAAATCGAAGCACCGCCAGGTCCTTCTCCTTCTCCGCCACCGCGTAATCAAAGCTGATTTTTACTGCGTCCTCATACCGGTCAAAGAGATCCTGATAGTCGGCAAAATCCAGAATCTCGTGAGCCTTCTTCATCAGGTATCCAAGCTTAAAAGCAAATACCCCGCCGTTCCACAGGGCTCCCTGACGGATATATTCTCTGGCGGTCTCCGTATCCGGCTTCTCCTTAAAGGTCAGCACCTGGTCCACCCGCTCTTTTCCCTTTGGGATAATATATCCATACTTTTCACTGGGGCAGTCGGGCTCAATCCCCATGAGAACTAGGCTGGCTCTCCCCTCTGCCGCCAGGCTCTCCAGCTCCTTCAACGCCTCAAAATAACTTAAATCCACATAGGGGTCCACCGGACACACCACCACCGGTTCCTCCTCCCCCAGCTTCTTCACATCCCGCAAGTACGCCGCAGCCAGAGCAATAGCCGGAAAGGTGTCCCTTCGGCAGGGCTCAATACTGATATCCACCCCATCCCCCAGCTGGTTGCGGATGGAGGAGACCTGGGCCTTGGCCGTAGCGATGGTAATGTTGGAATCCGGGGCCACCTGCCGGATCTGGCGATACAGCCGCTGAGTCATGGATTCCAGCTGTCCCGCATCGTCCTTTAAAAACTTCACAAACTGCTTGGAACGGATTTCATTAGAAAGCGGCCAAAGTCTTTTTCCGGATCCTCCGGAAAGTAAGATAATATTCATGATATTTTCTCCCCCTGTCCTTCCAGTTTCTGTGCCTTCACCTGGGATTCCATGTCATAAACGCCTACTGTATTTTTATTGGAAATTACCGTGATGCTGGTCACATCGTAAAGCCTGTGGTACACCACATGCTCCCCCTGCTCGAATCCGGTGCAGCTCATGCTCAGCAGATATTCCCCTCCCTGGAGGTTCATCTTCTGGGTAAACTCCACCACATAGGAATCCCCCTCATTCACCGGCCGGATATCCGTTCCCTCATACAAAGTATTGGTACCTGTCAGCTCCGTTCCCTTTTTATCCTTGATGGTATAGGTAAAAATGGGAGCTTCCAGAGCCGCGTGGAAGCGGATACACTCCCGGATGGTGAACATTTCTCCCTTTAACAGCAGATTGGTCACATTGCCCCTCTCGTCCAGAAGGCCCAAATCGTAGATTTCCGCCCGTCCGTCCCCGTACTCCGTCCGGTCCGGGTTGATGGCCAGCTTGTCCCGCATAAGTCCGGCGCCTCCGCCGCTGCCTTCCAGGTCCATGCCCCCGGAAAAATCCGACAGTTCCACCTGGCTCTTCTCTCCGGGAGCTGTTTTTTCCTTCTGCTCCTTTTCTCCGGCGCAGCCCAGCTCCCTCTCTTTAGCCAGCCGCAGCTCCTCCTTTAGGGCATCCAGTTTGCCCGCCAGAATCTTCTTGTACATGTCCACAACCGGACCGGGCTTTCCCTCCGCAATAAACTCTCCCTTATTTAAGAGCACCACCCGGTCGCAGTATTTGATGATGCTGCCCATGTCATGCGTCACCATCAGGATCGTGGTGCCGCTCCCTCGGATTTCCTCCATCCTCCGGTAGCATTTGGACTGAAAAAACACATCTCCCACAGAGAGGGCCTCGTCCACAATCAAAATCTCCGGCTCCACGTTAATGGCCAGAGCGAAGGCCAAGCGAACAAACATACCGCTGGAATAGGTTTTTACCGGCTGGTACACAAAGTCGCCGATTTCCGCAAAATCCAGAATTTCCTGCAGTTTGGCATCCATCTCCTTCCTGGTGTAGCCCATCATGGTGCCGTTCATGTAAATATTCTCAATGCCGGTATAATCCATATTAAAACCCGCCCCCAGCTCCAAAAGGGCGGAAATCTTCCCGTCTACCTCCACCGTTCCCGTTGTGGGGGTCAGAACTCCGGTAATAATCTTTAAAATAGTGGATTTTCCGGAACCATTCGTTCCGATAATTCCTACAGTCTCCCCCTTCTTCACCTCAAAGGAAAGACCGTTCAACGCGTAAAAATCCCTGTGGTAATTTTTATGGGTAATGCTGACAGTCTCTTTCAGGCGGTCAATCGGCTTTTCATACAGCCGATAGACCTTGGTTACATCCTTCACCCGAATCGCCAGGCTCTGTTCCTCTTTATTCTCAGACATACTTCATTCTTCCTCGTTTTTCCTTAATCGCAGATTCACCCACTTTAGGCATAAGTATAGCATAGAACCCGGAAATTTAATACTACTTTTAAAAAATGTTAAGATTTAACGCAACAGAGCGCCTCCCCCGGCTGATTTCCCGGGGAAGGCGCTCCAATGGCTGCTTATTCTATTATATATACCGGCTTTACAGCAGCCCAAGTGCCCCTGTAAGGCTAAAGACAATAACGTAAATCACAAATGCGGGCAGACCAAATTTCAGAATGCTCTTCTGATAATCGCCAAACTCCACTTCGCAGCGGTCACACAGCAGGAAGATCCATGCGATCAAAGGAGTTGCATAGTAGGTAGCCAGCGGGATCATAGCGCCAACGCCCATTGCAGTCATGCTGATTCCGTACTGGGAAGCCAGGTTTGCCAGTACCGGAAGAATTCCGAAGTAGTAACCGTCGGAGCTCAGGAAGATCATGCCAGGGATACCAAGAACTGCGGTGAACAGAGGAAGCAGGTGCTCCTGTCCGGCAGGAATCAGACTTCCCAAGAAGCTTGCGATTCCATCGCCCATTCCGCTGCCGTTCAAAATACCCATCAGGAAGCCGGATGCAACGATCATAGCGCATGCAGGCATACCCTCTTCCAGCGCGCTGGCCAGTCTGTCTTTCTGCTCATGGAAGTTGAAACCATAGTTTACAACCAGCGCAAATGCCAGGCCAGCCATAAACAGCAGAGCAGAGTTTGCCATACCAGTGATCAGCATATACATAATGATTACAGTTACAATCAGATTGTACCATACCATCTTCGGACGCTTTAATTCCGCGTTCTCATCCTTTACAATCTGAATCATTTCCTGAATTTCACTGTCAGATACCGCAGCAGCGCTCTTGGGATCAAATCCCAGTCTTGCACGCTCTTTTCTGCCCAGCATATAAGCTACGATAACATCATATACCAGAACTACCGCCATACCGGGAATCAGGTAGGGGAACAGCTCCGTTACGTCCAGGTTCAATGCGGACAGTACGCGGGCCAAAGGTCCGCCCCAGGGCGACATGTTAAATACGGAGGTGGGCAGAGCGATCAGCAGCGCCAGATAAGCTCCCTTGATCTTGAACTGTCTGAACAGCGGCATGAAGGCTGCGGTGGTAATCAATACGGTAGAGGTTCCGTCTCCGTCCAGAGAAACGCCTGCGGCTACCAGAGTCGCGGCTACCATGATCTTTAACGGATCGCCTTTTACCAGCTTGATGATGGCGATTACCAGCGGATCAAACAAACCGGTCTGCATCATCAGGGTAAAGTATGTACACGCAAACAATACCATCAATGCGGAGCGGAAGGTTCCTGCCTGTACGGATCCATCCTCTTTAATCGTATAGAACACACCGTTCTGAATCCAGTCAAAAATATTCAAGACGGACTGACCGGTCATCAGACAGTAAATCACCGCGGCAATCATCGGGCAAATTGCAAGAGCTGCGTACGGGCTGAGCCACCGCTTCATAATGCCTATAATGAAAACCAGGATCATTATAAAGCCAATGATTGTTGCTAAATTCATAAAAATTCTCCCCCTTTATTGGTTGGTGGTTGGTGTCCTCATGGCCATTCAGACAGTCGCGTCACAACTGGTTATAAAATTTCTAACCAAATCGTAACTAATTTATGAAAAAATTATAAAATAATACTTGAATATATTCAAATTGGTCTTTATACTTTTTA
Source organism: uncultured Clostridium sp. (assembly GCA_900547035.1). Taxonomy (GTDB): domain Bacteria; phylum Bacillota; class Clostridia; order Lachnospirales; family Lachnospiraceae; genus Enterocloster; species Enterocloster excrementigallinarum. Next base: position 8,984 of record URFM01000052.1, on the reverse strand, counting down.
CTATAGGTCAAACCTATGGTGCATTTTTTAAAAATCTGCTGGAAATCAGAATTCATTTTTGGATGTTGTCAACATTTCGAAAGGTGGGATAAAATTTTGGAATTCAAAGATATTGAGTATATATGCGCAGTGGCCAGATATCGTTCTATTACCAAAGCGGCAGAAGCGCTTTACATTACCCAACCCACGCTGAGTCAGTATATGAAAAACATGCAAAAGCGGCTGGGAATCCGTCTGTTCTTTTATGAAGGCAACCGCATACATCTGACCCAGGAAGGGGAAATGATGGCCCAGGAAGGGTTCCGGCTGCTTAATGACCGCGATCACCTGATCAACTCCCTGTATAATCTTCACCAGGAAGGACGGGGAATTTTAAAAATTGCCATTCCTCTTGGACGCGGCAGTCATCTCCTGCCAGCGATTCTTCCGGAATTTTACCGGCGTTATCCCCTGGCCCAGGTTAAACTACGGGAAGGTTCTTCGCAGGAGCTGGTAAGCTTGGTTGAAAAAGGCAGCTGTGATCTGGTAATCATTAATCATCCAAGCTTCCCTTTCAATCTGGAATTTGAAACCATTGGATACGAAAAACTGCTTTTGGTGATCGGACGTCATTCGCCGTGGGGAAAAAAGCTCCAACAGGATTCCTCGGGAAACTATATGGTTGATCTGAAACTTTTTCTCCCCTCCCCCCCGAAAAACCTGTCTATTCCCACTTCGTATATCGCCCCGGCGCATTCCATGGATCTCCCTTCCTACCAAAACGCCTGGGAGCAGCCGAAATTTATTCTCCATAAGCCATACCAGCATACGGGACAGGTAGAACGTAAAATTTTAAAAAACTGCGGTCTCCGCCCAGATATTATTCTGGAAACCAAAAATCTGGAAGCCTCCTATCTTTTAGCTGCCTCTGGTCTCGGCATGACTTTTTTATCCGAATATCATATTCGCTACATGGACAGGGGGCACGAAACCTACAACTGCCAGATTGAAGATCCTATCAGCAATATGGAGATTATCGTCGGATACAAAAGCAGAAAGAACCTTTCCTTCTTGGCTTCCGAATTTTTAAGCTGTATAAAATCCTATCTGTCCGGTCACTTTCCGGCCCCATAAGAGTTTAACTTCATCGGTGACTTAATCACAGAATCCCGCTTAAAAAAGTAGTATAGTAAAACCATCAAAACGAAATACTAATTTAACAGTTACAAATTCATGCAGAAAGATACGGAGGAATTGATTATGGCATTAGAACATCTGACAAGCAGCAATTTTAACGAGAAAATCAAAGCGCCCGGCGTTGTGGTAGTAGACTTCTTCGCGACCTGGTGCGGTCCCTGCAAGATGCTGGCTCCTGTTTTAGAGCAGGCAGCAGACCAGATGAAAGATGTGACATTTTATAAGGTGGACATTGACGAGGAGCAGGAGCTGACCAATCAGTTCAAGATCATGTCCGTTCCCACCCTTCTGTTCTTCAAGGACGGAAATCTGGTTGTCCAGAACAGCGGCTTAATCCGCATGTCCGAGCTGGAGCAGCTGATTGCGAAGGCCCGGGGATAATGCGCTGCATTTTTCTTAAATACAACGTACGAAATTCGAAAGCGCCGGAACAGTCCGCAGTGGACGTCCCAGCGCTTTTCACATTTCTTTTTAGTAGTGCAGCAGCACAAGTCCCGCTCCGATCGCCCCGTTTAAGACCACCAGGAACGCCCCATCGTACCAGTGTACCCTGGTAACATAATAGTAGGTCCGTTTGCCGTCCCCGTCAAAACCCTTGGACTCCATGGCCATGGCAATGCTCTCCGACCATCGCAGGCAGTTGACCATAGCCGCAAAGAGCGGCTTTGTGGAAAAGGGTCCCGTCTTCATGCCCCGGACGGAAAAGGCCAGCTTGGCGTTGCGGTACTCCTCCCCGATATGGGGCATCAGATGAAAGGCCGCCAGAATTCCATAGGCGAATTTGGGCTTTAGCCCGCACTGATGCATCAGGCTCTGGATAAACAGCTCGCCGTCTGTAGTCAGAGAAAACAAAATTCCCAGCATAGCAAAGGCCATGACCCTGGTAGAAAGCTGCATGGCGTTGTACACCGACAGGCTGGAGTTCATGGCTACCTGGAAATTCTGGGAACCTGCCACGCTTCCTCCGCTTCCGCTGGAATTTAATAATCCGGTCATAAACAGACTCACCGAAGCGATCAGCGCCGGAATCAGGATTTTTCCCATGGTGGAAAGCTTTGCCCTGGAGAAAAACAGCAGCAGAACAAGACACAGGCCGCATACCGCCAGATTCAGGGTAACCAGATAGGAAAAAGCCAGAATCAGTCCGGCAATGAGGATGGCCACCGCTTTCACAAAAGGATTCAGCCCATTCATAAAACGGGCGTCAATTTTCTGCTCCATCGTTTTCTCCTTTCCCCGGCTGCTGACCGGAAATCCGAACCAGTTTTTTCTCCTGAATCTCGTAGATCACATGGCTTACCGCCTGAGCCAGCGGACGGTCATGGGTCGCCATCAGCACTGTCAGTCCTTCTTTCTCAACTTTCTCTTTCAGCTCCTCCATAATCGCCATGGCAGAACGATAGTCCTGACCGTAAGTAGGCTCGTCCAGCAGAAGAATCTCCTGATTTCCCGCCAATGCCGCCAGCACGGCCAAGCGCCTCTGCTGTCCCTGACTCAGCATATAGGGTGAATATTTCCGGTACTGGCCCAGGCCATAGGCTTTCAGCTGTTCCTCTGCCAGTTCCTTTCTTTCCCCCTCTTTCAGCCCGGGCTGCCAGCGGCGGTAGCTTTCTTCCACTTCCTGATATACGTTTTGGCTGATAAACTGATTGCTGGGATTCTGAAAGACAATACCCATATGCAGAAAACGCTCTTTGGGCCGAATGCCCGAGATTTCTCTCAGCCCCTGGCCAAAATCCGCTTTCATAGAACCGCCGTAGGACTTTTTCCCTAAGAGCGTGCGAAACAGCGTGGTTTTTCCACAGCCGGATGGGCCTAAAAGCGCGGTAATCTGTCCCTTGGGGATCACAGCCGAAGCCTGGTCCAGCAGTCCTTCCACAGAAACCTGATCCAGCACCAGGGCTGGTTCTCTTTCCTCCCGTATGTTCACCGCCGGTTGGTAACGCCCCGGATAATAAAGCCCTTCCTGGTCAAATACAGCCCTGTGGTCTTCGAAATTTTCCCGGTTAATACCCCGGTCCAGAATCACTCCGCCTTTGCCCATGACGATGACCTCATCTGCTGCGGTCAGCCAGTAATCCAGCCGGTGGTCAATGGCCGCCACCGTCAGTCCCTGCTCCCGGTTCTGACGGACAATCCACTGAATAATCTCCTTTGCCCATTTCTCATCAATATTGGCAAATGGCTCATCCATCAAAATTGCCCTGGAGCCCAGTAAAAATAAACATGCCAGAGCTGCCTTCTGCTTTTCGCCGCCGGACAGGGTGTAAAGCTTCCGGTCCAGAAAAGGCGTCATTTCCATTTTCTCCGCCCAATATTCCAGTTTCGAATCCATCTCCTCCCTGGGAACAGAAATGTTTTCCAAACAAAAACGCAGTTCTTTACGGAGGGTATCCATGCAGAACTGCAAATCCGGATTCTGAAACATCATGGAAAGATAGCGGCTTCTGGCCGCCGGATTCAGTTCATTTACCGGATGTCCAAACAGACGGATGGTTCCGGAAGACAGGACGCCTCCGTTCTCCGGATACAGCCCTGACGCCACAGCGGCCATGGTGCTCTTGCCGCAGCCGCTGTTTCCGGCAATCACCGTAATCTTTCCCTGCGGAATCTTCAGGCAGGCGTCCTCCAGAACATTGTGCTTTCCATGTTCAAAGTACCGAAACGTCACATGTTCCAGCTCAATGGCCGGAACATGGATGGATGTTTCACTCATGTGGTAATTACTCCTCGTCAAAATTGTCATACTGCTGTCCGATGGCGTATCCCTTCAAAACTCCTGCCTTTGCCAGTCCGTCCGCCAACTTCTTGGTAATCACGCCGCAGAACAGCAGAGAGCTGACCAGACGGATGATAAACATCACCACGACCAGCCACAGCTCCAGTGTATAGTAGGCGGAAGTATAAGTGTTCCAGATAAAACTGGTAATGGTGGTGGTGACGGAGGCAATCAAAACGGTTTTCATATCATATTTTTTGTAACCTCCGATGGCAAACCCAATCTCCGTTCCGATTCCCTGGAAGAAGCCGGTAAGGAACACCCTGGGGCCGAACATATTGCCCATCAGCACCTCCAGGAGAGCCGCCAGCATTTCCGCCACCACGCCGGTTCCCGGCTTGCGGATGACATAAAGGGCGAACATGCCCGCCATAAACCAGATTCCGTAGATGGGCTCGTATCCGGCAGCGCCCATTCCAAAGGGCGTCATCGCCGTACACAGGGCCGTTCCCACATATACCATTCCCAAATAAAGAAATGAGAACAGTACTCCCGCGATTCCTACCATTAAAATATCCTTTAGTTTCCAGTCGAATTTCATATCCTTCCATTCCTTTCCAATTTCTTCTGTCCGTTTTCCGTCTGCTTATTCCGCCGTGGGGCTGTTGACTGACAATGTGATTTCCAGAATATAATGGCTCAAATTCTCCCCGCAGTAGGCCGTGGCCTTGTCAAAGTAGGCAAATAAATCCTGTACGTCTCCTTCCAGAATGGTAGCATAATGGGAGGATTTCTCATATACGCCGCAGTCGATGGCCATGTTCACCACATCCGCGATATACTTCATATAATCCGGCACACCCATGGGATAAAGGGCAATCTTGCAGGCCACCGGAAAATGGATGTCCCGAGTCTCCGGTTCATTCAGCAGCACGTCATCCTCCGCCAGAAAGCTCTCCGCATCCGTATCGCCTGGGCAGCCCTTGGAAACCGTAGCCTCCATGGTCATATGAACGCCCTCATGGTAAGCGTGAACCATGCAGGCCTTTACCGCATCCAGCACATGTTCCCTCTTTCCCCGGTAGATAGTGGAAAGCTTGTCCGTGGTAGACCACACCTTATCCGTATGCACCTTCTCAATGGCACCTAAAATCACGTCCACGAAACGGTCCGTCATAGGAGAAAGGGAAAAACGGCAGCCGGTAATCTCCTTCGTGGCCCCGCTGCAGCCGCAGGCGCAGGAGCCGTAAGTCACATATGGTTTTTTCTCTTTTTCAGACATAAAATAAGCCTCCTTTGATCTCCCGCGATTCTCGCAGCAAAAGAGGCTTTTCTTCATCTTTCACTCCCTACGCCGGTATGAACCGGATCAGGTTAACGGGTCCGGCTTAAAAAGCCGTCTCAGCCGCCATGCGACACCCCGGGAAAATTTTATTTTGTTGTCAAGCATTTGTGCTTCTTTTCGGTTGTTAATTATAGTACTCCCCTTTGGAAAATTCAAGTTATTTTTCAAAATTGAGGCAATGCAGGGATACTTTTCATTACTCTCACCGAACTCCGTCATATTCTTTACGGGAACCAGTTTTGCGTAACTTTGGAGATGTTTCCGTTTTCATCCAACACAAGGGTACACGCTCCCCTGATCGTAGGATAATCATACTCCAGCCTCGTTCGTCCCGTTGGAACGAGTTCAGCACCTCCGGTTTCGTTGAATACCAATTCCGTTTCCTCCACTTCCTCCGGTTCTTTCAAGCCCAACTCTCCGTCCTCGCAGCGCCAGTAGCAATCTTCCGGCGCCTCCGCAAAGTCCTCAGCAGAAACATTGCTAAGATTCACCTGGTTATAATCATCCATATTTTGAAAAACTTCAATTTGTGCATCCTTCCTCAAAAGGATCTGTCCCAAATAGACTTCTTTTGCCAATTCGATATCATTCAATCCATTCGCTCTCCATTTTCCATCCTTCTCGAAAGGCTCATATCGAAACTTAAATTCACAAGAATCAAATTGCAAACCTCCGCTGATTACATCTTCTTCCAGTTCAAACTCTGCGATCTGTCCGGTCACATCACTGACTGTGAAGGTAACCGTATCTCCTACTGCCTTTCCTTCCGTAGGATCTTCATCAAAGGTAAGAGGAACTACCAGCTGCACCGTCATTAGATACCCTTCTTCCGTCTCCTGCATATTTTGAGTCGAAAGCCTTCCCTGAAAGGTCTGCTGACCGTACTGCTCCATTAGCTGAACCACATCTTCCGCCCCTTCATAGGACGATTCGGCGATCTGTTCTGCCGTCTGTTCAGCTGTCTCGGTTTGCGTTCCCCGTTCTCCTTCCCGGGTCGAAGTCCCCTCGAATGGTACGGTTCCCTCGCCTTGATTGAAGGAGCGGTCGGACCAGACAATTACCTCCTCAATTGTATTCTCAACCAGCTCATCCGCGCTCATTCCATAATTTCCTGTCTCATCTGTCACTTTGATCCATGCAACGTCCTCAGTATAGATCGTACCATCGCTAACTCCATAATAGGAGGAATCCCTGCCCTGCTCACTCATTCCTTCTTGGATATCCAGACTAAAGTACAATGTTTCAGGCAATCCCCCATCCGGATACTCCCAAAACTGTTCTTCATTCCCTTGAGGGCCATATATAAAAGTCTCCCAATAATCGGAATCCATAGATATATCAAAATGACCGGTGTACCCATACCCATCACCCGGTTCAATATAATCACCTGATGTCTCTGCAACTACTTTCCAGTCATGATCTTCCCTATACCAATGCCACGTTCTTATTTCACCCTGATGTTCTCCTCCATAATAGGTACCCTGACAAATTGACATACCAACCGGAGGCTCTGTTCTGCTGATCAAACGCGAAGACCCAAAAGCCAGCAGTTCACCTTCCGGAACTTCATCTGTAAAATTCCCATAGTAGCCTGTAAGAAAATATCTTGTTTCCTCAGTCTCCGGACTACCCGCTCCTCCCTGATGCCGATCCAAGCGGCTCCTTGTACGAAGCAACAGTCCTTCACCTTCTACATCCGGAAGCAGCCGCTCTCCATCGAACAGTACATACTCTCCCTGAAAATCATCCACCGATATCTCATAAAGTACATCGAAATAAGTACAAAATACCTCAGCTAATTGCATCTGATTTCCAGCCCGGGCTGCTTCCGCTACGGCTGATAATGCCTGCATTTTCTCTGACACCAATTCACTTTCTGCCGCTCCCCCTGACTCTTCCAATCCTTCCCCATTGTCCCTCTGCATCGTTTCGGCGTGTTCCGCCTCTTCCACAGCCGCCGTTTCACTTCTTCTGGCCAAATAGACTCCTCCGGCCGCGGCTCCGCCGCCGATGCACACTGCCGCAGCCACCGCAACAGCTTTCACCGCGATTCCTTTGCCAGCTGCCGCCGCTCCTGTCTTTACTGCCGCAGTGGCGACACCTTTTCCAAGTCCTCCCGCCGCTGCTCCGGCTCCGGAAGCCGCTCCCTGGGCCGCACCGCCTGCTGCTGTCGCCTGACCTGAAACCGCAGCCTGACCTGCTCCGCTCGCCGCACCGGATGATGCTCCCGCTGCACCAGAGGAAGCTCCAGCCGCCTGGGCGCTCCCCGAAGCTGCTCCGGCTGCTGCCGCTGCTCCAACTCCTGCAAAAGCAGGGGCCACCGTAGACAGTACCTGCTGGCGGAACATCCAGTACAAGAACGGAATGAGAGGCATGCAGTAGAGCTTGGTACCTTTCTTCTCCAGCTCCAGCACCTGAGCTTTGATGGCTTTCCGGCCATAGTTCAGCCGGCTCTTTACCGTTCCCTCGGAACACTCCATGATCTGGGCGATCCGTTTCACCGGCATGTCCTCCAGATACCTCAGCACCACCGCCATCCGCTGCTCCTCGGGCAGACTATCAATCATGGCCTGGACCAAGCGTTTCGTTTCCTTATAGTCCACCTGGGCCTCCGGCTGAAATGCACTCCGGTCGTCCTCGAAATCAATCTCCTTATCCGGCTCTTCCTCCGAGGACATCTGAGAAAAAAGCACCGGTTTCTTCTTTTTCAGATAGTCTTTGCTCTTGTTGATCACCACTGTGTCCAGCCAACCCTGGAAATTCTCCGGCTGGCGCAGCATATGCAGATTAGAAAATACCTTCACATAGGAATCCTGCAGAATATCCTGGGCCAAATCCTCATTCTTCAGCAGCTGCTTAGCCAAATAGTAGGCCTTTTTGCTGCTCTGCTCGTACAGCTGTGCGATGGCCTGCTGGTCGCCTCCCTGAGCCGCCAGCACAAGACCTCTGATCGTTTGCTCCATATTCATTCTCCTCCTTCATCTTTCTTAATCAAAAGACGTATCAACCAGAGCAAAGGTTTTATTTTTCCCACAATTTTTCAACATTTAATTTCATTATACTCGCTGTGCCGTACATGTTCAAGAAAAAACATACATCTGTCCCCGGTACAAAAAAGCCCCGGAAGAGCAAACGCTCCTCCAGGGCCTAATTTACGCTTGGACACCGGTTTCCCCATCCGGAGAAACCTTATTTAATATTTATAAATCGATTTAATCGAAATTACTCGATAATGGAAACAACTCTTCCGGAACCAACGGTTCTGCCGCCCTCACGGATAGCGAAACGAAGTCCCTGCTCCATAGCTACGGGATGGATCAGCTCAACGGTCATCTCTACGTTGTCGCCGGGCATGCACATCTCAACGCCAGCAGGCAGCTCGCAAACGCCGGTAACGTCGGTTGTTCTGAAGTAGAACTGCGGACGATAGTTGTTGAAGAAAGGAGTATGACGACCGCCCTCGTCCTTGGTCAGTACGTACACCTGAGCGGTGAACTTGTGATGGCAATGAACGGAACCGGGCTTGCACAGACACTGTCCTCTCTCGATCTCGGTTCTCTGTACGCCACGCAGCAGAGCGCCGATGTTGTCACCAGCCTGAGCCTGATCCAGCAGCTTACGGAACATCTCGATACCGGTTACAACAGTCTTACGAACATCCTCATGAATACCAACGATCTCAACCTCATCGTTCAGGTTCAGAGTACCACGCTCAACTCTACCAGTAGCAACAGTACCACGGCC
>URFM01000051.1 GCA_900547035.1 uncultured Clostridium sp. | reverse complement strand
AGCATACCCACAAGGGGCACTTTGCTTATAAGCAAGCTTAACGCCTGTTTTTGCTTCTGTTTTCCCGCCGTTCTGAACTGTTACGGTTTATTATCATAAAACCCTCATGTTCCTGCGCCAGTAGAAAATTGTTCCTCCTGCTGCCGCAAGAAGCAATACGGGTATGACAATCAGATATCCGCTCCGGATTTCGAAACCTTTTCGAAGCGTAAATTCGTACTGCCGGCTGTTTCCGGCCTGGTCGGTTATAGTAAGCTGGTATCGGCCGTCCATCGCCAGGCGCGGGCTGTATGCCTCCACCTGCTGGCCGTTCCAGAGAATTTCAATATCCGCATTCCCCTCTGAGGGAGTAAAGCTTACATATTCTGACGTCTGCCCTTTCTCAACGTCCTGAGAAAAATACAAGGCCGGAGCCGTGGTATCCCGTTCCAGCTCCATCTGCCAGCGGACGGTTCCTTCCGGATTCTCAAAAAGGATCTCATAGGTTCCGTCCCGCTCCAGCTGGGCGTAGCTTCTGTCTTTAACTTCCACAGAATTGCCTTCCCATAACAGGGAGCGGACCTGAAAGCCCATAGGCGCATTGATATGGGTAATATTCTTAGGGGCCGGGGCATAAAGGACAAAGCAGAAATCCACGCGGTAGCTGGTGTCCCCGTTCAGCCCCAGCTCATTGTCCCACAGGGTAATGCGGTAGCTTCCCGGAAGGCTGAATACCAGTCCCCCGGAAAAATCCTGAGGCTCTCCGTCCTTTAAAACCCGGTATACGTTCATGTTTTTTGATACCTCCACCTGAGTCTGGTGTCCGGACCATCCTCCAAAGGGTACCTCCGCGCAAATATATTCGCCGTCCGGAAGGGTATAGGTAAAACGTCCGGTCTGAGGATCGTAAGTCATTTCCATATCCGGGTTATTCACCTGGGTCAGATTCTCTATGCTGTAGTCCAGCATATCTCCATAGGAATTTTCTACCGTGAAACGAAATACTCCGCAGACATCCTCTGCTCCTTCCCGGTAAATCCTAAGTTCGTAGGAGCCGTTCTCCAGAATAACCCCATCGTTAAAATCCGCCTCGTACCCGTCCTTTAAAAGCTCGGCCACGCATCCTTCATCCAGAGAAATCACCCCAACGCTCAGGGTTTCCCCCTCCCGCCCGTTGATAGTAAATCCCCCGATTCCTGGTGCCTCATAGCGGTACCCATTTCCCACATCCTCCGCCACCAGCACGCAGCTCACCTCCTGGGCTGCCTGGGCCGTAATAGAAAGAAGGATGGAAAAACACAGGACCAAAAAAAGGCTCAGAGTCCTTGACAGGCCGGGCGGTTTTTCCCCTCTCATAGCTGTTTTCCTCCCAGACCGAAAGACTTCTCCTGCTCTATGGAGGACTGCCGTTTTGGCTCTTTTGCCTCTGCCTCTCTCACTCTCTGAGGCCTCCTGGCTCTTCGCGCCTGCACCGCTTCCCGTTCCGCCTGCTCCAGCTCCTTTAGAGTAATTCTTTTTCGGAAGGGATTCTGCTCTTGTCTGCTTTCTACGGATATCTCCTGCTCCCCCTTCTGGGGACGGTATCCTTCCTTCGCCCGGCGCTCTTTCTCCGCGCGCAGACCTTTTAGCTCCCGCTCCCAGATCGCTCTGTTTTTAGGGCTGTCAAAATAGGCCATGGCTATTCCTCCTCCCCCGTCTGGGCCGGCAGGGTTTCTTCTGTCTGGTTTTCTTCCTCCGCGCCCCCGGCCTGTTCATCCAGATACTGGCTGATTACCTGGTTCAAACTGGCCGCCAGTTCCTGCTGGCCTGATCCCATTAAGGCCACATAAGATTCCTTGGGCCCGTTTAACATTTCCTGAGCCTGAAAACTGCCTTGGGCTATTTCTTCCATAGCCTCACGCTCTGTAAGAATAACAGCAGATACCGTCTCCTCCTCCAATGCCTTCGCCGCATCCGCTACGCTTCCATACTCCTGCATAACCACCTGATCTAGATAGGGGATGTCTACTCTGAGTTCCGCGGATATTGACGGGGCCACGGCTACCGTGGTTTCCGCCAATCCCGCCAGGGTATCGGTGTAATCGTTCTTCCTGGTCAGAAGATAAATTCCCTTTTTTGCGTAATTTCTGGATACCTGGTATTTTTGATTGTACTCATCTCTCTGCGCGATACGGCCCAACGCAATATCTGCCTGCCCTAAGTCCAACCAGTTCAATAATTCATCCAGGCTGCCCGCCTCATCGAACTCTACGGAAACACCCAGGCTCTCTCCCAGGCGCTCCATCAGCTGAGGCTCCACTCCTCTTAGCTGTCCCGCCTCATCCGTATAGGAAAAAATGTCCTCCCCTGCCAGAATTCCCACGGTCAGCACTCCATCTGCAGCGGCATTCTCCACGTTCTCGGTCTCCCCGCCTCCGGAGCAGCCCGCAAGCAGCGCTGCAGCCAAAACCGCCGGTCCCAGAAACCTTAACCATATTTTTCTCATTTCTGTCTGCCTCCATTGCATAATCATTAATTTCCCGGCCAGAAGCCTTTTTACATGGTAAACAGGTCCTCGATTCCCTCTGCCGCCACAATATCCACACAGGTTCGCTCCGACGGCGAGGTAATTACAAAGGCCCGGCCTCGTCCATTGTTCACAATATCCTCCTGCTCGCTCTCATTGATGGCTCCCGCCTTCTCATACAGCTTACAGAGGTCCTGCATATCGTTAGGAGCCAGCGGAAAGATAAATGAATACTGGCTGGCGTTAATAATAGCCGTTGATTTTCTGGCAAGCTCCTCCGTTCCCACAAAGTCTTTAATATTCTGGGTAATCACCATCTGCATGCCATTATACTTTCGGATTCGCTTTGCCAGCTGATACATAAAGTCCAGGGCAATGGGATATTTGCTGTCGATAAATACATGCGCTTCATCAATAACCACCACGATTTTCCGGCTGGCATTGTACTTAATGTTGTAATCCCGGTTTTTGATAATCTCGTTGTCCAGCCATTTCAGCACCAGCAGCATCTGGGCATTGGCGATTGTGTTGTTTTTGTTGGCCAGGAGTGACTGGAAGTTGAACACAATAAAGTTTTCATTGGTGCTGATGCTGGCCGCGCCGTTCCAGAGAGCGGAATTTCGTCCTCCGGTGGCAAACTTGGATATGTAGTTTAGCAGCACCCTCAGATTGCTCTTGCTGTATTCGCCGCTGGTCATCTGGAAGTCATTGAGGATCTTGTCGTAAAGGTCATCGAAAGTGGGGAAATCCTCCGGTGTCAGGGTACTCAAATCCGTTGTGTCGTCGATGCCCTTTGCTTCGTACATACGGATGGTAATGTTGTTCAGATATTCCAGGGCATCCGAGTCGATGCCAGGAAGAATCTGCCGGTAAAACTCCTCCAGGAACTGCAGATGAGTGGTAAAGCTGGTAGCTGCCGCCTCATCTCCATCCTCGTCGCCCTCCTCGTCGGTCAGATTCGTGATGATATGGAAGGGATTTAAACGTCCCTGAGTAGCGCTTCCTACGTCAATAATTTTTCCCTTCATGTTCATGGCCAGCTTAGAATACTCATTCTCCGGGTCCAGAATAAAAATTTTGCTGTTCTCTGCTGCCAGCTGGGTCAAAATAGTCTTGGTGGCGTAGGACTTTCCGGAACCGGACTTACCGATAATCACCGTGTTGCTGTTAACTCTCTCCCGGTCTCTCTGGAAGAAATTAATAAATACCGGAACGCCGGATGACTGCCCCACATAGATTCCCCCATCGTCACAAAGACTTTTATATACATAGGGGAAGGCCGCCGCCACAGAACTGGACTGGATTCCTCTTTGATATTTTTTGAATGCGTCGTATCCGGAAAGCTGCGCGGAGCTGTAAGCCTCAAACTGCTGCAAAAACAGATCCGTTACCTTAAAGCCTTCCTCAGAAAGCTCTCTTCTTACCTGCTTTTTAAAGCTGGTGAGATTTTTGGTTTTTCTCCCCTCCGGTGTCTTTTGCTGCTGGGAAAGCTCGTAATCGTCCACCGTCACAAAAGTGTTCACATTAAAGAGAACCTCGTTCTCCCCCTGAAGGAGCCTCAGCACCTCGGAGAGGGATTCGATATGCATAGATACTTCCATCAGCTTACTGGTCTTTCCCGTATTGGACTCCTGCTCTCTCAGTTCATCAATAGAACGGTCGATCTGGCGGATCGCCTTGTAGCGGTCCACAGGAGTCATCTTGAGCACTACCCGGGTTCCCAGCATATTAAACATGCTGCTGCCCCAGGCATTTCCCACTACCATAGGGTAATCTCTCAGACGGAAATTGTGGGTTATCAGCTCGTCATACTGAACCGTCCTTCCGGTAAAACGCACCACATCCGGCAGAATCCAATCCATGTATTCCTCCGGTGAAAGGTTCTTTACCTCCCTCTCGTCAAACTCCATACCGTAGCTGTATTTCAGAAATACCGCCAGCTCCTCTCCCTTTAGCTGGTGGCAAATCATATTGTTTCCGGCAAAGGTTGCAATGGCATTTTCAATCTGTCCCTGAAGGAAATTCCGGTCCTTGTGGAAAAACATGAGGTAATGGAACGGCATATAAACCTTATTTTTATAATCAAAATCCATCAGCTGACGGATTCGGTCATGGACGATTCCCACCCGGATGGTAAGCTCCTCGTCGGTCAGAAGGCCGTTTAGGTAAGCTTCCTTCAAATCCTCCATCTTCACCTGCTCCGACTGAATGAAATCGTCGTAAATCACCGGACGGTCCAGCTTTACCATGCTGATAACCTCATCGCTGGCAGCGGTCCGCAGGATGGAGCCAAAACAGCGGTCTATCACGCTGTTCTGGCGGCTTTCGCTGTAAAAGCGGAACTCTACGGACGGAATGCTCATCACCACGGCGCTGTAGGATGAGCCGTAGGCGATAAAGCTTCCGTCGATTTCCGTAAAGGGTGTAATATCCTCCAGAGACATTCCGGAAATTACCGGCCCCTTTTTTTTGGTACCGCGGCCCTTTTTCTTTCCTGTATCCTCTTGTTTCTCCCGGGAAGCTGCTTCCTTGAAAACCGCCTCTTTCGCGGAACGTTTATAAAAGATTTTGTATCTTCCCGCGTATTTCAGAACATTGTAAATCAGGATATAGCCCTTATCGTCCTCAATGGGAACCACCAGGCCTACCGTGATAATCAGCGTCACAATGGACAAGGCCAGATGGGCCGGAAGGTTTGAAACCAGAAAGGAAGCGCTCAGCCCCATGCCGGCTCCTGCCACCAGCACATCCACCAGCTCAATTCCTTTAAAGAGCTCCATCCTCACCTTTGTACGTTTTGGTATGATTCTCATTGATCATTCTCCTTCTTGCCTGCCTTTTTGGCCTCGGACCGATATGCAGTATTTCCGCCATTCCGCTTTATTTTATCAATCCGTTTTGTACCATCTTCGCCGTAGGAATACCTGGCGGATATACCCAGTCCTTCACTGCGTACTTTACGGTCTTTGCCATCTTGTCCGCGCTCGTACTCCGCCCTGAATCCCAGGCCTTCCCGCTTAGTCAGCACATACTCGCCCTGAGCGTTTTTGCCATAATGGGAAACGCCTCTCTGAATCGTTTCCACTTTGCCGGTTTCCTGGTCATACCGCCGCTTCAGAGCCGTCATTCCAAGGGGCCTGATATCACTGCAGTACATATCGCCGAACTGACGGCTAACCGTTCCATCCTCTCCGGTAGTCACGGTTTCCGCCCTCTTAAAGCTGACCGCTCCGGCAAATTTCACCTTAGATACCTTAAAGCCCTCGTCCCCGCGCTTGAACCGCACAAAGGGAAGAGAAACCTTGTCTACCTTTCCGTCTTTTCCCGTCCGGTATCCTACGCCAAGAACACGGAACTGGAAATTGCCCGCCTGATCCCGTCCAAAGGAAAGCTTCTTTCCAAAGTCCACTCCCAGATAACGATGTCCGCCGGTACTGGTATTCGCTGTAATATGTCCATTTTTGCCAAAGGTCCCCAGACGTCTTGCCTGCCCTGGCCCCCTGCCCTGCAGACCGGCTGTCCGTGTTCCACTGCCGGACAGGCCGCCTGCGCTTCCGGTTCCCGAGCCGCCCGGGGTTCCTCCGCCCGGTCTAGAACCGCCACCTGGTCTAGAACCGCCGCCCGGCCTAGGACCGCCTTCCAGCCCGTTCAGCCTCCTGGCAATCCGTTCATCCGAAGCCGCCCTAGCCGACTGGCGTCCTGCCGACCTTGCGGCAGCGCTGCCGCGGATTCCGGTAAATGCCTGCTTCGCCGTTCCGCCGATTGTAGTTGCCGCTCCCATCAGACCTGCTGTGACGCTGGCACCTGTTTGCCGTTCCGCCGCTCCAGCCTGGAAATTCAGCAGCTGAGTGATGGTGGGACCAGCCTTAATCACTGCCCATGCTCCTCCCAGCATGAAAACCAGCCGGATCAGGTAGTCCGCCTCGGTTGAGCCGTTCTGCATGAAGGAAATCCCTCCGCTCATTACCACCGGACAAATCAGCATATACAGCTCCATAGCAATCACACTTCCAAAACCGCTGAACAGCTTAGCCACAAACATATCCTGCCAGGCTTTGAATTTTTCTCCATCGTCCAAAGGCATCACAGATACGAAAAGCGGGGAAGCAATAAAAAGCATCAACACCTCAAAAATCCGGCAGATAAAATTAATCAGGCAAATAGCCATTACAATTAACAGAAATATACTTCCGCCAAAGCCGATAAGATAATCGAATCTGGCAAAATCGAAGCTTCTTCCCACCACATCGGTATCGGCATAATTGGACTGTCCGGTATAAAAAGGATTCCGAATTTTATCCTCTGCCCCGATATCCGAAGCCACCGTCACCGGACTGTCTTCGTCATCCACCTTTCCGCTGATATTGTAGTGCGCGTCTACCTTATTGGCATCCAGGGAGGCCACCACAAAGATCATTCTGGAAAGGGTGGTTTCGCTGCTGCCCATGGCGCTTCCTACTCCCTCCAAAACCCGTCCCGACATCATAATCAAAAACAGACAGGTAATAGGGATCAGGGCAAAACGAACCATCGCCTGACCGGTAGAGCGCAGCACCCTGGAAATAGGTCTGGCATTATCCACATCCAGTTCCAGCATAGAACGGGCCGTACCCAGAATAGCAAACACAAACGTGAGGCATAGGCCGATTACCGTAACGATCATCACCGCCCACTGTATGGTATCCATTCGGAACAGCATCTCAATCAGCGGCAGAGGTTCCGAATAATTTACATAGCTGACCGGCTGCAGACCGGAAAAAATATTAAAAGCCGACTGCATGGCGTCCACAATCTGAAGAATCGAGGCCAGAACTCCATAAATCATCTCAGCCAGGATTTCAAAGACCAGCTCAACCACGCCTTCAAAAATAGGCCAAAGCACATTCTCCAGCAGAGGACCCAGCACATTCTCGAAAAGCCACCCCAAAACCGTTTCCAGCAAAGAGGAAATAAACTTAAAAATAGGTGAAAGAATGGCTTCAAAAATAGCGTTAAAAATCGTTGAAAGAAGTCCCAGATATACTATTTCCATTTCATACACCTACTTTCCTGTAAACGCCTGGCCCTTCATCTGGCTCTGGCCGCCCTTGGAGTCGCCTCCTGATTCGCTTTTCTTCTCCCTTCTTTGTTTGAAAGAGCGGCTTTTTAGCTGCTGGCCGATGACTCCCACCACCCTGCCGGCAATAAACGAGCTGATAATGCTGCTCTCAGCCAGGGAATCGGCAGCCGCAGGATTGACTATAGAAATCAGAAGAAGGCGGCTCTTATATACGGCGAAAGCCCCGCCGATAATAATAAACAGCTTGATACATGCCTCTGTGTAGGAGTTAACCCCATAGCTGACTCCTCCTCCCACCAAGGTGGGCGCCACAAGAAAATAAATCTTCATGGCGATAATTGGACCAAAGGCGGAGATCATCTGAGCCACAAACATCTCCCGCCACTCCTTAAACTTCGCCCCTCCATCCAAAGGCATATACGATACGAAGAAGGGGCTGACTAGAAACAGCAGCAGCACCATAATAATCCGCTGGATAAACTGCAGGATGGAGCAGAGCATCAGGAGGGCCACCAGGATACTGCTGGCGTAGGCCAGCACATAATCAAATTTCGTAATGTCAAAATCCTTTTTTACCTGTTCCGCGTCCTCGTACTTCTGACCATAGGAGTATTCTTCCCGAATCTCATCGCTTTTCGCCCCCATTCCCGCCGCGGAAATAAAGAGCACATCACTCATAGTAGTATCCGCATTCTGCTGAACCATCGCGCTGTTAATTACCACCGTAACCTGAGTCACCATCTGCAGAAAAAACAGACAAACTATAGGAATCAGCATAAAGCTGGCTGCCGCCTTCAGGCCCTGGTTCAGGACGGTGCTTAGAGGCGTCTTATTCTCCCACAACATATCCGACATAGAGCGCGTCACCGCGGCAATGGTAGTGATAAAGGATATTGCCACTGCCATAGCAGTGATGGCGAGAAAAGCCTGCTGCACCGGCTCTATCCGGAAGAAATATTCAATCAGGGTAATAGGCTCGCTGACATCCTCCACCCGCACAGGGCTGACTCCGGAAAAGACATCGAAAATGCACTCCAGGAAATAAACCGCCTTCAAAAATATAATCCACTGCTTCAGCAGAAAATTGGAAAGTACTTCCTGAATTAATATTCCTGCCGCATTGATCAGAACACTGGCCACATCTCTCAGCACCGGAGCCAGAACTGCATCAAATACCGCTCCCAGTATATCCTGCAAAAGAGATGTGAAGCTTAAGCTTACATATTCCATTCAGTGTCCTCCTCTCCCGCAATATCCGCAAAACATTTTCCATCAGGCCTACCGAACGCGAACCTGCTTTCTGGCCCTCCGCAAAAACAATACCAGCGCCACAATCAGCGCAATTACCAGCACGATCACCACGATCGCCCCAGTGTTAAAGTGATAGTCAATCTGGAATTCCCCGTAGGCCATATTTCCCGCTTCATCATAGGCCTCCAGCCGGTAAGTGCCGCTTCCCGATATCTGGGCGGGAATCTGGCTGTCTGAAATCAGCTCCCCGTCCCTGTACAGCAGGCAGTAAGCAATATCCTGAGACTGATACTGGAAATAGGCGGTGCTGTCCTGTACGCTCATCAGGAACCTGGGCTGAATGCTGTCTCTTATAAAGGAAGTATTCAAGTCCGGCGTCATTCCGCTCTTGTGTTCAAGGCGAATTTCATATTCCCCATCCTGCGCCAAATAGCACCAGCCTCCATCCTGGGAAATTCCCTCCGTCAGCGGCTCTCCGTCCAAGGTTATCTCTTTTATCCGATAATCCTGAGGTGCATTGAAAATGCCCATATCCCGGATGGGGCCGGTTACAATCCGAAAATGGAATACCGGCTTTGAACGGTCTCCATACTCCCCAAGATAAACCGATGTATTCTGGGAAGGATAGATCATATAGCTTCCCGGCTGGTCAAATGTCGTACCCGTCTCATACTCCAGAAGCTCCCCGTTTAAAAACACCTGAAAATCGATCTCATCTGTGGTCTGAAGTCTTACCCCGCTGTTGGTCACCATTCCATTGGGTACATTGGTGTAGAAAGCAGCGCCTGTCAGCAGATGATTCTTAAAAAGTCCGGCAGCTGCGTCATATTGGGAGGCAAGCCCGGAAGCCTGGCTGAAGATGCTCATATCAATTCTGCTTTCTCCGGCGCCCACAATTTCCTCCAGGCTTTGATCCAGAGCCTCCTCATTTACAGAACCGTCTTCGTTAAACACCTCTGCCGGAGCGCTTTCATCCGCCGCCTCCATGCTTTCAGACTCTGTTTCCTCCTGAGGAGCTTCTTCTGTCTCCGGAACGGTCTCCGCCGCGGCCTGGGTCGAAGAAGGGATCCCCGGAGCAAAGGCTTCCGCTGCCTCTTCATCCGCCACCGGAAGCTTTTCCTGAATCCGGAACCGGAATACCGATTTATAGATGGTTTGCTCTGAGAACGGAAGAGATGAGTCATTTGGCCCGGTCAAGGTCAGCATATAGGATCCCCGCTCACTGACCGTCTGCCCACTGGAATAAGGAATCTGTACTCCATCCTTCTCCATTACGAAGGTAAGTCCTGCCGGTATGTCTACGCTGACCGGCTGGTCCGTAATACCGCCGTTTTCCACTGTGGCATAGAGGAAATACCGGTTTCCCATACCTTCCTCATAAACGCCATAGTCCTCGTGGTAGCGCTCAGACAAACTAACCTCCTCTACCTGAGGCCCCTCCGTCTCCTCATCTTCTACAATCTCTACCTTTGCAGCCGCTCCCGGTCCTGTAGTGCGGTCCTCCTCCCGGACTATCCGGCTTTCACTGCGCTCCTCGCTCCCATCTTCGGACTGGTATGCGGTATAATGCCGTTCATCCACCACTGTGGAAGTCAGACCTCCCTGGGCATTGACAATCCGTTCATAAAGAGAGGTCTCCGCCCCCAGAATCTGTCCCAAATTCCCTGCCATTGCTGCCGGTCCTGTCAGGACAATTCCCAAAGCTGCGGCAACAGCCGTCTGTCTGATCCATCGTTTCTGTTTCATCTTCATACTTCTCCTTCGGTCATCTCTCCGTTCACTGCCTCTTCCCCGGTATCCAGCACCAGGTAGTTGCGCTCGTCCAGATCGTAAAATACCTCGTCTCCAAAGAAAGCATTGCTCCTTACATCCGTCAGATCCATAGTGCCGAACTCATACAGGGGACACTTGTAGCTGGGGGTAAACTTTGTTTTTAAGGGATAGTTTCCAAATGTCACGATAATGGCATTGCCCGTATCCTTCTTGTTGTTCAGCTTCATCAGCTCCGACGGA
Source organism: uncultured Clostridium sp. (assembly GCA_900547035.1). Classification (GTDB taxonomy): domain Bacteria; phylum Bacillota; class Clostridia; order Lachnospirales; family Lachnospiraceae; genus Enterocloster; species Enterocloster excrementigallinarum. The sequence goes on along the minus strand of URFM01000051.1, from coordinate 14,194 downwards.
TAAATCAGAGGACGGTCCTGTATCTGGCTGGAGTAGTTGATCTGTCCGCTGGTATCGTGAGTGGACGAGGAGACGCTGGTAGTTGCCACGGACATATTGCCGCAAAGTTTGGAAAACTCCTCGCAGGTAGCGATATCGTTGGAACCAATAAACATCTTGATTCCGCAGTTGCTCTTTACAATATCCGCCACCGTATCCCCATACACATTATTCAGCTGAGCATAGGACTGAACCACCATATGGAACCAGATTTTACGGCTGCGGCCTACTGTAATCATCTTGTCAAACTTATCAATTTTCGGCATATTTCCGAATTCATCCAACAGGAAATATACGTTTCTGGGAAGGGACAAATCCTCTCTTGCCGAAGCCACCTTGATCAGCGCCTTATAGATGCACAGGATAAAAACCGCGGCCAGAGCATGTCTGGTGTCTTTCTCATCCGGTATCTTTAAGAACAGTGCCGTAGGCTCTGAGGCGAAGCGCTCCGGCTCAATATCCGTGGCAGAGGTCAGGGCGCACAGGCCTTCGTCGTTAAACATAGAAAGCTTGTCAAAGGCAATGGACATATAGCTGGAAAGAGTCTGATCCGCTGCCGACAGCACCTGGCGGGACAGTCCTACCGCCTTCGAAAGCTTGGGCCTTCCTTTAAAATAGTCTTTCAACGCGGCAAACTCATTCTCTGAATTGCTGATCGCTTTATTGATATTGTAGAAACAGAACTTTTCCCGTGTCATCTCCAGTTCCGGATTCTCGCTGTCCTCCAGCATAGCCAGACAAGTAGCCATAATAATAGACCTGGCCCCCTTCTCCCATACCGGATCATCCTTGGACTCAATGGGGCAGATAACGCTGATCAAGTCATTTAAATCCTCGTAGAGTTCATCGTAAATCTTCTGTTTTTCAATCTTAACTTTGTTGATCAGTTCTCTTCTGGAGGCGTAAGCCTTTCCTGCGTACTCATACCAAACATCACCATACTCTTCCGGCCGATTCACTAGCTCCAACTCTTCCGGATCTGCCTGATCTGTCCGCTCATAGATTTCGTTGCCGGTCTGAAGGTAAAGCTGATAACGGTCATAGATATCTCCGAGAGGATTCCAGCGGAAAGAGCTGTAGGGGTCCCTCAAATCCAAAACCATCACCTGGTAGCCCTGTTCCTTTAAAAATTTGGAATGAAGCTGAAACAGCTCGCCCTTTGGGTCTGTACAAATCATGGAAGAACCGGCGCTGGTATGTCCCAGAATCTGAATGACCGGATTGATGAACGTGGTAGTTTTTCCGCTTCCGGTAGCGCCGATAATCAGGCCGTGGGCCGGGGCGGAAAGATTGATGTCCAGTTCCTTCTTCTTGTGGCTGTACACCGCATACATGGGAATTCCGTCCTTCTTTTCCTCCTTCAGCTTTGTAAAACGCTTGTGAGGGAACAGCTCATCCTTCTCCTTATCATTCATAAACCTGGAATTCTCCAGCGCTCCCTCGATACGCTGGGCCTTGCTTTTCAGCATACGTTTGGAGGCTCTTGCTGTGCTGCTGCCAAAAAGGAGAAACAGCAAAACAATCAGGGCCGTTTCCACCACGCCTGTCAGCCAGGTAGCAGGATTCAGAATCAGCCCCAGGTTAAAACTGACCTTAAAGCCGTCTCCCTCCATCACGCTGCCGAGACTTCCCAGCAGCATCCCCGTCATGCTTCCCAGCACCATAACCGAGGCCAGCCCTGCCAGAGCGTAAAGTCCTGCCTTTTTGATCCATTTCATATCCTCTGCTCCTCTCACTGTCTTTGCCCATCTCCTGCTTCTGCAGATCCGACAAGGTTACTTTCACAGGGGCTCTCTCCCCGCGCTCCATTCGTTCCTTTCGGACAGCTTCCCATGAAACCAGATAGTCCGGTCTGTGGCGAACGGTCACTCCTGCCGACTCCCCTTTCAAAAACGCGGAGAGTTCTTCGCTTGCGGCGTCGTAAAATGCCCGGTAATCTCCGCCCCTCCGTATATAAGACGCCTGTTCCCGGCTCACCTGGATCAGGGGTTTTTCCTCCACGCCTTTATAGGAAGAATCATTTACATAATGAAGAGAGCAGGCACAATTTACCAGAAGCCTCCTCATTTTCTCATCTCCCGTTTGTGGAAGATCCCCTGTTTCAAATTCATCTGTGGAAAAATAACGGCAGATGTCCAGAGCTGCGTTTCTGGCTCCGGTCAGCACATCCAACCGCCTCCACCGGGCCTGTGCCTCGCTCTTCTCCTCCCCGGTTTCCAGAGAAATCCAGGTATTCACCTGATCTCTCAGTTCTCCCTGAACGCTTTTCGTCAGCACCATGGCCTCAAAGCCTCTGCGCAGCAAGGTCGGTACTCCCTGACGAATACTGTTCTCATCCGTAAACTCAATAGCCGGAACCTTCTGCCGGTCAAACTCCAGCAGCATACCTGACAGGGCAGACGCAATCCTTCTCCTGTCTTCCTTGCTGTCCGAACTGAACAGATCCTCAAACCTTCTCGGTTCCGTCTCAGAGATATTCCGCTCATACATGGCCTTTAAAGTATCCCGAACCTCCGGGTTATTCATAAAAAGAAGACTGCTGTTTGCGCCCCCCTCCGGAAGAACCACCTTTCCAAAGTCTGTTTCCGTCTGGCTCAAATTGCAGCCTCTCAGGCTTTCTTCGGCGCTCCTGCGAAGTCCGCTGCGGACCCCCCTCTGGGAAAGGGCTTCCATTTGGTCCGCCCTTAAAACCGGCTCCGGTTCTCTCTTCCACAACTCATCTCCTCCCGGCTTCTCCTCCGGAGAAACAGGTGCGCTTTTCATTTTTCTATTAAATATGTAATCAAAAAGCGATGCCACCCCGTCTCCTCCTTATTTCAGCAGCAACTATTTTCAGTTCTTTTTCTCCCCTTCCAGGTACCGGCGAATCAGCAAAATGCTGAGGAGCAGGCCAATGAGGCCGTAAGCTGCGATCATCCAATCGCTTCCAAAAAACAGCTCTCTTGTACCCTCAAAGCTCTCAGCAAGCCAGATTAAAGCGGAAGGCAGGTTAAATCCGACATGGAGAAAAAATCCATATAAAATATTGTCCTCCCGGACTGATACCCAAGCCAGGGCCAGTCCCATCACAAGGGCATAAAGAATCCACAGCGCCTGACCATGACAAACGGCAAAAATCAGGCTTACAATCCAAATCGCCTTCCGCTCCTCAAAAGTTTCCAGAAAGATATTCAGCATATATCCCCGAAAAATAATTTCCTCTGCCAGAGGCGCAGTAATCACCGTAGTCAAAATAGTGAAAAACATATCCTGTCCGTTAAACATTGTGCCGGATGCACGGGTATAAGCCTCCGTAATCCCCCACCTTGGAAGCAGAGTAAGGGCCGCCGAAAAAGCCAGAGCCGCCGACATTCCGAACACCAGAAAGGCTCCCGCCTTGCGGACGTTCATCTGATCAAAATAAAGGGTGGTGTCCTCAAAAAAACTGTGATTTTTGGACTTGCTCCTCCAAAAAAGCACCAAAACCGTCAGCACCATCCCCACTGCGGAATAAAAATTACCGCCATATGTAAAAAAATCCTGAGCGGACATCTCCGAATGGAAAAGCACATAGCCCAGAGACAAGCACAGCGCCGGCATCAAAATATAGAGAGCCAGCGGCACCATGGCTTTCAGGAAGGTCCTTCCCCAAATCCAGAGTCTCTGCTGGACCGTCCATTCCGTCTTCATTCTAGTCCTCCATCATCAGGAATCCCGAAAAACCGGTAACGTCAAAAATCTCCTTTACCTGAGGGCAGACCTGTTTTAAAACCAGTTTTCCTTTCTTGGCATCCAGGCTTTTTTTAGTTGCCAGGATTACCCGAAGTCCCACAGAGCTTATGTAAATCGTCCTTGACATATCAATCTGAAGATCCAAAACTCCTCCGGCAATCAGATCCTTAATCTCCTGATCCACTGCCGGCGCGCTGGAGGCATCGATTCTTGCTGGTGTTTGGTATACAGTTGCTTCACTCATTATTCATTCCCCTTTTCTTCTATTGTCTCGTTTTCAATTTCTTCTATATCGAATTCTTCATCGAAATCTTCCAGTTCAAACTCCTCTGGTTCGAACTCCTCCGGTTCAAACTCCCCGGTTTCAAATTCTTCCTGCTCCTCAAAGGTATCCATCGGGATTCTTTGATTAAAAATATCTTCAAAAGCCTCTGCCGCTCTCTGATACTCCTCCTCGTCCTCAATCGGATCCAGAAGAATCTCATCCTCCTTACCCGGATGGAAGCCCAGAATAAGCACTCCCTCTTCTGGCTTTTCCACCGGAAGGAGTCCCATATAATCCCGGTCCTCAAAAGCAAAGGTACCGATCAGTTCATACTCCTGCTCTTCTCCTGTTTCGTCTTCAAGGATCAATCGCAGAGATTCCTCCCCGGGCATACTTACACCTCCATTCATCCTCTCTCTACATTTACTTTATCAGCCGCCTTCCGGCAATACAAGTTTTTGGCAAAACTCGGGGATTTTTGGCAAAACTTAAAAAGCTGCCCGTATTCGGACGGGTGCTCATAAGAAAGTAATTCCAGAAATTTCGATTATGGCATCTGTCAGACGGGGTTGGTAAACGAGATAACGGGTATTCGGTGAAAGCCGAGTACCCGTTATTTTTTTGCTTGTGCGTGGAAGCAATAGATTTATTCACAGATTTCGAGTATAATGTAGCCATAATCATCCTATCCCATCCATTCCGAGATTTTTTCAAAAAATTTTGGGAACATTGGAACAATTCAGCCTTTCTCATGCCATATATAGTAGAGGGCTATTTCAAAACGATTGGAGGTGACGCTTATGGAGAAGCGGAAAAGCCCGAAGGGTTTCATTGTAGTGCTGCCAGGCGAGATCATCGAGATACCACAGGATAGCGATAAATCGTGGCTGACCTTGTTTTACAGCCTACCGAGGGAGCTTGCAGAAAAGTGGAAAACCGCTTACGATCTGCCCCGCTGTCCCTACGAGGTTTTACGGACGGACAAGTATGACCACATCGTATGTGACGATATGTTCAAACTGCTTGTTTGGGACTGCTACGCATGGAGCGCATGGCAGTTTTTCCAAGTGAAAGACCGCAAGGGCAATTATCGTGACATCCCCGGCGCATGGACACAGTACGCAGGATATTTCCCCTTGTTGCGTTTGTCATACAACATTATCCCCTACATCCGAATGAAGTTTGAACAAAACGGACTCGGCTTCCAAAACCTTTACAGCATCCCGCAAGGTGCGGAAGTGCCGTGGCTGACCTATCAGCAATTTAGTAATCTGATCGGCAATGTCACCGATATGGTGGTTGCGGAGCAGGAATGGAAGCCTATGATTGATGCTATCTGGGAAAACCGCACCGTAGAGGATTACGAAACCACAAGCAGCACCGTCAAAACCGATTTTATGCGGAAGTGGCACCACAACCGTTCCGGCAAGCCGATCTCTCTGGATGAAATGATGGAGAGCGAGGACGGAGACATTTTCGATGTGGCAGACCCCCGCAGCGATTTTGAGAACTCTGTTATTTCTGAAATGCAGATTGCTTCCTTTTCAGAAAGTACCATCACGGAGAAAGACCGGGAGATATTGAAGCTACGCATGGCGGGTTACACCGAGCAGGAGATTGCAGACAAGGTTGGCTACAAGACCGCCAGCGCAGTCCATAAGCGGATCGCCAAAATCGCCGACGCCTATGAGGACTATGTGACAGCGGAGTATCAGAAGTATTTGGACAAGTAAACAGACGCAGAAGCGGCAGCAGTTACCGAAATGGTGGCTGCTGCTTTTTCATGCGGGAAAGGAAATTTTATGAGTAGAGAACCGTTTGAAGCCATGCCCGATGTGATGGACGCAAAGCAGCTTGCCGAAGCGTTGCAGATTTCCAAAGCGGGTGCATACAACCTTTTGAGCAGCCCGGATTTCCCGACCTTGCGGATCGGCGGGCGCAAATTGGTGATGAAAAATGAACTGGTGGAGTGGCTGAAAAGTCGCACAAACAGAACACCGTGAAAATGCGGTCAAGAGCTGAAAAAATGGCAAATCAGCCGATAGGACAAGGCGAAATGTACTTCCGCATCGTTTGGGGTATTTCCATCGAAAAATTGTATCATTTTTCCAACTCAAGAGCTGAGAAAAATCTATGAAAATCAGGAGATTTTATGAGAACAGGGCTTACCAAGAAGCAAAAGACAACCATGATTTACTTTGACGAGCATAGCCGTATCATTGAGGTGCAGACCCACAACACCGATTTGAAAAAGAGACTGTCCACATTTGCGGCGAAGTACCCGGATTGTTGCCGCCAGATTGATGACGACGAACAAGGCGGGCTGACCTTTGAGATTGAAAAAGGCAGATTGAGTTTCCGGCTGACTGCGCCATACAGTGAGGAACGAAAACATGCAGCGAGTGAGTGGGCGACACGAAACGGTTTTAAGTAAAGGTCACTAAGGATTTACAATTATAGGCTTGAGTATGATAGAGCTTCGTGCTATACTAATTTCAGCGATTGCAGATTATTATGATGCAATTAGTGAATACAAGTCTTTAAACGACAGAGGTGTAGATTGTGTCTGTTAGCTATAAAAAACTCTGGAAACTGTTGATTGACCGTGACATGAAAAAAAAAGATCTATGCGCAGCAGCTGGGATCAGCCATGCATCAATGGCAAAACTCGGAAAGAACGAAAATGTCACCACTGATGTTTTGGTGAAGATTTGCACAGCTCTACAATGTGATATTGGCGACATTATGGAGATCACAGAAAACTTTGAAAAATAAACAATAGAAATTAGATGTGTGGAGGCGAGCTGGACGGTGGATACAAAAAAGCTGGACAAGTGGGCTGACTTACTGCTGGATACGGGTAAACGCAATAACCTAATCAATTTCAAGGATACAAGAGCTTCAACCGTAGAGGTGCTAATTCCCACGGCTGACGCTCTATTTGAGAAAATCGATGGATCTACTTCTTTTGAAGTGTTTGACCCAAAAATCATCGAAGAAGATGAAGAGTCTGAGGAATTCTCTGAGACTGAGCAGCTACAAATTGAGCCGCCAGAAGAGTCGCATATTTCGAGTGGAAAGGCTGCATTTTTGGCCCAATACTCGGGAAAAATCAAGCGGCAGAATCAAATCCTTCTTTATAACTCAGCAACAAATCCGCTTACAGCGGTGAAAAATATTGATAAAAAGGCGCGGGAATTTATTGAAGAAACCGGCGTCAATGTTGCGTATATGGCGTTCGGCTTTATTCACTGGAAAGAAAGTGATTCTTCAAGCTATGTATTTCGTGCGCCCGTTTTGCTTGTACCAATTCAGTTAGAACAAGCGTCTGCTGTGGAACCGTATTTCATCAAATCAGCAGAGGATGATATCATTGTCAACCCAACCTTTGCCTATAAGATGGACGCAGAACACGGGGTAAAGCTACCTGAGTATAATGATGAGGGACTGACTGCCTATCTTGAAAAGGTAAAACGTCTTGTCTCAAAACTGCAATGGACAGTCACGTCGGAATGTAAAATCGGTATTTTCTCATTCTTAAAAATCAATATGTACCGGGATCTGAAAGATAATGCAGCAACGATTCTTGCAAATCAGAATGTCCGTCAGCTTTTGGGTGAGCCAACCGACACTGAGAAAGCGGGCGAGGATGATGGAACATCCATGCTTGTTTCTGATCCGTTGATTGAACTGCATAGCGTAGTAGATGCAGATTCTAGCCAAATTGAAGCAATTGAAATGGCAAAAACCGGAAGGAGTTTTGTTTTGCAGGGACCTCCCGGAACTGGCAAGAGCCAGACGATTACCAACATCATTGCAGAATGTCTCAGCGATGGGAAAAAAGTTCTGTTCGTTTCCGAAAAGCTGGCAGCTCTTAATGTGGTTTATGATAAATTGAAGCAGGCAGGACTCGCGGAGTTCTGCTTACAGCTTCACAGCCACAAGGCAAACAAGAAGGATGTTATTGCGGACATTTGCCATACGCTTCGTTCTGGTAAAAGTGTCGTTTCTTCCAAGGCTGACGCTGAAATCGCCATCAAAGAAAAGGTACAGCGCCAGTTAGATGCTTATGCCGTGGAGCTTCATAAGCAGCGGCCGGTTATTGAAAAGAGCCTGTACCAGTTGTATGAGGCTTACGCTGCATTTCGCGCTATGCCAGATGTAGAATGGCCTGTTCCGCAGCTCTCTTCCAAAGGTGAGGCGTACTTAACGGAAACAATTTCACTTTTGGAACAATACGTAGATTATATTCCGTCCGTTGGATACGATTACAGAAAGAACCCTTGGTATGGCTACATCAATCAGGATACATCATATCAGACAAAAGCGGAGGTGAAAAAAGACCTTTCTGCCGCTGTGCAACTCTTACGCGTATTGGTTCCTTTGCAGCAAGAAATATCCGAAAAATATGGAATACAATGTGTCAGCATCGAAGATGCACATATATGGAACACATTTCTCGGCTTTGCCGCAACCTCCCAACTTATCACGCCATCACTCTTAGACAAAGAACACTTTGAAACGGTAAATTCCGCTTTGCATGACTTACAGGCACAGAGTTCGGATATTCTCGCTTCTCGCTCAGTATTGAGTGCGGTATTTGATGATGATATTTACAAACTTGATGGTGCAGCATATCACAAGAAACTGGCAAAGCAATTCAGCGGGACATTTTCCCGACTTTTCAATGGTGAGTATAAACATCTTACCACTGATCTGCGTTTATGCAAAAAAGACGGTAAGAAACCCTCTTACAGTGAAGCTGTCACGATGACAGAATATCTTGCCTATTATCAGCAAAAAAGCGTGGAATACGCCGACGCAGAGGCTCCAATTAAAGCATTTTTGGGAGCAGCCTATAATGGCGTTGAAACAGAATGGGATTATGTCACTGAGCAAATGTCCGCGTTGAAAGCCATATTCTCCAAAGGCATTTCTTTTGGCGCTTTAGAGAGTTATTCTGATTTTTCCTCTGAGCGGGACGCTTTTGCAGATTATAGTCAAAAGATTGAAAAGATCTTTTCAATCTGTGATGATGAAGTACTCAAGCGCATTGCAATGTATTTTGACAATTCAATTTTGAATATCCATGTCGCGCCTTGTTCTCTGATATTGGCACGGCTGAACGACTGTCTGTGTGAAATGGACAAGCTGGACAACTGGTGTCATTTTAGGAACCTGCTTTCAAAGCTGGATGATCAGCAAGTTGTGCCTTATATAGATGCTGCTATCGGTCAAAATGTTGAGTCAAAGCAGATTGTTGGCGTATTTCAAAAGCAATTCTACTATCAGTGGATTGATTCGATTTTGTCTGGAACTCCTGTTTTGTCTGCTTTCACTCGGATTTCTCAAGATCAAGCAATCAGTACATTTTCCGAGAAGGATACCGAGCAGTTTGAAATCAACAAAGCAAAAATTCGCGCAGATCTTTCTTCTAAGCGCCCATCGCTTGATATGATTGCTTCAGGGAGCGCATTGGCAATTCTACTCCGCGAAGGAGAGAAAAAACGGAAACAGAAAAGCATCCGCTCCTTACTTGCAGAAACCGGTGAACTTGTCCAGAGAATCAAACCGTGCTTTCTGATGTCGCCGTTGAGTGTCAGTACCCTCCTCGCACCAGACTCCGTTCACTTTGATGTTGTAGTATTCGATGAGGCGTCGCAGATTTTCCCACAGGATGCTATTGGCGCAATCTATCGAGCCAAGCAACTGATTGTCGTGGGTGACTCTAAGCAAATGCCGCCCAGCAACTTCTTCAATGCTTCCATCGAAGCAGACGACAGCGATGAAGAAACTGGAGATGTAACGGACTTTGAATCTATTCTGGATTTGTGTTCAACATCTATGCAGCAGCTCCGGCTACGCTGGCATTACCGCAGCCGCTATGAACAGCTTATCACGTTCTCCAACAAGAATTTCTATGACAGTGATCTTGTGACCTTCCCGTCCTCTAAGGCTGATGCGCCGTGGATCGGTGTGGATTATTACCACGTGGACGGCATTTTTGATCGCAAAGCTCACACCAATCGGAAGGAAGCAGAGTTTATTGTTGATCTGATTTATCAGAACATTGAAAAATACCCGAACCGGAGTCTTGGTGTTGTTGCATTCAGTCTTGCCCAGCAGGATTTGATCGACAAATTGCTTTCCAAACGGCGGCAGAATACACCGGAAAAAGAGTTCTTCTTCAAGAATGACGGCAACGAGCCATTCTTTATCAAGAACCTCGAAACCGTACAAGGCGACGAAAGAGATACTATTATTTTCAGCATTGCCTATGGCATAGACGCACAGGGGCGTTTGCTTCACAACTTCGGTCCGTTGAACCGTGTTGGAGGAGAGCGAAGATTGAACGTTGCCGTCACTCGTGCAAAATGCAATGTCCAGTTGGTTTCCTCTATGCACTATACGGATATTGATTTGAAACGGACATCCGCAGAAGGTGCGAAACTGCTTCGGGAATATCTCGATTATGCAGAGAACGGAGATGTTGCACTGGAACGTGCTATCAGCGTCAGTCCATTCGAGCAATTTGACTCTGATTTTGAGCTGGAGGTATGCGACTTCTTGCGCTCCAAGGGGTTCTCTGTGGACACGCAAGTCGGATGCTCTGGTTTTCGGATTGATCTCGGCTTAAAGATGCCCAACAGCTCCGACTACGTTCTTGCGATCGAATGTGATGGTGCAACCTACCACTCTTCCAAAAACGCACGTGACCGTGACCGCTTGCGGCAAGAAATTCTGGAGCGCATGGGCTGGAAATTCTACCGCATCTGGTCTACTGACTGGTTTAGGAACAAATCAATTGAGCAACTCCGTCTTTTGGAGGCTGCCGCTAATGCAGTTAAGACCCCGACAAAAGCGGAAAGAAAACCAGCGGATAGTCAACCAACAGAAACATTTGAAGAAATCGTTACTGAAAAGCACTTCGAATTTCCTCCATATATAGCAGCAGATTTTTATGAGATATGTCGACAACACCGTTACAGTGACTTTAAAGCAATTGTTAAAGACATTTTGGAAGTAGAAGCCCCTCTCTCAGAAGATTTGTTTTTGAAACGTATCGTTTGGTATTTCGATCGTGAGAAAGTTACAAGTGTTGTGCAACGTGCCTATGAACAGCAAATGTACGGATATCAGCGTTACGGTATTATCCGCAGAAATGGCTTCTTGTATCTGGATAATGGAAAAGAGGTACAGTTCCGGGGACCGGGCGATATTGAACGCGATATCAAGCAGATAGCGCCCGAAGAACTGGCAGCAGGAATGCTCGAAATTCTCAAACAAAATGTGACTGCTGATAAAGCTGGCCTGTATCGCTCACTTGCAGCGCAATGTGGAGTTGCCCGCGTTGGTAAAGCTGTCAATGAAGCGATGGATACTGCGTTGCGTATTCTGGAAGGCCGTATTATCGTAGATGGCGAGCAGATTTCTCTCAAATAATCCCTTGGTAACAAGGGCGCACTTCTATACAGGGGCAAGCCCTGTATGTGCGCTCTGCGAGGCGACAGCCCGGACACTTGGAAGTCCGGGCTGTTTTGCGTCACTTCGTTCCGTACAAGGGGCTGCACCCCTTGCGCTGCTTACGCAGCTATCCCAGCGCACTTTGCAACGGGAACAATCTGCTGACGCAGACAGTCCCCGCCGCAAAGTCTGGAAATCCCATACCGCCAGTCAGACCGTCTACTGAAAATGTAGGCGGTCTTTTTCATCCCATCTATCCTATCCATCCCATCACAAGGAGGTCATGTACTATGCCGAAACAAAAGACCGTCCCCGAACTGAAAGCCAAGATCGCCGCCAATGAGCGCCAGTTTGCCCAGCTCCGGCACAAACAGCAGCAGCTTGAAAATCGTGCCGCCTACTACGAAAAAGGTGACCGCCGGAAACGGGCGCACAGGCTCATTACCCGTGGAGCTGCCATAGAGAGTGTGGCTCCGCTTGCAAAGGTGTTAAACGAAACCGAGTTCTATTCCTTCGTGGAAAAAGCCCTGGTCTTGCCGGAGGTCAAGGGCCTGCTCATGGAGGCCGTCAACGAACACAACCGTGCTGAATACGAAGGGAGGTCCTGACCATCGCATTATTCCATTTTCATGTGACACAAATCAAGCGCAGCGCCGGACAGTCTGCCGTGGCTGCTGCCGCCTATCGCTCCGGCGAAAAGCTGCACAGCGAGTATTATGGAGAGGACAGCGACTACACCCGCAAGGGCGGCGTGATCTGTTCGGAAATCCTACTGCCATCCTATACTCCGCCAGAGTACGCAGACCGTGAAACCCTCTGGAATGCCGCTGAAAAAGCCGATCGCGGAAAGAACGCCCAGCTTGCATACAGTTTCGATATTGCTTTGCAGAACGAGTTTTCCATGCAGGAGAACATCGACATTGCAAGGCAATTTTTATTGGACAATTTCGTGAGCCGGGGTATGGTGGTGGACTTCGCTGTTCACGCACCCGACAAGGAGGACGGCGGCATTTCCAATCCTCACTTTCATGTCATGTGTCCTATCCGTCCTCTGAATGAACACGGCAGATGGGGCAACAAACAACGGCGGGAATATCTGCTTGACGAGAACGGTGAGCGCATCCGGGATGAAGCAGGAAACTATGTATTCAATGCTGTACCGACTACCGATTGGGGTAGTCCCGACACCTTGGAACATTGGCGACAAGCATGGGCTGATCTGTGCAATCAGAAGTTTGCGGAAAAGGACTTGAGCTGCCGGATCGACCACCGCAGCTATGAGCGACAGGGCATCGACCAACTCCCCACCATCCATGAAGGTGTAACCGTCCGGGCGATGGAAGCTAAGGGCATCCGCACCGACAAAGGTGATCTCAACCGCTGGATCAGGAAAACTAACGCCATGATTCGAGAGGCAAAACAGAAAATTGCCGCCCTGATCAACTGGCTGAAAGAAGTAAAAGCTGAGCTGTCCAAGCCCCAGCCGCCTACGCTGGTGGAGCTTCTGTCCGCCTACTATGACAACCGCAACAAGGGCGCATACAGCAGCAAGGCCAGGATCGCCAATCTGAAAAAGCTGTCTGAGGCGGTCAGCTATTTGGAAGCCAAACACCTCTACACCACTGACGATCTGGCCGCAGCTCTGCATACCATGCAGGGCAAAATCGACGCGCTGAAAAAGTCCGCATCCGGGAAACAGGCCCGCATCAAGGAAGTGGACGAGCTGCTGCGCATGGCGGATTACTACAAGGCCGGAAAACCCGTTGCCGACAAACTGAAAACCATCCGTTTTGAGAAATCCCGCCAGAAGTACAAGGCCGAGCATGACGAGGAACTGCAGCTGTTCTACATGGCTGAGCGCAAGCTGAAAGGACAAGTGGTGGACGGCAAGCTGCCCGCTGCTGCATGGCGTACAGAAAAGGCCCATCTGGAAACGGAGTACAGGGATTTGCAGACGGAGCTTACGCCCCTGTATGCCGACACAAAAAAGCTCTGGGCCATCCATTACAGCATCTATGAGGTACAGCATGAGCAGGAGCGTCAGAACGCCGTTACACGGCAGAAAAAGCAGGAAATCGAACACTAATCTTTACACATTTTTAGGAGGCACTTATGAGCAAGATGAAACCATTTGAGCATGAACTCGACCCGGAGCTTTTGGCAGAGATTGAGAAATGGGAGCAGCAGGAGCATGACGAGCCAGGGGGATATTACTTCTCAAATCCCGACCCGTATCTGAAACCCGCACCGCTGCCGCCCGACCACCTCAAACACAATTTCTGGTTTGATGAGGACGGACACATCTGCGTGAAAAATCCATCCGCTTTCTGGCTACCGGAGTTCACTTTGCAGAAAGAGATCGGCGGCACGATCTACTCCGTCACAGGCAGCTATGACGGGACGGAAACGCTGGATAAGAAAATGGAGCGCATTATGGCTGAAAAGTTTACAGAAAAGTTGGAGGATTCCGAATGACAAATTCACAGACTCTTGGTACAATAGAAGCAACCAATCCTGTACTGGCAGTTGCCCCTTTGAAGGAGGAAACAGAAATGTTACGGGCAACTGATAAAATCACCGCACTCTATTGTCGCCTTTCCGTAGAGGATATGTGTTGTCCGGCAAATTAGCTGAGGCTCCATCCGTCAGATTAGATGAACCTTTTAATCCGGTTGAAAGAAGGAACATTCACATTAGCGGATGCTGCTGCGGCAG
>URFM01000050.1 GCA_900547035.1 uncultured Clostridium sp. | reverse complement strand
AGGATAATGATGGCGTAGGCCAATTTGTAGTGGGCCATAACGGAACTGTTGGAGGGGAGGTTGGCGGTCATGAGGATGTTCAGCTTTTCAAATTCATCGCCGAACCACCGGGCCAGCTCGCTCTGGACATCCAGGCGGCGGGGCAGAATCAGCGGCGCCCCTTTTAAGTCTTCCGGCGTAATGCGTTCCAGCTTGGCCAGAGGAGCGCCCGGGGACATGGCCACCACCCACTGTTCCTGGGGTTTTAAGGCGATATAGTCATATTTTTCCATGCTGACCGGTTCCAGCAAAAGTCCCACATCCGTCAGCCCCCGGTCCATCCGGTCCCTGATGTGGTCCGCCGTGGCCGTGTAGAGGTCAAAGGTAACGGCAGGATAACGTTCATGAAAAGACTGGATCAGCTTCGGCAGCAGCTGTACGGCGGTCAGGTCGCCGCAGCCAATGGACACTTTTCCCCCTATCATCTTATCCTGGTCCGTCAGCTCCCGCTCCGTTTTATCCACCAGCTCCAGAATCTCTTCCGCCCTCCGGCGCAGCAGAATCCCCTCGTTGGTCAGAACAATTTTTCTTGTCCCCCGGTCAAAAAGCTTAATTCCCATCTCCTCTTCCAGCTGAGCAATCTGACGGCTTAAGGTAGGCTGGGTAATATGCAGCAGCTCCGCCGCTTTGGTAATACTTTCTTCCCTGACCACCGCTAAAAAATATCGCAGAACACGAATCTCCATGATGCACCTCCCGGACAGCAATACTGTTTTAAGTATAACCGTTCCGCTGGCAAAAGGCAACCGACGCGCAAAACAGGGACGAAACCGGGAAATTTGTTTTTTACTGCCTTTCTGCAAAAAAATGTGCTAAACTATGGGGGAGGAGGACGATTGAATGGAGATTCGGGTTTTAAAATACTTCCTGACGGTAGCGCGGGAAGAAAATATCACAAAAGCGGCTAATCTGCTCCACCTGACGCAGCCCACTCTTTCCAGGCAGCTAATACAGCTGGAGGAGGAGCTGGGAGTTACGCTGTTTCAGAGAAGCAGACACCATATTGTTCTGACAGAAGATGGAATGCTTTTGCGGCGCCGCGCGGAAGAAATCCTGGCTCTGGCAGAGAAGACAAAGGAGGATTTCCGCCATAATCGGGAACAGCTGTCCGGTACGGTTGCCATTGGAAGCGGTGAACTGCAGAGTTCCCGTTTTCTTGCCAGGCTCATCACCAGTTTTCAGAAGGAACATTCCCAGGTGTCCTTTTCCATTTACAGCGGAAATTCGGACAATATCAAGGAACGAATTGAACATGGACTGCTGGATCTTGGACTTTTGCAGGAACCGGTGGACGTCGGAAAGTATTCTTTTATCCGCATACCGATTCCCGAAAAATTCGGCGTTCTAATCCGGGAAGATTCGCCTCTGGCAGAAAAGGAAAGCGTCTCCCCAGGGGATTTGACTTCGCTGCCGCTCATTATGCCTGAACGAAAAAATATACAAAATGAACTGTTAAACTGGTTCGGCCCCTACCGGGAGCAGCTGCATATAACCGCCAGCGGAAACCTTCTCTATAATCTTGCCTGCATTGCGAGGGAGGGAGAAGGCTGCATTCTTACTTTAAAACTGGATTGTACTTATGAGGGACTGAGGTTTATTCCGCTCACGCCCTGTGTGGAGGCCAGCACTATGCTGGTCTGGAAAAAAGCCCAGGCTTTTTCTCCAGCCGCAAAGGCCTTTATCTCCTTTATTGAACATTCAAAAACGGAATCTCAAGTCGGATCGTTCTGAACTGCTGTCCGGTAAGATCTATTTGAAAAAAATTTGCCCTGTGCTATAATACGAAATGATATTTTATACGAAAGGAAGGTATAAAAATGATGAATCTGCTTTTGATTCAACAGGCGGACGTCTATGCTCCGGAACATTTGGGAAAAATGGACGTTCTCGTCGGCCAGGGAAAAATCCTGAAGATAGCAGAACATCTGGGAACCGAATATGGAGATTTACCGGTTGAGATTGTAGAAGCCTCCGGGCTGATCATGATACCGGGATTCGTGGACCAGCATGTCCATGTGATCGGCGCGGGCGGCGAGGCGGGCTATTACAGCCGAACGCCGGAGATGCAGGTTTCCCAGATTGTTTCCCATGGGATTACCACCGTGGTAGGCCTTCACGGAACCGACGGCACAGCCCGCAATATTGAGGCTCTCTACGCCAAGGTCTGTGCCCTGGAGCAGGAGGGAATCACGGCCAGGATGCTCACCGGTTCTTTTGAGATGCCCTCCGCCACTCTTACCGGTTCCGTGAGGCGGGATATTCTCTTTGTAGACCAGGTGATCGGGACAAAAACGGCCCTGTCTGACCGGCGCTCCGCCCAGCCCACCAGAACTCAGATGGAACAGCTGATTTCCCAGGCCTACACGGCAGGACTGGTCAGCGGAAAACGGGGTTACACTCATATTCATATGGGGGCGGGGAAACGGCGCCTCTCCATGTTGATGGACATTATTATGGAGACGGAGCTGCCACCCTATCTGATGATTCCAACCCACATTAACCGGGACGAGGGATTGTTCGCCCAGTCCATTGAATTTGCCAAACTGGGGGGAATTGTAGATGTGACCTCCGGCGTGAGTCCGGATTACGGTTTTGATGGGACCATTAAACCCAGACAGGCCATCCGCCGTCTTCTGGAGGCGGGGGTAGACGTCCGGCAGATCACCATGAGTTCCGACGCCAACGGCTGCATGGCGGTTTACGACAGTCAGGGAAACTGCACCGGACTGTGCGCTGCCTCCGCGGATACCCTTTATAAAGAATTTTGCAGCCTGGTGTCAGAGGAAAAGATTCCTATGGAAACTGCTCTTCAGGTAGTAACTTCCAGTCCGGCCGCCGCCATCGGCATGTATCCTCAGAAGGGACATCTGGCAGAAGGAGGGGACGGCGATTTGATTCTGCTGGACCAGGATCTTTCCATCCGTCAGGTTTACGCTATGGGACGCCTGGCTGTGAAGGAAGGCCAGGTTCTGCTAAAAGGCGCATTTGAGTAACCTGTAAACCAATCGATTGCTTACAAAGGAGTACAGACATGAACGAAACATCTTCCAACACCGAAAAAAAGAAGGGCTTAGCCAGGTTATTTACTATGGAGATGCCCCACACCTATCTTCTGATTTTTACCATTCTGGTCATCTGTGCGATTTTAACCTATGTGATTCCCGCAGGCCAGTTTGACACGGCCCCTAATGAGACGGGAAGAGAGATTCTGATTCCTGGAACCTTCCATGCCGTTGAGCAGAACCCCGTATCCCTTTACGATTTCTTCAACGCTATCCCCACCGGACTTTCCGAGATGTCTTCCCTGATTTTCTTCGTAATGATTGCCGGCGGTTCTTTTGCCATTATCAACGCCACCCAGACCATCGACATTGTGATTAATAAGCTGGTAAAGGCCCTGGAGGGCAAGGAACATTTGATTGTCTTTGTGATTATGTTCCTCTTCTCTCTTCTGGGCGGCCTCATCGGCTTTGACGCGGAATGCGTGATTTTTGTTCCCATCTGCATCACCCTGGCCAGGCGTATGGGCTATGACAGCATCACCGGAATCGCCATGGTCATGTGCGGAGCCTTTGTGGGAAGCTCCGTTGGAACTTTTAACCCCTACGCGACGGCCGTGGCCCAGGGAATCGTGGGACTTCCCATTTTCTCCGGCGCGTGGTTCCGCATGATTATGCATGTGGTGATTTTGATTGCCGTTGTGATTTACACCACCTGGTACGCGGAGCGGGTGAAAAAAGACCCCACCAAGAGCTACTGCTATAATGTGGAACAGGCCCACCTTCAGAGCGGACAGGCCGACAAGCTGACCTATACCACCACTACCACCCTGAGTCCCCGGAATATCCTGGTCCTTCTGACCATGATAATCGGATTCGCTATTATTATCTACGGAGCAATGGTGATGGACTGGTTTGCCAGCGAGATGTCGCCCATTTTCCTGGCCATGGGTATTATAGCCGGCGTCGCGGGCGGACTTAGCGGCAATAAAATCTGCCAGACCTGGATTGACGGAGCGAAATCCATGATGTTCGCCTGCCTGGTAATCGGAATGGGACGGGGGATCCTGGTTGTTATGGAGAACGGCATGATTTTCCACACCATCCTCAACGCCCTTTCCGGAATCCTTTCCATTCTTCCCAGCTCGCTCATTGCCGTTGGAATGTTTGTCATCAATATTGTGATTAACTTCTTCGTTCCCTCCGGAAGCGGCCTTGCGGCCTTGGTAATGCCTCTGATGGGACCTCTGGCCCAGATGACGGGAATCACGGCCCAGACTGCGGTTATCGCCTTCCAGTGCGCGGCAGGATTCTCAGACTGCGTGATTCCTACCAGCTCCACCACCAACGCCTGCATCGGCGCCGGTGGCGTTAACTTCATCCAGTGGTTCCGCTTTGCCGGAAAGCTGGCCCTGATTGAGTGGGGACTGAGTATTGTGTTTATTGTGATTGCGACGATGATTCATCTGGCGTAGGCTACTGTGCCGTCACTTCAAAAACCGTCTCGCCAACCGTCACCTGATAAGTTTCCCCGGCAGTCAAATCCGGACTGCTGAAAAGAATCATGGAGAAAGATTGATCGGGAGCAGTGGAAATCAAAACATTGCCATCCGGATCCTGGATGCTGATCTCCGTTCCCGCAATCTGCTCCTCTATTTGGTGGATAATTACGGCCTGCTCGGAGTCCCCGAAGGTCTGCCCCATGCCGGAGGCGCCGGTTCCGATGAAGGTTCCGCCTGAGATGGCGGCGGTGGTGTCGTAATCCAGAATGGAGGTGTCCCCGCGAGTCGGGCCGACAATGGTAACTAAGCCGCCGGAAATGGAAATGGTGCCGTTTGAGGCGGATGAATCTCCTCCGGTCCCCCTTCCGGATCCCATCCCCATACCTCCCGGGCCTCCGCCTCGCCCTTCTCTGCCGCCTCCGCTGCGGCCTTGGGGCATGGTTTCTGAGCCTGTACCTTCAGAGTTTTCCTGTTCACCTCCATTTCTCTCCGGGGGATTGGAAGCCTCCCTGCTTTCTAAAGGAACCCCGGGGCTTTGCCCTTCTCCATTTTCCGAAGGAACTTCGGGTCTCTGTCCTTCTCCATCTCCGGAAAGAGGAGCGGCTGCTTCTTTGCCTGCGGGAGCGCCCGGGCTCCCGCTCTCCTCGCTCTCCCCCGCCGCATTGATTCCGTCATCCGTGGCGGTGAGCTGAATGTTTCCTCCCTGAATATCCACATGCAGAGCCTCCAGCCCCTCATAGCTTTCACGAATTGAAATATTTCCCGCAGTAATCGTCAGGGTGTCGTCCCCGTGGATGCCGTCGTCCCCGGTGGAGAGTTCAAAGGTTCCTCCGTTGATGGAAACGGAGGCGTTGGAGTGAATGGAATCGTCGGCAGAGTCGATGGAGAAGGTTCCTGCGTTAATCAGCAGATTTCCGGTGGCCTTCAGTCCTTTCATGCTGGTGGTCTCCTCTTCTGCCGCAGCGGCTGCCGTTTCTCCGGAAGGCTCCTCCGGGATTTCCTCTGCCGCAGCAGACGTTTCCGCAGAAGGCTCATCCATCAGGGGCTCCGCCGGCGCCTCTCCCTGGCGTCCGCCTCCCCGTCCCGGACCTCCGAATCCCCGGTCGGCTTCCGCCCCGCTGTGAGAGCCGTTCTCGCTGCCTCCCCCTGTGACAAGCTTAAAATCCCCGTCCTCAATCTGCAGCATACCGCTGGCGCTGATTCCGTCTCCGTCGGCCTCGATGTCAAAGCTGCCGCCAGAAATATACACAAAGCCGAGGGAAACATCGCTGTCATGCTCACTGTGGATTCCGTCCTTGCCGGACCGGATGTTTAAGGTGGTGCTGCCGGTAAGCCGGATGCTGTCATTGGCTTTCAGCCCGTGGTCTGCACAGGAAATGGTATAGCTGCCTCCGGTAATCACCAGATCGTCGTTGGAGCGGATGCCGTGACCTGCGGGGGAGGCGACGGTCAGAGAACCGGAGCCGTTTAAGGTCAAATCCTGTTTGGAAAAGATAACGGAATCGATACTTTCATCCACCTGAGATTCAAAGGTTCCACCGTTAGACAAAGTGTTTTCCGTCCCCTCCGCCAATGTTAGGAACACCTTCTCCGCCTGTGAAACATAAATAGGAGCAGAAGTCCCGCTGTTGATTGAAACGCCGTTCAGTACCAGGTGGACTTTGGCGGTATCCGGCGCATCCACGATGATATATCCGTCCTCCAGAGCGCCGGAGAACAGATAGGTTCCTTCCTCCGTAATGGTAATCGCCTGACCGGAAATTTCCACTCCGTCTCCCTGGCAGCTGGCGCCGGTTTCGTCGAGGCTGATTTCGGCGGCAACATCGTCGTAATCCGTTTCATAGTCCCGGTCCGTAAACATTTCATCGTCCGAAAACGGTGAAGAAGAATCCGCAGCCTCGCCCGTGCCCTCGGCTGTTTCCACGTCTGTACTCTCTCCTGCCTCCTGCCCTTGGCTTTCAGCCGGGGCTTCCGCTGCCCCAGAAGGGCTGCTCTCCGTCCCCTTGCCCCGGCATGCGGCCAGGGAGCCGGCAAGGCAGCAAAGGACAAGGGTCATGACCATCTTCTTTTTCATAAAAATCCATCCTCCTTTTTACAGTTCCGCCGCCAGGGTTTCCTGTCGGGACAGGGAAATCTCCAGATTTCCGTTGCGGCAGCGCAGTTTGTCAATCATCTCTTTTTCCTTTTCAATATCCCGGAGAACCACTTCGTAGGTCAGCCGGAACAGACTGCCCATATTGGTGGTCTTTACGCAGACCAGGGTGTGGGAACTGGTGTAGTCCTTAAGGATATCGGAAAATACCTCCGTATAGTCCAAATCCTCCGGAATGATAATGGTCAGCGTCTTCCAGGCCTCCCGCCCCCTGCCGCTTCCCAGCTCCAACAGCTGATAGAGCAAAAACACGGCGCACATGACAACGGTGAAAAGGGCGGCAAATCCCAGATATCCCATTCCGGCAATCAGGCCGCTGACCGTGGCCAGAAAAAGGCTGCAGATTTCTCTGGCGGTTCCGGGAACGGAACGAAAGCGAACCAGGCTGAAAGCGCCTGCCACGGCTACGCCGGTTCCCACATTTCCATTGACCAGCATAATCACAACGCAGACAACGGCGGGCAGCAGGGCCAGGGTCACCACAAAGCTTTTGCTGGACCTGGTACGGTACATATAGGTAAAGGCCATAATCAGTCCCAGAATCAGGGACACCCCCATACAGAACAGAAAGTCGCCGAGCGAGATGATGGCAGCCGTTTGTGAGTCGAATAATCCTCTGAAAATAGAATCAGGCATAGCGCCTCACCTCCTTTTCAAGTCCCGGAAGAATCACTTTCTGATAAGCAGTGCCGTATTTGGAGAAGGACGTCTGATAAATACGTTCCTCAGATAGGAATTTCGCGGCCCACAAAGGCATGGCGCCCGGGCATTTAAGCTCCATCAGCACCATGTTCCGGGGAATAAGCAAAATACCGTAGACCTTGGATTTCAAAGACAGATCCCCCTGGCGGAAAAGAATCCGGCAGTCAAAGGTTACCCGAAAATCCGGCTGATTTTTTGCGTAAAATGCCTCCCGCCGGTAGGAAATGAATCCCGCCGGTCCCAGCGAGGGGTAGAAGTTCAGAAAATAGTCTATCTCCCTGGAGATTTGGGTATTCTCCGGACTGCTTTTCCCTCTTGAAAGCCAGGACATAGCGTCTGTTTCCGGAAGAGAAATCCGGCGCTTGTAGACGACACCCCGGTACTTTTTCTTCAGCTCCACAAACACCGGGCTGTCCGGATCCGCCTGGCAGTAGCTGCGAACCCGCAGCTTTTCCTTATAAACCGGTTTTTCAAGGGAACGGCGGATCAGCTGATAATTCTCCGTATCAAAATAAATATTTCGGATGGTCGTTTCGCCATGCGGATCCGGAACCAGATTTTCCTGAAGCTTTTCCAGCAGACGGTCCTTCTGCTCTTTTGTCAGCAGATATTTCAGTTCATATCGTTTAAAAATGGTTTGAACATCCATAAAAAATTCCTCCTGTATCTTTGATGGAGCCATCATACAGAAGGAAAATTGAAAAAGGATTGAAGATTTTTATTTTTTCAGCGGAATCTTTACGAAAAATTCCACCTTGCCGTCATAACAGCGGACCTGTATGGTCCCCTTGTGAGCGGCGGCGATGTTTTTTGCAATGGCCAGACCCAGGCCATAATGGCCGCCCTCATCTGTCCGTGCGGAATCTGCCCGGTAAAAGCGCTCAAACAGCTGAATTTTTTGCTCCTCGGGGATGGACTTGCCGCTGTTGATAACTGACAGGATTCCATGGCCTCTCTCTTTCTTCAGAAGGACCATAATCTCACTGCCGCCTTCATTGTGGCGCAGGGCGTTGTCGATTAAAATGGAGACAAGCTGTTTTAGCTGCAGGCTGTTGCCGTTTACAAAAACGGCCTCCTCCAGCTGGCTGTTTAATGTCAGCCCCTGTTCATATGCCACGGTGTCAAAGGGAAGAACTTCCCCGTAGACCAGACGGCTCAAATCTACGTTGTCCATTGCGGGAACCGTGCTCTCCGTTTTTGCAAGCTCCAAAAACTGGGTGATCAGGGCGGACATCCGTTCGTTTTCGTACTGGATATTGGACAGCCACTGATTTTCTCCGATTTGGCGGGAAAGAAGCTCCAGATTGGCATTAACAACTGCGATCGGCGTTTTCAGTTCATGTCCTGCATCGGAGACAAACTGTTTCTGGCGCTTGTAGCTTTCCTCCAAAGGAGCCACGATCCGTTTGGCCAGATAGCGGGAGAGGAAAAAGAGAAGGATCAGAGAGGCTCCCCCAAAAAGCAAAGTGTAATTAATCAGAGCCCTGGCGTTATCCATCATCAGGGTGTTGTCCAGAAAAGCCGCCAGAATGTAATCTCCCTTATCAGTGATTTGATAGATTAAATCCTGCTCAACTCCTTCCTGCTTTAAATCGTTTACCAGATGGAAGGCCAGTTCTGTCAGAGTTTCTTCATCCAGTGTGGAAACATCGGCAGTGTCTACCTTTAGCACCTGTCCGTCCTTGGATATGGCCACAGAATAAAAAGTGGACAGTTCCAGGCGTGGCGGCCCGCCGGGAGGTCTTCTCTGCCTGTCGCTTGGAGGCGGGGAATCCTGGGATGGAGTTGCCTGAAGAGGAGGCTTTTCCTGTTCCTCCCCAAGCCGGTATTCCGAGGAATACTGCCTTAAAAGTTCACGATTTTCTTCTGCCATCTGCATATAACTGGCAAAATAGATGATGCATATGGTTCCGAAAAGAAGGAGGAAGAGAACCGCCAGGATGGAAGCTACGATTTTGCGCCTGGATGTTTTAAACATGGCTGTACCTCAATTCGTAACCGATTCCCCGCACTGCCTTGATTTCGGTTTCCGACCGGACGAACCGCAGCTTTTTCCGAACAAAAGACAGATATACTTCCACATTGTTGTATTCGGAATCGCTGTCATAGCCCCAGATTTTTACCGCCAGCTGTTCTCTGGTAAGAATCTGCCCCTGGTTGGCAATCAGATACTCCAAAATGCCGTATTCCTTTTCCCCCAGCCGTACAGTATTCTCTCCGCAGATAAGAGCCGCCCGGTCCCGATTCAAGGAAATATCCCCGAATTTCAGGCCGCCATCCGCCCGGCCTCCATTTCTTCTGGATAATGCCCTCAGCCTTGCCAGAAGTTCCTTTGTCATAAAAGGCTTGGTCAGGTAATCATCCGCCCCGCAGTCCAGGCCTTCTACTTTATCGTCCACCTCGCTTTTGGCCGTCAGCATTAAGATCGGAGTTCTGATTCCCTCCCGCCGGATCTCCCTGGCAATAGAAAAGCCGTTTTTTCCCGGCAGCATCACATCCAGAATGATCAGGTCATAGACGCCGCTTTCCGCGGCTAAGAACCCCTCACAGCCGTCCCCAAAGTGGTCTACCTGATAATTTTCCTGTCGCAGAATCTCGCACAGAGCCTGAGCCATCCGTTTTTCATCTTCCACAAGCAGCAGCTTGATCATAAACCGCCGTCCTTTCCTTTTGATAGTCTTTTTTTCTATTATAGCAGGAAAGGTTGAAGAAAAATTGAAAACTATTGATTTTGATATTCAGGATTTTCGTTACAGTTCAGGATGGCTGATCTTCTCCCCCTGCCCGGACAAAAATCAGCTCGCCAGCCACGCTGACAGCGATCTCCGCCGGCGTCTGGGCCAGGATGGCCGTTCCGATGGGCATGTGGCAGGACCGGATTTCCTCCAGGGAAAAGCCATCCGCCAGCAGCTTGTCCGTCGTCACCCGGATTTTATTGCGGCTTCCCATGATGCCGATGTAGCGGGGCTTCAGAGGCAGCACCTGTTTTTGAACATAATAATCGTACTGATGGCCTCTGGTCATAATGCAGACATAATCCCTCCCGGTAATCTGCACATAATCCGAAATCCGTTCCAGATTTCCGGCGATGGTTCTGACTGCCTGGGGGAAAACCTGAGGATTGGCAAATTCCGCCCGGTCGTCCATCACTACGCAGCGAAAGTTCAGATGAGCCAGCAGCGGCACCAATTCCCGGGCCACATGTCCGCCGCCAAAGATGTAGACGGTTCCCGCCTGAACCAGAGGCTCCGTGTAGAAAACTCTCCCCTCCAGCTGAATCTGTCCTGCTTTCGCTCCTAGAGGAGGAAAGGTCAGCCCAAAACAAGAACCGTTTTGAAGCAGCCCCATATGCCAGGAGGCAACGTCCGTCAGCTCCAGAACCAGCCAGCAGTCCCTGTCCTGATCCATTGCCTGGAGAATCTGTGCGCAGAGTTCTTCCATCTGCAAATCCCCTGGCGCCACATACTGAAAACAGATCCGTACATCCCCGCCGCAGACCATTCCAATATCCGCTGTCTGGTTTCTGGTCAGGGAAAAGCTCTGAATGAAGGATTCTTTCTTCTTTAAAGCAGCTATGGCGATTTCCATGGCCTTATGCTCTACCGCGCCTCCTCCGACGGTGCCTCTTCGAATGCCGTCTGCGGCGACCAGCATCCGGGAACCGGCCCCTCTGGGGGTAGAACCGGAGCTGTCCACAATGGTTACCAGGACAGATGGTTCCCCTTCCTTTAAGCATCTCTGCAGTTCTTTAAAAAGCTGTTTCATGGCTGTTCTCCGTTTCATTTTTGATCGTGCTTGAAACCTGATTGGGTTCTGGACTGACTGCCGTCTGAAGTGCCGTTCGGTATTCAGGAAAATACGTGTCAAAAAGCTTCCGCTCCTGAAGCTTCAGGGCGTGATTCATAGCCAGATACCGTTCCAGGAAATCCCTGGCCTCCCGGGTGAGCTGAGAAAATCCGCCGTCCGCTCCTCCGGACTGGGTGGTCAGAATGGAAAAACCCAGCTGCTGCCTCGCCTCCCGAATCATGCTCCAGCCCTTGGTGTAGGATATGTGCATCTGACGGCAGGCATTCTGGATGGAACCAGTGTGATTAATCAGCACAAGGAACTGTGCCATAGACGGCCCGAAAAACTCATCGTTCCGTCTTAGACTCAGACTCAGATGTGGGTGAATGGGAATCTTTTCTTCCTTTTGGGCCGCTGCGTTCAGTTCCGTCTCAAAACGGTCGATTGACTGCAGAATTCCCGTATCCTCCACAGAAATTCGTTTGACCACCCCCCGGGCCTGAAGCTCTCTTAAAGCTCCCTGCAAGCCAAAATCACCTTTGTAGGCAATGATGTCGGGAATCAGAGAAGAAGAAATCAGAACCGGGTGTCCGCCCTTTCCACGGTATACGGGACAGACCACAGGGGCATCCTCCTCCATCATGCGAAGAACTGTCAGCGGAAGAAACATGGGAAATTTGGCTGGCAGAACGAAAATCCGGCTGCAGAGCACCTGCATATAGGAAAGCCCCATACAGATGCTGTCAAACATCTGAGTCTTCTGATAATCCTTATTCCGAAGGAAAATCACCTGAAGTTTCGCCACATGTTTTTCCAGCTCATCTCCCTGATGCCCCGTTACTACGACAATCGGCTCGATTCCAGCCTGCTTCATGGTAATGATGATCCGCCGGATCACCGTACTGTCCCCCACCTGTTCCAGCGGCCGGAATTTGTTTTCTTCCGGTCTGCCTCCCGCTGCTACAATTAAGGCGCCTGTCCTTTTGTTCAATGCAGTACCTCCTCGCTTTGTTCTCCGGTTAAAAGCATCAGGGCGCTGGAAGGCACCCGCAGCCATTTTGGAATTTGATTCGGGTCATTTGAAGCGTGGATGCTTTTCTCACATTTCCACCAGAGACCATTTTCCAGGGTAATATACCACTCAAAGGGCATCTCGGATATAGTGGGGGTTCCTACAGGAATCAGGTTCTCCCCTTCCTGGTCCCCGAGCTCTTCCGCCCTGGTCTGAGACAGGGGTTCAAAATCATGGGCCCGGATTCCCACGGCGGTAATCTCATCTCCGACCGGTTCGCTGGTCGAGAGTACCAGGCCGCCCCAATCCAGAGCCTGAATACGGTGTGTTCCGATTCTGCGGATACGGGAAATATTTTTGCAGCCGGTGAGCCTTGCGGCCATGCAGGTGCGGGGATTTAAAAACAGCTCTTTCGTCCGGCCTCCCGCAAGAGCCTTTCCCTGATCCATCAGAATCATAGAATCGCAAAGCTGGTAGGCCTCGTCCCGGTCGTGGGTCACCAGAACGGAAATGCCATCGTATTCTTTCAGAAGCGCGGCCAGTTCCAGACGAAGCTTCTCCCGGAGATGGCTGTCCATAGCTGAGAACGGCTCATCCAAAAGAATTACCTCCGGCTTATAAGCCATGATCCTTGCCAGAGCTGCCCGCTGCTGCTGCCCTCCTGAAAGCTGAGCCGGATAACGTTTTTCCAGACCCTTCAAACCGAAACGCTCCACCATCTCCTGAACCCTGCTTTTTGCCGCAGCCGTAGAAAGAATCTTTCGCATCCGTTTACTTTTCAGGCCGGTCAGAATATTCTCCTCCACCGTCATGTTGGGAAAAAGAGCGTAGCTTTGAAACAGATACCCTACCTGCCGGTTCTGAGGACGCTCATTAATTTTTAAAGAAGAATCATAGAGAACACGGCCTCCCGCCGCTTCTCCGGAAGCGTACTGAATAGCGATGCGTCCGGCATCCGGCGTTACAATACCGGCAATGGACTTTAAGGTCATGCTTTTTCCGCAGCCGGAGGGTCCAAGGATTCCCAGGCAGCCTCTCCCGGCCTGAAGCTCCATGTTCAGTTCAAATCCCTTCAGTTTTTTTCGGATGGAAACCTCCAGGGAAGGTCCCTGAGATGTGCTAATTGCCATGTCCATATCCTCCTGTCCGGTAAGCGGCCCAGTTCATCAGGATAATGGAAATCAGGGCAATGACCGTAATCACCGCCACATATACCCAGGCCGAATCCATATTTCCGGCGGCAACCTCCGAGTATACCGCCATAGGCAGGGTCCGCGTCTTCCCCGCGATATTTCCCGCAATCATGGCCGTAGCGCCGAACTCTCCAAGGCCCCTGGCAAAGGCCAAAACCCCTCCGCCCACAACGCCGGGAATGGCGTTTGGAAGGAGGACTTTTCGGAATATGGCCCACTCCCCCATTCCCAGGGTCCGGGCCGCCGCCGGCAGGCTGGGATCCACCTGTTCAAAGGCTCCCCTGGCGGAGCGGTACATCAGCGGAAAGGACATGGTAACCGCCGCAATGACCGTCGCAGACCAGGAAAAGGCGATTTTGATACTGAAATAGTCGATAAAAAACTTTCCGATGGGCCGCTTAACGCCGAACAGATACAGCAAAAAAAATCCGGCTACCGTTGGAGGCAGAACCAGGGGAAGGGTCAAAATCCCGTCCAACATCGTTTTCAGGGCCCGGCTGCGGATGCTGACCACAGCCCAGGCCGCCAGGATGCCCAGAAAAAAAGTAATGATAATGGACACGCTGGCCGTTTTCATAGATATAAAGATTGGGGACCAATCCATCAGATTCTCTCCTTACTGTCCCGGAGCAAAGCCGTAAGACTCAAATACGGCCATGGCCTCATCGGTCTGAAGGAAGTCCACGAAAGCCTTTGCCGCTTCGGCATGAGCGGTAGTTTTTACCACTGCTACCGGATAAATAACCGGCTGAGCCAGACTTCCCTCAGGAGCTTCAGCGATCACCGTTACCTGATCCGCCATACTGGCCGCATCCGTAGCATAAACGATTCCAGCATCAGCGCTGGCTGCCGCTACCTGGTTTAACACCTCTGTTACGTTGGTTCCAAAGCTGACCTTATCCTGAATCTCATCCCAGATTCCAAGATTGGTCAGGGCCTCCTCGGCATACTGACCGGCGGGAACGCTGGCCGGGTCGCCCAGAGCGATGGTCTCCGCTTTTGCAATGTCCTCAAAGGAGGCCAATCCCAGTTCGCTGGAAGAAGGCACGATCAGTACAATCTTGTTTTCCAGAAGGTCTACCATGGTTTCGGAATCGATGAGCCCTTCCTCGTTTAAGGCGTCCATCTGCGTAGTAGCCGCGGACATAAATACATCGGCCTCCAGACCTTCCTCGATCTGCGTCTGAAGCTTGCCTGAGCTGTCATAGGTGCCGGTTACGGTGATGCCAGGATTCTGTTCCTGGAACATGGGAATCAGCTCTTCCTCGTAGGCGTTTTTCAGGCTGGCGGCAGCTGCTACCAGAATCTCCGTCTGCTCTCCCTCCGCCGCAGCTTCCGTCTCCTCCTGGGAAGTCTCTTCTGCGGACTCCTCCTGGGAGCTCTCCTGAGTTTCAGCCTCCGTCTGCTCATTTGCGGCAGCCGCCTCTGTCTCGGCGGAAGTGCCGGAAGAACAGCCAGCCATCAGGCCGGCGGCCATCATTGCGGCCAGTACCATTGTCATTTTGCGTTTCATTTGTCTCCTCCTGAATTGACATGTAATTTATTGTAACAGCGCGGAGGGGCACAAAGATTAGCCTTCCTGAACCGCTGCAATTGATGAATGATTCCCGGCAGTCAGCTTCGGGCGCATTCTGTTGCGCTGCCCCTTAAAACTGCCAGTCCATGCCCCAGACTCTCCAGTATGAATCCCAGGCTTTCCTTTACTGCTTTGGGGCTGCCTGGAAGATTGATAATTAAAGTTTTTCCCCGAATAACGGAAACGCCCCGGCTTAACATGGCCCGGTTGGTAATGGTCATGGATTGGGCGCGAATGGCCTCCGCGATGCCCGGAGCGTTCCGGTCCGCCACCGCCAGAGTGGCTTCCGGAGTCTGATCCCTGAGAGAAAATCCGGTTCCGCCGCTGGTAATGATTAAATCCACCTGACGGCTGTCGGCCAGACGGATGAGATGTTTTTTTAAAACCTCCGGCTCATCGGCAATCAGCAGAGTTTCCGCCACCTGATAACCGGCTTCCTGAAGAAGTTGAACTGCGGCGGGACCGCTCTCATCCTTCCGTTCGCCTCTGGCTCCCTTATCGCTCAGCGTAATCACCGCAGCTTGGAAGGGACGATCCTCCTGAGGGGCAATTGCGGTCATATCATCGCCGGGACGTATGATTCCTTCTTGAATCACCCTCGCGAAAACTCCCTCTCTCGGCATGATGCATTCTCCCATCCGTTTGTAGATGGCGCAGTGGCTGTGGCACTCCTTTCCGATTTGGGTCATTTCCAGTTGAGCTGTGCCGGCGCAGAGCCTGGTTCCAACAGGCAGAGAGGCAAAATCGATGCCTTCTACTACCAGGTTTTCCCCGAAGGCTCCGTCTGAAACATCGGCTCCCCTCTGATTGAAAGCCTCCACCTTGTCGTAGGAAAGAAGGCTTACCTGGCGATGCCAGTTTCCGGCATGAGCGTCTCCCTGAATTCCAAAATCAACCAGGAAATGGCCTTCCGGTACCGCTTGTTTCTCAGTACCGCGCTCTTTGCTGATACAAATGGCGCGGACGCGGCCCCGGACCAGGATATTTTTAAGGTCTTTCTCCATGATTCTAAATTCCTTTCAATTATTCCATGGTAATCATTCCGGATACGAAGCTTTCAGCCTCCGATGGAAACCATATCGGCGGCTTCCGTAATTTCACCCGGATGTTCAAAGCAATGGGCTTTTGGCTTTTCCCAAATAGCCTTTTTCATAGCTTCCTCAAGTCTTTTTTGGATTTGCTCATCATCGGGCCGAATGGTTTCAGGCCAGTGGAAATGTCCATTTTCCGGTGCGGAACATCCGGCTCTGAGAATCGGGCGCAGATCCACGCCGTCCTCGTAACAGAGACATGGTTTGAAAAAGCCCTGAGAGGTCAGCCGTACCCGGTTGCAGCTTGCGCAAAACTTTCCGTGTACGGCGCTGATGAATCCTACGGTTCCCGCAAAGCCCGGAATCTGGTAATAAACGGCTGGTCCCGGACCATGGAACCGGCGGTCTTCTTCCATCCCGGGATACTGCTTCTTCAGTTCGGCGAACAAAAGCCGATGATCCATGGAAGGGAAGTCCTTTCCATGGCCGATGGGCATGAGCTCAATCAATCGGACATCCACGGGAAGTCTGCGGGCCAGCTCCGTCAGCTCCGTCCAGTGATCTTTTCCCAAATCTAAAGATACCGCGTTAAGCTTTACCGGTATCTTTAGTTTCACTGCCGCTTCGACAGCAGATAAAACCTGATTCAGACAGTCTTTCCCGGTAATTGTCTCATAAGTCTTTCGGTCCAGAGTATCCAGACTGATATTAATTCCGTCGATGCCGCCGGACTTTAATTCTTCCAGAACCGGCTCCAGCAGCACTCCGTTGGTTGTCAAAGTCACCTTTTCAATGCCGGAAATCCCCTTCAGGGTTTGAATCAAATGACAGCAGTCCTTTCGCACCAGAGGCTCCCCCCCGGTCACCTTCAGGAAACGGATTCCCAGCCTGGCAGCACAGATAGCCGCCGCCTGAATTTCTTCCAGAGAGAGAATGCAGCCCTTTGGTACGGTTTCGATTCCATCCGGCATACAGTAACGGCAGCGCAGATTACAGCGGTCCGTGATGGAAATGCGCATATAGTCGATTTCCCTGCCCTGTCTGTCTTTCATTCTCCGCCTCCCTGTCCGGGATTGATGAATACTCCGCTTTTTCCCCCGGACTTATATTCCAGATGGACGCCGCTGATTTCCATGGTTTTATCCACCGCCTTGCACATGTCGTAAATGGTCAGCAGGGCCACGGAAACCCCGGTAAGAGCCTCCATCTCCACTCCGGTCCGTCCGGTGGTTTTTGCTCTGCATATGGCCTCAATCCGGCTGGCTTCCTCATGAATTTCAAAATCCACTGTCAGTTTGGTCAGATTCAGCAGATGGCACAGGGGAATCAGCTCGGAGGTCCTCTTGGCCCCCATAATTCCGGCGATCCGGGCCGCTCCCAGCACATCTCCCTTGGCCATGGAGCCGGCCTTCACCAGGTTCAGGCATTCCCGGTTCATGGAAATGAAACCTCGGGCTACCGCCTCCCGCTTTGTTTCTTCTTTCCCGGAAACATCTACCATACGGGCGTTTCCCGCTTCGTCAAAATGGGTAAATTCCATACATCAATGCCCCTTTCCAAATCCGCAGTTGGGGAAGGTACAGACGGGACAGTTCAGGCACAGACCACCCTCTCCCAGAGCCGCCAGCTCCTGGGCGGTTACCAGATCGTCCGCCATAACCCGGGGCAGAATCAGATCAAAAATGGTCCGCTTCGCGTACATAACGCAGCCTGGAAGGCCCATCACCACTGCGGGACGGGCACTGCTGGGTTCGCCGTAAACCGCCTCGTCCTTGCCTGCCCCTTCGTAATAGGCCAAAAGGAACATGGCGCCGGGCAGCACCGGAGCGCCATAGGAAACAATCCGGCTTCCCGTATTTTTAATGGCAAGAGGAGTCTTATCATCCGGGTCCACGCTCATGCCGCCAGTACAGACCACGATGTCGGCGCCCTGACCGATCAGATCCAAAATCGCTTTTGTCACCCTCTTGTCATCGTCATTTAAGGTTATATGGCCGATTACCTCCGTATCAAACTCCGCCAGCTTGTCCAGAATCACAGGGGTAAAGGAATCTTTAATCCGTCCGGAGTAAACCTCATTTCCTGTTGTGACGATTCCTACCTTTTTATGGGCGTAGGGCTTCAGCTCCAGAATCGGCTTTCCGCCCGTTTCTTTCATGGCAAGGTCCCTGGCTGCCGTCATTTTCTCTTCCTCGATGATCAGAGGAATGATACGGGTTCCCGCCAGCTTGTCCCCCTGTTTCACGCCAAAATTGCCGTGGCGCGTGGCAATCATCATCTGACCGAAGGAGTTGACGGCCTTGAGAGCCCCGCTGTGGACCTTTAATAATCCATCGCAGGAGGCGGTCAGCTCGATCTTTCCCTCTTTTGCCTGGGAGCGTTCCATATGTTCTCCCAGACACATGGAACAGAGAATCTCCGCAGCATCGTTTTCATGGAGCATCCCCTCGGTCTGCTCCCACACGTAGAGCCACTCCTTGCCGACGCTGAGCAGAACCGGTATATCCTCAGCCGTTACAATATGCCCTTTCCTGAAAACCGCATCCTTAGTCACCCCTGGTATAATCTGGGTAATATCGTGGCAGAGCACGGTTCCTACTGCATATTCTGTCTTAATCAGTTTCATAAATGTCTTCCTCTCCCAGCGTTATTTATTTTTTAGAATAACGCTTTTCTAGATAGTACCATTTTTTTTTCCATTTGTAAATGGCAGGATGCGGCAAGAGCCAGGTTTTATATAAAACCTGGCTCTTGAGATACCTTAGCCTTTCAAATAACAGATGCTTAAACGGCAAATTTCTTCACAATCCGAATCAAAAGCTCCACAATCCGCTCCATAGATTGAACGCAAATAAATTCATATTTGCCATGAAAGTTGTGGCCGCCGGTACAGAGGTTGGGGCATGGAATCCCCATAAAGGACAGGCGGGCCCCGTCCGTTCCTCCCCGAATGGGGGTGACGATCGGCGTAATGTCCAATTCCTCCATGGCTTCCCTGGCCCGGTCAATCAGTTCCATATGATCCTGAATGACCTCCTTCATGTTGTAATAGCTGTCCTCCACCTGCACCGTAACGGTATCCGGCCCGTATTTTTCGTTGAGAAAACGGGCAGCGGAAGCGAAAAGCTTCTTTTTCTCCTCAAATTTCTGCCGGTCATGGTCCCGGATAATATACTCCATCCAGGCCTCCTCCATGGTTCCCTCCATCTGGTCCAGATGGTAGAAGCCTTCGTAGCCTTCCGTATACATAGGATTCTGGAAGGCCGGGAGAAGACTTTGAAACTCCATGGCGATTAAAAGGGCGTTCTTCATCCGGCCTTTGGCGGAACCGGGGTGGATGCTGACGCCATGGATGGTAACTTTCCCGGAAGCACCATTGAAATTTTCGTACTCCAGCTCTCCAAGCCTGCCTCCGTCCACCGTGTAGGCCATCCTGGCTCCAAAGATTTGTGCGTCGAAAAAGTCAGTTCCCCGTCCTACCTCCTCATCAGGCGTAAAAGCAATCCGGATGGGACCGTGGGGGACTTCCTGGTGGGACAGAAAATATTCCGCCATGGTCATAATTTCAGCCACGCCCGCTTTGTCGTCAGCGCCCAGAAGGGTGGTTCCATCGGTGGTA
Organism: uncultured Clostridium sp.; assembly: GCA_900547035.1. Lineage (GTDB taxonomy): Bacteria > Bacillota > Clostridia > Lachnospirales > Lachnospiraceae > Enterocloster > Enterocloster excrementigallinarum. The sequence goes on along the minus strand of URFM01000050.1, from coordinate 5,871 downwards.
ATCAGGTCTTGTCCCCTATAGGCGACAAGCTCCGGAAACTCTTCGGTTCTCAGCCACACATCCTGCTGTTCATTCAGACAGAGATCTCCGCCGTCATAGCCCGAAATTATCCGAGGCTTTACATTTTCACCGGAAAAGGACGGAGAGGTATCCATATGGGCCACAAATCCCAAAACGGCAGACTCTTCCAAACCTTTAGAGGCAGGAATAGAGGCATATACATAGCTGTGCTCACTGATCGTCACATCCTGGGCACCCATTTCTTTCAGTTCTTTTGCCAGAACCTGGGCCAGGGCGCGCTGTTTCTCTGTACTTGGCACCTGGCATTGGCCGGGACAGGATTGGGTGTCCAAAGAAACATAAGAGAGAAAACGGGATACAACTTGAGACATAAGTAAAACCTCCTTGTGTATGATGATAGTAAGTAAAACGCAGTTAGCCGGGATAACCCAGACAATAAATTGACATAAAACAATTATGTCAACGGTCAGCCAGTTCCTTTGTAATTTCCTCCCAGGAAATCCCCTTCTGGGCCATAAGTACCATCATATGATAGAGGAAATCGGCAATCTCGTATTTCACTTCCTCCGGATTGGGATTCTTGGCCGCGATGACAATTTCCGTGGCCTCCTCTCCCACCTTCTTTAAAATCTTGTCAATTCCCTTGTCAAACAGATAGTTGGTGTAGGAGCCTTCTTTCGGGTGTTCCTTCCGGTCCAGGATTACCTGGTATACGTCCTCGAACACCTTTAACGGATTGGTCTGGCGGTAATCCTTCTCCGCCAGGGTGGTAAAGAAGCAGGAGGTATTTCCTGTGTGGCAGGCGGGGCCAATCTGGTGGACCACAGCCAGGATGGTGTCCCGGTCGCAGTCAATTTTTAAGGATTTCACATACTGGAAATGGCCGCTGGTCTCCCCTTTCAGCCACTGGCTTTTCCGGCTGCGGCTGTAATAATGCATCCGTCCGGTGCGCAGGGTATCCTCAAAGGCCTGTTCATTCATGTAAGCCATCATCAGCACCTGGCCGGTTTTGTAATCCTGCACGATGGCGGGAACCAGACCGTCGCTGTTGGTTTTAAAATCCTCCCACTGCAAGGAAGATTCAAAAGTGTCCACCGGGACGCCGCAGCTCTTCAGCTGCTGCTTGAACTCCATAAAATCCTCTGTCTTAAGGCCGGCAGGATTTAAGACGGCGGCGGAGAATTCCGGCTCCTTTAAGGCCGCGGCCAGAACATCCCCGCGGATGGAATCAGCGCCGGGAACCAGGAGAATCCACCGGAGCGGCTCCTCCCCATCCGTGGGCAGATTTCGAATCGCCTCCATCATATTTTCTAAGCTTGCGGAATCTTTCCCTGAAGCAGAGGCGCCGGCCCAGGAAAGGATGATACCTCCGGCCCCCAGATGGGCGTATTCCGGTGCCCGGCAAATCCAGCTCTCATCCGGCACCAGCACATAGATTTTCTCCGGTCCAAACCGCCTGGAAGCCTCAGAAATCAAGTCCACATTCTCCTGAATCCGGGCGTCCAAAAAAACGGCGCTGGCCCCGGCATAGAGATATTTTTTCACATCTTCCAGCCGTTTTATGCGTCCCCCGGCAAAAATCGGCTCGTCCGCCTCCTTTGCCAGCTCTTTCATCTGCCCGATTACATATTCGTGCTCCTCATCGTCCTGGGAGCCGTCCATTACCCATAGCTGGTCCGCGCCCCGGCGGCAGGCGTCCGCTCCCGCCTGGGCCAGACTTCTTTCAAGAGGCTGCCCGCCGCAGGTGGATCCCTGGGTCCCAGTGACATAAAAACCGGCAATCAGCCGTTTGCAGTCCTTCATTTTGATATATCCTCCATCTGAACTTGCGCTTTAAAACGGAATTTGCGCCTTAAAGGGAGCGTCCCTCAAAGGCCTCCACCGCCTCCGAAAGGCGGATTTTCTTCTCGTACAGAGCCTTTCCGATGATGACTCCCCGGATTTTGGCCTCCGAAAGCCTCCTCAAATCCTCCATGGAGGAAACGCCGCCGGAGGCGATGACGTCCAGTCCTGTTTTCTCTGTCAGTTCCCTGGTGGCCTCCACGTTGGGACCGGTCAGTGTGCCGTCCCTGGAGATATCCGTGTATACAATGTGCCGTATGCCCATCTCCTTCATGGTCAGGCAGAGGCTTAAAGCGGTGCGGCTGCTTAACGTCTCCCAGCCCTCCACCGCCACCTGGCCGTTTTTGGCGTCCACTCCCGCCACAATGGCTTCCGGGCCGAAGCGGTCCACCAGCTTCTTCATAAATTCCGGTTCTTTGGCGGCCTTAGTTCCGATGATGACGCGCCGGACGCCGAGGCTCAGCATCCGCTCCGCTGCCTCCTCCGTCCGGATGCCTCCCCCCAGCTCAACGGGAAGGTCCACCTCCCGGACAATCCGCCGGATTACATCCTCGTTGACGGAACGGCCGGCCAGAGCCCCGTCCAAATCTACCAGGTGGAGCCAGGTCGCCCCCTGGCTCTTCCACAGCTTCGCCACCTCTGCGGGGTCAGCCGCGTAAACTTTAGCCTGGTCAAACAGGCCCTGGGTCAGGCGGACGCACTGGCCGCCTTTTATATCAATCGCTGGATACAGCTGCATGGCAAATCTCCTTCCTTTACAGTGCTCCCTTTGTGGAGAGCACGCCCTGAATCCTGGAATCAAAACTGCAGGCCTCATCCAGAGCCCGTCCGAAGGCCTTAAATGCCGCTTCCAGGATGTGATGGCAGTTCTCTCCTGCCATCTGGCGCAGATGAAGGTTCATCATGGCGCCGTAGGAAATGGCATAGAAAAATTCTCTTGCCATTTCCGTCTCAAAGTCGCCGACCCGTTCCCGATCCAAGCTTAAATCATAGCCCAGATAAGGCCTGCCGCACAGGTCCAGAGAGCAGAGAACGAGGGACTCGTCCATGGGGAGAATCTGGCTGCCAAAGCGGCGGATTCCCGCCTTATCCCCCACTGCCTGCAGGATGGCCTGTCCCAAAACGATGCCCACATCCTCCACTGTGTGGTGGGTATCCACCTGAAGGTCCCCCCGGACCTTTAAGTCCAGGTCGAAAAAACCGTGGCGGGCAAAGCTGTTCAGCATATGGTCAAAAAAGCCGATTCCCGTGGAGATGGAGGCCGTTCCGGAGCCATCCAGATTCAGGGTCAGGGAAATGTCCGTTTCCTTTGTAACGCGGTGAATGGTTGCCTGACGCTCCATTTTACTCCTCCTCCCCTTCAAAGCGAACATGGATGGAATTGGCGTGGGCCGTCAGCTGCTCGGCCTTAGCGAAGGTTTCGATGTCCTGGCTGGCTTCCTTTAAGGCCTCCCTGGAATAGTAGATGATGCTGGACTTTTTCACAAAGTCGTCTACGTTTAAGGGGGAGAAGAACTTGGCCGTACCGTTGGTGGGAAGAACGTGGTTGGGGCCCGCGAAATAGTCGCCCAGGGGCTCGCTGCTGTAGGGCCCCATGAAAATGGCGCCTGCGTTGCGGATTTTCGTCATCACCTCAAAGGGATTTTCCGTCAGGATTTCCAGATGCTCCGGCGCGATTTCATTGGCCGCCTGGATAGCTTCCTTCATGTTTTCCACCACCAGGATATATCCGTAATTGTCTAGGGAGGCCTGGATAATGTCCCGTCTGGAAAGGCGTTCGGTCATCTCCTGGGCCTGCCTGGAAACCTCCTTTGCAAGCTCCATGCTGGGGGTCACCAAAATCGCGCTTGCCAGCTGGTCGTGCTCCGCCTGGCTTAAAAGGTCCGCCGCCACATATTTGGGATTTGCCTTCTCGTCGGCAATCACCAGAATCTCGCTGGGACCCGCGATGCTGTCGATGCTCACATGGCCGTACACCGCCTTTTTGGCCAGGGCCACAAAAATATTTCCGGGGCCCACAATCTTGCGGACTCTGGGAATGGATGCGGTGCCGAAGGCCAGTGCCGCCACCGCCTGAGCGCCTCCCGCCCGGTAAACCTCAGTAGCCCCTGCCAGGTGGGCCGCCGTCAAGGTGACGGGATTGACGGAGCCGTCTTTTCCGGGAGGGGTCACCATTACGATGCGCTCCACCCCCGCCACCTGGGCCGGGATAATGTTCATCAGCACCGAGGAGGGATAGGCAGCCTTTCCGCCGGGAACGTAGACGCCTACGCTGTCCAGGGGAGTCATCTTCTGCCCCAGGATGGTCCCGTCGGGGCGGGCGTCAAACCAGCTGTTGCGCTTCTGCTTCTCGTGATAGCGGCGGATATTCTCCATGGAGGTTTTCATCACCGCAAGGAGCTCTTCCGGCACCTGGGCCATGGCCGCTTCAATCTCTTCCTCCGTCACCCGGATGTTGTCCGCGCTGACTTTGGCCCCGTCAAACTTTTCCGTGTAAGCGAAGAGGGCCTCGTCCCCTCTCTCCTTGACGCCGTCTACGATTTCCTGGACCTGGCTGGTATACTCGGTGTAATTGTTGGGGTCCCGCTTTAAAAGACCGGCCAGCAAATCCTTCAGGGAGTCCTCATTTAACTGTACGATTCTCATCCTTTTATCTCCTCCTTCTTGCGCACCAGCTCCTGGAAATCCCGGATTAGGGCGGTAATTCTCTGATTCTCCGTTTTCATGCTTACCTGGTTCACCACCATGCGGGCGGACAGGGGGCAAATCTCCTCTAAAACCGTCAGGCCGTTCTCCCGAAGGGTGGAGCCGGTCTCCACTATATCCACGATGACCTCGGAAAGGCCTACAATGGGGGCCAGCTCGATGGAGCCGTTCAGCTTGATGATTTCCACCGTCTGGTCTTTGCGGTTGTAAAAATAGTCCTTGGCGATGCGGGGATATTTGGTGGCCACCCGAATCAGCTCGTGGTTTTTCAGATGGGTTCTGGCCGACTCAGGGCCGCAGACGCACATGCGGCATTTGCCGATTTTTAAGTCCAGCACCTCATAGAGCCGCCTTCCCTCCTCCAGCAGGGTATCCTTTCCCACGATGCCGATGTCCGCCGCTCCGTATTCCACATAGGTGGGAACATCGGTGGCCTTTGCCAGAAAGAAGCGCATTCCAAGTTCGGGATTTTCAAAAATCAGCTTTCGGGAGTCCTTGTTGGCCATCTCCTCGCAGTGGATGCCCACCGCTCCAAACATCTCCATGGCCTTTTGGGCCAGCCGCCCTTTTGCCAGGGCTACGGTCAGATCTCTCATCTTATGACTCCCCTCCTTCCTCAGGTCCATATCCGTAGGCAGACAGGGGCACCTGGTCCTCGCAGCCCCGGACCAAATCCAGGTTGCGGACGATTCGTCCGTCTCCCTCCAGATAGAGCAGGTTGCGGAACCCCCGGCGCTCTCCCATCTGACGGTAATCCTCTTTGGTCTTATCCTCCCGGCGCTTCATGGACTGAAGGTAAAGACCGTGATTCCGCAGATAGCCCGCCAGCCACAAGGCGTTTTTTCGGGCGCTCTCCTCGTAGAGCAGAAGGGTATTGGTCTGCTTAAATTCCACCGGAATATTCTGGCGGGAAAGGGCGTCCATCAGCCGGTCCAGCACAATGGCAAAGCCGATGGCGGGGAAATCCTTTCCAAACTTGGAAAGAAGGCCGTCGTATCGTCCGCCGGTGGCGATGTATTCCCCGGTTCCGTAGGTATAGGCCTTAAAAATGATGCCGGTGTAATACCGGTAATTGCTGAGCATCCCCAAATCGTAGGTCACATACCGGGACAGGCCGCAGGCCTCAATGACCTGATGGACCTGAAGAAGCCGGTCCACGGCCTCCAGAGCCTTGGGATTGTCCGTCAGCGTCCGAACCTGGCGGATTTCATCGGCGGTGCCGAAAAGCTCAGGCAGCCGGATAAATAAGCGGCGCAGCTCCTCCTTCATGGGTCGTTCCTTTAACAGAGCCTCCACGCCGAA
>URFM01000049.1 GCA_900547035.1 uncultured Clostridium sp. | reverse complement strand
AACTATGTGGCTTTCAGCCACATTCGTGGCAAAGTCGTGAATAATTCAGGTTTAGTTCTTTGAATTTGCTTCTGTCAACCTGACGGAAAACCATATTCTTAAGCAAATCCATCGGGTCAAGCCCTTTGCCTCGCTGGTTGATTGTTTCAAAAATTTTCAGTGCATCGGAAATGTCATAAGTTTCAATACGAATAAAGCTTGTTTTGTTTAGCAGAAACACAACAAATTTTTTCAAATCAGCGATTTGGGGGAATTGCTCCTGCAAAAAGTCCTGGATCGTCTTGAATGCGTCGAACAGTCTTTCTCCCGATTGCGTGATATAGTTCGGCCGTTCCTGTCCTTTTTCAATCAGCTCCAAACAATTTCCTGCATCTTCATATTGAAGCTGGAGATGATACAAGTTAATCACATCACCCTCACTATTCATAGTTGGGCTATAAATTAAATTTTCAATAACACTGGTTTGTTCACCATGATCTATGTAGATTTTTTTGATCGCACACAACAGAATAAAAAATGTGGTAAGGCGCTGCTGTCCGTCAATCAACTCAAACTGGCTGCCAGAGTCATAAGTTACAATAGTGCCAAGGAAATAAGCCTTTTGACTATCGGTATTGTAGGCATCCAGTAAGTCTGCCAACAGCTGCTCTACCTGTTCGTCTTTCCAAACATACTCTCGTTGATAGTCGGGAACAATGTAGTGATTCTTAAATGCGGAGTTGATCGAGTGATCGTTATATTTAATATGCGTATCGGCCATCGGTTTCATCCTTTCCGGTAAGTCGGTTTGTGTACACACATCATTATACAAGAAGGCACCATATTTTTCAAGATTAGTTTCCCAATTCACCAAAGTAAAGCATAACTTTTCATGAACACATTTTTGCCAAAACAAGCGCTGCCCCGCTGAATGGCAGGGCAGCTCTTGTTCGTCACCAAAAATCAATCAAGGTTTTGGTATTCCGTAACTGTCTTGAGGTAGACAGCAGGATCGCCGTTAAGGATTAAATCAGCATATGCAGCAGGGTCATTATAGATCAGATAGTCGAGTTCCGACTGTTGATACATATTGTTTACCACCTCATTTTCCACAGCAATAGTGTCGATAGAAACCATGCTGCCGTCTGAAAAGCAAAGCTCTACACAAGCAGTATCAAGGTTAAATTCACAAGATAACAGGTGTTTCATGGTAAATACCTCCGTAATTCTAATATTTTGTTGCAAAAAAGAACGATGCCGGTCATGCGACTCGACATCGTCCTTTTCGTTGTTGTTTCCAACCCTGTCAGACAGATGCCGTAAAATAGTAATTTTTTAGAATTACTGTCTTACGAGCACCCGTCTAACGCTCCGGGCTTTTTACATAACAGAACATAACAAGTGTTATGAAAAAGGAGGATTTTATCATGAATCGCAAAAACACTTCACCTGACTACGGCAACTGGGTCCCCATCGCCATGATGAAGGGGATGGCCGCTGTCCTGCTTGCCCTGCTGGCCCTGACCATTGTTCTGGCCTGGCTGCTGCCCTTTCCCCTTCCGGCTGTTCTGACTGGAATCCTGACCGCCGTATTGTTTCTCCTGTGGCTCTATATGCTGCGCTGCCGCGCCCTGTTCGACTTCAGCCGGGGCGGTCTCATGGGAAAGCTTCACCAGTATCTGCTGGACCACCTGGACTGGAACGGCAGAGGACGCCTCCTGGAAATCGGCTGCGGCTCCGGCGCCCTGTTAAACCGCTGCGCGAAGCGCTACCCACAGGCCAATTTCACCGGGATCGACTACTGGGGAGCAGAGTGGAGCTATGCCAAAGAACAGTGCCAGAAAAACGCAGTCCTGGAAGGCGTTTCGGACCGGGTAAACTTTCAAAAGGGAGACGCTGCCCGTCTGGATTTCCCGGACCAGACCTTTGATGCGGTCGTCAGCAATTTCGTCTTTCACGAGGTCCGCTCTCAGAAGGATAAGCGCTTGGTGGTCCGGGAGGCCCTGCGTGTTTTGAAAAAAGGCGGCAGCTTTTCCTTCCAGGATTTATTCTCTCAGAAATCTCTTTACGGAGATATGGAGGAATTTGCCGATGAACTGCGCCGGGAGGGCTTCCGGGAAATCCACTACATTCCCTTTGTGGAACGGCAGGGTTTCGTCCCCCGCTATGTGCAGGCCCCCTGGATGCTTTCCGGCGTAGGGCTTCTTTATGGAAAAAAGTAAGGCCTGCCTTTGTACAGGCAGCGAAAAATAGGCGGAAAGACCAAATTTGCCTTCCGCCTGTTTTGCTTTTTAAGCTCACGGACCTTTGTGCAGCAGATCCAGGAGCTGTCCCACGTTCTTTTTCCCAAAGGAAACCTGCTCCCCGTCGTTAATCACCAGACAGGGAACACTCATCACCCGGTAGGTATCCCGAAGGTCCGGAAAATGGTTCAAATCGTAGACCTCCGCCGTCACATTGGGATTCTCCGCTGCGATTTTCTGGGCGGCCGTCACCAGCTCCGGGCACATGGTGCAGGAGAGAGAAACCAGGATTTTCATACGGACAGGCCCCTCCAGCGCTTTGAGCCTCGCCAGGCTCTCCTGGTCGATGGTCTGTCCCGGGCCTGAGGCATTGTAGAGTCCCAGCACGAAGGAGGTAAATTCATGCCCTCCCGGCACTCCGTGAAATGCCAGCCCGGTCCAGGTCCCGTCCTCCCGCAATATCCGCACGCAGGGCCTCTCCGCCAGCTTTTCCTCCGCGATTTCCACCCTGAGCTTGTCCGTCAAACGGCCAAGTTCCTCCATATACCCTTTCAGCTCCTGGGAAATGGGCCGTTCATCCAGATACAGGCGCAGCCTTAAGGGCTTCTCCATTCTGGAAAAGACCGCTTCCAGCTGGCCCTTCATCTCCTCCGGAATCAGGCCGGCATCTTCCCGGGACGCCTCCTTCTGCACCTGAACGGTCTTAGCCGGAGCCTTGGGATAAAGTCCTGTCTTTTTCTGCATAGCCGAAGCGTACCGCTCCAGCTCCGTAGCCGCCAGGGCTCCGTCACCTACCGCCGTCACCACCTGACGCAGAGGTTTGATGCATACATCTCCCGCCGCATACAGGCCGTCGCGGCTGGTTTTCTGCGTCCGGTCCGTTTTGATATATCCATTATCATCCAATTCCGCGATTCCCCTTACCAGTTCCGTAGCCGGCGCGTAGCCCGCGAACACAAAAATCCCGAAGCTCTCTCCAGACTCACTGCGGTACTCCGTCACCTCCCCGGTTCTGGTATCCCGGTACTTCAGGAAATCCAATCCTCCTTCTCCCGAAACCACCAGGACTTCCCGGTTGGTCAGAACGGTAATCTTTTCATGGTTCAAGGCCGGTTCCGCAACAGCGGGAGCGCAGGTAAAACCATCCCCCCGAATCAGAATGGTTACATGGCTGGCGTATTTGGTCAAAAATACGCTCTCCTCGGCCGCCGCGAAACCGCCGCCCACCACGAACACCTCTTTTCCGGTAAAAAACTCTCCGTCGCAGGTGGCGCAGTAGGCCACTCCCCTGCCTCTAAACTCTTCCTCTCCCAGAAACCCGGCCCGTCTGGGATGGGCTCCCGTTGCCAGCAGGACGCCGAAGCAGCGCAGCTCTCCCCTGGAGGTAAAGACGGTTTTGACGTCCCCGTCCATCTGAAGTTTCAAAACCTCCGCCAGAAGGAATTCCGCGCCAAAGCCCTCCGCCTGGCGGCGCATGGTATCGGTCAGGGATACGCCGCTCGCCTGCTCTACCCCCGGATAATTGACCACCTGGCTGGTAATGGTAATCTGTCCTCCGAAATGTTCTTTCTCTATGACTACCACCCGGTATCTGGCCCTTGCCAGATAGAGGGCGGCGGTCAGTCCCGCCGGTCCTCCTCCGATTACCGCCACATCATAGAGATTCCCGTATCCCTTCTCCATTACAGCTGCCCCACTAAATCCAGGCTGGGCTTTAAAGTTTCCGCGCCCGGCTGCCATTTTGCGGGGCACACCTCATCGCCGTGGGTATGGACGAACTGGCAGGCCTGAAGCTTGCGCAGCAGCTCCTGAGCGTTTCTTCCCACATTTCCGGCATTGACCTCATAGGCCACTATCTTTCCCTCCGGATTGACGATAAAAGTCCCCCGCTCCGCCATGCCGTTGGCCTCAATGTAAACCTCAAAATCCTTTGCCAGCGCGTGGGTCGGGTCCGCCAGCATGGGATACCGGATTTTCTGAATCCGCTCCGAGGCATCGTGCCACGCCTTATGGACAAAATGGGTGTCGCAGGATACGGAATACACCTGGCAGTCCGCCTCCTGAAATTTCTCATACAGATTGGCCAAATCCTCCAGCTCCGTAGGGCACACAAAGGTGAAGTCTGCCGGATAGAAGAAGAAAATGCTCCATTTCCCCATGATTTCCTCTTTTGTCACCGTTTTAAAAGCTCCCTGGTGATAGGCCTGAAGGGTAAAATCGCTTACTTCTTTGTTGATTAAAGACATGGATGATTCCTCCTTTTTTCTTTTTGTAGTTAGTTGTATCTAACTATCGAGAGTATAAAGGAGTCCGCTCCTCCATGTCAAGGCGATTTGCCTTCTTGAAAAAAATCCCCGGGAACAGATATTTTACATCGAAATCCACCCCATACTGCCTCCGATCCAGTAGATCACCCCCAGCAGCCAGCTGCTGAAGATCCCGTAAAGGATTACCGGACCGGCGATGGTGAAAATCTTGCAGCCTACTCCAAATACGTCTCCTTCTGCCTGAAATTCCACCGCAGGGGCCGCTACCGAGTTGGCGAAACCTGTGATCGGCACCAGAGCTCCCGCTCCGCCAAATTTTACGATTTTCTGGAACAGGTTAAGGCCCGTCAGCAGCACACTGAGAAAAATCAGCGCCAGCAGGGTCCAGGCCGCCGCTTCTTCCCGCCCCATTCCCATGGGACCGGTCAGGGTGTTGGTAATGATTTGTCCCAGCAGGCAGATGGTCCCGCCGGTCAGAAAAGCCCGTACCATTGATAATCCAAGACTGTGAACGGGCGTTACTTTTTTGACATAGTCTCCATATTTCTTTTGGTCAATTTCCATATGAGTTTCCTCCAGTACAAACAGGTTATCCAAACCCATTAATAAAATAAATCAGGGAACCGGTCAGCTTCCCCAGAGCCAGGGCCAGGATCAGCCAGGGAAGCCCCACTGCCAGACGGATGCGCCGGGCAACTGTCGGAAGAGCCTTCAGCGTCTCCGCCAGGGACATGAACAGACATCCGGTAAAAATACCTACTGCTGTTCCGAAAATTCCAAGCAGCAGTTGTCCCCAAAATTCACCAGCCACCAAAAAAGGCTCGTACAGATCCGCAAGGTTCCCCAGTACCCCTCCTGCAATAATCACCGTTTCATACAAAAGAATGTACTTCTTGGTGCTGGTTTTTCCAATCAGTCTTGGAAAAACGCCAATCATTACCAGAAAGGCAAATACACCGGCTGCTATTACCCCTCCTGCACACAGGCCGATGAATCCCAAAAACAGATATCTTATCATGTCTTCTCCTTCTGTTTCTGTTCCTCCTGCTGAGCGATCAGGGTTTTTGCGATGTTGTCCTCATAAAGGCGCATCTCCACTTCCAGAGGCGTCGGGTCCGTATTCAGCTTTATTGCGGCAAAATGGTTAAAGAACACCAGAATTCCGAGAGCAAGCCCCAGTGAATACCCCAGCTCCAGTATCGTAAAGCCATCTGACTCCCGCCCCATCACCAGCAGGTAGAGTTCCTGGAATACATCCGTCACATCCACATCATTGTTAAAAGTCATAATGGCAAATGCGGCACCGCAGAAGCTTACCAGACATACAAAAATGGTTTTCGCCCACTGCCATACCGGATTTTCGGTTTCGGATGGCTTGTAGGCGATGATAAAAGAAGTCTCTCCCAGGTTTTCCACCTGGACCGAAGGCAGTTCGTTCTGGATCAGCTCAAGTATTTCCGTAACCTCCATCACATAGCGGCGGCGTTTCCCCGATGAAATGCGAAGGATTTTCATGGCCTTCAGGCGGTTTTCGACTGTTTCGTCCTGGCAGAGGATTTTTGCCGCGTCTCCCAACCGGACTACCTGCGAACTGATGTCCGTCATCTTGCGCAGCATGAGATATACGGTCTGGCTCATAGGGAATGCTCCACCACCAGGAAATCAGGGGCGGTCACATAGGCCTCCTGCTCCCGGAGCACGGCAGGCCCCAGGACAATAGCCTGACGGCTTGAGTCTTCGCCGCCCCTGTCAATTTCCCTCTGCTCCCGGACCAGTGTTCCGTTAGGACCGGAATCCGCCCCATCCACCCGAAACAGGCCGTACCACACCAACAGCCCCGTCAGTGCCAGAGCCGCAGCCACCGCCGCCAGCCCCAGCAAATGCTTTCCAATTCCCATATTTGCTCACATCCTTTTCGTTCAGAATGATTGGTTCTGATGGGTAGTATGGCGAAGTTTCATTTTTTTATTCCCGGGTTTATCATTTTTTACCCACAATACAAATCCAATCCTTTTCATTCCTGTCCGCTTTCAGTTCCCGGAAAACAGCCTTTTTCAGCGTGTCCAGCAGTTCCTGACTGGTATAAATTTTCATTCCCGCTATCATGCGTTCCCATTTTTTATCTTTTGGATTTTCCCCGGAACACTCATTGCAAATCATAAAAATCCCATCATTTTTCAGTACCCGGCGTACCTGCTCGAAGGCTTTCAAAAGGCAGTTCCATCACATTGCCGTAAAGGATTTGGCAGTTTCCCTCCTGAATGGCCTCACGGTTTAATTTCGACGATTTTTCCACCCAGCCCCTCCGGCTTACGGGTATTTTGAAAAAATGACATTTCCTCCGCCTCCTTTCCATAAGTGCCGTCTTTTTTGTTAGTTATGGCTAACTATTTGGAATTATATCACCGGCTCAACTGTCTGTCAACGAAGGCCTGCTTTTGACAGACATAAGAAATTAAGAGACGATTGCAAACCATCCCAAAAGCGTGGTATACTGATTCCGATGACGCAGACTGCGGTGGCGCGGCCCGCCGTCAATTTATTCAGGAAACGAGGACCCCGCTATGAACACCCAGCGCACACTCAGTCAAAAAGACCGTCTGGTTCTCCAGTCTTACGAATCCGTACTGGAAGGGCTGGCTGAATTTTTTGGCAGCAGTTTTGAATTTGTACTCCACAGTCTGGAGGACCTGGACTGCGCTGCCATCAAGGTGGTAAACGGCTATCATTCCGGCAGGAAGGAGGGGGCGCCCATTACGGATTTCGCCCTGCAGCTCCTGGGGGAAATGCAGCGCAGCAAAGACCATCGCAAGGGCAGGATTTATTTTGGCCGCAGCAAAAGCGGGACGCCGATTCGCTCTGCTACCATCCCCATTAACGGCGAAAATGGTCAGATTATCGGTCTTTTGTGCATCAACTTCTATCAGGACGTACCTTTATACACCCTGATTGAGGAACTGTTTCAGACATCCGGGACAAAAGGAGACGTTTTGGAGACATTTGCGGCCAACGCGGACGAACTGATTGAGGAATCTATCTCCCAAGCCAGAATCCAGGTGGAACATGACGGAACCATCCCATCCACCAACCGAAACAAGGAAATCATCGCTATTCTCTACCAAAAAGATATTTTCAATCTGAAAAATGCCGTTCCCAAAGTGGCGGAGCGGCTGGGACTTTCCAAAAACACGGTATATCTTCACCTGCGGAATTTACAGGCGGAATCCGGAGCGGATGAGGCGGGGCGCTAAGTGACGCACGTAAGCGCCTAAAGATAAGACGCTAAGTGCTCGTAACAATCCCGGGTACTAGGCTCGATGAGACCTCGCCAAGTGCCCGGGATGTATCGCACGTAAGCGCCTAAAGGACAGGCGCTAAGTGCTCGTAACAAAAAAGTCATGAGTTCACAGACGGACTCATGACTTTTTTGTTTGGGAATATGGGGCGATTAGAGGACCGCAATGGCCTCAACCTCGCACAGAACTCCCTTTGGCAAGGCTTTCACCGCAACACAGGAGCGGGCTGGTTTGCTGACAAAATACTTCTCATATACTGCGTTAAAGGCGGCAAAATCACCCATATCCGCAAGGAAGCAGGTGGTCTTGACCACGTTCTCGAATTTGGTTCCGGCGGCCTCAAGGATGGCTCCCACATTTTTGATGGACTGCTCGGCCTGAGCTTCAATTCCTTCCGGAACACTGCCGTCTGCGGGGCTGGCCGGAATCTGTCCGGATGTAATCAGAAGATTTCCCACCGTAAAAGCCTGGGAATAGGGGCCGATGGCCGCAGGCGCGTTGGATGTCTCGATTTTCTGGAAAGAACTCATGACAAATACCTCCTTAATTCTCATTGATTGATTAATCTCAGTATACGACAAAAATAAAGTTTAGTCAATAAAAAAAAGTAACATCTTTATTGTAACAGTTCAGGACGTCCTGAGCTGTTACCTAATTCTCTATCTTACGCCTCATATTCTTCAAAATCCGCTTCTCCAGCCGTGATACCTGCACCTGTGAAATCCCTAAATCGGTGGCGATTCTGGTTTGGGTCTGCCCCAGATAATACCGGCGCAGGATAATCTCCTTCTCCTTTTCCTCCAGTCCGGTCAAAAGTTCTCTTAATACCATACGATCCAACAGTTTCTCCTGCTGGCTCTCTTCCTCCTCCAGCCGGTCTAAGAGGCAGGCTCCGTCGCTGTCACCGGAATTCATGGGCCGGTAAAGGGATTCTACCTCTGCCCCCGCTTCCAGGGAGGCCGCCACCTCCTCACGGCTGGTTCCCAAGGCCTCTGCGATTTCCTCGATGGTGGGCTCTCTCCCCGTGGTTTTCGCCATCTTCTCCCTGACGCTTTTCACCCGGATTCCCAGTTCCTTTAATGGCCGGCTTACCTTAATCATTCCGTCATCCCGCAGAAACCGCTTGATTTCACCGGCAATCATAGGGACTGCGTAAGTGGAGAATTTTACATCAAAGGAAGGGTCGAACTTGTCAATGGCTTTCATCAGGCCGATGGTTCCAATCTGAAAAAGGTCTTCCATTTCACAGCCTCTTCCTCCAAATCGGCGGACGATGCTCCAGACCAGTCCCATATTTTCCGTTACAAGCCTGTCTCTGGCTGTTTTATCCCCTTGGTGTGCCTGGTTAATTAAACAGATGGTTTCCTCCATAGCGTCACCTGCCGATGTATTTTATCATAAATACGCTGGTTCCTCTTCCCGGCTCTGACTCTACATTCACCTGATCCATAAAGGCTTCCATAAAAGAAAATCCCATACCGGACCGCTCCCCGGATGGGTCCGTGGTAAACATGGGTTCCATGGCCTGGTTAATATCGGCGATTCCCACTCCCTGATCTTTCACAGAAACGGAAAGACGCCGCTTTTCTCCATCCTCAGCAGAAAGTTCCAGGCAGATTTTCCCTTCCTGCCCCTGATATCCATGAATCACCGCGTTGGTAACCGCCTCCGACACCGCTGTTTTTACATCGTCAATCTCCTCCAGGGTGGGATTCAGCCGGCTCATAAATACCGCTGTCACCACTCTGGCAAACTCTTCATTTTCCGATCTGGCCTCAAACTCCAGCTTCATGTTCTGACATCCCATCATGTTTCCTCCCTTTCTTCTACCGCCTCCTCCAGGCTTTCAAATCCCTTTAGCAGCTTTTCCAGCCCGCCTACCCGCAGGATGCGGGAGACCTGTTTTCCCGCACGGCAGTAAACGGCTTCGCCGCCGGAAGATTTCATCTGCTTGTAGCGCCCCAGCAGAACGCCGATGCCGGAAGAGTCCATAAACTCCGTGGCTGAAAAGTCAAAAACAATCCGCCGGATGCAGTTTTCTTCCATCAAAATATCCGTCTCCAGACGCAGATTTTTGCAGTTGTGATGGTCCAGCTCCTTAGGCATGTGGATAATCAGCACCTGCCCTCTGGCCTCATATGTAAACGTCTGATTTTTCATTCTCTCATCCCCTTTCTGTAATCCGGATGTATCGCACGTAAGCGCCTAAAGATAAGGCGCTAAGGGCTCGTAACAACCCCGGGTACTAGGCTCGATAAGACCTCGCCAAGTGTTCGCAACAAAAAAAGACACTGCGAAAGTGTTGTTCTATCTTTCGTAGTGTCTCTTATCTTTTCTCTTTATTTCCCGCAGCCGCTGCGGCTCCTTTAAAATCCTTAATAGCCTCTGGCGCTCTGGGCTCTGGAGGCGTATTCGGAATCGGGGAAGTTTCCAACTACCTGGTCAAACATGGCGTTGGCGTTTTCCGTATCCCCGGCGTCCTGATAGAGCCGCCCCACATAGTACATGGCCTCCGGGTTGTCCGGCACAAGCGCCAGGCTTGCCTGGAAGCACTCCATGGCCCGGTCCGTATTGCCCGCGTTCCACTGCTCCACTCCTGTGGTAACCAGAGTCTGGTATACGTTGGAGGTCATATCCGTCTGAACGTCGTTCACCACAGCCAGCACTTCTTCATCGGTAATAAGTGAAAAATCCGCCTGGGCGTAGCTTAAAGCGGCGGTAACCAAATCTCCGGCCCGGTAGGACTGGAGCACACCAATCAGACTCTTGTACTGGGCAATGATGCTGGTGTTTCCGCTCTGAAGCTCGTCCAGCTGAGCCTGGACCGTATCCGCCTGAGTCTGAATCTCCTGATTCTGGCTCTCCAGGTCCTGAATCTGCTGGTTGGCGTTGTTCAGCTGCTGGCTGTAGGAAATCAGTTCCTCATTGTGGACCCGGTTCAAATCCGAAATCCGGGTGGGAAGAATCAGGAAATAGGCTGCCACCACTCCCAGAACCAGGCCGATCACAATATGAATCACAATGGAGATTCCCGTGTTTTCCTTATAAGTAGGCGGAAGAATGATATCGTCGTCCTCCATCTGCTTATGGGAAAAAGCCTTGGTCATCCGCTTTTTCTCCGCCTCCGCCCGTCCTGTGTTCTGCTTCACAATGGACATATAATAGAGGGCCTTGGAATTGCTCTTGTCAATCTGCAGAATTTTGTACAGGGAGCGGCCAGCTTTGGTGTAGTCCTCCCGTCTCATGTAGAGCAGAGCCAAAAGCAGATGGGCCTTGATAAAATGAGGCCTCTCCTCCACCACCCGGGCCAGCTGGAGGATTGCCAGGTCGTCGCTGCCGTTCTGCGCATGCCACAGGGCCTGATTAAAGGTCTTGACATTCTGGCTCTCCACCTCAAGCTGCCCCGGCTTTCTCTGAATCTCATCTAGGTAGTGGTCCGCCAGGTTGTTCTCCGGCTGCAGGTTCAGGCTGATGACCCACTGGACCAGAGCGTCCGCCACCTCTCCGCTTTCGTAGTAAATCAGGCCAAGCAGATTCCGGGCGTCCGTCTGATATTTATTAAAATGAAGGCTGTCCTTCAGGGAATGGGCCGCCCCGGACAAATCCCGCATCCTGGCCTTTTCCAGTCCCAGGTTGTAAAAGCTGTTGGCAATCTGGGCGTTTCTCCTCTGATAATCCATAGTCACCGACCTACTTTTCATTAATCTCTTTAATCAGCTCCATCATCACATCCGTCATATCCGTCAAATCGCTTTTGACAATGGCGTCTTCCACCTCTTCAATATCAAGACTGGGTTTGAAGCGCTCAATCTCTTCCTCAAAATCAATCATGTGCTTTCACTCCTTTATCCGCATTAGCCTTATACAGAGCCTGTTTCCATTCTCCGGTTAGATACAGGGAGCCCGCGCAGAATACCAGGCTGTCCCCAAACATCCCCTTCACGTTCTCCACCGCTTCTTCTGCCGATGAAAACTCATACACCGGTCCTCCGTACACCGGCTCAAAGGCTTCTCTCAGGGAAGACAGGCTCGCCCCTCTGGCGCTGTTTCCGTGTACCAGGCCGATGGCCTGCCAGGGAATCCTCCTGCACAAAAGAGCCGCCATCTCCCGGTAGTCCTTGTCCTCCATTACCCCGAAGAGCAGGCAGGGCTTCTTTCCCCGTCTCCCGATGATTTCAAAGGCCGCCTCCTCAAAGGCGCGGATTCCTCCCGGATTGTGAGCTCCGTCCAGATAAAATCCATCTGCCGCCTGCTCCATCCGCCCCGGCCATCTGGCCTTCGCCACTCCTTTGACTATCTGCTCCGGGGAAATCCTCAGGCCCCGTTCGTTCAAAAGCCGGGCCGTTTTCACCGCAATCATGGCGTTCTGGGCCTGATAGGGGGCTGAAAATGGAACATAAAGGCGCAATCCCTCCGGACCGCCGGAGCATTCCCGTATCCAAAATCCCTCCTGTGTCCCGTCCGGTCCGGCTTTCCCTGCCGGAACAGCCTCCTCCCTTACATAGTCCGCCTCCGTCACCATCTCTGCCGGCGCCTGCAGGCTCCGGGCCTGCCGAAGGATTACCTGGGCCGCCTCCCGGTCGGTACCGTCGTACACCACCGGGACCCCGGCCTTGATGATGCCCGCCTTCTCCCCGGCAATCTGTACGATCGTATCCCCCAGGTATTTTGTATGGTCCAGGCTGATGGAAGTAATGGCACAGGCCAGGGGATTTTTGATTACATTGGTGGCGTCCAGCCGCCCGCCCATGCCGGTCTCCAGTACCGCGATTTCCACTCCCTTTCCCGCAAACAGCACCATCGCCATATAGAACAGGAACTCAAAATAGGATGGGTGGCCAAGTCCTCTCTCCTGCCGCTTTTTGGCCGTTTCGTAAACCGTCTGAAAGCTTTGGAGGAAATCCTCCTGCCCGATTACGTTTCCGTCCAGAAGGAAACGCTCCTCAATCCGCTCCAGATGTGGGGAAATGAAGGTGCCGGTAAAATAGCCCGCCTCCTTCAGAATCGAGGTCAAAAAGGCGCAGACCGAACCCTTTCCGTTGGTGCCGGCCACATGGACCACCTGGAAGGACTTCTGAGGTTCCTTCAATTCCTTCAGAAAATCCTCAATCTCCTCCAGGGAATGCTTCTTACCGGCCCACATAGGAATCCCTTCCATATAGTCCCAGGCGTTCATGTCTAAGCCTCATTCCTCCTTCTGTTATCTTACCCCAAATTTCTCCCGGGCGCAACCGCATATTGGGGACGGGATTCGACGGATTACGCCTCCCCCGCCCTTTCTTTTCGCCTCTGGGGCGCCGGAATCTGCGCCAGGATAATGGCTCCAAACATCAATGCGCAGCCGGAAAGCTCCCGCAGGCTCATGCTCTGCCCTAACAGGACCCAGCCTGCCAGCACGGAGATGCTGGACTCCAGGCTTAAAATCAGGGAAGCCACCGTCGGGTTCATCCCCTTCTGCCCCACAATCTGCAGGGTGTATCCCACTCCGCTGGAGAAAATCCCCGCGTACAGGATAGGCAGGGCCGCAGCCAGGATATCGTCCAGCCTGGGCTCCTCAAACAGCATCATGGCTACCCCGGAAAGTATCCCGGATACAAAAAACTGGATGCAGGACATTTTTACCCCGTCGGTCAGGGGAGAAAAATGGTCAATGACCAAAATATGGATGGAAAACAGGAAGGCGCAGACTAAAACCAGCAAATCTCCCTGATTGATTCCCCCGATTCCCTCACCGCCGGACATGCACAGCCGGTACAGGCCCGCCACAGCCAGGACCACCGCCCCCCAGACGAAGGCGCTGACCTTTTTGCCGAACAGCAGTCCCAGAAAGGGCACGATGACAATATAGCAGGCCGTGATAAACCCGGCCTTTCCCACCGTGGTGTACTGGATGCCCAGCTGCTGAAAGTTGGAAGCCAGGCAGAGGGCCACGCCGCAGCAGACTCCTCCGGTCAGGAGTACCTTCCGCTCCCGGCTTTTGCGGGCGGGGGAGGGGCGGTTTCCCGCCTCCCCCTTCTCCCGCGCCTTTGCCCGGTCCATCACCAGTATCACCGGAATCAGCACCAGGCCCCCTAAAATTGAGCGGATGCAGTTAAACGTATAGGGGCCCACATACTCCATCCCCGCGCTCTGGGCTACAAAGGCGATTCCCCAGATAGTTGCCGCCAAAAGCAGCAGCAGCGATTGTTTCAGTTTCATGTCGTTTATCCTCGTGTATCAATTTCCGTCCTTTATTTCTCCAGCTGGGCCAGACGGGCCTTCACCTGCTCCATCATCTGGGTGTATTTCTCCAGCTTGGCCCGCTCCGCCTCAATCTTGTCCTTAGGCGCCTTGCTGATGAATTTCTCATTGCTCAGCATGCCGTTGGAACGTTTCAGCTCTCCCTCCAGCCGTTTCTCCTCGGCCTTCAGTCTGGCAATCTCTTTTTCCAGGTCCACCAGGTCCGCAAAGGGCATATAGATGGCCGCCTTGGGAATCACAGCGGAAACCGCATCCTCGGAAATTCCCGTCTTGTCCTCCTGGACCGTCACATGGGAGGCGTATCCCAGGGTGGCAAAGAAGTTTTTGCTGGTCTCAAAAATATCTCTCAGCTCCCCGTCCTCGGAAACCACGTAGACCGCAGCCTTCTTGCTGGGCGGCACATTCATAGAGGTGCGCACGCCCCGGATCGCCCGGACGGCTTCCTTAATCACTTCCGTAGCTTTCTCCTCTCCTGCGAAGCTCCACTCCTCCCGGTAAACCGGCCAGCTGGAAACCATGATGGTCTCCTCCTCGTCCTGGAGGTTGCAGAAAATCTCCTCGGAGATAAAGGGCATAAAGGGATGCAGGAGCTTTAAGGCGTTAATCAAGACTGTCTTTAAGGTCCAGATGGCCGCCGCTTTGGTGGTATCCCCGTCATCATAAAGCCTGGGTTTTACCATCTCGATGTACCAGTCGCAGAACTCCTCCCAGATAAAGTCATAAACCTTCTGAAGGGCGATTCCCAGCTCGTACTTATCCAGATTCTCCGTCACATCCTTTGCCAGGTCGTTGACCTTGGAAAGAATCCACCGGTCCGCCATGGTCAGGCTCTCCAGGGTCACGCCGGACACGTCCGGAGCCTTCTCAATGTTCATCATGATAAACCGTGAGGCGTTCCACACCTTGTTGGCAAAGTTGCGGCTGTTCTCCACCCGCTCCCAGTAGAAACGCATGTCGTTTCCGGGGGCGTTTCCGGTAATCAGGGTCATGCGCAGGGCGTCGGCGCCGTACTTGTCGATAACCTCCAGGGGGTCGATGCCGTTTCCAAGGGATTTGCTCATCTTTCTGCCCTGGGAATCCCGTACCAGGCCGTGAATCAGCACCGTGTGGAAGGGGCATTTTCCCGTCTGCTCAATTCCGGAAAATACCATGCGGATAACCCAGAAGAAAATGATATCATATCCCGTTACCAGCACATCGGTAGGATAGAAATACTCCAAATCCTCGGTCTGCTTCGGCCATCCCAGCGTAGAGAAGGGCCACAGGGCGGAGGAGAACCAGGTATCCAGGGTGTCCTCATCCTGCTTTAAGCTGGTGCAGCCGCACTTCTCGCATTTTTCCGGCTTCGCCTTGGCCACATGGAGGTGTCCGCACTCCTCACAATAGTAAGCGGGAATCCGGTGTCCCCACCACAGCTGGCGGGAAATGCACCAGTCACGGATGTTCTCCAGCCAGTGAAGATAGGTTTTTCCGTAGTTTTCGGGAACGAATTTCAGCTCCCCGCTCTTTAATGCCTCAATGGCGGGCTTTGCCATCTCCTCCATCTTCACGAACCACTGCTGCTTCACCATGGGCTCTACCGTGGTCTTGCAGCGGTCGTGAGTTCCCACGTTATGGGAGTGGGGAACTACCTTAACCAGAAGTCCCTGCTCCTTTAAATCCTCCACCATGGCCTTTCTGGCCTCATAGCGGTCCATTCCGAAGTAAGGGCCCGGCACATTGACGGTGGCGTCGTCGTTTAAGATCACGATCTCCTCAAGGCCATGGCGCTTTCCTACCTCGAAGTCATTGGGGTCGTGAGCCGGGGTAATCTTTACGCAGCCGGTCCCAAACTCCATGTCCACATACTCGTCGGCAATCACCGGAATCTCCCGGTCCGTTAAGGGAAGCTTCAGCATCTTTCCGATCAGATCCTGGTAGCGCTCATCCTTTGGATTCACCGCCACGGCTGTATCGCCAAGAAGCGTTTCCGGACGGGTGGTGGCAATCTCCACAAACCGTCCGGGCTCTCCTACCACCGGATAGTTGATATGCCAGAAAAATCCATCCTGCTCCACATGCTCTACCTCTGCATCGGAGATGGAGGTCTGGCATACGGGGCACCAGTTGATGATGCGGGATCCCTTGTAAATGTAGCCCTTCTCATAGAGCTTTACAAAAACCTCCAGCACTGCGTCAGAACAGCCCTCGTCCATGGTAAAACGCTCCCGCTCCCAGTCGGCGGAGGAGCCCAGCTTGTGCAGCTGCTTGACGATGCGGGTGCCGTACTCGTCCCGCCACTCCCAGCATTTCTGAAGGAAGCCCTCTCTGCCCAGGTCCTCCTTGGAGATTCCCTCCTGCTTCAGCTTGTCGATGACCTTCACCTCGGTGGCGATGGCTGCGTGGTCCGTGCCAGGCTGCCACAGGGCCTCGTAGCCCTGCATCCGCTTGTAACGAATCAGGATATCCTGCATGGTGTTGTCCAGGGCGTGGCCCATATGCAGCTGTCCCGTGATGTTTGGTGGGGGCATTACGATGGTAAAGGGCTTTTTGCTCCTGTCTACTTTTGCGTGGAAATAATGGCCGTCCAGCCATTTCTGGTACAGACGGTCCTCAATGGCCGCCGGATTGTAGGTCTTTTCCAGTTCCTTCATGGTCCTTGTCTCCTTCTTCAAATGTCTTGTTTTGGAAGCCAGGCGCTAAGTGCTCGTAACAAAAATAAGCCCTCTGCAAATCCGGCTTCCGGTTTTGCAAAGGGCGAATTGACTCGCGGTACCACCTTATTTCACCGGAAATTTCCCGCTTCGCATATGCGGCGGCTTTCCGGCCTCATTTGCGCCTTTAACGGGGCGGTCCGGGAGCGCTTACTGCCTGGGCTCTTTCAGGACTCACAGGCTTTCTGGGCGGTCCGGCTCCGAAGCTACCTTCCACGGACGCCTTTCCCGGACTGCCTTTCAGCCTGCGGACAGTCCTCTCTGAGGGAGGCGGCGGTGTACTCCTCTTCTTCACAGCCTTTTTCGATACTCACCATCATATCGGTTTGACGGGCGTTTGTCAAGAGAATTTCAGGCTCTCTTTACTCCCATCCCTTGCACACATCCACCCAGCCCTCGCAGGCGGAGGCCCGCTCCAGCTCCGGAATCGTCAGCTTCACCGCGCTGTTGGCGCTGCCGCAGGCAGGGTATACGATATCGAAACGCTTTAAGGACTCGTCCAGGTACACCTTGATTCCCGGCTTAATCCCAAAGGGGCAGACGCCTCCTACGGCGTGTCCCACCAGTTCCACCGCCTGTTCCGGCGTCATCATCTTGGCCTTGGTGTGAAAGGTCTCTTTATATTTGTGGTTGTCCACCTTGGCGTCCCCCGTCGCCACAATCAGGATGCCCTCATCCCCCAGCAGAAAGGAAAGGGTCTTTGCAATGTGGGCCGGCTCGCATCCAACCGCCTGAGCCGCCAGCTCCACGGTGGCGCTGGAAACGTCAAACTCCTTTACCCGGTCTCCCAGGCCGATTTTCTCCAAATACTCTTTAGCAGCATCAAATGCCATTGGTTTGTCCTCCTTGTGTTGTCTTTCATTCTCCCATGATACCGGATTGCTCCGCGCTTCGCGCTCCCGCAATCCTCAAAAACATGTCGCAATTCAGGACGGCTCATCTTCTTGCCCGGCTAAAGCCGGACAAGAAGCATCGGATGTCCATCCGATGTGAAAACGATGACAAAAACATGCTTATAAGCAAGCTTAACGCCTGTTTTTGCCCTCGTTTTCCCGCCGTCCTGAACGGTTACGTTATATCATCCCCCGGTATTCCTGCTTCCACTGGTTAATCATCTCGCCGGCGCCTTTCATCCGCTTTACCGGGTCTTTTTTAAAGAGCTCCCGCAGGGCCGCTACCTCTTTTGCCGCCATGGCATTCTGCCGGGCCAGGGAGAGCTCTTCCTCCCATTTTTCCTTTGCCTGCGGGGTAAACAGGGACTGATATCGCTCCCGCACCGCCAGAGCAGGCTCAAAAACAGTCAAAAAATAGATTCTCTTTAAGGTGTCCGGGTTCTTGTTCAGCACATAGGACTGGTCCAGGGCCCGGAAAGCCTTTTCATACTGGAACATCTGAGCATACACCGCGCCCAAATTGTGGTAAACCTTTGCCAGGAATTCATCGTCCACCACCTTGTCCTTGGGAATCTCCAGGATTTTCTGGTAGCGGACAATGGCCTTTCCGTACTGCTTCTTCTGAAACAGGGCGTCGGCCACGGCCTTTAAATATTCCGCAGGATGGTACTTGTGGTAAGCGGCCAGGGTCTGCTTAAACCGGTTAATCTCGCTTTCCGTATAATAGTCGCATTCGGACAGGATTAACAGCAGCATAGCGTCCGTATTATTCTTCTGGTCCGCCAGGGACTGGAGTTTCCTGGCAAGAGGCTCCATATCCAGCTCCTCCCGGATAAAAGTAATGAGAGGGGTGTCCAGAAAATCCTCCATCACCAGAAGGGGATTATTGTAAATGATATAGCACAGCTCCTGGGAGGAATAAATATGGATTCCCAGCACCTCCACATAGTAGGGGTGCTGCACCGGCTCCAGCCTGCAAAGCAAAAGGCTCATAAGCTCACCTCCTGGCGAATCTGGGCTCCGGAGGAGGCAAACAGCTCTCCAAAGCCTTTGTCCTTAATCACCACCGACATGGTATTCTCATCCAGAAATCCCAGGTTCATCTGAATCCGGGTGGTCCTGGGCGGCCGGTCGGGAAATCCCGTCAGCGGAATCCGCACCAGCTTCTTTTTCTTGGAATCCAGAGGCGTGATGGTAAATTCAATCTCTTTCTGACCGTCCAGAATCAATTCCAGGCTGGTCTTGGATTCATACCAGTTATCACCGTAGGAAGCTAAAATCAGCTGATTTTCCTTTCCCCTGCGCATAACCTTCATGGAGACCTGGGCCTTCAGCCTGCCCTCGCAGATGAAAATATAGGGATAGGAGGAAGTTTTGCTCTCATAATCCGCCCCCTTTTCCGCAGCCCCGCTGGCAAAAATCACCGGCTCCACAAAGACCTTTCTTCTGTGGCAGGCCAGTTTCATAAACTCCCCGGCCCAGTCCTGGCGCTCAAATCCCTTTCCCGTCAGGAAAATGGAGGAAAACAGCTTTTTATTCAGGACCCGCTCCCCGCAGCTGGTGAGAATCCGGTCCGCCAGCCGCCCTCCGGAAGGAGTGTCCAGAATATCCAGATTAAAGGCTTCCTCCATGTCCTCGGAATCCGCCTGGACCATATTGCGGCGCAGTCCTCTCTGGACCTTCATCTCGTAGTAGCACAGGCGCTGGGAGGACAAATCAAACAGCCCTACCTGGTTGCTCCACAGTTCCTTTCTCTGGCTCAGCACATAGTAGACAAAGCTTTCCATATGGCTGATGACATGGACTCGCTCCCTGGGAATCTCCAGGAAATCAGCGCAGGTCAAAAAAAGGTCCATCATCCCAGCGTCCACCCGGTGGAGAGATACCACCAGCTGGCCGATTTTCTCGACGCCGAACTCCTTTTTGGGATATTCCAGGACCTTCCGGATAAACAGATTCAGCAAGCCGCTTCCCGTATAACGGACCTCCCCGATGGTGGAAGTTCCCCCTTTAGCAGCCATCTTCACCAGCTTGTCCACCATGACCCCTTCGCCCACCAGGGTACAGGCGTAGGCCTCTTCCCCTGTCAGCCAGACTTCCTCGTCCTTGCGGCGGCAGAGCACCGTCGGGATGGTCCAGGACTTCTCCTGGCCGTGGCAGACAATCCTGGTATAATCATCATTCAAATCAAGTCCTATGATTAGTCTGTCCATAGACAGCCCCTTTCTCACTTATCACACGGTCGGAAACAGTTCGGAGAGAACCGCCGCCTTCTTCAAATACTCCTCCATGGCATTTTTCAGGGCCTCCTCGTCCTTCTCCTCAAAGGCCTTTCCCATGTGGTTTAACAGCACGAATCTGCTGTTCTCCTTGCCCTCCAGCTTGTGGTCGCAGACCGCCTGTCCCTCAGCCGTCAGGGTGCGGACGCCATTTTCCAAATCGTAAATCTGGTATTCCATGGTTTCTCCCTCGAAAAGAACCTTCCGCTTCACAAAGATGCCCTGGTAAACCCGATGCATCTCCTCGCTGTGGTACTCCTCCTCCCCGGGCAGAATCCTCACCATCAGCTCCGGCCTGCTGTCCTTCCTGCCATGGTACTCCACCATGGCCTTATCCATGATATCTTCCGGCACCGCCATATGGCGGGACAAATCCCTGGTATAGGAAAATACCAGCCCCTCGTTGATTAAGAGTCCTCCCGCAATACGGCAAAGACGGGCCTGGTCCTCTTGCAGGGAAGTACAGGAAGCATAATACTTGGTCAGGGCCAGCAAATAGATCGTAGGCACCCGATTTTTCTCTATGCTGGCGCTTATAACCCCCTCCAGGTACCGGAATACCGGCTCACCCACCTTTTCCCCTCTCAGGAAATAGGCGATGCTCTTTTCCGTAAAGTAAGCCTTGACCACGCTCTCCCTGGTATTTTTCCTCTGGGTATAGAGCTGGAATACGGAGTCAATTTGGGCCGTTTGTCCCGTAAACATCATCTGGGCCAGAAGCCGCTCCTCCAAATCGTAGGTTTCCACATGTTCCTGAATTGCCTGAATCAACATCTGGTACATCTGCTCCACGGTCCCGTTAAAATGCTCGCAGAGATAATCCAGAATCACGCTGTCGCCGCAGCCCTCCCGGAACACCCCGTAGGAAAGATCTAAAAGCAGCTCATCCTGGTCGAACAGGTTCTGAAGAATCATCCGGTCGCAAAGCTTCATGCGGCTCTTCGCGCTGATGTACTGGCTGCCGTAGAGGCGAATCATCTCATATGCTTCCCGCATATAGTTCTGGCTGATTAAGGTTTCGCAGATTTTCTGACGCTGCCTGGGTTTTAACTCTTCCTTGTCCATCTGCACCAGATAAGCGCAGTCAAAGGACATGGAGCCTCCCTCCTGGCCTTCCGCCTTTTGGCAATAGTAGTCCGTCACAGCGGAGAGCAGCTGTTCCCGGTATACGGGATTTAAGTTCAAGTCCTCCATCAGCCGCTCCAGGAAGGAGGCCTGGGAATCCTCCTTAATTCCCTCCTCCAGAA
Organism: uncultured Clostridium sp.; assembly: GCA_900547035.1. GTDB lineage: Bacteria > Bacillota > Clostridia > Lachnospirales > Lachnospiraceae > Enterocloster > Enterocloster excrementigallinarum. Next base: position 5,266 of record URFM01000049.1, on the reverse strand, counting down.
GCTTGCGGCAGGCAATCAGCCGGAGCATGGGATGCTCCGGGCAGACCTCGTAGCAGCGCTCCAAAAGCTCCGGCTTATCCATCACCGGAATCTTATAGCAGCTGACATCCAGATAGCGGCTGCCGAAGGCGTCCTGGAACAGGAGCACGAACCGGTCCGAAAAAATCGGCACAAAGGCCACGCCCCCGTCCAGGGCAAAGGCCTGATCCTCCGCCAGTTCCTGGTAGCGGACAATGACATACTTCATCCTGGGATCCTGGCACTGAATCCGGTAGGAACGCAGGATTCCCGGCAGGGCCCTGGCGGCCCTGCGGTCAATCATATCCTTGTAAATCATGTGATCGTAGATAATCGCCAGGCTGCTGTTGATTCTGGACCTTAAAAGCTGCTCCATGGCAAACTGCTCCATAGGCCGCATATAGGCCTGATACAGCTCCGAGGAGGGGTTCATGTAGGTGAGGATGTTCCGGTACAGTACGCATCGGTTCTCATCGTCCAAATCCTTGTCATAGGAGAAATACAGCAGCACCTCCTTAGGCAGCAGGTGGTCGTAGTTCTTTGGCAGGGCGTAGAGATAGTACTCGTAAAGCCGCGTCAGGTTCACTCCCTGTTCCAGGGCTAGGCTGTACCACCGAAACGCCCCGCTTCCCTTCTGATTTCCCCGGATGAGCAGGGCGCAGAGAGCCTCCAGCACCTGAGGCAGGGGATAAAGCTCATATATTTTTTCCAGAAGCCACTGATAAATCCTCTTGTAATAGCGGAAATTCAGGGCATAGGATGCAGTTTTCTCAGCCATAGTCCGGTTCAAAAAGCCCTTTTTGGCAGCCAGATATACCACCTGAACCTCGAATTCCCCCAGACTTGCCATCAAATCCGGGTGAATCTCCAAAAGGCGGCTGGCAGCCAGGTACAAAAAGGGACTGCGGCAGCCATCCTGATACATGTTCTTCATCCGAAGGTAAAGCTCCAGCGGATTCTGTTTTAAACGCTCGTCCACCTCCAGCAAAAGGAAAAACAGATAAAAACTCTCCCCGTCCATCCGTTCCAGATACTGGTTCAGAAGGCGAATCAGACCTTCCTTGGCCCCCGGCCCCGGATTCAGCAGATAGTTCAGATACCGGAAATAGCAGTACCGCTCCCGCTCTTTCTCTCCCAAGGCAGCCATCCGCTCTCCCCGTTCTCCCAAAAGCCCGGCGGCGGCCTCCCGCCTGCCGCCCATCAGCATAAGCTCCGCCTGGAGCAGGACCGGAAGATCGTCTTCCGGAAATTCTTCTCTCAATTTCTGAAGTTCCTGGCTCATCTGGTTAAGCGACGTCTCCCGGTCCGTAACGCCTGCCTCCAAATCCAGCCGTTTCGCCAGGTAAGGATAAAGCTTCTCCGGCTCTACCCTGCCCTGATTTGTTGTCCCCTTTTTCTCTTCCTCCTGGGGAACAAGGGCCTCTATTTCCACCGTGAAATTTTCCCGCAGCGTCGTCAGATGGAGGGAGCCGAAATTCTTTCCGCCGTGGAGCCTCTCCCTGCGGACCTTAAAGGGCAGACGCAGAAGGCCCCCCTTGAAATCCTGGTCCGTAAACTGGCTCTGGACCAGCTCGATGAAGTCCCCGTCCGCCTGGACCTGAATCTGCACATATCCCCAGCCGCTGCTGCGGATTTCCAGCCAATCCTGGGTGCCTTCCGAATAGCAGTCGTAGGACTTTTTCTCCGTATTTACCGAGAGACGGACTGGTTCCTTTACCTTTAAGGCCACCAGAAATTCCTCCAGAAGATTCCGCCTGCCCGGCCTTCCCTTTAAGCCGTCGTAAATCGTCCGGCACAGACCATCTTCCATAAAAGGCGCCTGGATAAAATCCTGATATTCAAAAAGCTGAAGAGCCAGATCCAAATCTTTCTTTGCCAGTCTGGCGTAATCTTCCGCAGTTTTTAAGCGCTCCAGGGCGCTGCCGGAAACTCCGCTTTGAACACGCAAAGAATAAGGAATCTCTTTTTCGCCGCCATTGGTGACCAGATAAAAAGATCCCTTAATCGTTTCTCCATGTTTGAGGTATTGACTGTTAATCTCAAAGACAATCCGGTTGCGCAGACCGCCGAAGGCATTGTTGGAAATTGTTACTCTGGGATTGCTGGAGTATACCAGACCCTTAATGTAAAGGTTGTTGCTGCTGGTAACCATCAGCTCTCCCCTGGTTTTGGCAGACGCCGGCACCTGTTCTTCCACCTGCTCCGGGGTAATGACCACCTGGGGGGCCTCGCTGTCAATAATTCCCCTGGCCAGCCGGTTGATCCGTTCTCTCATAGTACCACCTAATTTTCTCTGCTGTTTCCTGCATGGATTTGGGACAGTTCCCAAAGAACTGTTTATCGGTTTCTATGATAGCACATTTCACCTTGAATTAAAAGCGAAAAGTTGCTATGATAGAGGAAAAGCCTAAAAGGTGGTGTACGTTTCCTATGTTGACTGAGCCTATGACCCTATACAAACTGATGACTTTATATCTGCTCAAGCAGGTGAAATTTCCTCTAACCAACGCCCAGCTGATCAGTTTTTTTACCGAACATGAATATACCACCTATTTTACCCTCCAGCAGGCATTAAATGAACTGGAGGAATCCGGCCTGGTTCACAAAGAGCCCAGCCACAACAGCACCCGGTATGAGCTCACCCGGGAAGGGGAAGAAACCCTGAACTTTTTCGGCAAGAACATCTCCTCCGCCATCATCGAGGATATGGACCAATATATCAAGGAAAACAAATTCCGCCTCCGGGACGAGGTTGGCACCAGTGCTGATTACTACAAATCCACTGGTCAGGATTACATCGCCCACTGTGAGGTTCGGGAGGGGAAGAGTGTTCTAATACGCCTGGATTTGTCCCTGCCCGACAAGGAGCAGGCCGAACAGGTGTGCAGCAAATGGAAAGAGAAAAGCCAGGAAATCTATTCCTTCGCCATGCGCTCCCTTCTGTCCTGATTCGCTGCCGTCCGTACTTCCACGAAGAACTGGTTTTTTCCCTCACGGGAACAGGCGTAAATCCGGCCTCCGCTGCCCTCCACGATGCTCTTGGCGATAGCCAGCCCCAGACCGTAGCCTTTCTGTTCTCCTCTGGACGGGTCCGAGCGGTAAAACCGGTCAAAAATCACCTCCAGTTTATCCTGAGGAATCTCATCCCCGGCGCTTTCTACCAGCAGCCGGGCTTTTTTATTATTCAGACGCTCCAGCCGCACCTTTGCCTTTCCTCCGGCAGATGAATATTTCCTGGCGTTGTCCAGCAAAATACCCATTACTTGTGTAAACTGCCCCGAATCTCCCCGGATCAGGATGTCCTCCTCCACATTGCTTTCCAGCTCCTTGTCTTCCTGGTAAAAAACCGCTTCAAAAGACAGTACGCTTTCAATGACCACATCACTAAGGGAAAATATTTTCTTCTCCCTTCTGAATCCGGCAGCCTCGTTTCTGGCCAGAGTCAGCATCTCCTCCACCAGCCGCTTCATCCCCTCCGCTTCCTGGAGGATATTGTCCAGCCATCGGCTTTCATCTCCCGTTCTGGATTTTTTTTCTTCTTCCAGAAGCTGGGCGTTAGCCATAATTACCGTCAAGGGGGTCTTCATCTCATGGGAGGCGTCGGCTACAAACTGCTTTTCCCTCTGAACAGAGCGCTCCACCGGGTCCACCGCCCACTTGGAGAGAAAGCAGCTCACTCCCAGAAGGGCCAGCCATACCGCACCTCCGATGATTCCCAGGGTCCGCCACATATCCGCCGTAAAGGTATTTCCCAGGCTGGTGTCCACGTAAGCGATGCGGTATCCGTTCTCAAATGGCTGGCGCAGGTAGGACAGCTGATAAAGTTCCAGCTCCCCCCTGTCCTGGGCCCCGGAAAGGCTTCTGGCAGCCAGTTCCTGCATCACCTCTTCGTCCGGCCCCAGACCACCGTACTGCCCTTCCACCTGGATGACATTATCCTCCCCGTCTGTTACCAGGATGAAAAAGGGCAGCCTGGTTCTCTGGTCCTGCCACAGAACTTCCCTGTAATTTTCTATAGAAGCCGCCTCACCCAGAAGCCGCTGCTGATTCTGCTCCACCCTGAATTTCATCAGTCCGCCCACAAGCAAAAAGGCCAGACCGATCACCAGGCTGACCATTGCCATATTAGAAACCACAAATTTAATCCGCAGGCCCCTTAATTCCTTCATTGGACCGGCCCCCTTTCCAGATAATACCCCAAATGGCGGGCTGTGACGATGGAAGCGGACGCTTTCAAGAAGGTGAGTTTCTTTCTCAGAAAAGAAATGTAAATCTCCACGTTGTTGTCCACCGCTTCTCCGTCGTTTCCCCAGATTTTCAAAAGGATCGTCTCTTTGGAAACCACCGCACCTTTGGCGTACATGAGAAGGCGCATGACCTCAAACTCCCGTTTTCCTAAACGGATGCTTTTTTCTCCCCGCTCCAGGCTGAAGGAGGACTGGTTTAAACGGATGTCTCCGAAGGAAATCACCTCCGGAATCAGTTCTTCGCCTCTTCTGAGCACCGCCTTTAAGGCCGCCGTCAGTTCATCCTTGTCAAACGGCTTTGTCAGATAGTAGTCCGCCCCGGCATCCAGTCCCGCCACCTTATCCTCCGTATCGCTTTTTGCCGTGAGCATCAGCACCGGCGTCCCGTTTCCGGCGGACCGGGCTTTTTTCAGAAGCTCCAGTCCGTCCATTCCCGGAAGCATCACATCCAGAATCACGCCGTCGTAAAGTCCGCTCATCATCCGGTCAAAGCCCTCCGGACCTTCCGGGCTGATGTCCGACTCATAGCGCAGGGATTTCAATATGTCCTTTAAGGATTCCGCCAGACGGCGGTTATCCTCCACAATCAGAATCCGCATGGTTTTCGCCTCTCACATTCTTCTTTCACCTAGCTGGCCCTTACCTCCTGCCTCATGAATTTCACATAGGCGATGGCGAATACCGCCAGAGTCAGAGCTGCCATACCAACCAGCTGGGGCCATACCAAAAGCAGGCTCTGTCCAAAAGGCAGATATCCCGCGATGGCGCCCTCCAGCTGAGCGTTGGTCACCAGACCTGTGGTGCGCACGCCGGGATTCAAAATGGTAGTCACTGCCTCCCCGTAAAGGTAATATGGAGATAGCCGGTTAATGGCCAGCTGGGTACTGTAATAATCCGCCATATTAAAGAGTCCCGCCAGGCCTTCCAGTGGATACATGGCCGCCGCAATCATTCCTGCCAGAAGGCTTAGAAAAATGGTAAAGAACATCCAGCAGGCGATA
>URFM01000048.1 GCA_900547035.1 uncultured Clostridium sp. | reverse complement strand
GGTAGAACACTAGCCTTCCAAGCTAGATACGTGGGTTCGATTCCCATCACCTGCTTTTTTGATTGGTCAGCCGGAGCCTTGATTTATCAGGGTTCCGGCTGATTTTTTATTGTTCCATATCTGGTTTTCCGGGGATAGACCAGGGTAGACCTGCGGTTTCATGAGGAGGATTGAACGATGCCGGATTTTAAAATGCTTTTAGAGACGAAAGAATACGAATTCTTAAAAACCGAGCCCAGACTTGGCAGAAGGATTCTTCTCCTTGGACTCGGAGGAAGTTATGCCTACGGAACTGCCAATGAAAACAGTGATATTGATTTCAGAGGCGTCACCTTAAATCTTCCATCTGATTTGCTGGGGCTTACGGAGTTTGAGCAATACGAAGACCAGCACACAGATACGGTAATCTATTCCTTTAACAAAATGGTCCGGCTCCTTCTGGAATGCAACCCAAACACCTGCGAAATCCTCGGATTGGAACCGGATGAATATTTGATTTTATCTTCCCTGGGCCGGGAACTTTTAGAGCGTAAAAAAATTTTTCTCTCCAAGCGGGCCGCAAAATCCTTCGGCGGCTATGCCAGCGCACAGCTGCGCCGTCTTCAGAATGCCATTGCCAGAAATTCCATGCCGCAACAAGAGCGGGAACAGCATATTCTTAACTCTGTCCGAAATGCTCTGGAAGATTTTCAAAGACGATATGCCTCCTTTGGCAAAGGCAGCATCCGTCTTTATATTGACAAGGCAGAGAATCCCCAGCTGGAAACAGAAATCTTTGTGGATGCAAACTACCGCCATCTGCCTCTGCGGGACTATGAAAATATGTGGGCGGTTATGCACAACGTGGTAAAGGACTACGACAAAATCGGAAAACGGAACAAGAAAAAGGACGACAACCATCTGAACAAACACGCCATGCACCTGATTCGCCTGTTTATGATGGCCATCGACATTCTGGAGCGCGGTGAAATCCGTACCAGAAGGACCAATGAACAGGAGCTTCTGTTAAAAATCCGCAGAGGAGGCTTTCAACAGGATGATAAATCCTTTTCCCCCGAGTTTTATGAAATTTTAGGAGATTATGAAAGCCGTCTGGAACGGGCCGCCAGAGAAAGTATCCTACCGGACCAACCGGACTTAAATGTGGTAGAAGAATTTGTGGAATATGTAAACCGACATGCTTTGGAGGTATAGGGATGGCACAGAATATCAGAAAAGAAATTGAACAGAAGTTGAATGAGATTGAAACGCAAAGAGGAGTTCAGATTCTCCTGGCAGTAGAATCGGGAAGCCGGGCCTGGGGCTTTGCTTCCCCGGACAGCGATTACGATGTGCGCTTTATTTATATGCGGCCCGCGAAAGATTATCTGCGTCTGGACAGCCCCCGGGATGTTATTGAATGGCAGCTGGATGAGGTGCTGGATATCAACGGGTGGGACCTGAAAAAAGCCCTGATTCAATTTCAAAAGGGGAACGCCACCTTGTTTGAATGGTCCAATTCTCCCATCGTTTACGCCGTCCGGCCGGCATGGGAGCAGGTTTATGCAGCAGCCCGAAATTATTTCTCCGTCAAAACCGCCCTGTATCACTACTATGGAACAGCAAGGAACACTTATGAGCAGTACCTTCAGGGTGATTTGGTGCGGTATAAGAAATATTTCTATGCCTTGCGGCCTCTTTTGGCCGCAAGGTATATTGAACAACACCATAAGCCGGCTCCCGTCCTGTTCGACCGCTTATTGGAGCAGGAGCTGCCCGGTAAGCTGAGAAAAGCCATAAAAGACGTTCTTGCAGTCAAAACGGTTTCCGATGAAAAAACTCTGAATCCACAGAATCCGGTAATTGCGGATTTTATTTCCGGCGAGCTTGAGCGGCAGCGCACGGTTGCCGGGCAGCTTCCGGACGACCGCAATCGGGACTGGGGTGAACTGAATCAGGTGTTTTTAAGGCTTCTGACAAAATAGTTCCTGCTGACATGCGCTATAGGTATTCCAGGTCCTGAAAGCACGCAAGCTTAGTACGCCGCCCTGAAAATCCCAATCACCTGCTCCTTGGTAGCCTTTCTGGGGTTGGTCAGCTGGCATACGTCCTTCATGGCGTTCTCCGCCATTACCTCGAAGTCCTCCTCCTTCACGCCCAGGCTTCTGAGGTTCTCCGGAATCCCCACCTGGCTGCTCAGCTGGCGAATTGCGGCAATGGCCTTGCGGGCCGCCTCCATGGTGGAAAGGCCGTCGATCTTTTCGCCCATAGCTCTGGCGATATCCCGGAAGCGGTTGGCGTTTCCAATCAGGTTGAACTCCTCCACATGGGGCAGCAAAATAGCGTTGCAGACACCGTGAGGCAGGTTGTAGAAGCCGCCCAGCTGGTGAGCCATAGCGTGAACATAGCCCAGGGAAGCGTTGTTGAAGGCGATGCCCGCCAGATACTGGCCATAGGCCATCTTGTCCCTGGCCTTCATATAAACGCCGTTTGCCACCGCCTTGGGGAGATACTGGGTAATCATGGTAATGGCCATCATGGCCGCCGCGTCCGTCAGGGGATTGGCGTCGGTGGACACATAGGCCTCAATGGCGTGGGTCAGGGCGTCCATGCCGGTGGCGGCAGTGAGGGAAGGCGGCATGCCTACCATCAGCTTGGGGTCGTTGATGGCGATTTGAGGAGTTACCCGCCAGTCCACAATGGCCATCTTCACATGGCGGCTGGTGTCGGTGATAATGCAGAAACGGGTAATCTCCGAAGCCGTGCCCGCTGTGGTATTGATGGCAATCATGGGGCACATGGGCTTTGAGGATTTATCAATCCCCTCATACTCCCGGATGTTTCCGCCGTTGGAGGCCACCAGTCCGATGCCCTTGGCGCAGTCGTGGGAGGAACCGCCTCCCAGGGAAATGATGGAATCGCAGGCATTTTCCTGAAATACTTTTAGCCCTGCTTCTACATTCACATCCTTGGGATTGGGCTCCGCTCCGCCGAATACCACGCTCTCCACACCGGACTCCGAGAGGATTTTCTGGATATCCGCCGCCATTCCCGACTGGGCCAGAAACCCGTCCGTCACGATCATGGCCTTCTTTCCGCCCAGACTCTTCATCAATTCTCCCGTCTCCTTCACGGAATCCTCACCAAACAGGTTTCTGGTAGGTAAGAAATAATAAGTTGTTCCCATAGCTTGCACCTCGCCTTTCTCAGATTTCTGAATCATTTCCAGGGCGGCTTTTGCCGTCCCGGCTGGTTGTGCTCCCTATGGTAACACCCGTCTGAGCTCTTTTAAATGTCCAAAATATGTTTATTAAAGGATACCAGATATTCCAGTTTCTACCACTGAATAAAGAGGTTTCCCAGACGGCGAACCGCCTCCCTCAGGTTCTTCTCCTCCATATCCGAGTAGTTAAGAACCAGCGTATGTTCATATTCCGGGCGCACCTGGCTGCAGAATTCCGACAGGCAGGCCAGGTTGATTCCAGCCTGCCGGGCCGCATCCTTAATCTCCTGGTCTGTCATAGAGGTATCTACCTTCACCAGCAGATGGGTGCCGCTCTCCCCACCGGAAACACTCACCGCCGGAAGCAGAGACGACTGCTTGAGAATCCGCCTCAGCCGTTCCCCTTCTGTGTGATAATATTTTTTCATCCGGCTCAAATGGCGCTCAAAATATCCCTTTTCTATAAATTTGGCCAATGCATACTGTTCGCAGGAGGAAGCGCTGTTGGAATAGAAGTTGGCATTGTCGATATACCGATGCATCAGCTCTTCCGGCAGCACCATATAGCTGATTCGGATAGCCGGGGCCAGGGTTTTGCTGAAGGTATTCATGTAAATGACCCGGTGGCTGCGGTCCATGCTCTGAAGAGCCGGGATCGAACGGGAGCGGTAACGGAATTCACAGTCGTAGTCATCTTCTATAATATACCGGTCCGGCGCTTCCGCCGCCCAGGCCAAAAGCTCCTGTCTGCGGGCCGCGCTCATTACCGTTCCAAGAGGATAGTGATGCTCCGGCGAGACATGGATCACCCCGGCCCCGCTGGCCCTCAGGCTTTCCATGCAGATACCGTTTTCGTCCATGTCCACCGATCTCCAACTGAGTCCATTTTCCTCATAAATTCTGGGGATCTTCCGGTAGCCGGGATTTTCCATGCCATAAACGGTTCCGGACGGCAGCAGACGAATCAGTTTTCCATAAAGATACTCAATACTGGCTCCGATGATAATACATTCAGGTGAAACATTCATCCCTCTCAATCGGTAAAGATAGTCCGCGATGGCCTCCCTCAGAGAACTGACCCCAAGAAAATGAGCCCGTCTGACTAACTCCATATCCTTTTCCGTCAGCACCTCCCGCATAACCTTTCGCCACAGTGAGAAGGGGAATTTATCATAAACCGTATTATTGGAGGTAAAATCGGCAAACCACTGCTCTTCCTGGTAGAGCTGCGGATAAGAAGCCGGAGTGGGATGGTACTCCTCCATAGTTTCCACATTGGCCACAAAATAGCCCCGTTTTTCCTGGGATGTAATATAACCCTCCACCAGAAGCTGTTCATAAGCTCCCAGTACTGTTTTCACGCTGATGCCATTGTCACGGGCCAGCTCCCGCTTAGAGGGCAGCCTGGTACCCGGCTGAATCCGTCCTCGCAAAATATCTTCCTTTAAAAATTCATAAAGGGCTTCATAAAGCGGGCGTTCCTTTTTCTTCTCGAGATCGTAGTGCAGCATAATCTGGTATCCTTTATTTTTCTCATTTTGGGTATTACATCGGTACCCATTCTGATTATAATAGGAACAAAGCCTTTTGTAAACCGCCGATATTTCGGCAAAAAAGATTCAAGGAGGGGAATGTTGTGGGAGTTTTCGCTGTTACCGGAGGTTCCGGAGGAATCGGCGCCAGAACCGTTATGCTTTTAAAAAACAAAGGACATGAAACCATTAATCTTGATTGGAAAAAAGGGGATATCCAATCAGACCTGTCCACTCCTGAGGGACGTCAGGAAGCCATTGACGAGCTTCATGCCCTGTGTCCGGAAGGGCTGGACGGCCTGATCTGCTGCGCCGGAGTGTCCGGAGCCTGCGGGGACCTGCGCAGAATCGTATCCCTGAATTTTTTCGGCACCATTTCCCTAATTAAGGGTAATTATGATCTCCTGCTGAAAAAAGGCGGCACTTGCGTGGTCACCACCTCCAACACCATTTCTCAGGGGAATCTGAGGATGGACCTGGCAGACCTATTGAACAACAACAATGATGACGAGCAGCGGATCTTGAATCTGGTAGGACGCCTGGATCAAACCAGTCTCAGTGTAGGGGACAGCGTTTATGCCGCTGCAAAATATGCTCTGGCACGATGGGTACGCCGCCATTCCGCCTCCTATGCTGCAAATGGAGTACGCATCAATGCCGTCGCCCCGGGCAATGTCAACACAGCCATGACCGCCACCATGTCCACCAATGCCAAAATGGCTTTAAACGCCCTTCCAATTCCCACGAAATACGGCAAAGAAACACTGATGGACCCGGAGGAAGTGGCTCAGGTCATCGTATTTCTGTCTTCGCCGGAGGCAAGGGGTATCAACGGTGTAATCCTCTTTGTAGACGGCGGTACGGATGCCTTGCTGAATACGGAAAAAGTTTATTAGATTTTGGGAGGGAAGTCTATCAGATGAAAACTATTGAGAAATATATTGAAGCGCTGGAAAATAAGGATTTTGAAGGACTGGGAAACCTTTTTACCAGGGATGGACACTACTGCGACTACTGCCCCAACGGAACGCCCCAGCATGAATATCATCTTTATGGCAAGGAGGCCATCTCCATGTTCTTTCGGAACAAGTTTCTCTTCCGCCAGTATTCCATTCTGGAACCGGTGATTTTAAACGACCGGCAGGCGGAATTTATCGCTTCTTTCGGTGGTTACAATGTGATGGCCATTGCAAGCCTTCAGCAGCTTTCCTCAGACGGGCATATACGGAGGCTGACGGTGCGGCTGAAGTGACATAACACTAAAATCATTCGAAATAACAGTTATCATTGCTGGTCAGTCGGGTCGTCTTCCACATACTCCATCACCTCTGAAACACTGCAGTGAAGAAGACGGCACAGCTGATTGATGGTATTGGTCGATACGCTGTTGCCCTGACGGATGCTGTAGTAGGTGGCGCGACTAAAACCCGCTTTCTGAAGCTTATAGGATGAGATATGCTTCTTTTTCATGGTTTCAAATAGCGGTTTATAACTAATCATCAAACACCTCGCAAATTGTGATATAACCAGTATAGTGGGCAAAAATGTCCTTGAACATGAACGAATATGCGAGTATATCGTGCAGATATGCAGAGTTATATGCCAAAATAGGGGGGCAAAAACGCCGATTCTAAAATGCTTGGGAAAAAAATAAAAATAGCCGTTGACAACCGCCCCTTTTTTTATTATAATATCCTTCGTCAGTGAATTTCTGACATATGCGCGAGTGGCTCAGGGGTGGAGCACCACCTTGCCAAGGTGGGGGCCGCGGGTTCGAATCCCGTCTCGCGCTCTTTTTATTTTGTGGCCGGAAGCCTTATTTTACAAGGGTTTCCGGCTTTTTTGCTTACTCTTATGAGTCCTTGCTGGGGTAGAGTAGGGTAGAGTAAACGTGTGTTTACCCGGCAAGGGCTTTTTCCATATCGGCCTCATTGGTTTCCATATCGTTACGGTTGAAACAGTAATTGTGAAGGGGTGTTCGCTCGTCCTCATGCCCTATCTGTTTGCGCACCTCGTTGATATTCAGGCCACCATCCAACAAAGAGGAAATATAAGATTTCCGTACCTTATGCCTACTCTTGGCATTGATGTTGATATGATCACAGTACTTTCGGATTCTTGTATCAACCGCCCTGGGGCTGATTCTCTTTCCTCCATGTACGAATAAGAACCCATCATCAGAAAAACCGTTTTCTTCATCAGAATCCTGAATCTTCTTGATAATCTTCCGGGCTTCTTTGGTCAGATACACATACCGGTCACTTGCGCTGCTCTTTGTGTGCTCTACCACAACCCATTGTGCCGGATACCAGGTGTCATCCGGGCGCTGGCGTTCCAGGCGTTGGCCCATCCGCTGAATGTGGACGTACTTCCCGTTCTTGCTGATATCGCTGGATTTTATCGCAATCAGTTCACCCAGACGCACACCAATCTGAATGGCCAGGGGAATTGCAAGGGCGGTCGTGCAGCCTTTTTCATCAAATTCCTGCCATGCTTCCGCCTCAACCAAGGGGCGCTCCATTCCAGGCCCGTCCTATAATGGGGGTGCGATCAGCTGCTAGGCCGGTCAGTCAAGCACAAGCTACCGTTGCCTGCGGCAACTCTTGACGGACCTATCTTCATTTTTACCCAGTTATATTAGGCGGTTTTGTTTAATATTGGAGCGTATGGGGTTCGCCAAGCGTTGAAGACAGTTTGAAGACACAAGGCAGACAACGTGCGTTCCTCCCTTATGATAATTTCTGGCAACTTTATGAATATAAGAGCAACCTGCCGTTTTTGAATTTTAATTGCTCTTGAAAGCATTTTTATAATGTGCTATACTCTAAATAAGAAAAGGGGAAAGTCAGAGACACACGGCCTACCCCAAATACTAAACTTACAACCCTAACGGGCTGCCGTCACTATTGCGAGTAGTGGCGGCTATTTTCTTCCCCCGAAGATTGTATAACACAATCCTACGAGGGCGACAATGAGTAAACAAAACTGAATCAAATCAGCATATGTAACCATTGGCATTCCCTCCTTTCCTCTTTTGTATAAGGGGGTGGAGGGTTGCCCCTCCGAAGTGGAAGGGTAGGCCGCCTTTAATGTGTTTTGACTTTCCGTATTTGCATTATAGCATGAACTTTTTCAACTAACAACATAGAATCTCGGATGTAGTCTATAGGCATACCGGCCTCATTCAGTCTGCTTGCAAAGGTTTTCCACATTTTGTGGGTGCTCCGCAATCTCGTACCGGTTGGTTATCTGATTCCTGGCTCCCTCCCGGACAATGTGAAGGTACCTTATATCACAGTAATCGGACCATTTCAGCGCGGCCAGTTCCCCCACTCTTTCCGGGTAAGATTAAACTCCCTTACAATACGGCTGCATTCCGTTTCCAGCAACAGTTCGTCAATCTGTCCAATCTTCTTTTTATTCAGGATGGACGGCTCCAGATATTTCAAATATCTCTGCCTGTACCGCTTAATGGTATTGGGGCTGTTGGCAACCATCCTCCTTCTTAGAGGCAGTAATGGCGTAGGAGTGAAGTCCGCCTATCTTTTCGCGTTTACTTGTCATCACAATCTTTCGCACATGGTCCGCATTGATTTAATCACTGATTTTACGTTCACCTCAAAATTAAGCCCGAAACGGAGTCAAATGCTTCGTTCCGGGTTCTCCTTTCCTGAATTTAAAAATTCCATAATTCCCATATGAATGGTCCATGCCAGACGGTCCTGATAAACCGGATCGGCAAGACTTTTTGCTTCCTGGGGATTGCTCAAAAAACCACATTCCACAATCACAATGGGGGATTTTACGTGAAGCAGCAGGTAATAGCTGTCATTAGCCTTTTCTGTCCTCTTATGTTCGCTCTCTGTCACATAGTCAAAACGTTTCTGGAGAATTCCCGCCAGCCTTTTTCCCTTTTCCGATTTCCCGTAGTAGAAAACCTGCCCTCCGGAGACGGAGTCCTCATGGTAGCTGTTCTGGTGGATACTCACTACCGCATCGGGCTTTGCCTCATTAATCAGCCGGCACCGCTCTTCCATATCAGCCATCTTCTTATGGCTGTCCTCCTCCTGGTAGAGCCCCTGGTCAGCCTCCCTGGTCAGCACCACTTCCACATCTGAGGCCTCCAGATATTCCTTTAGCTTCATTGCAATTTCCAAATTAATATCTTTTTCCAGCTGTCCATCCGCCCCTACCTTGCCCGGGTCTCTTCCCCCGTGGCCCGGGTCAACCGCAACCAGAAAACGTCCCTCTCCCCTGGCCCCTGCCCCCGCCTGGCGGGCTGGTTCCAGTTCTCCTGCCCTCCAGGACAACAGAGCCGTAATCACCAGCAGGCACATTCCCATCAGCATCTGCCATACAGGATGTTTCAAAGGCACAGCCTCCAGCCCTCATTTCTCCCTCTATGTATATGCAAAAGACCTCTTAAACTTTCTAATAGGACTCCAAAGTATTGTAATCCTTCACACCGTCGCTGACAATATACTCCAGATACTGGAACAAAAGCGGCGGATAGCAATATTCCTCCCACAAGGCGAATCCCTGAGATTTCACCGCATCATCCACGACATCTACTGCCCTGCCTCCGTAGCAGGCCGCATTTAAATCCGCGTATACCTGGGACATGGCGTCCTTTTGTTCTTCCGTCAGCTTCACATACAGGCTTCCCTTTTCTTCCTCCCGCGAATCCTTCATGGCGTCATATGCCTGATTATAGAAAATCCGGTTCAAGGTAGGCAGACTATAGGTATTAAAATTTAACAGATTCTCATCCTTCAGGCCGTTCTTTCCAGCCCAGCCCTCCATATCCACGCTCTGAGTCCAGTAACGGAAATTCCCGTCCTTCTCCAAATCCAGCACGCCATATTGACAGGGAGGAGTAGACAGGGAGCTGGTCACCACCTCGTAAATTCCAATATCATCGTGCTGCATCCAATGCTGTACATGAAGATGGCCGCTTAAAAACAAATCCGTATCATAGTTTTCCAGCAGATCAATCAGGCGGCTGCTGTGCTCAATGGTGCAGTCTCCTACATAGATCTGGCTCTGGTCCAGCAGGTTATGATGAGCTACCGGAAGAAGCGTTTTTCCGTCGTCAAAAGCCTCCTCCAGCTGCTGTTCAATCCATTCATAGGTTTCCGTATCGATCATTCCGCCCACCTGATTGTACGGCTCATACTGGCAGGTATCCAACATCATCAGCCGAAACTGGTCGTCCAGATCGTAGGTATAGCTCAGAGAAAATGTATCCCGGCTGTATGACTCCTCATATCCAAACTCCTCGTAAATCTCCTCAAAATCCTCGGCCGTAATATTTTCCGCCGGATAAATGCCGTCCTCCTCATATCCTGCGGCGCTTGGATTGTTGATATCGTGATTTCCAGGAATTACCACCACAGGAATCCCGGCGTCTTCCACCTGACGCAATTTTTTTGCCAGCCCTTTATGGCTCTCCTTTTCCCCCTCCAGAGTCAAATCCCCGGCCAGAATCAGCACATCCGGCTCCTGATTCACCACCTCATCCAGAGCGGCATCCGTAATCTCCTCCACATAGTTGACCAGTTTGCCGTCCCCATGCTCGATCATTCTGGTAAAGGCCTCTCCTCCGTCCGTCAGGGATGGATCCAGATAATGGATGTCAGTCATGAGAATCATCCGTTTGTCATCCCTTTCCTCCTCTTCTGCCTCCTCGGATGGAAGAGGGGAAATGGTCTCGGTCTCCGGCTGGGAGGGCTTAGTTGTCTCGGCTTCCTCCGCCTGGGTTGTAGTCTCTGCGGGAGGCGCCGTCTCGGTTTCCTGGCTGACGGTTTTCACCCCGCAGCCTGCGGCCGCTGCCCCCACAAAAACAGTCACGGCCGCTGCGGCCGCCGATCTTCTCAACCGTTTCAAGTTCCATTTCATCATACATCCCTCGGTTCTGCATTTCCATTGCGTTATTTATTATAGGTCGGACACGATCTTCCAAATCTCCGGCTTCTCAAATCCCAGTTTCCAGCAGGCCACACCTGCCAGCTCATATTGACGTATTAAGTCCATTTTTTCCCCAATAGACCGCTCTTCCTCCATCCAGAGCTGTTCCAGTCCATTTTCTCCCTGGCGCTGTGCATAGTACAGTCCCAAGTCTTCTCTCCACTCCGGTTCCAGCTGATTTTCCGAAATCCAGACTTCTTCTTCTTCCATATCAAAAACCTGTGAGGTCTGGCTTTCTCCATCCGTGGTCCAAAGCCGTGTATAAAACGGAATGGCATTGATTACTTTTTCTTTCGGAACCACCTCCAGGGTATCTTTAATTCCATTGTCCACAAAGGAAATCGATGACACGGGACCTGCTTCTCCTCCGGCATAATGCTCATCATATCCCATAATAATCACATAATCCGCCACAATTCCCTGCTCCCTGCGATTATAAAACTCCGTATAAGCAGACGGCACATAGTTGTCAATGGACAGAACAATCCCCTCCTTGCGGCAGGCGATGGAAAGCTCCCGGATAAACTGGACGTAATGGGGACCGGCTTCGGAACGCAATCCCTCAAAATCCAGATTGATTCCGTCAAAACCGTACTCCCGGGCGTCCTGCATCAGACTGTCAATCATTTTTTCCCTGGCAGCGGTGGAGGACATCAGCTCCTCCGTATTAACCGCAACGCTCTCCTCCGTACTCACATTATTCAGCATTGCCCACACCTGAATCCCCCGTTCATGAGCCTGATCCACATACTCCTTGCTGGCAATGGAACTGTAGTTCCCCTGGGTATCCTGAATTACAAACCAGGTGGGAACAATCACATTAATCCCCTCCGTATTTTCCAGCATCGCCTCCAGATTTTTATTGGCATCCTGGACAAACACCTGATGAAAGGCCAGAACCACCGGCTCATCCATTGAGATATTCTCATAAACAGGAGCTTCAAAACTGCTGACCGGCTTAAAAGGTTCTGTCTCCTGAAGCCGCCGGTTTTCAATATAGCCCACATAGCCATCGGGCGTCCTGACTTTTGACCAGCGCTCCATCTCTTCCAAAACCGTAACCGTATCTCCTTTCATGGCCTCGCAGATCACCTGGCTCTTCACTCCGCCCTTTACACGAACCATACCGCCCCGCTTTACCTCTGCCTGGTTTAAAGGTTCCCAGGAGGTCTCAACAAAAACCCGCTTGATTTCACTGGTATCAAAAGACTGAGTACGAATATCGGAATAATTTAAAATCAGGCCCAGCGAAAGATAGGCTTCCCCGTCTTCCACCTGCAGCAGCGGTCCGGATTCTCCCTCAGTCCGGGCATCCGCATAGACAATCTCCTCCGGGAGCGTATAAATCAACGTTTCTTCCTTCGAATCCCAATAAAAACGCTCATTAACGCAATCATTCACCCAGGAAACCGGCAGATACACCTGCCCGTCGGCATATATCCCCTTGCTCTCCTGGAGTTCTCCGTTGAGCAGGATTGCAACCTGATTCCCGCTGATCTGAAAGACCTCCGCCTTATCCGCCATCTCATAGGAAGGGCCATACCGCTCATAGAGTTTTAAGGCCGCAAAAATTCCTCCTGCCAAAAGCAGAATACCGATCACCAGCCCTACTGCACATCCTGCACCTCTTCTCGATTCCCTCATATGTATCCTCCGCTGTTGTATTGGGAATATTTTCATATTTTTAAGTATACCACAACTCCATTCAATCGTACATTCCAAAATAATCCTGCGGTCCGGAACCCAATAACATTAAAAACCCCTTCCGGAAAGCTTTTTCTCTGTCCGAAAGGGGATTTTTTCTGTCTTTTCTGGGCGACGAAGCAACAGAGCACATTTTTATCATCAGGCAAAGATGGCTCCCTGTTTTACCTCAAATTTCTCCCAATGCTCTTGTTTTACTTTCTTTTCCTGGTCCGGCTGGGTCCGGAACACTCTCTTTTTCCAGATGGCGACTCCAGATAAACTTTATCAAATCGTATTTCCTTCAGACAACCTTGGTCCGCCCCCACATAATCGCCCATGTAAAAACCACCATCCTCCCCAAGCTCAAAGATCCGTCCCCAGTCTGACTCCGGACACTCCTCCCCATCAATGAGAATGGTAATTCCCCGGTCATGGTAGCGTTTTAGGCCGTCCAGATATGTTTTCTGCAGCTCTTTTGTCTCCGCATATGTCTTACTTCCTCTCATCCGAAAAAAGCTCCTCCTTTGCAACTTCCAGAAACGCCGCCTGCTTCAGGAGCCCAAGAAGGCAACTGTGACATACATAACGCCCCGTTTGCACGGCGGTATTTCCTGTCCGTTTTTTCTTCCTTCCCCGGGTTTTCAGCCTGCAAACATTTGCCGGCGCTTTTATTTCTTCCTCTCTCCCTGCGGAAATCATCCGCTGAAAACGGAATCCGGATCACCTGGGTTTTAAGCCATCTTCTCCTTTTTCTTCTGATTACCTTTACCATCATACGGCAAAGTTGATTCAGCTTCCTTCCGGCTTTTCTCCCGGCTCCTTCATCCCAGATTCATCCGCAGGCCTCTGTCCGCAGCAGATTGCAGATACAGCCCGCAAAAGCAGTCACAAGAGATGAATTGGCCGGCAGGTCCTGTGTCCTTGAAATCAGAGAAAGCTTTCATGATATAACGGACAACCGCATCCTTACCACAAGAATCGGTCGAAAACAAATGGTTCCGGGAACCCGGCTCCACAACTAGCATGCCTCAATATACATCAAAATGCAAAATAGGGTTTCTCCCGCTGAATACGGGAATTTTACGGTCAGCCAAACGCTTTTAAGGAGCTGTTTATGCCTTCCAAATGACGCCCTGACCTTCGGTCAAGGTGTACCAAGACTTCAGATATTCTTTGACTGGATATAGAAATACCAAATATACTCTCTCGATCTTACAGAACGGGCAGCAGGATGCCTCAGCCTCTTCCCTCCTTTTTCTGCCTCCATCTCTTGTGAAAATTATCTTATCACCAAAATCCCCCTCTGTCAATATTCGACAAATATTTATGTGATTTTTACTGAATTCAGTCATTTTTATCTGTAAGATCACCATCTCAAACCGTGGCCAATCTGCCTATAAAACACCCTCAAACCACTCCATAGCCCTTCGGTCCACATGAAAGGGGTCTTCCGAAAATGGAATTCGAATGACAGGAATACCCAACCTCCTCTGCGCCTCTCCTCTCGCATCCTCACTTCCAAAAACAGACAAACACACCCATCCTCTCCCCAGAGCCCGGCGTAAATCCGCCATGCCGCCGGCAGCTTCCAGCTGCCAGTCGCTAAAGGATACCGTGGCAATTCTCACATCACACCTCTGCCACTCATTTTGTGTTTCCTTTACCCTCTCCCCAAAATCAATCAGCACCTCATCATACTTTGCTTCCAGGCAGCGGGCCAGCTCACCTGCCTCTCCCCTCTTATAAAAATCCATTCCCAGAGCCTGAAAAACATTTCCCCTTTTTTCAGCCGGAAACCAAGCCTTTTCCAGTCGTTTCAAATCTCCATGATTGTTCCACTCCATCAGCGCTGTCTTTCTTTGTCTCACTCCGGACAAATAGGAAGCCGCCCACAGCGTAAAATGGGTAGCTCCTGTCTTTCTCCCCAACCCCATCACTCCGACTATACGTCCCGCTTTTCGGTTCGGTCCCCAAGAACCTTCCGCCATCGTTCTCCTTCCTCTCTTAACCGCCGCCATCTCCTCCTTTCTTTTCTCTTCATCGGTTTCCCCCCTGCGCTTTTAACCGCCGCCATCCAGAGTTCCCTGAGAAATGCCTCTCCCTGTTCCCCCGGCTTTAGGGGATCCTCAAAATACGGCTGGAAAATGATTTCCATCTCCTTATATTTTTTCTTTTCGGCCCCGATACTCCCAAAACCAGCAAGTCCCTTTTTCCTTCCCCTAAATGCCAGAAAACTGCCCTTCGCCGACCGGATTTCCGGACCAAGTGCTTCCAGCATCCGCTCCAAATCCCACTGTTCCCAGGGCGATGAGCCTGCGGCCATAATCAAAATATCCCTCCCCCGGCCATACATTCGTTTCCACTCATATCCGTAATCGTACACGGACACCGCCGGGCAAGTGGGTTTAAGGGTTACGGTCTCCCCGTACCAGGGCCGGACCTGACAGCCAGCCATATGGTAGATCCCCGCCTCGTCAGGACGGAGCCCCAGAGTCTGAGCCATACATCGCATATGGCCGCTCTGGTTCTCCTCCACATACAGAGATTCCACGCCGCTCCCGGACAGATAGCGGCTGATCGCCAAAGCCAGATGGGTGGCCCCTGCCCCCGGACGGCTTCCCGCGACGGCGATTTCCAGAGAAGTATCCGGCCTTGGCGGTTTCTTCCCCCGGGTTGACTCCAAAACGGTCCATAGACAGCGCTCTACCTGTTCCGCGGACTGAAACCGCTTCTCCCTGTCCTTTTCCATGCATTGAAGGATAATCCGCTCTAATTGGGGGCTGACTCTTCCCCTGCTCCGGGCCGGATCCGGCGAACCGCTCACCATAAAGGACAGAAGGGCTCCGATTCCATACAGGTCAGCCCTGGTATCCAGACTCTGGTCCGGACGGTACTGCTCCGGAGAGGCGAATCCCCGGACAGCCCGGCGCTCTCCCTCCTCCGGGCGGCCCTCATAAGCAGCCTGCCCGAAATCAACAATTTTCAGTGTGCCCTCGCAGATCATCAGATTGTTGGGCTGCAAATCCAAATGTAAGATCGGGGTTTCTCCTGCGGAATGCAGGAACTGTACCAGTTGGCAGAGCTGGATTCCGTAACGGACCGCATCCGCCTCCCAAAGGACGCCCTGTTTGCGAACCAGGGTATAAAGAGATGCTCCCCGGAGATACTCTTCAATCAGATAAAGATAGTCCTGATCTTCCTCCAGGTCGTATACAATCGGTATGGCAGGATGCCTCAGATTTTTTAAGATCAGCGCCTCCCGCCGGACGGTTTCGTAATCTGTTCCCCGCCTTAAAATACACTTAATGGCCCGGTACTCTTCCAGGCCCAGGTGAACCGCCAGCCAGACCGTCCCGCTTCTGCCGGTTCCGATCACCCGCTCTAGGCGGTATTTTCCAAACAGTACCTTTGCCGCGGCAGATCCCCTCCTTTCCCTTAAACATCTTTTAACGTTTTGATGTAACTGTTCTGTAAAGGCATCGTATCATGTTCGTTCTTTCCATGTCAATGTTCTACAAGATGCCTATACCGCAAACTGGACTGGTTATTTTTTGCGTTTCTGGACATTTTCAATCAGTCCATATCCTGCTATACTCTTGTCATCGTTAACGAGAAGCTTTACAATTCGGACAAATTCAGGAGGTTCAGATAAAATGAAACGAATCATCACACTGCAGGACATTTCCTGCGTAGGGCGCTGCTCCATCACCGTTGCTCTGCCTGTTCTCTCCGCTATGGGCGTGGAGTGCGGCATTCTTCCTACGGCTGTGTTATCCACCCACACCATGTTTAAGACCTTCACCTGCAAGGATTTGACAGACCAGATCGAGCCCATCTCCGACGCCTGGGAGAAGGAGGGCATCACCTTTGACGGCATCTACACCGGCTATCTGGCTTCCGGCGACCAGTGCCATCAGATCTGCCGCTTTTTTGACCGCTTCGGCACCGGGGACAACCTGATTTTAGTGGACCCGGCCATGGCGGACAACGGAAAGCTCTACGCGGCCTTTAACGACTCTTTCCCCGCAGAGATGGCCAAGGTCTGCGCCAAGGCGGACATTATCCTGCCTAATATCACCGAAGCATGTCTCCTCACCGGCATGCCCTACCGGACGGAATACGGCCCTGACTATATCCGCTCTCTGATGGAAAAACTTCTGGAGCTGGGGTGCAAAACCGCCGTTCTCACGGGAGTCAGCTACCAGCCCGACCAGCTGGGCGTGGCCTATCTGGACCGGAACGGAAAGGAATTTTCCTACTTTACACGCCGCTGCCCCCAGAGCTTTCACGGCACCGGGGATTTGTACTCCTCCACGGTCCTGGGCGGCCTGATGCGGGGCATGGACTTAGGCGACGCCCTGGCCTTGGCTGCGGATTTCGTAGTCATCTGCATCGAGGCCACCGCCGCCTCCAAGTCCGCCAGATGGTACGGGGTGGAGTTTGAATCCCAGATTCCCAAGCTCTGTGAGATGGTGGAGGAGCGGTTGAAGAAGGGTTGATATCGGGGTTTCTGTAAAAGTGATCGGTTTAAGGGGAGTGTGGGCTGATTTCCTCCGCGCTCTGAGAGATGGAATACTTAACCGCCTCCCCGTCCTTCATACAGAACGCGGTATCCCCGCAGACAAAGAAGGCCTCAATATTTTCATCAGAAATCCGTTCCACATGGTAATCTTCCAGAGAAGCACGCAGCAATACGTCGCTGAACTCCGTTCCTCCAAAGGTTTCCGGAGAGGGGTTATCGGCGACAAAATAGAGCCAGCCGTCCTCTGCCTGCATCTGCCCGTACTCCGGAGGCGCCGGAAACGCAATGGGCAGTTCTCTGAAGGTCCGATTCTGCGGATTTGCTTCACACAGCCATCCTGTGGAAACCTCCCCATCCTCTGAAGGCATATCCGTCATATACATATAGATCAGCCCATCGGATATCTCCATAGAGTAGGCGTAAGTCCAGCTCTCCTCATTCCATTCTTCCAGCTGGGTACCGTCCGTCTTCATACGGTAGAGGGTCTGGGGGGATGTAAAATATACCCAGTCTTCCTCAACCGCGATGTTCTCCGCATCATGCTCGCACAGATTCCATGCATCACCTGTCCATATATCCATCGCACATACGCCGATTTCCGGTTCGGAATAATACATGATATCCCCTGTATAAAAAACAGCCCCACCGTCATAAGATATCTCCATCAAATTTCCCGCCTCTGTCAAGTCGAAAAATCGTTTTCCATAGGCAAAGCTGTCGATACAGAGCCATTCATCCGGATAGAAATAATACAGCTCCCCGTCAATCTCCGCCCATTGCTCTTTCAGGTATGTTCCGTCTGCTTTCCGGTATTTCCACCCTTCGTCAAATTCTACCCATCCGGCCTCTCCTTCTGCGGCGATTTCTCTCTGACCTTCTATCTCCGCCAGGATACAGCGCTGGCCTTCCTCCTCTGCCACAGAGGCCTCTGTGGCGGCAGTCTCTGTCACAACGGCTGTCTGCCCTTGGCGGTAAGACACATAGCCTGCTCCTGCCACCCCTACGGAAACTACCGTAACTGCGGCGGCCGCCCCCGTAATCAACTTCAGTTTAGCTACTGCCGTGCCTCCTTTCACTGCCGCTGAGGCTGCGGCAGATCCTGACTGGGCGGCGCTGCCACTGGCAGCAGCACCCGCCTGGGCCGTTCCCTGGCCGGCGCTCTGAGCGGCAGCTGCCTGAGCCCCCGCTGTCTCCGCAGCGCCCGATCCTGCAGCTCCGCTGCCGACTCCGGAAGCCAAAGCTGCCGCGCCTGCTGAAAATTGGGGGCAGATCAGTCCCCACACCAACGCCATCTTCTCCGGAGATACCGCCGTTCCCATAAACATCTGACGCAGGGCCAGCACAATAACGGGGGCCGTAACCACATGGAGACGGCAGCCCATTTCTCTCTCCTTCTGGAGAATCCGCTCCTTCATAGCCTTTCTGGCGTAATTCAGACGGCTCTTGATGGTTCCCTCGCTGCACTGGGCCAGACGGGCTATATCCCCGATGCCCATTTCATCCATGTAGTAGGCGATTACCGCCGCCTTCTGCAGCACCGGCAGCCCCTCAATCACCTCTTTTACAATCTTTACCATTTCCTTTCGATCCAGGGATTCCTCCGGCAGACGGGCCTCATCCTGCTCCGGCAGCGCCTCAAATTCCTCTTCTCCATCCTCGCCCAGCAGCACCTCATGGGCTCCCCGAAGCTTCTTGCAGCCCAGATTAAATACAATACGGGTGATCCATTTCCGAAAGTTCCGGCTGTCCTGAAGGCGATTCAGGCCATTGTAGGCCGCCAAGTAGGCGTCCTGAACCAAGTCCAGGGCCTCCTCCTCATTTTTCGTGATGGACTTGGCGTGGAAGTAGACCAGACGGTAGGTCTGCTGATATAATGCCTCGAAGGCCTGCTGGTTTCCCCTTCTGGCCTGCTCCACCAGGTTTTCCAGTTGGATTGTTGTGTCGCTGCTCATACTCGTTCCCTCGTTTTCTTTCCAATGATTAGAATAATACGCCTCAGTCAAACGCTACCGGAACTGAAGTCAAATGGCTGTATTTCTGTTCAAAAGCCTCCACTGTCTCCCATTCTCCGCGGTATTGCTCATATTGCTGCCGGAGAGCCGTTTCTTCCACTCCCGTATACTGCCACCCCTCATATCCGTCGGCCTCCAGCCTTCTGGCTTTTTCGCAGAAGTCTTCATAGGAAAGCAGCGGTCCTCTTATACCATAATGTGCATTATCCCAGCTTACACTTTCCAAAACCCATTTGGCTCCATCGTGGAAGAGGGCCATTTGTTTTTGCGGAGGATTAGAACCGTATTCCCTGGCCTGCAGAATCCTTTCATTTGAAAAATAACCTTTATAATACCCGATTTCAAAAGATTTCACCACCCCCTGCTCTACCACCAATACCTGGTCTTGGCGCACCAGTTCCCGAACTCCGTCCTGATTGATGTCACACAAACCCGAACTAAAATTCTCCGGTGATTCTCTTAAATATTCCTGATACAATCTAATGGCGTCCTGGTCTGCTTCACCATAAACTGCGTTCTGCTGTTCCTCTTTCTGCCTTTCCCGCTGCTCCCAGCTGCTGTAGTTCTGGTCATACCAGTTTGTAGACTGGCTGCTGTCCATCCCCACCGACTCCGGCGCTTCCTGAACCGGGTCAATATCCATGCTCCAGTAGATGGGATGTTCCGTAAAATTGCCCAGCGCCGTCATTTCATTTACAAGTCCATATCCATCCACGGTGTTATATCCGCCCTGACTGGCTCCTAATCCCAATGCTTCCCGGAAAATCACCTCGCAATCCGGTTCCTGGGCGGATACGGTCAGATATGCATCCGGCTTAAGCCACTGATCAGTAAATCCATATTGTTTCCTGGTTTGATCCAGCTGCTCCTGATCCATCTCCCCCTCTCCTGTCCCTTCGAAGAATTCCGTTCGATTCATAACAACATTTCCATACTGCCCTGTATCAAAGGAAATAAAGTCCATTTGATCCCATCCACCATCACCCTGGGTAAACATAGACCATGTACGGTGGTAAAGGAACGTACACGCTCCATTATAATGTTTTACATAAAGCGTAGTTTCTGCGGCATCGGATAATTGAGATGGCCCAATAGTTCTCAATTCCTCCGTTCCAAAATTTATCATTTCTCCATTCATTATCTGATATAGATCCAGAATCAGTGCGGAATAAGGTTCCTGCCCGTATTCATCCTTCCGAAATCCGATTCGGAGTACCGCCATTTCCTTTTTCCCATCTCCATTCAGGTCATCCACATAGCTTCTTAAAATCCCCAGCTGCGGCTCTCCCGCAGGATCCGGATCGGGTTCAATCGTAATCATGGGGGTAAAGTATTGTGGGAGAGCCCGGCGATAATAATACTGCTTACTAAACTCCGTCACCTGACCAAACTTAGGCACCAGCACCTTTTCCAGATAATCCTGATACATTCCCTCAGGATCTTCTTCAAACCACTGGTTCACCTGCCGGAGCTTCTCCGTCTGCTGGGAAATGGAATATTTCACCGCCTGGCCATCTTTCATGCAGAAAGCCGTATCTCCGTGAACAAAAAATGTTTCAATCCCCTCATCGGAAATCTTTTCGATCTGGTAATCTTCTACAGACATCCGTATGAGGGTGCTGCCAAAGGCCTCCCCTCCATATATTTCATTGATGGGATTGCTGGCAATGAAATAGATCCATCCGTCCTCCATCTGCATCTGATCATACTCCGGAAATGCAGGCAGCATCATAGGCAGTTGTTCATATGTCTGATCTTCCCAATTCACTTCATACATTCCGCCATGGGGAATATCCCCGTCCCCAGGTATCGTATCCGTGATATTTACATAGAGAATCCCATCGGATACCGCCATGGAATTTGCGTAAATCCATTGATCCTCATTCCACTGCTCCAGCTGGGTACCATCGGTTTTCATCCGATAAAGGACCTTGTATGAAGCAAAATAGACCCAATCTCCCTCCACCACAATACGGTCGGCTCCCTGGTCGCACAACTTCCGGTCATTTTTCCCGTCCAAATCCGAGGCATGAATCCCATCTCCGCGCACAACATAATAAATCGTATCATCCGTATAGTAGGTGATATTATCTACCTGGTCTGTCTCTCCATCATACTGAATGCCGTCATAGGATACTCCAATCAGATTCCCGCTGTCCGATACCGTAAAAATGCGGTTTCCCAGCTGGAAATTTTCCGTTCTAAGCCATTCCTCCGAATCAAAACAGTACAGCTCCCCGCCAATCTCTTCCCACTGGTCCTTCAGGAAGCTCCCGTCCTCCGTCCGGTATTTCCACCCTTCCTCAAACTCTACCCAACCAATCTGGTTTTCAGCGTCCGCTGCTTCTCCAAGCACTTCTCCATTCGGCCCCACAGCTCCCGCCAGGGTTCCTTCCACCGCTGCCGCCTGTCTTGCCTGCTCCTGGCGGTAAGCCACATAGCTGCCTCCCGCCACTCCTACAGACGTCACCGCAACCGCCGCTGCCGCCGCCACTACCAGCTTCAGCTTTGCTGCCGCTATTCCTCCTTTTGCAGCCGCAGCTGCTACAGCTGCCGCCGTCTTAGCTGCGCCTCCTCCGGCGGCCGCCGCTGCACCGGTCGCTCCTTCAACAGCTCCTTCTGCCGCCCCTCCGGCTATTCCCTGGGCTGCACCAGCGGACGCCGCACCTGCCCCAAAGGAAAGTCTGGGGCGAATAAGACTCCACACCAGTGCCATCTTCTCCGGAGACACCGCCGTTCCCGCAAACATCTGACGCAGGGCCAGCACAATGACCGGAGCCGTAACCACATGGAGACGGCAGCCCATTTCTCTCTCCTTCTGAAGAATCCGCTCTTTCATCGCTTTTCTGGCATAGTTCAGACGGCTTTTGATGGTCCCTTCGCTGCACTGGGCCAGACGGGCTATCTCCGCGATTCCCATTTCATCCATGTAGTAGGCAATCACCGCTGCCCTCTGCAGTACCGGCAGGCCTTCGATTACTTCTTTTACAATCTTTACTGTTTCCTTCCGATCCAGGGATTCCTCCGGCAGCCGGTCCTCATCCCGCTCCGGCAGCGCCTCAAACTCCCCTTCTTCATCCTCTCCCAGAAGTACCTCATGAGCTCCCCGCAGCTTCTTACAGCCCAGGTTAAAGGCGATTCGGGAGATCCATTTCCGAAAATTCCGGCTGTCCTTGAGCCGACTCAGGCTCCTGTAGGCAGCCAGAAAGGTATCCTGTACCAAATCCAGCGCCTCCTCATCGCTCTTTGTAATTGCTTTCGCGTGAAAATAGACCAGACGGTAGGTCTGCTGATAAAGAGCTTCAAAAGCCTGCTGATCCCCTTTTTTCGCCTGTTCTACCAAATTTTCCAGTTGCATGGTTCCTTCGCCGCTCATCCTGGCACCTCATTCGCTTTCTTCATACTCCGTACATGTAGTGGTTCACTGCACTTTTTTTCCATTATAATCTCATGGTATATCATCGTCAAGCTTCCCTCCTCTCATAGATTCAGTACCATTTTTGAGCCCTTTGGTTTTATTTAAAATGATTCATAAGGATAAAAAACACCGCCGCACCTTCAAAAGTGCGGCGGCTTTTGCCTTTACTGCTTTACCCGTGAAAGGACCTGAACGCTGTCAGCGAAATCAGTCATTTTCCAGGCGCCATTTTCCCGGACCACCCGGTATTTGCACTGTTGAGTCAGCAGTTCCAGGGGTACGCCCGGCTTCTGTACATAATAATTCTCGCGGGTGGTCACCACGCAGGAATCATTGGTGTCGTAATCCACAGATACAATCTCATAGGAATCCAGCATCTCCGAAATATCTTTCAGCACATACTGCTGCTGGGTCTGATCAATGCTGCTTCCCGGTTTTAAGAATCCCAAAATAGCGGAAAAATCCGAATTGGTCATTGCATCGTCAAAGGCCTTCATATATCCTTCTACCACTGCCTCAGGGCCGTCCTGGTACAATGCAGCTCCCTCCACATCCATCAGCACGCTGGGGGTGTAGCTGTAGTTGCACTCACCTCCGTAAGTCTCCGAATGATATCCTACCGTAATATTCGCGCTGGAAGTCACGGTTCCGGTTGTGTCCTCAAACTCTACCAGATAGAGTTCCTTTTCCTTTCGGTAGATCTCCTGGTAAATATCCGCCATGGATGTAATATTGGAAATTTCGTAGTATTCTCCTCCTGTTTCTGAGGCAATCTGCCGGATCTCCGAGTAATTGCTGGTTCCCAGTCCGATGATAAAGATGGGAACCTGATACCGTTTCGCAAGATCGATCACGTCCTGGCTGCTGCAGGAGCTGTTATTGTCCATTCCGTCCGTAAAGGCCATCACACACTTTGCCCCGCTCCGGGCTGCTGTTCTTGTAACCGCCGTATAGAGCGCATCGTACAGGCTTGTATCGTTTCCTGTATTCAGCCCATTAATCTTACTAATCAGCGTGCTGGCGGAATTGGTAAACTCCTCCTCCAGATAGACCCCCGAGCTGAATGTAATCAATTCCACCAGATCCCCGGCAGAAAACTGTACGCTGGAAATAAAGTTGGACATCACATTCTTTGCTTCCTGAATCGGCTGTCCGGCCATACTTCCGCTGACGTCCGCAACCATATCCACATTCAAGGCCTCATTTTCATTTAGCTGGGAAACTCTTGAAATCTGCTGTTTGACAAAGTTAGCGTTGGCGTCCTGCTTCCGGATGAAAAACAGAATATCATCCAGAACCGGCACCTCCCCCGACAGGGCATCCTCCACCCGCAGGTAAAGCCGGACATTGGGAAATGCGGAAGCGTCCACCTGCTGCACGCTAATATTCAGCTTGTGCTCCGGCTCCATGTACCGGTAGGCGATGTCATCCATTTTCTCAAAAACCGGTCCAAGCTCGTTGTATTTCCCCTCTTTGGCCAGCTGTTCCGCTGTCTGCAGCTCGGTCTGCAGATTGGTTTTATCCTCCACATCTGCTGTGGACAAATCCAGAGCGGCTTAGGATCTTACCTTTTCCTCAATGTAAGCCTCATTTTCCTCAATCAGTTCCTCCAGCTGGCTGTCCGCCTCCTCGGTCAGCTCCCTTGCCTTCTCATAATCGCGGCTTTCCAGGGCCTCCATGCAGCTTTCCAGATAGCTCTCGTAATCGGCGTATCCGTCGGACAAATGATAATCTTCCTTTTGTTCCGAATCTGTCTGAATCCGGGCGGTTTCCTCAGCAAACCAGGTATCCGCCTCCTTTGCCGAGCCTTCCAGTTTTTCCATCTGCTCCAGAATATCCTTCCGCTCGGAAAAATCAAATATACCCGTATCCTCCCAGCGTTCTCCAAGATTTTCTTTTTGGTTGGAAAAATAGGATATCCCGTAGGAATCCACCGCCTGGCTCAGGTTATTCCACTTTCTGGTATCCAGACCGGTTTTTACGCCCAATCCTACGCCGGAACCGACAACCAGAACTGCCATCACAATCATTCCGATCACCAGGGCACTGCCGGCGCAATTTGAGCCTCTCTTTTTATTGTTCATTTTCATACTCCTCCTCCATTGTAAGATCTTTCATAAATCCGAAACCATAGGCGATCCCGTATGCATCCGCCCGGGCCCAGACCTGGGCCAGCCCTTCTCCGGCCGTCTTCCGGACCTCCGGTATGGTGTGCAGCCCATGCTCGATGATCATCCCGGGAATCCCTTCGGATGCCGCGCCGCGAAGCACTCCGTAATAGTCCTGTCCGTCATTCAGCCGATATACCACCGTTCCCATTTCATTTAAACTGTCGTTGTACCCATCGGCCACTGACGCAGCTGTGATGGCTCGGTTACTGTGCGGAACTCTCCCACGGTGCTCAGCCCCAGCTCATAGCTGGCTCCGGACAAATTCACGCCAATGGCATTGGCGGTTTTCAATGCTTCTGCGGATTCCATAGCCGTCTGGTTTAGAAAAACCAGCGTCTTGTTGATGGCCGTGGGCTGCTCCCAGGTATCGTATCCGTTGGCCTGGTCATTGTTGGCGTTTGTGTGAATGGACACAAACAGATTGCTCTGGCGGCTGGCCGCGTACATGCCTCTCAGGGAAATATGGCCTGAATCCAATTCCTGGTCCCGATATCCGTCCAGAATGATGGAGCCGGATTCCCTGGTCATATAGGAATCAATCCCATAGGTTTCCTTTAAAATGTCCCTCAGGCAAAGAGCTATCTCCAAAGTGAAGTCCCCCTCTGCATAGCCGAAGGAATCGCTGCCGGGAGCCGCATTTTTTCCTGCGAAATGCCCCGGATCGATGCAGACCATCACGTTGGAGGCCAAAACAGCTTTTCCCTCTTTCGGCTCATACATATGGTCATCCGCCGTTTTTACGTCCACCCGGTACTCATACTGAACCGGAACCGCGGAGGGCAGATGATCCTCTGCGATATATTCCCCGGCTCCGCTTTTTACCACAGTCAGAGCCTCCCAGTCTCCTGCCGGTTCCCCGTTGGAAAATGGACGCCTTTTTACGATATATTCCTCCACATTGGCGTCAAAATCACTGTTCCAGCAGACCTGAATGCACTGGGGTGAAAGGCGCTGGGTCCGGACTTCATCCACCCGGACCGGCTGTTTCTCTGTCTCCTCCGCAGCCGGGGTCTCCGTCTCCTCCTCGGTCGGGGTTTTCGTCTCCTCCGGGGGCGCGGTCTGTGTCATGTGGGCAGCGGATTGCGGCTCTTCACGCCCTTGCTCCTCTGTCCATTTCTGGTTGTCCTCTGTCTCTTCCTGCGCGTACCGTGCCTCCTGCATTTTTGTCAAGCCATAGTATAGGATTGAAAAGCTGCATAAGAATACTCCTGTAAGTAGCAGGGTGATGATAAGTGTGTGTCTTTTCATGTGTGTTTCTCGGTTTTTTGGTTGTATATTCTATAAATTTATCTGGATATTTAAAATCAGCGACTTAATTTCCATTCATATTTGACAAAACACTGTCAGACAAACTAGAAGGCAGCACGGATGTTGCCTGTCCATCACCACTTAAGTATTGCTCTACCATCTCCTGAGTCGCATCCACTTGAGGTAAAGTGAAGCCGCCATTATCAAACTCTTTTGCCCAATTTAAGATATCTTCTGGTTCGGATATGAATTCCTGATCGATGGAAAGTGATGCCTCGCCTGACCTCATATTCTGCGAGAAGCTACCTCTTTCTGTCAAGACAGACTGCTCATCAAATTCATAAATACTATAACCAATATATCCCCTTGCATATCCACCTGTACTAATCAAACGAGTATGAGGGTTATACGAAAACCCTGTTCCTTCGTAACCGCTCGACAGGACTTCTTCGCATAAATGGTCTGTATAATAAAGGATGACTCCAGCATTAAGTATAGTCATTCCCGATGGATCTTCAAAACCAACAAGAGCTTCAAAAATATTATCTCCATTGAGATCTGCCACCGCAAAAGAACGAATCGGTATTTCACCTCCATTATAGTTGAGTGGTTTCACCATATACTCCGATATCTTCTCCCGATAAGCCGCCACCGCCCGCCGGTTGATTTCCGCCGTCTGGGATGCTGCCTGGGAACCGCCGGAGGTATTTCCACCGGCAACCTGGGTCTGTACTGCTCCGTTCACCGTCCAGGCGCCATTTCCGTCTACCGTGTAACCATCCGGAGTTGTAGTAGATGTGTAGATATATCCATTCGGCCCAAAATAGTAGCACTCCGCCACTCCATCCTGATTTCCGTCAATCCATTTCCAGGTATTGGAAGGCCAGCTTCCGTCATCCTCCTGGTACCACCAGCCATTGGTGTCCGGTACCCACTGGGCGGCGTAAGAGGTTGCCGCAGCTCCTAACGTCAGGGCGGCAGTTAATGCTGCCAGATACAGTCTCTTTCTCATGTTCTTTCCTCCTCAATTTGTCCGTTCTTTCATGGTGGTTCACTGAACCTTTTGCTTTCATTATAGTAATCGCCTTTTGGGGTGTCAAGTTTCCTCCCTTCTATCTATTCAGTACCATTTACGATGGATTCGGTTTTATTTTTTGGCTCTGTCACAACAAATGGTTGATTTTTGACGAGAAATAGCGTATAATAATA
>URFM01000047.1 GCA_900547035.1 uncultured Clostridium sp. | reverse complement strand
AAGGATGGTTTTGTTATCCGGGAATTCTGGGCGCCGGCAGATAAGATTTCAGAATATCCGCTGGCAAATGACTTTGAGAATAATTTGGAATTATTTTATTCAGAAGAAATCAGCGAATTGTTTTACGGAGCAGATGAAGAGCGTATTTTGAAGAAATATTAAGGAGGTTTTTCAATGAGAGAATTATTGGTAGTTGTGGATATGCAGACAGATTTTGTAGATGGAGCTTTAGGCACAAAGGAAGCTCAAAATATTGTGGAAAATGTGGTTTCTAAGGTAAAATCTGCTAAGGAATGTGGAAAAGATATTATTTTTACCATGGATACGCATCAGGAAAATTATTCGGAAACTCAGGAAGGAAAGAAGCTTCCGATTGCTCACTGTATCAAGGGAAGTAAGGGCTGGGAAATTATTCCGAAGCTTCAGAAATTGACACAGGATTGTATGATTTTGGAAAAACCTTCTTTTGGAAGCACACAGCTGGCACATATTGCCGCCAGAGGGCAGTATGAAAGAATTGAGCTGGTTGGACTGTGCACAGACATTTGTGTGATTTCCAATGCTATGATATTGAAATCTTCACTTCCTGAGGCTGAGATTTTTGTAGATGCAAATTGCTGTGCGGGGGTATCACCGGAAAGTCACAGAAATGCTTTAGAGGCAATGAAAATGTGCCAGATAGAAATATTGTAGAACCAATTGTAAACTCATGTAAAGAATGATAGAATATCGTATAAGAACAATCGTGTTGCAGGGTGGCTGACCTTCATTTTATGATACATAGAATGGGGGTGGTGCTGATGAAACATTTTGATTTTAAAGACCTTATGGCTTTTGGAATGTTCATCTTGGCATTGCTGACATTCGTATTTACGTTTATCAAGTAGTGTTCTAAGCATAGAAAAACCACCCCAAAACTTTGACCGGTAGCAGGGTGGTAATTCTATAACCATTTTGTAAGAGGTCAACCCCTTGTGGGCGGTTGTTTTCCCCTTTTCTATTATCAATATAGCACATCTGACGGCGGGGTGCAAGAGAAAAGCCCAATTTTGAGACACCAATATGAAATTCTGAACAATCCGGCCTCTGCCTCTGCCCTCATACCTGATAAGGGAATATCTACACTCGGTAATCCAATATTGGACAGTCCGGCGACTCATTTTTGAGCAATCGGAGGTCCTTCCCATAGAAGGAATGGCCCAGGGCTGCCATAAAACACAGCATCCCCACAAGTGGGGGAATATATGACGCTTTTCCGGGGGGCTATTCCTTTTCAACAAATTTGATTTTTCTTCCAGTAAGTTCCAATAGAATCAATAATTTGCCAAAGGTTAGGGATGATGGATCTGCTCTTTTATCACGTAAAGTTCTATCGGATATTCCGAGACACGCAGCTAATTGCTCATCGCTAAAGTTGTTGCGGATTTTTGCTTCTTCAATAAGAACTCGAATATTATCAAGTTGCCTTTTTAATGGGTCTTGTTTTTTCATTGGAGGCTCCTTTCCTTTGTGTTGGACGTGATTAATAACATACCTCGTGGAAGCGGTTATTACGAATTCCATCGGTCATAAAGTGGCAAATATTGTAATCGCAGTTTTTATATTGTGTTTGGAAATGCTTGTCAATCATAGCGCGGTACATGCCAACGTTCAGTCTGTCATCCTCTATTACGTCAGTACCGCATTGAATAGCGATAACAACATCATCCATAGCTTTTTGGATAAACGCGGGTGTTCCTCGTGGAAAGTATTCATGTAAGCCTGATAATAGTATTTGATGATGTCTATATATGGCTGTGGATTTTCTGCAGCTGCTCGATTGCAAGCGCCTATAATTTGTTTTTCCAGGATAGACCAGTCAAAAGCCGTGCTACGCTTTGGCGTTGCACCCTATACAAGGAGCAGTATTTCAGGGAAACGGGATGTTTACAGTCTGAAAACATTCTGGATGGGGCTGGGAACCTGATAGACGGATATACAAGCTATTTACTGGCAAAGGCCCACGGGCTGGCTTCTGTCCCGATCAGGTATGGTCGCAGGCAGATTGTAAGGGCTTCTCACCGGAACGGTGGCAAACTGTACGCATGGGAATTGCCGGGGCTTTTGGTGGGCCGTGTGAGTGTCGGGGAAAAGCTGATTGTCAGGACTTCCAGAGGGCTTAGAACGGTCACGGTGGCAGAGGTGGAAGAATATGCAGGACAGGATCCGGAACCGCTTAGAATGGCGATTAGAAAGCCCAGAGCCAGAAGGGAGGCGGCATAATGGCAGCAGGAGAAAGACATGGGAGCCTTGCAACGGACTGTATAGCAGAGGCCGGACGGGAAATAAGGCAACTTAGGAAGCTGTTATTCCTGTCGCTGGTGGTAAATGTGGCTTTGTCCGGGGCGATAATCATAGCAATCGTTTTGAAGTAGAGCAAAGATGGCTGCAGCCCTTATGGGCCTGCTGCCTGCTCCTATACATGGAAAAGGTGGTAAAGCTGATTGATAAGAGCGGCTTTATAATATGCCCTATATGTAAGGGCAAAACGAGGCAGAAGGCCACAAAGGAAACGTATCTGAAGAATTTCCCGCTGTTTTGCCCGAAGTGCAAGTGTCAGAGCATAATAGACCTGATAGAAGGAGAAGTCACAGTCAAGGAAACGGCATATAGGCAGATAAAGGATAGAAAGGCGTGATTTTATGGCGATAGATAAGCGTGGGCGAAAACTTACCAAAGGAATACGGCAACGGTATGATACGTTTGAGGGGCGCTTTCAGTATCAAGGAAAAAGGTGGTTCTGTCTGAATGGTTCATAACCTGGATGGAGCAATACAAGAAAAACCGGGTAAAGTCCGGGACATACTACAATTACAAGAAGTATTTCGACAGCATGATAAAAGGACGGCTGGGGGATAAAAAAAATTCGGATATACGAGGCGAACATATTCAGCGGTTCTACAATGAACTGGAGAAGGAAGGATATGCGCTTTTCAGTATCAAAATTGTGTCTGCTATCCTTAATGGGTGTATGCAGCAGGCTATGACGAAAGAACAGCAGGCGCTTTTCATGGAATATGCAAAGGACAGCTATTTATATAATCTGTTTGCTGTTATGCTGCGAGCCGACATGAGAAACGGAGAAATAAGGGGCTTGAAGTATTCGGACGTGGACAAGAAAAAGAATGTAATCCACATACAGCGTACACTGAAATACATAGAGGGACAGGGGTATTTTGAGGATAGACCTAAAACCCGGACTTCTAAAAGAGACATACCCTTAACCGCCGATCTGGCGGCGCTGCTGGACGCACAGCGCAATTACTGGGATTTTAAAGTGGAGCGTTTAGATCGCTATCTGTTTTGCAATGAGAAGGGAGAGCCCTTGAGCCGGGACAGACTACAGGCAGAGATAAACCGGATTG
Source organism: uncultured Clostridium sp. (assembly GCA_900547035.1). Taxonomy (GTDB): domain Bacteria; phylum Bacillota; class Clostridia; order Lachnospirales; family Lachnospiraceae; genus Enterocloster; species Enterocloster excrementigallinarum. Next base: position 24,122 of record URFM01000047.1, on the reverse strand, counting down.
TGAAACGCATTCAGGCAGAGAAACATGATTTCCCACGGATCACACCTCATATCTTCAGGCACACATTCGCCACACGGGCCATAGAGGCAGGAATGCCGCCCAAGGTATTAAAAACTATTCTGGGGCACAGCTCTCTTGCTATGACGATGGATTTATACAGTCATGTGCTGCCGGACACGAAAGCGGCAGAAATGGAGAAGATTGCAGAAGCATTTTAAGAGGGGCGGCGGCCTCTCTTTTTTCTGTTTCTGAATACCTGATAATGCAAAGTTGGACTTTTCTTGGACTTTGCTGGCCTTTCCTTGACAATCCCCCATTCCCGTGGTATTCTTAGACACGCAGAAAACGCCCTAAAAATAAGGTCTTTTCGGGCCTGCCGCCGATTCCCGGCGTTAAATGAATCGAGTGTTCGAGACCTTCCACTCGTAAAACAAAACTAAAGGAGAAAACTGAATATGAGAGAAGACAAAAAAATTCATCAGCTGGTGCAGGGAGCTATGATTGCGGCCATTTATACGGCTCTGACAGTGAGCCTTGCGCCGATCAGCTTCGGAGTGATTCAATTCCGGGTGTCGGAGGCCTTGTGCGTGCTTCCGTTCTTTACGCCGGCAGCGGTGCCGGGACTGTTCATCGGCTGTCTGCTGTCAAATTTCATGGGGATGCTCATGGGGACAGCGGTAATCCTGGATGTGGTGTTCGGCAGTCTGGCGACACTGATTGGCGCACTGGGGTCCTGGTACCTGAGAAAACATAAGTGGATGGTATGTCTGCCCCCGATTATTTCCAACATGGTAATCATTCCATGGGTGCTGCGCTATGCCTATGGTGCGGAGGAGATGATTCTGTTTTCCGTGGCAACGGTGGGAATCGGGGAAATCCTCGCGGTAGGTGTGCTGGGTAACTGCCTTCTGATAATCCTGGAGCGGTACGGACAGCGGATTTTCCGGGACTGTGCTGCATAAAAATTCAACCAAGAAGTCGAAATGAGAAGTGGAGAGTTTCCTGAAGGGAATTCTCCATTTTTTCTATGGCTTTTCGAGTCTTTTCTGATATAATAAAGTTAGCTGCCGGATAAAGGGCAGAAAAGGAAGGAAACGCTTATGTATCAAATTGATTTTAATAAAAAAGCTCACGTACATTTCATCGGAATTGGAGGCATCAGCATGAGCGGGCTGGCGGAAATTCTTCTGAAAGAAGGATTCCGGATTTCCGGTTCCGATGCCCACCCCTCGCAGCTGACTAGTCACCTGGAGCAGCTGGGAGCCAGGATTTACATCGGACAGTCCGCCGCAAATATTGACCAGGAACCGGGAATCGATGTGGCGGTTTACACCGCTGCTATCCATGAGGACAATCCGGAGCTGAAGGCGGTGCGGGAGCGGGGGATTCCCACCCTGACCAGAGCCCAGCTTCTGGGAGAAATGATGCGCAACTACCGGCAGGCCGTAGCGGTGGCGGGAACCCATGGAAAGACTACCACCACCTCCATGATTACGGATATGCTTCTGGCGGGAGCGCTGAATCCCACTATTTCTGTGGGAGGAATTTTGAAGGATATCGGAGGCAATATCCGCGTGGGAGGATCGGAGTTGTTTGTGACCGAGGCATGTGAATACACAAACAGCTTTCTGTCCTTTTATCCTACCGCAGAGGTGATTTTAAATATTGAGGAGGACCATCTGGATTTCTTTAAGGATATCCAGGATATCCGCCATTCCTTTGGAGAGTTTGTAAAACGCCTTCCCGATGGGGGACTTCTGGTGATTAACAGCGGAATTGACCGTCCGGAGGAGATTGTGGGTGAGAAAAAATGCCGGGTGGTAACCTTCGGAAAGGGAACGGACAGCGATTACACGGCGGAGAATATTACTTATGATGAATTTGCCCGGCCTTCCTATGACCTGGTGATTCGGGGAGAGCATGTGGGAAGGGTAACCCTGGGGGTTACGGGGGAGCACAATGTATACAATTCTCTGGCGGCCCTGGCAGTGGTGCTGGAGTTGGGGGTAAACCTGGATGCAGCTATTGCCGGCCTGAAGGTTTTCGGAGGAACGGACCGTCGTTTTGAGAAAAAGGGAGTAGTGGGAGGAGTGACGATTATCGACGATTACGCCCATCATCCCCAGGAAATCCATGCGACCCTGGAGGCGGCCAGACATTATCCCCACCGGAAGCTCTGGTGCGTGTTCCAGCCACATACCTACACCAGGACCAAGGCCTTTATGGACCAGTTTGCCCAGGAGCTGGCACGGGCGGACGAAGTCATTGTAGCGGATATTTATGCAGCCAGGGAGACGGATCATCTAGGAATCAGCTCCGCCAATCTGGTGGAAAAAATTCGGGCCAGAGGAACGAAAGCCCACTATGTTCCCTCCTTTGACGAGATTGAAACATTTATTTTGCAAAATTGTGTGCAGGGTGATGTGTTGATAACTATGGGCGCCGGAGACATTGTAAAAGTGGGAGAAAAACTGTTGGGGATCTAGTTATCCACATTATCCACAAAGTTGTCAACATTTTATGTAAAGAGCCGCTGTGGATTTTTGAATTGACATAAAAAAATGTCGCATAATTTTGAAAATCCTGTATTTATGTGGAGAATCCGGTAGTTTTATCCACCTAACAGATAAAAAGACGAAAAGTTGTCCACAATATCCACATTATCCACAAGAGGAATTGTGGAGAAAAGGGACTATTTCCTTTTGGAGAAGAATGTGCTATGATACCGGGGCACAGCGAGCGGTCCTGAAAGCAGGTCAGGATGAGACGCTTCGATTGAATGACGCAGAGAGGTATGAGAGACGATGGCAGTTCAGTTCAAGGACCGGTGGGAGATTCAGGCTACGCTGGTGGCCAATGAATTTATTGATACGTATATGGCCCAGGCCAACGGTGAGTATGTGAAGGTTTATCTTTATCTTTTACGCCATCAGAGGGAGGAAGTTACGGTGGAGGCCATTGCCTCAGCCCTGGATCATACGGAGTCGGATGTGAAGCGTGCTCTGGCGTACTGGAAGAAAAAAGGTATCCTGGAAAATTCGGAAGCGGAGCGGGAATATGAAAGCGGGGCAGAGACGGGAACGGAATACAGCCAGAACGGCGCAGGACTGTATGGTCGGGAGACAGAATATGAAGAATTGACAAAAAAGGAACCCTCTCCGGTTTACTCCGCGGGACAGGTACAGCGCTTGTCCGGGGATGAAGAATTTTCGCAGCTCCTTTATATTGCTCAGAAATATTTGAATAAGGTGTTTACGCCCAGGGACTGCCAGGTTTTTGCCTATCTTTACGATACATTGAAACTGAGTACGGAACTTTTGGAATATCTGGTGGAATACTGCGCTCAAAACGGGCATTTCAGTCTCCGCTATTTGGAGAAGGTGGCCCTAAACTGGCACAGCCGGGGAATCCGGACTCCGGATGAGGCAAGGGATTTCGCGGAGAGCTTTAACAGCGATATGTTCAGCGTGATGAAGGCATTTGGCTTGGGAGACCGGAGGCCGGCGGCGAAGGAGCAGCAGCTGATAGAACGATGGTTCCGGGAATATGGTTTTTCCAGAGAGTTGGTACTGATGGCCTGTGACCGGACCATAAGCGCCATTCATACTCCCAGTTTTCAGTATGCAGACCGGATTCTGTCTGATTGGAAGGAGGCGGGGGTGCGGACCAGGAGAGATGTGGAGCTTCAGGACGAGAAGCGCCGCCAGGAGAAAAGACAAAAGACCCCGTCAGGACAGGAAAATGGTTTGGCAAGGGAGACGGCCCGCCGCAGGACGCCCAATCAGTTCCACAATTTTAAACAACGGGATACGGATTACGAGACTTTGATGCTGCAGCAGGTGAAGGAGCGGGTTCAGGGAGAATGAGGAGGCAGATATGGCGTTAAGCAATTCCCAGTATGACGCGATTATGCGGGAATACAACAGGAGGCAGATTGAAAACCGTCACCGTCAGGAGGAGCGGCGCAGGGAGGTTTGCGAAAAAGTTCCGGCAGTTCTGGAGCTGGAGGCGGAAATTGCCGCTCATTCGGTGGCCTGTGCCAAGGGAATTTTGGCGGGCAATGAGAAAGAGGTGGAGCGGCTCAGAGAGGAGCTGGCGGACCTGCGGGAGCAGAAGAGCGTTTTGATCCGTTCCGCCGGATTTCCGGAAGATTATATGGATCTTCAATTCCGGTGCCCGGACTGCCATGATACAGGGTATGTGGATGGAAAGAAATGTCATTGCTTCCTTCAGGCCCAGATGAAGCTTCTGTACGCCCAGTCCAATTTGGAGGAGGTGCTGGAAAGGGAGAACTTTTCCGTTCTGACCTTTGACTACTATGACGACCAGCAGGTAATCCCGCAGATTGGCATGACCAATGCCCGTTATATGAAGCAGGTGGTGGGCTGGTGCCGCAGCTTTGTGGAGAATTTTTCCGACCGGACGGAAAATCTGCTGTTTACGGGCAGCACAGGTGTGGGAAAAACTTTTCTGACTAATTGTATTGCGAAGGAACTGATGAATCGTTATTTTTCAGTGATTTATTTATCCGCGCCGGATTTGTTCGATGTGTTTTCCAAAATCCAGTTCAGCTACCAGCAGGAGGAAGATCTGCGGGATATGTACCGCTATATTCTGGACTGCGATTTGCTGATTATCGATGATCTGGGAACGGAGCTGAACAACAGCTTTACTTCCTCCAGACTGTTTTATTGTCTCAATGAGCGCATGAACATGAAACGCTCTACGATCATTTCCACCAACCTGTCGATGGCTATGCTGAGAGACAGCTATACGGACCGGGTAACCTCCCGAATCATGAGCAATTATATGGTGATTCCGCTGTACGGCGGGGATATCCGGATTTTAAAGAGACAAAAGGGAAGAGCTTCTTGACGAAAGACCCTTGGGGATGCTATAGTTTTACCACAAACAGGAGGAAAAGGAACATGTTATACGAAGATAAGATCATTGAAACCATACCCGTAGGCCCTCTGGGGCTGATTCCCTTAAAGAGCATGTCTCAGCTGGGAGAGAAGGTGGACCGCTATCTGGTGGATTGGCGCCATGAACGGGAAAGCGAGCACAAGACTACCATTGCCTTTGCCGGTTATCAGAGGGAAAGCTATATTATCAGCGCGAAGACGCCTCGTTTTGGTTCCGGAGAGGCCAAAGGCGTCATTGAGGAGTCTGTACGCGGCGATGATCTGTATATCATGGTGGATGTGTGCAATCACAGCCTGACTTATTCGCTCTGCGGAATGATCAACCATATGTCTCCGGACGACCATTTCCAGGATTTGAAGCGGATTATTGCGGCGGCTGCCGGAAAAGCCCGCCGGATTAATGTAATTATGCCGTTCCTGTACGAGGGACGTCAGCACAAACGTTCCGGCAGAGAGTCGCTGGACTGCGCTCTGGCTCTTCAGGAGCTGGTAAACATGGGAGTGGAGAATATCATTACTTTTGATGCCCACGACCCAAGAGTTCAGAATGCTATTCCATTAAAAGGATTTGAGACGGTTCAGCCCATCTATCAGTTTTTAAAGTATCTGCTGAAGGAGGAGCCGGACCTTCAGATTGACAGCGACCACATGATGGTTATCAGCCCCGATGAAGGCGGTACGGGGCGGGCGGTGTATTTTGCCAATATGCTGGGACTGGATATGGGTATGTTCTACAAGCGCAGAGATTACACCCGTATTGTCAATGGAAGAAATCCCATTGTAGCCCACGAGTTTTTGGGGTCCAGCGTGGAAGGGAAGGACGTGCTGATTATTGATGACATGATTTCCTCCGGCGAGAGCGTTCTGGATGTGGCCAAGGAGCTGAAACGCAGAAAGGCCAGAAAGGTATTTATCTGCGCTACCTTCGGACTGTTTACCAATGGGCTGGCCAAGTTCGATGAATATTTTGAGGACAGCCTGATTGACCGTATCCTCACCACCAACCTGGTGTACCAGACTCCGGAGCTTCTGTCCAGACCCTACTATATCAACGTGGATATGAGCAAATATATTGCGCTGATTATCGACAATCTGAACCACGATGCTTCTCTCAGCGAGCTTTTGACTCCAACTAAGAGAATCAATCGTCTTTTGGATAATTATCGTTCGAAATAAAAAGGAATGCAGCATTCATGAGTGAAAGTCAGTTCCGCAGCAAGATTTACTGGGTGACGTTCTGCTTCAGTATTTTTGTGATATGGGTTCATTCCACAAACTGGGAGTTATTTCTGGGACAGCCCGGAATGGAAACAGAGGCAGAGGCGGTCCGCCGCGTGGAATATTTTTTCGGTGAACGGCTGGGACAGATGGCGGTGCCAGGATTTTTCCTGGTGTCCGCCTATCTGTTTTACCGGAATTTTACCATGGACCGGCTGTTATCCAAGTGGAAGAGCCGGATTTTCAGTGTGGCCCTCCCCTATGTGCTATGGAATCTCCTCTATTACGGGGGATACGTCCTGGGAAGCAGAATCCCGGGGCTGGGGACCATCCTGAACCGGGAGCCGGTGCCGGTGGACTGGAAAACAGTGGCGGAGGCGGCCTTTTTCTATCGTTACAATCCGGTATTCTGGTATCTGTTCCAGCTAATCCTTCTGATTTTGCTGGCTCCGGTCCTCTATCTCCTTTTAAAGCGGAATGGGACGGCCGCCCTGTTTCTGGCTTTCCTGGCATTTTCCATTTTTAAGGGGTGGAGGCTGGGAGCGCTGAATACGGACGCTCTTTTCTATTACTCCTTCGGTGCATGGGCGGCTCTCCACCGTGAGAAGCAGGGCGCTTTTGTGGAACGGGGATGGGGGAGAGAATGGATTCTTCCCGGGACCGTTCTGACAGCCTGGACTCTGACCGTGTGGTGGTTCAGCCGGTCAGGCAGTATTCTTTATAATAATCCTTTTGCCACTGTTACCTTCCGTTTGGCTATGGCGGCGGGAACTTGGGCCCTGGTTAGTTTTCTTCCCCTGGGTGAGGCGAGGGAGTTTATGAAGCATAACTTTTTTTTGTATGCCGTACATTTTGCGGGCGTTCGTTTTGTCAACAAGGCAGGAGCGATGCTGTTTTCCGGCTCTGCTGCTGCGGCTTGGCTGTTTTTCCTGCTGATGCCCCCGGCGATGATTGTGGTCAGCCGGGCGGGCGGCTGGGTGCTTCAGAAAACGGTACCGGGATTTTACCGGATTTTATCAGGCGGGCGATGAGCGGGGAATGATGTAATAATTCAGATTTTTCCCGGCTTCTGTCCGCTTTTTCTTGCGCGAAGGGCGGTAATATGATATATATGTAGTAAGCGGAAGCCGTTTTCAGCAGAAGTTCTGAATCTGCGCCGGTTTCTTTGTTCCTGGCCGGTTTGGCCCTGATTTCCCTGATGAAATGAAAATGCGGGAGGTGCGGACGATGAGCGGATGAAGATTTTTATGGTTGACAACAGTCTGGAAATATACTATGATGGTTACAGAAGAGAACATTTGTTCGTATTGGAGGACGCTATGGCGAAGGAAGAGAAAGTGATGAACGTAAACCGCGGCATGGATCGGGAGGAAAAGCTGAAGGCTTTGGACGCCGCTATTACCCATATTGAGAAAGCTTACGGAAAGGGCTCCGTGATGAAGCTGGGAGATTCCGGGGCGAATATGAATATCGAGACAGTTCCTACCGGCTCTATAAGTCTGGATATTGCGCTGGGGTTGGGGGGAGTGCCCAAGGGGCGTATTATTGAGATTTACGGACCAGAATCATCTGGTAAGACTACAGTAGCGCTGCATATGGTGGCAGAGGTTCAGAAGAGGGGAGGAATCGCGGGTTTTATTGACGCAGAACATGCTCTGGATCCGGTTTACGCTAAGAATATTGGGGTAGATATTGATAATCTTTATATTTCCCAGCCGGATAATGGAGAGCAGGCTCTGGAGATTACGGAAACCATGGTGCGCTCCGGAGCGGTGGATATCGTGATTGTGGACTCCGTTGCGGCATTGGTTCCTAAAGCGGAGATTGACGGGGAGATGGGAGATTCCCATGTGGGTCTCCAGGCCCGCTTGATGTCCCAGGCTCTGCGCAAGCTGACCGCGGTAATCAGCAAGTCCAACTGCGTGGTGATTTTTATTAATCAGCTGCGTGAGAAGGTAGGCGTTATGTTCGGAAATCCCGAAACCACCACAGGAGGACGCGCCTTAAAGTTCTACGCTTCTGTGCGGATGGATGTGCGCAGGATTGAGACCCTGAAGCTGGGCGGCGATGTGGTTGGAAATCGTGTCCGCGTAAAAGTGGTAAAAAACAAGATTGCCCCGCCCTTCAGGGAGGCGGAGTTCGATATTATGTTTGGAAAGGGCATTTCCAGAGAGGGAGATATCCTGGATTTGGCCGTTAAGGAGAATATTGTGGAGAAGAGCGGTGCCTGGTTTGCATACAATGGAGCCAAGATCGGGCAGGGGCGTGAGAACGCCAAGCTGTATCTGGCCGCGAATCCCGTAATCTGCGGTGAGATTGAGGAAAAGGTCCGGGAAAAGTACGGCCTGCCCGGTGAGCACCGGACAGAGGAAACTGCCCCCAAGGCTCAGATTGCTGAGGAGGAAGCGGAGACGTGAGAGTAACATCTATTGTCCCCGTAGATAAGCGAAAGAGCAAAGTCTTCCTGGATGAAGACTTTGCCTTTGTTTTATATGGGGGAGAGCTGCGCCGTTATGGAATTTCGGAGGGTGGTCAGGTTTCGGAGGAATTGTATCGGCGGATCGTGGAAGAGGTTTTAAATAAAAGGGCCAGGGAGCGCAGCCTTTATCTGCTGCAGAACTCCGACAAGACGGAGAGCCAGGTTCGGAAAAAGCTTTTGGAAGAGGGATTCCCAGCGGCTGTGACAGAGAGAACCCTGGAGTTTCTGAAGCATTACCGCTATGTTGACGATGAGAGTCTGGCAAAGCGGTACGTAGAGAGCAAAAGCAGAGTAAAAAGCCGAAGGCAGATGGCTTGGGAACTTTGCCGGAAAGGGATGGATGGGGAAACCGTTCAGGAGGCATTAAAGGAGGGGGTGCCGGAGAGAGAGGCCATCAGCCGCCTGATCCGGCAGAAGACAGGAGGGAAAATTCCTCAAGCCCAGGAGGAGCGCAGACGCCTTTACGGCTATTTGGGGCGGAAGGGGTTTTCTTATGAGGATATCCGTTCTGTCCTTGGGGGTCTGGAAGAAGAAAATTGGGAATGAAAGACAGCGATTTGAAACAGTGCTGCTTTGAATTGCTGCAATTTTTGTACATATTGTCTGTATCATATGGAAAATCCGGGATTACGCTTGACATAATATTGAAAAGCGTATAAAATTAATATGTTGTAGTTCGTACAATGAAAATTAAATAAGGAGGTGCTCCTGTGTTACAGATAATGGTTTTACCACTGGTTGTTATTGTGGCTATTATTGTCTGGTTTGCCGCCCGTTCCTATGAACGCAAACAGTATGACAGCAAGGTTGGAAGTGCGGAGCAGAAATCAAGAGAGATAATAGATGAAGCATTAAAAACTGCGGAGACGAAAAAGAGAGAAGCGCTCCTGGAGGCCAAGGAAGAATCTTTAAAGACTAAGAACGAGTTGGAAAAGGAAACCAAGGAACGGAGAGCAGAGTTGCAGCGCTATGAAAAGCGTGTGCTGAGTAAGGAAGAGAACGTAGAGAAGAAAGCGGAAACTCTGGAGAAAAAGGAGGCTGACCTGGTCAGGAGAGAGAATCTCTTAAGCAAGCGCAGCGCAGAGGTGGAAGCCCAGTATGAGCAGGGGATACAGGAACTGGAACGTATATCCGGTTTGACCTCCGAACAGGCAAAGGAATATCTGTTAAAATCTGTTGAAGAAGATGTAAAACATGACACGGCAAAATTAATTAAGGAACTTGAGAATAAGGCAAAGGAAGAGGCGGACAAGAAGGCAAGAGATCTGGTTGTGACAGCCATTCAGCGCTGTGCGGCGGATCATGTGGCTGAGACAACGGTTTCCGTTGTACAGCTTCCCAACGATGAGATGAAAGGCCGGATTATCGGCCGTGAGGGACGGAACATACGGACTTTGGAGACGCTCACGGGCGTGGAACTGATTATCGACGATACGCCGGAAGCAGTAGTGCTTTCCGGATTTGATCCCATTCGCAGGGAGGTTGCCAGAGTTGCATTGGAACGTTTGATTGTGGACGGAAGAATTCATCCGGCCAGAATCGAAGAAATGGTAGAGAAAGCGCAGAAAGAAGTGGAGAACAACATGCGGGAGGAAGGCGAGGCTGCCTGCCTGGAAGTTGGAATCCACGGCATTCATCCGGAACTGATTAAGTTACTTGGCAAGATGAAGTTCAGAACAAGCTATGGACAGAACGCATTGAAGCATTCCATTGAGGTTGCTCAGTTGTCAGGACTGCTGGCATCGGAGCTGGGACTTGATGTGCGTCTGGCAAAGAGGGCGGGACTGCTTCATGACATCGGCAAATCCGTTGACCATGATATGGAAGGAACCCACGTACAGCTGGGAGCGGAACTCTGTAAGAAGTACAAGGAGTCCGCTACGGTAATCAATGCGGTAGAATCCCATCATGGCGACGTTGAACCAACCAGTTTGATTTCCTGCATCGTTCAGGCCGCGGACACGATTTCCGCCGCCAGACCTGGTGCAAGGCGTGAAACATTGGAAACATATACAAACAGATTGAAACAGCTGGAGGATATCACCAATTCCTTCAAAGGTGTGGATAAATCCTATGCCATCCAGGCAGGACGGGAAGTTCGGATTATGGTAATTCCGGAACAGATCAGCGACGACAGCATGGTGCTCTTAGCCAGAGAGATTTCCAAGCGGATTGAGGAGGAGCTGGAGTATCCGGGACAGATCAAGGTCAATGTGATCCGTGAATCACGGGTGACGGACTACGCGAAATAGAACCTGAAAGTTACCCTGCAAACGTAACAATAAAAGGCCGCTGGCCGCAGAGACGATACTGCGGACAGCGGCTTTTTTGCGCGTGCGCCTCTCAAAGGACTGCCGAGAACTTCCTGCGGTCCGCGGCGCCCTACTCATTTGGGAGGTCTACAACCGTATATTGGTGATGGATGGCCGGGAGAATGGTTTCCAGCAAATCCCGGGTCCTAAGCTTCAGGCTGGAGGTGTTGATGCAGGGGTGGCAGCCGAGAAATTCGTGGTTTTCCAGTACATCCCGGTCGATGAGCAGCCGTACCCGATTCTCATGGTCGTTCATCAGGCCCAGAACGCTGACAGAGCCGGGGGTAATGTCCAGAAGCTGTTCCATATATTCAGGACTGGCGAAGGAGAGGCGGGCGCTTCCAATCTGCCTGGAGAGAACTGCGGTTTTAAATTTCTTCCAGCCTGGCATCATCAGCAAGTAGAAGGCGGTTTTCTGCGTATTGCAGAGAAAAAGATTCTTGCAGATGTCAATATCCAGCAGGAGGTCCACCTCATGGCAGGCTTCGATGGTGGGAAGGGCGTCATGGTCCACCCGCTTATAGGGAATGTGGAGGGAGTCCAGCAGGTCATAGACCCGGATTTCCTTGGAAAGACGTCCTTCTTCCTGTGAGGGGCGTCCATCATAGACGATGGGGGTGATGTAGTAGTGCGCCGTTTGCTCCATAATGTCTGAGGTCCTCCTTTGCTTCGCTGTCCACGCCGTTCCGAATGGTTTCGTTTCACATTATAGCCAATCTATGATAAAATGTCGATAGGTTTTGATGAAGATGAGAAAGGAAGATGAAAGCGCCTATGAAAGAGGGAAGCAACAGAGAAAAGCAAAAGCCGGGACAGAACCGGTCTATGTGTCCCGTTTTTGGCCGCTGCGGGGGCTGCCAGCTTCTGGGGATGAGTTATGAAGAACAGTTGGCATGGAAGAAGGAGGAACTGAAAAAGCTGTTGAAGGGGCTTTGTCCGGTGGAGGGGATTCTGGGGATGAAGGACCCCTTTCATTACCGTAATAAGGTTCACGCCGTGTTTGACCGGGATCGGAAAGGAAATATTATTTCCGGGATTTACCAGGAGAGCACCCACAAGGTGGTCCATGTGGAACAGTGCCTCATTGAAGATGAAAAGGCCGATGAGATTATCGGCACGGTCCGGGGACTTCTAAAATCCTTTAAAATCCGGGTTTACGATGAGGACACCCAATTTGGGCTTATGCGCCATGTGCTGGTCCGCCGGGCTTTTGCCACAGGAGAGATTATGGTAGTGCTGGTAACAGCCTCTCCGGTATTTCCGTCTAAAAACAATTTTGTAAAGGCTTTGAGAGAGGTCCATCCGGAGATTACCACCGTGGTTCAGAACATTAATGGAAGGGGAACCAGTATGGTTTTGGGAGACAAGGAACATGTGCTCTACGGAAAGGGGTACATTGAAGATGTGCTCTGCGGCTGCCGGTTCCGCATTTCTTCCAAATCCTTTTACCAGGTCAATCCCGTCCAGACGGAGGTGCTTTACGGGAAGGCTATGGAGTATGCCGGGCTGACGGGAACGGAAACCGTGGTGGACGCCTATTGCGGCATCGGCACCATCGGTCTCATTGCGGCCGGGAACGCCGGCAGGGTCATCGGGGTAGAACTGAATCCGGACGCGGTGCGGGACGCCATTCACAATGCTAAGCTGAACCAGATGAAAAACGCGCGGTTTTACTGCAATGACGCCGGCCATTTTCTGACGGAGATGGCGGCCTCCGGGGATAAGGTGGATGTGGTTTTGATGGATCCGCCCAGGAGCGGGAGCACCGAGGAATTTATGAGGGCGGTGGCGAAGACCGGCGCCGGGAAGGTGATTTATATTTCCTGTAATCCGGAAACCCTGGCCAGGGATTTGAAGTTTATGAAGCGTCTTGGATACCGGGCAGTGAAGGGCGTGGGGGTGGATATGTTTGGGATGACGAAACACTGCGAAGTCTGCGTAAAATTGGAGAGAGGAAGATAATTGGGCATTGCAAAATAATGTATCAGAGACTTGGCCTGAAGACGCTGTGGAGATATAATATATACGGACGCAAAAAATGTTATCAGCTTATGGTGTCCGTAAAATGGTGTTGTACAAGGAGAGGACGAAAATGAGAAAAAGAAAAGCAGCAGTATGGATGGCATCCCTCACATTTGCTTTATGTGTGCCTCAGGTATTGCCTGTCGTTCCGGCCACGATTGTGGCTGAGGCACACAGCGGCCGCACGGACAGCAATGGGGGCCATCGGGACAACAAGAACAAGAGTGGTTTGGGAAGTTATCATTACCATTGCGGCGGGCATCCGGCTCATTTACATACGAACGGCGTTTGCCCTTACGACAGCAATACCGCCGCAGCGCAGGCAGACGCCCCGGCTCCGGCGCAAACAATACCGGAGAATATTTCCATGGTCTTTGACGTAAGGTATTATGCGGATCACAACGCTGATTTGTATGAGACTTATGGCTATGATGAGGAGCAGCTTTTGAGTCATTTCCTGACTTCGGGGATGAAGGAAGGGCGGACAGCTTCTGAATCCTTTAACGTTTCGGTTTATCGGGAAAATAATCCGGACCTTGTGAACGTTTATGGAGATGACTTGGCTGCGTACTATGAGCATTATATGAGCTGCGGACATTCGGAAGGGCGTGTCTGCCGCTAAGAGGTGATCAATGGAATACATCGCGCATTCTGATAAGGAGAGGGTCCAGACGCTGAAGGCACATCTGGAGGGAACTGCGCGGCTGGCAGAAGCGTTTGCCGGCCGGTTTGGAAAGGGGGATTGGGGGTATTGCTGCGGGCTGCTTCACGATATTGGAAAATATTCCGATGATTTCCAGAAGAAAATCCGGGAAAACAGCACAGCTATGGTGGATCACGCCACTGCCGGGGCAAAGGTCTGCTGGCAGAAAGGCGGCTTGTACGGATTTTTGAGCTACTGCATTGCAGGTCATCACGCCGGGCTGCCGGATACAGGCGGTACGCAGGATACGGGAAGCGCTCCCACATTAGAGGGAAGGAAGAGAAAACGAATCCCCGACTTTTCGGCTTATCAGAGAGAAATTGAAATACCGGAGATAAAGTCAGTACCCTTTGATCCGAAAACGGTCAGGAATGTGGACTTTTCATTGAGCGTATTGATCCGTATGCTGTACTCCTGCCTGGTGGATGCGGATTTTCTGGACACGGAAAATTTCATGAAAAGCGGTCAGGCTGAGCGTTTGGCGGGAGACTCTATGGAGGTGCTCCTGGAGCGGCTGGAGCGTTATGTTGAAGGCTGGCTGAAAAATGAAACGATTGATACCGTTAATGGAAGAAGAACGGAGATTTTAAGGAATTGTCTGGAGTGCGGAACGGCAGAGAAGGGAATATTTCGCCTGACGGTTCCCACGGGAGGCGGAAAGACCATTGCTTCTTTGGCTTTTGCTCTGAGCCATGGGGTGGCTCACCATTTGGATCGGGTGATTGATGTCATTCCATATACCAGTATTATCGAGCAGAATGCAGATGTATTCCGCCGGATCCTGGGAGAGGAAAATGTGCTGGAGAATCACTGCAATGTGGATTATGAAAGCTCGGAAGAATTAAAATCCATGCAGCTGGCCTCGGAAAACTGGGACAAGCCGGTGGTGGTGACAACCAATGTACAGTTCTTTGAATCCCTCTTTTCCAATAAATCTTCCCGGTGCCGGAAACTGCACAATATTGCCAACAGCGTGATTATTTTGGATGAGGCGCAGATGCTGCCGATGGATTATTTGAAGCCGTGTCTGGCTATGATGGAGGAGCTGATCCAGAATTATGGGTGCAGCATCGTGCTTTGTACGGCTACTCAGCCTGCGCTCACATCCTTGTTCCGGGATGGGGCTAATATTCGGGAACTGTGTCCGAGAATGGAAGAGCAGTTCCAATTTTTCGAGAGAGTGAAATTCCGAAATATTGGAAATGTGACGGAGGAGGAGCTGCAGGCCAGGCTTTCAGAAGAATGGCAGGCGCTTTGCGTTGTGAACACCAGGAAAAGAGCCCAGTCCCTTTATCAAAGCTTAAAGGGCGATGGGGTTTATCATTTATCTACGACGATGTACCCGAAACACAGAAGGCGTATTCTGGAAACCATCAGAGAGCGGCTGCGAAACGGCGAAAAGTGTATTGTGATTTCCACCAGCCTGGTAGAGGCGGGAGTGGATTTGGATTTTCAGACCGTCTACCGCCAGCTAGCCGGAATCGACTCCGTAATTCAGGCGGCGGGACGCTGCAACCGGGAGGGAAAGAGACTTGCGGATGAGAGCAGCGTGTACCTTTTTCAGTTTGAAGAAAAGGAAATAATTCCGGGACAGAGGCAGCAGATGGATGTGGCCAAGAATCTTCTGGCGGAAGGGTGGGACGTTTCGGACTTAAACTGTGTAGAGGAATACTTTAAGCGCCTGTACCATGCCCGGGGAACTTCCCTTGATAAAAAACGGATTATGGAAGCGTTTTCTAAAGGCATTTTCCGGTTTGCCCAGGTTGGAAAGGAGTTCCGCCTGATTCAGGAACAGACAAAGACCATTCTGGTAAAAAAGGAGGAGGAAGCGAAACAGCTTCTCTGGCAAATGCAAAACGGCGGTTATACGAAAGCTGTTATGCGCAGAGCCCAGCAATATTGTATCCAGGTCTACGATCAGGATTTTAAGAAATTGTATGACGCAGGGATGGTGCGTCCGGTTTCCGGGGATATGGAAGATTTCTACGAATTGGAAAATGAAGACCAGTATTCGGATGAAATGGGGCTGGATTTGGGGATTGAAATGGGGATGGCTTTGTTTGGGTGAGTGGGGAGAGAGAAAAAGAGAGAGGAGTACGGCAGCGGCGTCAAGAATGGGAATTCTTTGACGCCGCTGCAATTTGTGCCATAGAAACAAAAATTATTTCAATCCACAGGATGTACCTGACTTCGATATATAGTATAGCAGATAATTAATAAAATTTCAGCATAAATAGATAATTACTATAATTTATTTCAATTTATGTTTTTATGGATAAAATTCGAGATTCTATTGCATTTTACATACAGGTATGATATAGTGTTAATATAAACAAAATAGAGAAAAGAACAAAGGAAATATTATATAAAATGTTTAAATAATAAGGGGGAAAATCGATGATTCTATATCATGGAAGCAAAGAAATTGTGAAATATCCTGAAATTAGGAAAGCTCAGTTTAACGAGGTTTTCTATTTCGGGTTTTATTGCACGAAATAGAAAAATCAGGCGGAGCGATGGGCCTCTCGTTATGGACAGCAGGGATACCTGAATGTTTATCATTATACTCCAAACTCTGATTTGAACTATCTAGAGTTTCCGGAAATGACAGAGGGGTGGCTGGATTTTATCATCAGCTGCAGACAAGGAAAGTCACATACCTATGACATTGCAGAGGGCCCTATGGCAGATGATACAATTTATAACGATATTCAAAACTATATGGATGGGAAAATATCACGAGCGGCGTTTTGGGAGCTGGCAAAATTCAGATATCCTACGCATCAGATTAGTTTTCACACCATTTCAGCTCTTGATACATTGACATTTATAGGAAGTGAGGTCGTCTATGGCAACAAAAAATAACAACAATTTGTTTTTCACCTGCAGCCTGATTGAATACATCGGCAGAAAGAGCAAACGAACCAGAAAAGAAGTTGCGGATTTCCTGGGGAAGGAGCGGATTGAGCGGATTTATGAGTATGCGGATGTATTCCACTGTGAGCCCATTGAGAAAGTGGCGGCGGAGTTTATGGAGGAGAGCGGTATTACGGAGGGCAGTTTTGACAATGTGGGAGAATGCCGATATAGAGTTCCGGATTACTGGGACATTGGTGAGGTCTATGAACGGCTGATTGAAGATTCCTTTGAGGACGAGGAGATTGTGGACGGGATTTGGGAAGTGTATCATTCCTGGATTGACGCCCACATTTCCGATTACAATACGGATTTTTATTATCAGCCCCGGGATTACATTGCGGCGTGCTATAAAGAAGGTGAGGTTTTGGAATGAGAAATGGGAGGGAGGCGATGATATGGGAATGGGAGTAAAGGTGAAAGTATGGGGAGATTTCGCCCTTTTCAGCCGGCCCGAACTTAAGGTAGAACGATGTTCCTACGATGTAATGACGCCGTCAGCGGCCAGAGGGATTCTGGATGCGATTTACTGGCATCCGGGCCTTAAGTGGGTGGTGGACAAAATTTACGTGAGAAAGCCCATTCAATTTACCAGTGTCAGACGAAATGAGGTAAAAAGCAAGGTTTTGGCCAGCAGTGTGCTCCAGGCCTACAACGGAGGCGAAAAACCTCTATACATAAGCAGCAAGGAGGAGATTGTCCAGAGAGCTTCCATGCTGCTGTGCGATGTAGAATACGTAATTGACGCCCATTTTGAAATGACGGAGCGGGCAAATGCTACGGACAACCCGGGAAAATTCAAGGATATTATCATGCGTCGGCTGAGACGGGGAGAATGTTTTCACATGCCCTACTTCGGCTGCAGGGAATTTCCGGCTCATTTCTGTTTGTGGGAGGAGGAAAAGATTCCCACAGCCTACGAGGATGTGGAGGAAAAGGACTTGGGACTCATGCTGTATGATCTGGACTACCGGAACCCGGAAGACATTCAGCCCATGTTCTTCCGCGCGGTGCTGAAGCGAGGGATACTGGATTTGAGGGATTGTGAGGTGATGCGATGATTCTGCAGGCATTGGTCCGGCATTACGAGAACCTGGCAGCCCAGGGGAAGGTTTCCAGGGAAGGATGGTGCCAGGCAAAGGTTTCCTATGGAATTAATTTGTCACGGGAGGGAAAGATTACAGGAATAATCTCTCTGAAGCAGGAGAAAGAACGGGGAAAGAAGACGGTCATTGTCCCGGACTTTCGGACCGTACCGGAGATGGTGACCCGTTCCTCCGGAGTTTCGGCCAACTTTCTCTGCGATAACTCCAAATATTTTCTGGGGATTGATGCACAGGGAAGCGGAACGCGGATTCAGGAATGTTTTCAGGCAGCCAGAAAACGCCATCTGGAGCTTTTGCAGGGGGTAGAGGGAGAAATGGCCCGGGCAGTACGGCTGTTTTTTGAGAACTGGAATCCCCAGGAAGCGGCAGACTGCGGTCCTGTGAAGGAGAACTGGGAAGATGTTACGGATGGAGGAAATCTGATTTTCTGTATGGGCATAGAGGAAGCTCAGGATGACTCGATGATACAGGAGGCCTGGGAACAGGCACGCGGCGAGTCGGGAGAAGGACCGGAGGGAATCTGTCTGGTGACGGGCAAACGGTCGGAGATTTCCAGGATTCACCGGACAATCAAGGGGGTTCCGGGAGCACAGTCCAGCGGAGCAGCCCTGGTTTCCTTTAACGCTCCGGCCTTTGAATCCTACGGCAAGGAGCAGAGCTATAATGCGCCCGTGGGAAAATACGCCCAGTTTGCCTATACAACCGCTTTAAATGACCTGCTTAGTCACCGGGATTATACCTTCCAGCTGGGGGATTCCATGATTGTTTTCTGGGACGAGAGCAGCAAAGAGGCATATCAGGAAGCGTTTATCTGGTCGGCGGAGCCAAAACGGGATAATCAGGATGTGGTGAAGGACCTCTTTGACAATCTGAAAAAGCAGTGGGCCGTCCGGGTGGATGATACGGCCATTAATCCGGATCAGCGTTTTTTCATCCTGGCATTAGCGCCCAACGCCGCACGACTGTCGGTCCGCTTTTTTTATCAGGACAGTTTTGGAAATATTTTGAAGAATCTGGCGGCCCATTATCAGCGGATGGAGGTAGTGAGGCCAGCAGGGGAGAACCGGGAGTATCTGGGAATCCGGGACCTTTTGTTTGAGACAGTCAATCAAAAATCAAAGGACAAGTCCCCTGTTCCCAATATGGCGGCAATGGTGCTCCAGGCCATTATTTCCGGGAGCCGGTACCCGGCCAGCCTTTATACGGATACATTAATCCGCATTCGTTCGGAGCGCGGAACTATTACCTGGGGAAGAGCCGGAATTTTGAAGGCCTATTTGATTCGGAACTACCAGTGGAAGGAAGGGGAACATTATATGGGATTGAATGAAGGCAGCAGAGAAGAGTCGTATGTACTGGGGCGTTTATTTGCGGTACTGGAATCGATTCAGCGGGATGCGAATCCAGGGATTAACGCCACCATCCGGGACCGTTATTTTAATTCGGCCTGCGCGGCTCCGGCCTCGGTTTTTCCCGTGCTGATGAAGCTGAAAAACAGCCATATGAAAAAAATCGAGCGGGAGCGGGCCGGATCGAGAATCTATTATGAAAAGCTGCTTACGGAAATTTTGGAAAAATTAAATGAATTTCCCGCCAGATTGTCCCTGGAAGAACAGGGGAAATTTATCCTGGGGTATTATCATCAAATGCAGAAGCGCTACGAAAAGAGGGAGGAAAAATAGATGAGGGAAGCGATTAAGAACCGGTATGAGTTTGTGATTTTATTCGATGTGGAAAATGGAAATCCCAATGGCGACCCGGATGCGGGCAACATGCCAAGAATTGACCCGGAAAGCGGTTTGGGCCTGGTGACGGATGTATGCTTAAAGCGGAAAATACGGAATTATGTGGAAACAGTAAAGGAGGATGAAAAGGGCTATAAAATTTACATAAGAGAAGACGTTCCCCTGAACCGGAGCGACCGGGAAGCCTGCCAGGCGCTTGGCGTAAACGAAACAAATGACAGCAAACAGACAGAAGCCCTGAAAAAGTTAAAGAAAAGTGACCCGGATGTGGATATGAAGCTGAGAGATTATATGTGCGAGCATTTCTACGATATCCGGACCTTTGGGGCGGTTATGACAACCTTTGTAAAGGCCTCCTTAAACTGCGGACAGGTCAGAGGACCGGTGCAGCTTGGATTTTCCAGAAGCATTGACCCCATTATCAGTCAGGAAGTGACCATAACAAGAGTGGCGATTACCACAGAGAAGGATGCGGAAAATAAGACGACGGAGATGGGCAGAAAGAGTATCGTTCCCTATGGGTTATACCGGGCAGAAGGATATGTCTCCGCAAATCTCGCCCGAAAGGTGACGGGATTTTCCGAGGAAGATTTGGAACTTCTGTGGGAAGCCATCATCAATATGTTTGAGCATGACCATTCCGCCGCAAGAGGGAAAATGGCGGTGCGGGAACTGATTGTATTTAAGCACAGCAAGGAATTGGGAGACTGCCCGGCTTACAAATTGTTTGATGCGGTGGAAGTAAAAAAGAATGAGAATGTAGTTTATCCCAGACAGTATCAGGATTACACGGTTCAGGTTCACGAAGACCAGATTCCGGAGTCGGTAGAAGTAAAAAGGATGATTTAATGGAATATACAGAGGACAATTACCTGATGATTTCGGGAATCCAGCATTTTAAATTTTGCAGACGCCAATGGGCATTGATTCACATTGAGCAGCAGTGGGCGGAAAATGTGCACACCGCAATAGGGGAAGTCATGCACCGGAGAGTTCACGACCCGGAACTGAGGGAGAAAAGGAAGGGATTAATCGTAGCAAGGGCTCTTCCGGTGTCCTCCAGGGAAATGGGGGTAAGCGGCGAGTGCGATGTGGCGGAGTTCCATTTGAGCGAAAATGGGATTCAGCTGCATGGACACAGAGGGCTGTATTCGATCTATCCCATTGAGTATAAGAAGGGGAAGCCTAAGCTGACGGAAGAAGACCGGCTGCAGCTTGCGGCCCAGGCCATGTGCTTGGAAGAAATGTTTTCCGTCCGTGTGCCAGCCGGAGCCGTTTTTTACGGGGAAACAAGGCGAAGAGAGCAAGTGGAGATTACTGAGGAGCTGCGTCAGGAGGTGCGAAACTGTTTCCGGGAGATGCATGAATATTTCGACCGACAATATACGCCGAAGGTAAAGTACAGCAAGGCATGCAATGCCTGTTCCCTGAAAGATTTATGCCTTCCCAAATTGGGAAAGTCTCCGTCCGTACAAGCTTATATTACCGAGATGCTTAAGGAGGAGGACGCATGAAAAAATTGCTAAATACGCTGTATGTGACGTCTGAAAACAGTTACCTTTCCCTGGACGGAGAAAATGTGGTAGTTTTGGATGATAAAACAGAAATCGGACGTCTGCCGCTGCATAACTTGGAGGGCATAGTGTCCTTCGGATACCGGGGGACCAGTCCGGCTTTGATGGGCGCCTGTGCGGAGCGGGGGATTTCTCTTTGCTATCTTACGCCACAGGGAAAATTTCTCGCAAGAGTTTCCGGAAAAATAAAAGGAAATGTAGTTCTGAGGCAGCAGCAGTATGCCAGCAGCCAGGACGAACAAATCAGTTTGGATATTGCAAGAAATTGTATTTTAGGGAAAGTTCACAATGCCCGGTGGGTATTGGAACGTGCGGTTAGAGATCACAGCCTGCAGATTGACGCAGAGAAGGTGAGAAGTGCAAGCGGATTCTTGAAACAGTCGCTGGAATTGATTCAAAATTGTCAGACCAAAGAACAACTGAGGGGATACGAAGGAGAGGCAGCCAGTATCTATTTTGGGGTCTTTGATCAGATGATTTTGCAGCAGAAGAAAGATTTTGCATTTCATGGAAGAAATAAAAGGCCGCCTTTGGATTCCGTTAATGCGCTTTTGTCTTTTGTATACACACTTTTGACCAACACCATTACTTCGGCGCTGGAAACCGTTGGTTTGGACCCTTATGTGGGCTATCTGCACACAGACCGTCCGGGCAGGGCATCCCTTTCGCTGGATTTAATTGAGGAGCTTCGGGCAGTTCTGGCGGACCGATTCGTTTTATCTTTAATTAATAAGAAAATGGTTTCCGGGAAAAATTTTTCCAAGAAAGAAAACGGAGCCGTTTTGATGGATGACGAAGTCAGAAAACGAGTGCTGACAGAATGGCAGAATAAGAAAAAAGAAGTGATTACACATCCCTTTTTAAAAGAAAAGGTGGAGTGGGGCATGGTTCCTTACGTCCAGGCGATGCTTTTGGCCAGGTATTTGAGAGGAGACCTGGATGGATATCCGGTCTTTTTGTGGAAATGAGGTGCTGAAGGTGTTGGTATTGATTACGTACGATGTGAATACGGAAACGGCTGCCGGTAAAAAGCGATTGAGGAAGGTAGCAAAACAATGTGTGAATTATGGACGGCGGGTACAGAACTCGGTCTTTGAATGTATCTTGGACCAGGCACAGGCGGTTGCATTGAAGGCAGCATTGGCGGAGCTGATTGACGAGGAGGTTGACAGCCTGCGTTTTTATTATCTTGGGAATAAATACCAAACAAAAGTAGAGCATATCGGAGTAGACCGGGGGACTGCCGCAGACCAGACACTGATTTTATAGTCTGGTGCGAATCGGAAGCTCACATAAAATCTGTGGGGGATTCGCACCGGGAAAATTGCACAAAAGATGGATGAATGTATGGGAAAAAGAGAGATTGGGAATGAAAGAGGGGAGGCAATGTAAGAGAAAATGGTAATTTTGAATAAAAGTTGAGTGTGAAAATTGGTTATAATTGCTGTCGCTCCCCTTGCGGGAGCGTGGATTGAAATGTGATAAAATGAGCATTGGCCCATTCCTCCGCAGTCGCTCCCCTTGCGGGAGCGTGGATTGAAATCGGCCCTTCCGATGTCGTCCTTTTGTTGTAAATCGTCGCTCCCCTTGCGGGAGCGTGGATTGAAATCGTATATTTATAGCCATCATACAGCGGCAGCACCGGTCGCTCCCCTTGCGGGAGCGTGGATTGAAATATCTAAAAGCGCCATCCTCTCACCCCGGATTCCTGTCGCTCCCCTTGCGGGAGCGTGGATTGAAATTTAACCTGTTTCGGATAAAAGTTCTTGATGTTGTTGTCGCTCCCCTTGCGGGAGCGTGGATTGAAATCATCCACATAGATCATGGTTTCGGCGTAAAATACCGTCGCTCCCCTTGCGGGAGCGTGGATTGAAATGGATTAATCACACCGGATACGTGTATAAGGTCAAGTCGCTCCCCTTGCGGGAGCGTGGATTGAAATTGAAGAGCTGACGGCCTCCAGGGCCCAGGTGCTGGTCGCTCCCCTTGCGGGAGCGTGGATTGAAATACATCTCCATCAATGCTCTTGACCTTGCCAACGGGTCGCTCCCCTTGCGGGAGCGTGGATTGAAATAAAAGGGGAATCACTGCAGCTGACAAAGCCATCTTCGTCGCTCCCCTTGCGGGAGCGTGGATTGAAATAGGAAAAGCACCACTATAAACACGAATCGCAAATGGTCGCTCCCCTTGCGGGAGCGTGGATTGAAATATTTTATTTAGCCTCCTTTTTTGCTTTATGGGGTCGC
Organism: uncultured Clostridium sp.; assembly: GCA_900547035.1. Taxonomy (GTDB): domain Bacteria; phylum Bacillota; class Clostridia; order Lachnospirales; family Lachnospiraceae; genus Enterocloster; species Enterocloster excrementigallinarum. Next base: position 876 of record URFM01000047.1, on the reverse strand, counting down.
TCCCCTTGCGGGAGCGTGGATTGAAATCTCTATGAAGGAAAGACAATGGTAGATGAAAAAACGTCGCTCCCCTTGCGGGAGCGTGGATTGAAATCCCTGCCTTGCGCAGCTCCGCCAGGCGTTTCCGGAGTCGCTCCCCTTGCGGGAGCGTGGATTGAAATACATTATTCACCTCCCCTCTAGGGAGGATTATAGGTCGCTCCCCTTGCGGGAGCGTGGATTGAAATGAATCCATCGATGACGAGGCTCTTGATGGCTTGCGTCGCTCCCCTTGCGGGAGCGTGGATTGAAATGTCCATGTGTTTGTCGTAAGTCATGCGCAGGCCATGTCGCTCCCCTTGCGGGAGCGTGGATTGAAATGAGCGGAGCGGCGCATTATCGATGAGATAACCCGCGTCGCTCCCCTTGCGGGAGCGTGGATTGAAATCCTGAAATCTTCCGGAAGCTCTTCATCCGGAAGCCGTCGCTCCCCTTGCGGGAGCGTGGATTGAAATCGCCGCACTGCCGGAAGCTCATCCTCAATCACCGTCGCTCCCCTTGCGGGAGCGTGGATTGAAATTTTGCGTCAAATCCAAGGACTTTGAGCGCGTCACTCGTCGCTCCCCTTGCGGGAGCGTGGATTGAAATACTGTATCAATCGTGTTTCGATATACAGTCTTCATTGTCGCTCCCCTTGCGGGAGCGTGGATTGAAATAAGGATGGGGATATCCGTTACGACATCAACCATTGTCGCTCCCCTTGCGGGAGCGTGGATTGAAATTGTCAGGATATCCCTCACATAGCGGTCCAGCCAGGGTCGCTCCCCTTGCGGGAGCGTGGATTGAAATTCCCGCAATTACCATTTCCTTTACTCCGTTGGCATTAGATCGGAAGAG
>URFM01000046.1 GCA_900547035.1 uncultured Clostridium sp. | reverse complement strand
TTTTTCCCATTTTTTTGATTCATTAGACCACAAGTATTTAAAAGAGCAGATATGTACGGTTTTGGGTTCGGAACGACTGCCGGATGATTACTATGCGGTATTTAAAAATATAACGCAGTATTCCATCTGGGAATTAACGGACTTATTAAAATTGAACGGTTTGCAGGATACAGAACATGATATACATACTTTAAATAACAGACCTAAAGTGCTAGACAAAACAGAGTTTAAAAAATATAAACGAGAATATGTTAAAAAGCATCTGGAGGATTTTGGAATTCCACAGGGGTCAGCAATAAGCGCTGTATTGGCAAATGTTTATATGATAAAAGCTGATGAAGAAATTGTGAGGTATGTTTCTGGCTATAATGGATTATATATGCGCTACAGCGATGATTTTATAATTATATTACCCCACTTATCTGAATCAGAATTTAACGTTGCGTTAAGAATGATTGTTAAGATGATAAAAACAGTTCCAAGACTGCTGCTTCAAGAGGAAAAAACTCAGTTATTTAAATATAAGGAGGGAAAGCTGCAAAGCTGTAATGCCTTGTTTTTAAATAAAATAAAGAATGGAAAAAATGAAATTGATTATTTGGGATTTACCTTTAATGGAAAAGAGATTACAATTCGGGATAAAACAGTTTCAAAGTATTATTACAGATTGTACAAAAAAATAAAGACAATAGAGAATGCTAAAGGATATTCCCGATTAGGAAAAAGGATAAGTTGCAAAAATTTATATGAAAAGTACTCGGTTAAAGGAAGTCATTTGAAAGGAAAAGACGGTAAGGTTAAAGGAAACTTTATTACTTATGTTCAGAGGGCACAGAAAATTTTTGACAATGAAGAATCAATAGATAGAAAGACGAAAAGGCACATGTTAAAAATTCGCCGCAGATTAAATAAAGTTTTTAAAAAATAGAAATACTTGACGCTGTAATCCCAATGGAAACCCTTTTAATAAAATTTCGTTGATACCTCTAGTTTAGTTAGCGGTTTGAGTACAATAAAGATTAGGTTGACAGATTATGGAGAAAGCATATACAATAAATTTACCATTCTTTAACGAAGAATTATCTGACAGAACACATATTCAGGAGGCCACAGGATGATAGGTAAACATAACAATCACAATACCAGACCAAAGAGTGATCAGTCCACAGCCGGATACTCATTTTCCGACCAGCTCTATATAGATATTGTAAAAACTTACCTTGACACCGAGTCCGTGAAAGAGACGGCTGCAAGGTTAAATACATCTGCGGTCAAGGTGCGCAAGGTCCTGATCACAGAGGGGCTCTGGTCGAGTAAGACCAGCCTTGAGATACAGCGTTGTCTGAGTCAGGGGAAGACCACAGCGGAGATAGCGGAAATTCTGTCAACTACAGAGAAGGCGGTACAGCAGTATCTGCCATATACCAGAGGAATATATCATGGGGACCAGCAATCTGTATCAGCCCTGAACAGCGCGGATTACAGAAATAGGATACGGGTGCTGCAGGAAAAAATCTTGCAGAGGAGTATGGACGGAGCTATGGAAGACAAATGGAACACGTCGGCTGCGGACATTGAAGGTATTCAAAGAAAAGGAGAGAACAAACCCCTCATGCTTTCAAAAACGGGGAGGTATCCGGGGGCACTGCTTTTACCAGAGGGAGCAGATGTGTCAAAGCTGCATCACCATATCCGTCCGATACGCCTGCATATGGAATTGATGCGGGATGATTCCAGCCAGGCGGAAGAAGTGAAAACTACATATGTCTTGCAAACTTATGGACAGGTGACGTATGGCGACACCATCTCCAGGGATGTTATCGTACCCGATGATATGCCGCTGTGGGCGCTGCATTATACGATACAGAAATGTTTTGGATGGCAGAATTCTCATTTGCATCGGTTTGAACTGCCACAGGGACAGTTTGAACGGATTACGGATGGAAATCTGGGAAAATATATGGAATTGACAGGCGTCGTATTCCGTAGCCCGTGGATGGACGAAAACGAAGGATTCTGGAACGATGATTATGAGTCCGGCAGTTTTAAAACATGGATCCGCAGGAAATACTCCGGCCCGTATGTATCTCTGTGCCATGGAGAAGGCATATGGCAATGCAGACAGGATGCTAAAAAGAGGGAGAGCGGTGAAGTTTATGCGTTCAATGACATTCCCATACAAGCGGCATGGTACATATCGGAGGGCTCCTGTACACAACTTCTGGAGCGGCTGACCGTCGGAGGAATTTTTGCGCTCCACGACAGAGGGATTGACGACAAGCTGGTTGCGAGCAGTTTTATCCCACAATGCTTTGAGGATGTGATGAACGAGGAACTCCAGCGCGAGATTGAAGAATGCCTGCGGTACGATTCTTACGCGATGCAGCCCAAAATCCGTCCTTTGACGGATACTTTATACTATAATTACGATTTCGGCGACAACTGGCATGTGAGGGTGACGGCCAGTCTGGGAGCGGCGGATTTGCTTGAAAATGGCAGAGTATCCCAGGAGGAACTGGAACAGGCAGTTTTGCTTCTGATGGAGAAGTATCGGCCTGTGTGCATTGCCCAGGACGGCTGTTTTGTTCTGGATGATGTAGGCGGCATGGATGGTTTTGTACAATTTTTAAAAGGAATCAATCAGCCAGACAAGGGAAAAGCTGCCGTTGAGGAATGGAGAACGGAAGATGCCGATGATGAGGACTATGGGCCTTATGAAGACAAAAAAGCCAGCATAGAGTGGGCGAAGAGCCTGGGGTGGAGCGGGAGAAAGATTACTAATAAAAATTTGCTGTAAAAGGGGCCGTCGGGAAATAGAGCGTTCCAAACAGGGGCAGGCATGACTCATACGAGTTATGCCTGCCCCTGAAAATTTCCCGAAAAAAAGAAAAAGATGGCTAACGACAACCACCTTTTTCTCCGTTCCATGTTATAATGGAACTATGCTAACCAAGGATTATTATAACGACTTTTTTGAAATTGGGCAACAAAAAATTAACTTCAGTTTCTTCGAATTGGGCTTACCCGATGATGATCCAGTCTATACCCTGAAAAAAGTAATGGAGGAATTAAATTTTTCAGGCCTGCTGGCCTGCTATTCGGATAAAGGGCGAACCGGGTACAATCCAATCATGATGTATGCTGTCGTTACCTATGCAAATATGCGGGGCGTCCGGGCGGTAGACCGGATTGTAGATCTGTGCCAGAGGGACCTTGCCTTTATCTGGCTTACCAAAGGGCAGAAACCCCAGAGGGATGCTTTCTACGATTTTAAAGGGAAGAAACTGACAGGGGAAGTCCTGGATGAACTGAACTGCCAGTTTATGCGCCGTCTGGAGAAGGAAGGGCTTATTACTCTGAAAGAACTGTATATCGATGGAACCAAAATCGAAGCAAACGCAAACCGGTATACCTTTGTCTGGCGGGGCAGCCTTAACTATCATCTTGCAGGCCTTCTGGATACGATTGACTCCCTTTATGAAAGGTACAATACGTTTCTGCTTGAAAATGGCTATGGCCCCAAATATGATCTTGGGGAAGCCCATATGTTTGTGATTGAAGGAATGGATAAAGTCAGGAAGGTTATTGAAGAAAACCGAAAGCGGAAGCTGACAAAGCATAAGAAGATTTCCAATCATACGATCATTGAGATCGACAGCTGTTCCCCTCTTGAGATCCTGAAGCTGCAGAAGAACCTGTTTCGGATTGCGCGAGAGGAAGGGATCGGTTTCGTTTACAGGAAAGGGAAACAGAAACCGGAAATCCAGAAGCTCTACGAAGAACTGGAAGTGTGTGGGGCCCGTCTGATGGAATATAAGGAATGTTTTGAGATTATGGGAAAAGACCGGAACAGTTATTCCAAAACGGACCTGGAAGCAACCTTCATGCGGATGAAAGAGGACCATATGCGCAACGGGCAGTTAAAACCGGCCTACAACCTCCAGATCGCAGTAGAGAATTACTTTATTGTCCATGGATATGTAAGCAATGACCGAACCGACTACAACACGCTGATCCCCGTCCTGGAAAAGCACCGGAAGGCATTTGGGGACGCACTGGAGGCAGTGACTGCCGACAGCGGCTACTGCTGCGAAAAAAACCTTCTGTATCTGAAAGAGAAAGGGATCCGAAGCTTCATCAAGCTGCAGGACCATGAAAAGCGGAAAACCCGTGCCTACCGGGAAGATATCGGAAAGTATTACAACATGACCTACGCTGTCTTTGAGGATGAGCATTATTACATCTGCCATGACGGAAGGGAGCTGCGTCATATCCGGACGGAAAGCAAAGAGATGGCTGGTTATACCCAGACAGTGGAGGTTTATGGCTGTGCGGACTGCAGCGGATGTACGCATAAATCCAAATGTCTTTATCGATACAGCGAAAAGAATCCGGATCGGAATAAAGTGATGAAGATCAACGAGCGGTGGGAAGAACTGAGGGAAGAATCCAACGCCAATATCCAGAGTGGGGAAGGGGTCCTGAAACGTCAGACACGGTCGATCCAGACAGAAGGCCACTTTGGAGATATCAAAGAGAACGAAAAGTTCCGGCGTTTTAATTACCGGTCAACGGAAAAAGTATATAAAGAATTCATGCTGTATGCCATAGGGCGGAACATCATGAAATATCATCGATTTTTGCATCAGGAGATAGAAAAATTTGAGGGGAAAAAGGAGCAGAAAACGGCGTAGGCGATAGAGCGCTCTGAAAAAACCAGCCAAGGGGCTTTTGCGCCCTAAAATAGCATTTATAAAAAGAAGGAGACAATTTCCAACAGAATCCCGGCTCCAAAACAGTCCGTATTCTGTGGAATTGTCTCCTCCCTGCCTGTCAGGGGTCAAAAATCGTTATTAACCGACGGCCCCGCCAATATCATCCATCCGTTTCCTTGAAATTAGTCTAACGAAATGGTAATATGAAATAAAGATTCCAATCAGCTTTTCGGAGGTACATTATGCTGAACATCTATCTTGGCGAAATGGAACAGGCAATTTATTATCCGCCCGCATACTTCGATAACCAATATGAGGATGAATGGATTACAGAGCCATTATCTGTAGAAATGATAAAAGATGTAGACCGGTCTGAGGTCATCAGCCCCCATTTAATTGAAAGCCCTGTTCTGGGGCCGATTTCTGTAAAAGAGATTTCCGGCGGGGTCAAAACGCTGATCCTTTTGGCATTTGACCAATCAGGCAAAGTTTTTAACGCATCAGCCTGTGGGGATAATTGCGCGAAGTGGATCCTGCAAATAGGGAAAGAAAAAGACCTGACCATCAATCTCAGACACCTTATGGATTTTGGAGCGGGTGAATTTGAGATTAAAATCCTTAATACAGGCGATATCGTCCATAATATGGAAGAATTTGTAAGAATTGCCGGAAACTATGTGTAGGAGAAAAGGATGAAGGGCAAATATAAGATTGTAATAAAAAATAATCGGCTCCATTATGAATTTGAGATTAAGAGAAATATTACCATTATACAAGGTGACAGCGCCACAGGGAAAACCACATTAATTAATATGGTCAGGCAGGCGGAAAATCTAGGCTCTTCCAGTGGTATAGAAGTAACATGTAATATCCCATGCAGGGTTCTGGAAGGGGCAAACTGGAAATTGATCCTGGAAAATTCTTCACATACCATCTTTTTTACAGATGAAGAAAATAAATTTATCAATACGGAGGAATTTGCTGCCGCAGTCAGGGATTCAGACAACTATCACGTCCTGATTACCAGAGAAAACTTGTATAATCTTCCATATAGTGTGGAGGAAATTTATGGTATTCATTGCTCCGGAAAGTATCATGACACGCGGAGAATGTATCAGCAAATGTATCAAATCTATTCGAACTATCAGCAGCTTCCTGTAATACCAGAGAAAATTATTACGGAGGATTCTAATTCCGGATACGAGTTTTTTAAAGCTGTTGGGCTGGAAAGAAATATTGTTTGTGAAAATGCCGGCGGGAAATCCAATATCTTCCATCTGTTGGAGCAAATTGGCAGAGAGAATGTGTGCGTAATAGCAGATGGGGCTGCCATTGGCCCGGAGATGGGCCGGCTGTTCAAGTATACTTGCCAAAGGGAAAATATTCATCTGTATTTTCCGGAATCTTTTGAATGGCTGATTTTACAGTCCGGACTAATTCAGGGAAAAGACCTTCAAGACATATTGGAAAATCCGGCAGATTATATCGATGGCAGAGAATATTTCAGCTGGGAAAGATTTTTTACCAGTCTTTTAATCGAAAAAACAAAGGATTCTTATCTCCGATACAATAAATCTAAATTGAACGAGACATACCTTCATGAGAAGAATAAGGAGATGATTCTTAACAGCATTCAAGGCGTAAAATTCATCTGATTAAGGGGGCGGGAAATGACATTGCTTAGCTCGATGATGCTCACCATCTATTTCCCGCCAGCCTAGGAGCGTTTCTGCTCATCCATCTCCTTCAGGTCATCAATCGCTATTTCCACATCCAATGTATGAAATCCCAGCTAGCAGGCCGCTATCGTCTCGACATCGGCAGTCCGGCTATTCATGAATATCCGGATAAATTTGGGACAATCGTATCCGTTTTTCAAGGCCAATTCAAACAAACGTCCCTGAATATCACTGGATACCCGTCCACCTCAAGCCAAGGAATACTCCATCATCTCATACACAACCCTGCTCCCCTCCCCAATCTCCATGGGAAGCAGCGCTCTGGCTACACATTTCTCACCCAGAGAGGGCTCGTCCTCCCGAACCAGGTAAGCGTAATCACCGTCCATCCGTTTCACCACATAGTAAACTTTCTCAAACATCCTTGCATATCTCCTTACATTTCGTTCCGTTTAGCGAACCTCACACAATCATCTGCTCCTGCTCCAGCCGAATCCGTTCCCGGCGCATGAGACTGATTACCTCATGAAATGCCTCATACTCCGGATGATTCTCCATCCGTTCCAGGGTCTTCAGATAAGCCGCCGAGGTAATCTCCATGGCCTGACCCCGGTAAGCTTCCAGAGAAGCACGGTCCATCCGGTACGGCATAAGCTCCGGCACGATTTGACCTTTCAGCCGCGCGAACATGCGGAATCCGCCAACATCGATATCACCCCAGTGAAGATACTCTGCAGCCTGCCGCCTGCACCCCTCATGCACCATCCGGAACCACCGCCCCTTCATAGGGCTGTAGCAGCCGCCGTGATAAATCACCAGCTCGTCCCTGGAATGGTTTTGGGAAATATACCACACATAATTGGCCTTATTCTCAATAAAAAGCACTTTGCGGATTCCCTCCGCTTCCACAGAAACGGCGTGCTTGACCGTCTCCGAGTTGATGTAAGCGCCGCGGACTTGGGGTCCGTAATCAATCACATTTCCGTCATCCAACGCTACCCTCAGCCGCCCGGTAAATTCCAAAATTTCCGGCCAGCGAACAACGCCCTTTTCCAACAGCAGCTCGTCGTCCTCCGGCATGGAATCCGAAATACCTTCCTCCTGTTCCCGCCTTTTAAGCGCCCGCAGGATAATCAGAACCTTGGATTTCACATGGCGCTCAAAATATTTGCTGTCCCCATAGAGCGAGGAGCTCATCAGCCGCTCCAGCTGCTCGCCCTGGTTCTGCTCCATGAAAATGAGGCATTTCAGGATATTCTCATTGAGCTCCGGCTCATGGGTGAAATACTGGCGGATTTGCCCTTTCGCCCGAAGCTCCTCCTCATAATCCGCGAGAAAGCGCGCCAGGGAATTTTCCGTAGCCAGCTGTCTGCGGTATTCCCGGATTAATTCCGCAAGCGACTCCGCCTCCTCTCTGGCAGGCCGGCGGCCCAGACGCTTGTAACAGCCTCGGACCGCCGCCTCGTCGGGAACCAGCCAGATTTTATCAACCAGGTTGCCCTGCTCAAACCGTTCCCAGGAGTAATCGATCAGCCCGGACTCCTTTAAGTCCTTCAAAACGGCAAAAAACAGCCGCTTTTCCTCCATATTCTCCATCCGCCGCTGAATCCAGTCCTCCTGGGCGGCGGTCAGGGCGATTTTCCGGGTAAAGACTCCCGTTAAAAATGCCTTGCTCTTCTCATATTTGTCCATCAGACGGTGCAATAATTCCTGCTCGTAATTCATGACTCCACCAGCTCTTCCATCTGTTTGGGGTCGAAATACCGGGTAAAGGAGTGGCGGCTGTCCTTGTAAACCGCGATATTCCGGTCCACCAGGGGCGCGATATCCGGAATCTTGTCCGGGGGAGCGGAGAAAATGGCCTGAAGGCCGAAGCGCCGCAGCAGATGGATGCTCTCCTGGATGCGCTCCCCGTCCATCTTGCTGAATGCCTCATCCAGGATAATGACCCGGATGGTATTGTTCTGGCTGCGGTTCCGGATACGGCAGACCTGGGAAAATGAGGCCAGCAGGGCGATGTAGAAGGGAATCTGGGTCTCGCCCCCGGATTTTTTCAGCAGGGTCCGAGACAGGCGCTGCTCATTTCCCTGTTCGTCCGTGACGATCAGGTCAAAGACCAGGTAGGTCTTGTAGTCCGTAAACTTGCGGATGCTCTTCTCATACTCCGCCCGCCGCTCGGCTGTTACGTTGGTTTCGTTGAAAATCAGAAGCTGGAACAGCTCGTCGATTTCCTTCTGATATTTCTGGTTGAAGCTCTGGGAGGCGATGTTCCAGCCTCCGGTGTCCATCAGCAGGGGGTCCATGATCATATCGTAATAATTCCGGTATTCCGGTCTGGGAGACTTTACAAAGCGATAGCGGTCCGTGCCGAAGACGCTCTTTTTCAGAGAATCATTCAACTCCTCCAGCTGCTGGGTCACGGACTCGATGTTGGACTTGATTTTGGCGATAAAATCATCCCGGAACTGGTCGTAGGCCTTCTGCTTGGAATCTTTGATTTTTTCCAGATATTCCGGCAGCCGGATTTGGTCCAGTTCCTCCAGCTCTCTGTCGAAATACTGGTTGCTCTCCAGCTCGATGTCGTAGGGCATCTTATACTGGCTGTTGTACTCGGAGCGCTTCCGGGTGCGCTGGCTGCGCAGCTTGTCCCGGGAAATCTCGGTCTGGCGCATGGCGGCAAAAAAGCGTTCTCTTAAAGTATGGGAAAATTCTCCCTGCTGGCTCTGAATCTCCACAAACCGGGGCTCCCCCGTCTCCTGAATCCAGGCCTGGTCAAATTCCTGTCCAATCTGATTCCGGACCTTTGTAATCTGCCCGATGATTTCAGGCAAATCCTTAGATTTCAGGCCCTCCAGCTGGGTCTGACAGCGGGTATTTTCCTTATCCAGCTTATGCCAGCTCTGCTCCTTTTTCTCATAAGTCCCCTTTAATTCCTCAATCTGCCGGCGCATCCGGTCCAGATAGAGGAAGTCCAGACTGTCGTACTCCTGCTGTACCTGGGTCCTGGTTTCATTCAGGTTTTCCAACTCCTGCCTTCTCTCCACTGCAGCCTGGTGCCGGGCGGCTTCGTAATCGCTCAAAATGCCGGTGCCGGCGGCCTGAGCGACGACCCGGTGGCTGTTCAGGACCTCCTCGTAAAGCCGGTTCTGAGTTTCCAGTTCCGCCTGTTTCTGCTCCAGCAGAAGCTCCATAGAGCGGCGCCCGATGAAGGGGGAGGCGTAGCGGGCGGGGTTCAGCTTCCGGCTGACGAATCCCTTGTAAAGCATGCAGGAGTCGGTAATGGCGGTCTTGTGGCGGTTCAGCTCCTGAATCTTTTCGCACTTGATGACGCCGCCCAGCAGATAGTCGGCGTAAAGCCTGGCGCCCGGATGATCCGTCTCAATCTCCTCTGCCAGGGAGCCCTCCATGGGCTTTTTGGAAAAATTCCTGCGGAGCTTTCCCAGATCCACCAGCCCCGCATCCCAGATTTTCTGCCCCTTTTTCTGCCGGTCGTAGATGGCCAGGGCGTCCCCGTAATATTCCTCCGGCACCAGCAGATAAAATTTCTGCTGGTCCAGATACCCCTCGATGGCGTTTCGCCAGCGGGGATTCCGGATTTCCAGCAAATCCGCCAGAACGGAGACATCCACCGCCTTTTTGTGGAGACGGAATAATTCCTCCTCCAGCAGCCGTTTTAAGGTCTGAACCTGTGGCGGAAATGGCTTGATTCCTTTTCTCAGATTCCCGATGGTGGCTTCCAGTTCCTGGCGGCTTTCCTTTAACTGCTCTCCCCGTTTTTTAAGCTCTGCCCGGTATTCCTCCAGCTCCCGGCGAAGATGTTCCATCTGCCCGGCGGCTTCCCCGAAGGGGAAATCCCAAAGCTGGTCTTCCGTAAGGCCCGCCATCTGCTCCATAAGAGGGCCGTAGTCTCCGGCGGGCTCAAAACCGGCCTTCCGGGCTTTATTTAACTGGGCCGCCCACTGCTTTCCATAAGAATTCATCTGTGCCAGGGCCTCCTGAAGGGCCGTCCGGATTCCCCGGATTTGGGAATCCAGCTCCTGAATCCGGCGTTTCAGGTCCTTTTCTCTGCGCACAATGTCCGAACCCTGGAATTCGTCCTCCAGCTGTTCCAGTTCCCGTTTCAGCTGCCGGGTTTCCTCCTTCAGGGCGGACATCTCCTCCAGATTGCTTTGAATCAGCTGTTCCTTTTCCTGAATCTGCGCCCTGCAGGCCCGCTCCTGCTCCAGATGCTCCTCCAGCTGGGCACGGATGACGATGAATTTCTGCTGCTGGTATTTCTCCTTTTCCCGCTCATAGCTCTGGCTGATGGACCGGATTTCCTTCAGGCACCCAATCCGCTCCTGAATCTGCCTGGCGTCCTCCTCCAGACTCTTGTACTGGCGGATGTCGCTCTGCATCTGCTCCACATCGATGTTGTTTTTCACATCGCAGATGGACTCGGTGATGAATTTTTCAATATCCGCAATGGGAGAAAATGGCACCGCCTTGCGGAGCAATGTCCGGTATTTGCTCTTAATCTGCCCGAATTTGCCTAACGTAACCTCCTGATAGCGCTTATTAGTCTCAAAAAATTCATAAAGCCCCTTTTTCCGCCCCAAAGTCCGGGAAAGAAAGGTTTTCAGCCCTGAAATATCGTAGGGCGTCCGGGTCTGCGGATCCACGAAGAGGGATTCCGGAAACCCCTGGCTGTGAAGGACGAACCACTTGGAGTCAAAGCTCTGGTCCTTATAGCAGTCGCAGACAATTCCCGTAGTAAAGAGGCTCTTTTTCTCCGTATCCTCAAACTCCAGCGCCACATAGCTGGTAAAGCGCCCGTTCCGCATATACCGGAATCCGGCGTCCCCGTCGTCGCCCATTTCCCCGAACAGATAGCTTTTTAAGGTTCTGGCGGATTTCTGGTTGGCGGCCTTGTTGAAAAAGCTGCCGGTGGTATCTCCCAGGAGCACCAGCTGCAGGGCGTCAATGATGGTGGACTTTCCCGCCGCCGTTTTGCCGGTGAGAAAATTAATCATGTCAAAGGAAATCAGTTCCTTCTCATAATTATGCCAGTGAATCAGCAGCATCCTCTTCAGTTTCTTCATGCTCGCCCGTCTCCTCCTCATCAATCAGCTGGTACATATTGCTGATGCGTTCATTGGTCACGATAAATAAAATAGTCGGCAGAATCAAAAGCCTGGTGTCCGCGTTTTCCCAGGGGCCGTCCACCTTTTCCACAATCCGGAACCGGTTGAGGGTCCGCAGGGAATCCCGCAGGGTAAGGTTGGCAGGCTTGCGCTTGATGACTCCCAGGGAGAGCATCTTGTGGACCAGGTCTCCGGTGGTGGTGAAAATGTCCCTGGACAGGGAAAGTTTTTCCCGCTCCTCCTCGTAAATCAGGCGCAGCACATAGAGCATGAGGGTAGTGGCCTTGTCCAGCTTGACCCGGTTAAATTCATAGCTGCTGGAGAGAAAAATCACCCCGTAATTGGAATCCCGCTCCAGGCGGAAACCGGCGTATTCCAGATAGTCCTGAAACAATTCGAAATTGCGCTCCACAAACAGATAGTCCGGGTTGGTCCGGTTCATATTGTCCTCAAAGGCGTAGGTTCCCTGAAGAAGATAGGTATGAGCCAGGAGCCAGTTGACGATTCGGCGGAAGGCCTCCTGCTCCGTCAGATTCAGTTTTTCAAATGCTTCTTCAAACATGGGCTGTCATTGTCCTTTCTCTTAAGGTGTTTTTCCGGACCGGGATGACTTCCTTACAAAGCGGACCCTGGGCAGGCCGTATCCCTGCCGATCCGTATTGCCTGCTGAAAATTCAGCCTGAAAACCGGCGCTTTTCTCTCTGCCCCGGAGGGTCCCCAGCAGGAATAAAATGAAATCCTCCGTACCCTGAATCTCCACATCCTCGGTGGTAAATTCCTCTCTCCCCTGAAAGCAGCTCTTGATGTAGGCATCAATCTTCTGATTACTGTACTGCTTTCGGACGTCCTGAAGAAAGCTCTCCACCAGGGCTGGATTTTCCTTCGGTTCCTCCAGGGCCAGGGGTCTTCCCTCGGTTTTCACCGTCCGTTTCACCCGGTCATAAAGGGACTGCATGTCCAGATAGCCGTGGCGGTAAACCTGGACTGCTCGGGTCATGGCGGAGAACACCTCATTTTCCTCCGCATGCTTCAGCAGGGCAATCAGCTTGCCCTTGGCGCTGCGGTCCGCGTTCATCTGGTAGCGAATCCGGTCGATGGAGGCGTTGGTGTACTCCACATGCTTCCGGTCAATGTCCCCAATCATTCCCTCAATGCTCTCGTAGGTATCCGCGATGGAGGTAATCATAGCCATGGTTTCCTGTCGGCCTGTCTCCTCGTCGGGAAATACCTTCCGCCGGATGCCCTGTTCCACAATGGATGAGAGAATCTCCTCGTTCATGACCCACTCATTCAGCATGGACAGAATGGCGTATTTGAAGCGGGGCACCGAGTCGATGGTTTTCAGGGGATAGTAGATGGTGTCCACAATCTGCTCCTTGTAGCGGTCGAAGTGCTCCTCCAAAAGGGTATTCACATCGGACAGGTCGCTGATGCGCTGGTAATAGCGCTTAATATTGTTGAACAGAAGCTTCAGCTCATCCACCAGGCGCACCGTGTTCTGGTAAGCGGCCTGGAGGGCCTGGTAGAGGTAATCGGGATTTTCGCCGGAATTTTTCAGAGCGGCGTAGGTGGCGTAGACGTAGCTGTTGTACTCCCGGACCCGGTCCGTGGACAAGTCATAGAGCAGATTGATGACCTCGATGGCATAGTCGGGAATGGTGACATTTTCCTCAAAGGAGCCCCGCTCGTACTCGAACTCCAGCCAGCCCGTGTCCCGGAGCTTGCGGATCAGCAGATGAGCCTTTCCTGAGAGTCCCTCGTCCCGCTCGGCCCCCATTTCCTCCTCTTCCTCGGAGAAATCCGCTTGAAGGATACTGGATTCCAGAGAGCCCACCAGCATGGCCGTCAATTCCTCCCGCCGTATGACCAGCTCCGTCTTAAATGCCTGCCGCAGCACAAAAAGAGCCTCCACGTAGAGCTCTTTTTTCGTGGAGGTGAGAATGGTGAAAAAGCGGTGGGGGATGCGGGTGAAAAGGGGCATGGGTGTGGGTCCTTTCTGAGGCTTTTGGGGCACAGACTTACGTTTTCTTGTAGTATGCCACAGCTGCGGGAAAGAAGCAAGCGGTTTCCGGATAAAAACTGCCCCCGCCGGAACTGGTCAGTTCAAGATGGAGGCAGCTGCTAGGGGGCTATGTTATTTCATCCGAAAATACATCAGATGTTTTTATACAGTATACTGGAAATTTATACGTATTTCAACCACTTTTATAAAAATTTAGCATATTATCCCAGATTTTTACGTTTATCCAGTAAATCAATGATTTTGGTTATCAGAAGAAAATACAAAAATGTATTTTCTTCTGATATGGGTTATGATAAAAAAAATATATTGTATCTAAAACCCGATAAAAAGGCAGGATATCTATGAGTTCCACGAAAAAAGCGCTCCTGGTAACGACGGTAAGCGGATTTGTTCCCCAGTTTGAAATGAATAATGTGCGTATCCTTCAATCTATGGGATTTGAAGTACATTACGCGGCCAATTACCACACTCCCTCCTATGGCACGGACAACCACCGTCTGGACCATACGGGAATCGTGCGCCATCAGGTTGATTTTGTCAGAAGCCCGTTCAAACCGGAAAACATCCGGGTGTACCGTCAGCTGAAAACGCTGATGGAAGAACATCATTTTCAACTGGTCCACTGTCATACGCCCATGGGCGGAGTGATGGCCAGACTGGCAGCCCATGCAACGAAAACGGAGCCTGTGGTATATACTGCTCATGGATTCCATTTTTTTAAAGGCGCTCCGGCTGTTAACTGGCTGCTGTACTATCCCATGGAGCGTTTCCTGTCGCGCTTTACTACCCAGCAGATTTGTATTAACCGGGAGGACTATGAACGGGCGGCAAAGAAATTCCATGCCAGATATGTGGATTATATTCCGGGAGTGGGAATTGACCTGAGCCGTTTTCACGCAAAGACGGCGGAAGAGATTGCCGAAAAAAAGCGGGAACTTGGGCTGTCCGAAAAGAAGCTGCTCCTTTTATCCTCCGGAGAGCTTATCCACCGGAAAAACCATGAAACAATCATACGGGCAGCGGCCCGTCTGAAAGAATTTTTGACGGATTTCCAATATCTGATTTGCGGCCACGGCGTATTGGAAGAACAGCTTCGCGGACTGGCAAAGGAGCTGAAGGTGGAGGAGGAGGTGCGGTTTCTGGGATACCGGGAAGATATGCTGGATATCTATGGGGTTGCCGATATTTTCCTTTTTCCCTCCTACCAGGAAGGACTGCCCATGGCGCTTTTGGAGGCCATGGCAAGCGGCCTTCCGGTTATCTGCTCAGACATCCGGGGAAGCAGGGACCTGATGGAGCCGGAACGTGAATCGGGGCAGATTCTCTGCAAGGGCGGAATCATGATTAAAAAGGCGGATGATGTGGACGCTTATGTGCAGGCACTCCGGCAGCTGACAGCCAGGCCCCAGGAGCTTGTCCGCATGGGTCAGGCAAATGCCAGCCGGGCCGCTCAGTTTGGAAGCGAGCGGGTCCAGGAAACTATGAAAATGATTTATGAGAGATTGGCGGGGGGATAATGGATTTCTCAAAATTAAACTATGCTATGACGATTGTGGAATATCAAAGTATATCGAAAGTAGCAAAAAAACTTCATATGACGCAGCCTGCATTAACAAGATCTTTAAACCATTTGGAGAATGAACTGGGGTAGAGCTGTTTGAAAGGACGACACTGCATGCATCAGGAGATAAAGGAAATGATGGTATTTGCAGTGTTGGAGGGGAATCCGGTTCTGAAAGGAAAGATATTGAGGAACGATAGTCTGAAAACCCCTATTTATTTTAGAAGCAGAACGTCTAAATGGTCAAACTTTTTAGTAGTACCACCTGATCCTGGTATTTTCAAAATTATGGAAGAAGTCCTGGGAAGAAATCAAATGAAACCGGGAAAATTCCTGGAGTTTCCGGATAGCAACTTGACGTATAAGCTGGCATGCGAAAATATGAGTATTGCATTTGTGCAGGATACAACAGTTTTGTATCCAGGATGTCATAAAAAGGCATATTATTGTACGCTAGATCGTCCACCTGTGAGAAGCCATATTGCAGGTGTGTATAGGACAGGAGAAATAATTTCACCTTTAGCAGAACGCTTTTTGATAATTACAGAGGACGTTGTAAAATCTTCCCCATATCTTCAAGTACAACGATCATAGAACGGTAGATAAGAAAACAGAGAGAATAAGACATGGAGCCCCGACTTTGAAGTCGGGGCTCCATGTTCTAACATGAGGATATATCAATTTCGATATAAGTAATATGTGAAAACGACATTGGAATTCAGAAAAAACATCCGATAACATAAAATTGACAGTAAATTAAAAAGCGAAGAATATTGAGGAAGGATAAATTCTATGGGTACGCTTGATCTTACAAAATTTATTGAGTCTGTAAAAAAGAGAAGATTGACCTTTATCAAATTATTATTTACCAGGATAATTAGCTGATTGCCCAAAAACATGGGAGGTACAAAGAATAGACATTCGCTCCGGGACGAAAAGTTTTTGCTCTACGGCGGTCGGATTTGCGGTAGAGGAAGGAGAGGCATTTACCTCTGCGTTAATCCCGTGGAATACTTGCGGAATTTTCATGTCGGAAATTTGAGAAGTGAGTACACATGCATATGCGTTTTTTTATGGGATCATGCCTTTTAGATATATGGCGTATCTTTTAAAAAGTAAAAAATCCGGCCCTGACCAGAAATAGGGTGACTGCAATCTCACTGGATTTCACATGCAGAGTGCGAGTTGACGGGGGTTAAGAATGGCAGGAAGTAGAAATCCAAATTCAACCCTACCATTTCCAAATCCAACCTCATTGTCCATTCCTTTACCACATTGTATAATAAAACACATCAGAGGAAACAAAAACTATATATTTTCCACAAAAGTAAAGGAGAGGATATTATGAAACGAATGGCTTGTTTTGTAACTGCAATGGCTCTGGCGGCCTCAATGCTGGCGGGCTGCTCCACCTCTAATCAGCAGGCGGCGGAAACAACGGCGGCTCAGGCGGAAGCCACACAGGCAGCTTCCCAGGAAGCTTCTGAGGAAGGGGAGGCCCAAGCGGAAGCAGGGGAAGAGCCGGCTGCGGATGAGGGGGAAGATTCTGCGGCAGCCGGAGAGGAGTACATGGTAAAGCCTCGTCAGATTACGGACCGGAAAGTAAAACTGGGATTGATCCCGGTGGCGATGAATACGGCCTACACCATGACCATCAACGGCGCAAAGAAGCAGATTGAAGAAAATGGAGATCAGATCGAACTGATCGTTCAGGCGCCTTCCAGCAATGCCAGCACCATCACGGAGCAGGGAAACATCATGGAAACCATGATCCAGCAGGGAGTGGACGCCATCGCCCTGGCCACCGAGTCCGATGAGTCTATGCTTCCCTATCTGAGAGAGGCGGCAGAGGCGGATATTCCCGTATTCCTGTTTAATATGACGGAGATCAACGACCAGAATATTTACTATGTATCCAGCATCGGCTACGACCAGGAGCAGGCGGGATATGAGATTGGAAAATGGGTGAACGACAACCTGGGAGGAGAACCCCAGAAGATTGCGGTTCTGGAGGGTTATGCCGGTATCGTCAATACGAAGCGGATGGACGGATTTAAAGCGGCCATCGCGGATAATTCCAATCTGGAAATCGTAGCTTCCCAGACCGCTGACTGGACCAGAGAAAAGGGCCAGAGCGTAACGGAAAGCATTTTGACGGCAAATCCTGATGTGACGATTCTCTACGGACCTTACGATGAGATGGTTCTGGGCGGACTGACTGTTGTGAAAGAGAGAAATCTTCTGGACCAGATCGCGGTTGTAGGCTACGGCTGTACCAAGGACGGCGTGGCCGCCATCGAAGCAGGAGAAATGCAGGCCACCATCGATGTAGGCGAATACGGAACCGGGTTTGATATCGTTAATGCGGTGACGGATTTCTGCATTAACGGCAAAGAAGTGGACAAGGTGATCAACCGTCCGTCCAAGGTATACGACATCAACAACATTGATGAGCTTGACCGGGTGATTTTCGAGTAACCGGATGATCGTTGACCAACCGGATCCGTTTCAGCAATTAGTATCACGAAACAATGACATCCTCAGGGCTGCGGCATCAAAACCGCGGCCCTGAGATTATAAAGAGACGCATACCGGACATGTAAGAAAGGGAAGGAGGCTGTTATGGCAAACCGGAGGATGTATATTGTCAGCGGGGGCATGATCATGTGCGACCTTTGCAACATGGTCTGCATGCCGGTCATGGGAAACGCCAGGGAACATGAGGTGAAGAGCATCTGGGCGTATTCGCCCATCACCTGCATGCTGATTGAAAATCAGGAGGGACTGGTGCTTTTTGATACGGGCTGCCATCCTAATGCGATGACGGAGCGGTGGAATGAGGAGAACAGGCTTCGGACCCCGGTTACCATAGGAGAGCATGAGGGGATTTTAGCGGCCTTAAAGCAGCTGGGATATGGGCCCGATGATGTGAAATATGTGGTATTGTCCCATCTTCACGAGGACCACGCGGGCTGCCTGGAATTTTTCCGGAAGGCCCAGGTGTTTGTCAGCGACAAGGAACTGAGGGAAACCATGAAGCTCTACGCTCTGAGAGGAGACATGGGGGGATATATCGCCAATGATATTCGGGTATGGCTGGAACAGGGGGTAAACTGGAATTTGATCGAGGACGAGCAGCAGGAGGAAGAATTGCTGGAGGGGATCCGGATTTTAAATTTTGGCTCCGGTCATACCTTCGGCATGATGGGGCTTTTGGTCACGCTGCCGGAGAGCGGCAATTTTATCCTGGCTTCCGATTGCATCAATACGAAAGAAAATTACGGGCCGCCTCTTCGCTATCCCGGCCTGGCCTATGATACCATTGGATACCGAAAGACCATTGAGCGGATTCGCAGATTGGAAAAGCAGTATCAGGCGAAGGTGCTTTTTGGCCACGATATCGATCAATACAGAAGCTTGAAGTTCGTACCGGAATATTACGCCTGAGGAAGGGGAATGTACATGGAACAGGAAGTTGTTTTGCGCATGAAGCAGATCTGCAAGTCCTTCGGTCCGGTTCAGGTGCTGGACCATGTGGATCTGAATCTGAACCGAGGGGAGGTCCTGGGCCTGATCGGGGAAAATGGAGCCGGCAAGTCAACCTTGATCAAAATTCTCTGCGGAATCTATCACGCAACCTCCGGAGAAATCGAGCTGAACGGAACGAACGTCCATATTCCCAACGCACAGACAGCCCAGAATTTGGGAATCAGTACGATCTATCAGGAACTGAGTGTGATCCCGGATTTGAATGCGGTGCAGAATATTTTTCTGAATCGGGAGCTGACGGGAGGAAAAGGGCTGTTTGTTCCCTTCCGATACGCGGAAATGAGGGAGAAGGCCAGAAAGGTGCTGGAGGATGAGCTGAAGGTACAGATGAACCTGGATATCCCATTAAAGCATGTGCCCCTGGCTCAGAAGCAGATGGTGGAGATCGCCAGAACCGTCTACGCCAATGCCCAGATCATTATCATGGACGAGCCCACAGCCGCTCTCCAGGCCCAGGAGAGGGAGAAGCTGTTTGCAGTGATTCGCCGCCTGAAGGCCAAGGGACACTCCATTATTTTTATTTCCCATCATTTGGATGAGCTGATGGAGATCTGCGACCGGCTGCTGGTTTTGCGGGATGGCCGCAAGGTGGATGAGGGGCCGGTGGGAGAATTTACCATTGACCGGGTAATTGGCGATATGGTGGGAAAGGAATTGAAAAATAAATATCCCAAGAAGCAGGTTACCATCGGGGATGTAATTATGGAGGTGAAGAACCTTTCCGACGGCGCCCATTTCTTTGACGTTTCTTTTGAACTCCACAGGGGGGAAATTCTGGGGATCGCGGGTCTGGAGGGCTGCGGGAAAAATGAGGTAATTCGCTCTGTTTTTGGGAAGAATCATTATACCACAGGAAGCATCACCGTAAGCGGACAAAATTTCCACAATACGATCCGAGGAGCGATGAACCATAAGGTGGCTTTTGTTCCGGCGGAGCGCAAGGTGGAGGGATTGTTTTTAAAACAGAGCATTTCCTGGAATACCACCATCGCCTCCCTGCCGCAAATCTGCCGGATGAATACGATTTCCAGAAAAGAAGAGCTGGTCCGGACGAAGGAATATATCCAAAGGCTGAGAACAAAGGCGGAGGGACCGGATCAGAACATCGCCCTTTTAAGCGGAGGAAATCAGCAGAAGGTGATGCTGTCCAGATGGATTATGACCGATGCGGACGTATTTCTGCTGGAGGAACCTACCAGGGGAATCGACGTCAATGCGAAGACGGAGGTATACGAGGCCATCGGGAGCTGCGTGGAGAACCGCAAGGGCGTGGTGGTAGTCTCCTCTGAGGAAGAGGAGGTGTTGGGAATCTGCGATCGGGTCATCGTGATGAAGAACGGGCGGATTTCAGCGGTATTGTCCGCCAAAACCACTACGACGGAAGAAATCAAGCACTATTCAGTCTGACAGGAGAGCGGAACATGAAAGAGAAAAATATTTTAAAACGGATCATGAATATGGACGGCATCGGAATTGTGGCGGTGTACCTGGTTGTTTTTGTGTTTTTGAGCATCGCCTGCCCGAATTTTCTAAAATTTTCAAATATTATGGTAGGAATCCGTCAGGCGGTTTATACTGCTATTGTAGGCTTTGCTATGACCTTTGTGATTTCCATGGGCGGCATCGATCTGTCGGTGGGTTCTACCGTAGGAATTGCCGGGATGGTGCTGGCCGCTATGATTTTAGACGGGCAGAATATCTACCTGGCTATTCTGGTGGTGATTTTGCTAGGGGCACTGATCGGCTTTATTAACGGAATTCTGGTGACGAAGCTGCGCATGGCCTATTTCATCGCCACGCTGGGAACCATGAGCATTATCCGCGGGCTGATCTATGTTTATACGGAGGGAATTCCTCTCTATGGTTTAAAATACCCGGAAATCCAGTTTTTCGGACAGGGCTATATCGGCATGATCCCGGTACCCATCATTTTGACCATTTTGATTTTAGTGGTCAGCGCCTACCTGTTCTATAAAACAAAGTTCGGCCGGTATACGGTGTCCATTGGCAGCAACGAGGAGGCGGCCCAGCTGGTAGGCATCAATGTAGACAAGATTAAAATTCTGGTATTTGTGCTGAGCGGAGTTTTCTGCGCCATTGCCGGGATCATCCTGGCTTCCAGAAGCGAGGCGGCAATCCCTACGGCGGGAAATGCTTATGAGATGGACGCAATTGCGGCTACGGTAATCGGCGGGACCAGCATGTCGGGAGGAAAGGGAAATATGTTCGGAACCGCTCTGGGGGCGATTCTGATGGCTACCATTAAGAATGGACTGAGCCTTTTAAATGTAAATACCTTCTGGCATCAGGTGGTCATCGGCCTGTTTATCCTTTTTGCGGTAGCTCTGGACGGCTTCGCGACTCAGAGAGCAAGTAAAAGTTGAGACGGGGGAAATTTTGTTAAGGATTTTAGTAGTAGACGACGAAATTGGAATTATTCAGCTGATTAAACGATTGATCGACCCGGCCATTCCGGCGGAGGTGATTGGAGAAGCCGACGACGGAAACCGGGCCTACGAGCTGATGAAGCGCATTAAGCCGGACATCGTGATTACAGACATCCGAATGCCCGGCTTAAGCGGCGTAGAATTGGTTCAAAAAGCCAGGGAGGAGGGCCTGCCCTGCGAGTTTATTTTGGTCAGCGGGTACCGTGATTTTAACTATGCCAGGAGCGCCATCCGCTATGGCGTTCTGGATTATCTGCTGAAACCCATTAACCGGGAAGACTTAAACCAGCTGATTATGGGGGTATATGAAAAACAGAAAAATTCAAACCAGATTCGGGAGCGGCTGGCCATTGCCGAGGAACAGCTGGCCAGGAATCAGAGCTTTTTGCGCAAAGAGCTTCTGATGCGCTGCATTGATTATATAGAGAAGGGCAGACCGCTGGAGAATATAGAAAAATACTCCGGCGGCTTTCTGCCGGGTGAGGGAATTTATAATGCGGTTATCATCAAGCTGGACACGGAACTGGAGGAGGCGGAAGAGTTCTTTATCCAGAGAAATGCGGAGTTGATTTCCAAGCAGTATATTCGCAGCATCGGAAGCCTTTGTCAGGAACTGGAAGAGTTCTGTGCGGGCAGCCGAAATTATGTTCTGATCCGCACCGATTCCCGGGAGGATATGGACCGAATCCGGGAGCTTTTGGAAAAAAATTTTCTGGAAAAAACTCCGCGGTTCTATCCGTTTATTGTGACTGCTGCTATGGGAAAGGCAGCTGAGGATCTGACGCATCTGAAAGACTGTTTTGTTACGGCGGACCGGACTCTGTGGCAGAGGCTGAGAAAAGGCTGCGGCCGATTTCTGTATTATGAACGGGATGTGAAGGAAAATGGGGAAGAGCAGGGAACGATCGGAGAGGAGGCATGTGAGAAAATACGGAAGGAAATTCTGACGCTGAGCGGACAGAGGGCAGAGGGAATGTTGGAAAGATATCTGGAAGAAGTATCCCGGAGAGATCAGCCGGTATACCAGCTGAAAAATCAGGTATGCGGACTTTTAGAACTGGTTGACTCAATTACCGGAAGCAGCGAAGAAGGGGAAGACTTGGAAGAAGAGAGGACACAAGAAGTCCGGACGCTGGAGAAAAGTCTGGATGGCTGTATGGACCAGGAACAGATCATCGCCTTCTGCCTTCATCACTGCCGGCAGATGATTGAAAACTGCATTGGCAGGAAGACGGAGAAAAACAGCCGGGCGGTGCGGAAGGTGCAGGCGTATCTGAAAGAACACATACGGGATGAGATTAATCTGGAAAAAATAGCCGCTCAGGTAGGATTAACCGGGGCATACATCAGCACGATTTTCAAAAAGGAGACGGGAATGACGCCTACCAATTACCTGATTCAGCTTCGGATTGAAAAAGCAAAGGAGCTGATTCGCACCACGGATTTGACGATCAACGAGGTGGCTTATGCGGTTGGATATGTGGACGCCCGGTATTTCAGTAAACTGTTTATAAAAATTGTAGGGATTAAACCGGTGGAATACAGAAGGTTTTACGCCAAATGAGGGAGAAAGTGGTAAGCCGAAACAGGGAGAATTTAAAAGAAAAAGTGAGAAGACTGCTGCTGATTCAGCTGTTGACTGCAGGACTGGTGATCCTGGCTTCGGCCCTGCTTGCTCTGACAATTGGGAAGAAAGAGCTGATTTTGGGGATTACGACAGCGGGACTGGCAGTGCTTCTGTGGATTGGACGATTGTCGAAAAAAAGAGTATCCGATCCCATCTGCCGGATTCTAGATACTGCGGAGTCCGCCATGAAAAATGAATACCGAGCGGAAAATATGCGGGTACAGGCGGAAATGCATGCGCTTCAAAGCCAGATCAACCCCCATTTCCTTTACAACACCCTGGAAACCATCCGGGGAATCGCAATGACTAAAGGCGTGGAGGAAATTGCGGATATGACGGAAGCGCTGTCCTCCTTGTTTCGCTACAGTATTTCCAAGCCTGGAGAGATGGCTACTTTGGAAGAGGAGCTGAAGCATGTACGAAGTTACCTGCAGATTCAGCAGTACCGTTTTCCGAATAAGGTAGTTTATCATGAAGAGATACAGGATCCGGAAGTCCTGAGCTATCGGATTCCGATTCTGACCATTCAGCCGATCATTGAGAATGCCATCAGCCATGGGCTGGAGCAGAAGCTGGGAGGCGGCGTGGTCAGATTCTGCGCTTTTATGACAGATTATCATATCGTGATGCGGATCAGTGATAATGGAATTGGGATGGAGGAGCGAAGGCTGCAGGAAATCCGCATGAATTTATCCGGGAGAGACGGGGAGGAGCGGTCAAACGGAAAACGAAATTTTGGCATCGCTCTAAGAAATGTGAATCAGCGACTGAAATTTTATTATGGAGAACCCTATGGTCTGAATGTAATGAGTACCAAGGATGTGGGAACTATTGTGGAGGTGACACTTCCTCTTAATGAAAACAGAAATAGTACGGGCTGAGGGCCTTTGGGCAGATGGCAGCATGGGAGGATTGAAAGATTTCAGCATTGTTGTCTTTGGAGGAGAAACGATCGGTATTACTGGGTTAGTGGATTCCGGCATTGCCTCTGTATCGGGAATTCTTTCCGGCAGAAGCAGAATTGAGAAGGGGACATTGTATATTCATAATGAACCAGCAGAATTAAAAAATATTGCCCAGGCCCATCAGAGAGGTATTTATACCATAGAAGACCGCCCGATTTTACTGAAGAGCTTGAGTCTGGTGGAAAATATATGCATTGGAGAGAAAAACCTCCGTTTTGGCCTTAGTTTTCCTTCCAGAGAGCAAAAAAGAAAAGCGGAGAAAGTTCTGAAAGAGCTGAATCTTCCGATTGACTGCCGCAAACCATTGTCTGATATGTCACTGTCTGACTGCCATATGATTGAAATAGCGCGGGCCTGCTATATGAATGGAGAGGTACTGGTTCTGGATCACATTGCGGGCGGATATACCAGACAGGAATTGGAACAGCTGAACCGCCTGTTAATCTGTTTGAAAAAACGAGGGATGGCGGTGATCGTACTGGACCCCAGTTACGAGCGATTGGCCGGGATGGCAGATACCCTGGCGGTGATGCGCAGCGGCAGGGTGGAAGCGGTTTTTGACGGAGGGAAATGGAACAGGGAATGGGTGCAGAAAGTCCAGATGGGAGATTACCGGATTCCGGATACTAGGAAAACTACCTTTTCTCAGCCACAAAAGACAGAGCCAGCCCTTTTAATGGAGAGGATCTCTGGAGGGGGCTTTGAAGAATTCAGCTTTTATTTGAACAAGGGGGAGGTATTAGGATTTTGGGACGAGGATCACGGAATCTGCAGCCGATTGTATGATCTGCTATGCGGCATCACGCAGGTCAAGGAAGGCAAGGCGTATTTGTGCGGGAAACCCCTTCAGCTTTCCGGAGGAAGAATGCATATGATTCGTCAGGGAATCGGCTATGTGGAGTCCCGGGAAAAGGGAGTATTTCCAAAACTGACTCTGGCGGAGAACCTGACCATCGCAAGTCTGGAGCGCTTCAGCCGCTACAGCAGGATTAACCGTAAGCTGGAGCAGGCGGTAGTGCTGGATGTGGCGGCGCAGCTGGGAATTCCCTCCCGGGATCTTAAAAAGAGAATTGAGAAGCTGGATGGAAATACACGTTTTCTGGTCACCATTTACCGATGGATTCTGAAACGCTCCAAAGTTTTGATCCTTCACAATGTGCTGTCCGAGTCGGATCTGATTATCAGGGATAGTATGCTGCGGGTGATCAATCAGATTCATTCCTCACAGACAGGTATGATTCTCTTGTCGCCCAACAAAAAGGAGATTTACGAACTGTGCGACCGGGTTTATCTTCTGAAAAACTGCAGTCTGAAATTTCCGCCTCCTATTCCTTAACCCTCATACATCCCCGCTAAAATATCCACCACCTTCTCCATCCCCAGGATACTCACATTCATCAGCAATTGGTGCTCTTCAATACTTCCCCATTCTCCCTTCGCATAGGTTTCATAATACTGCCTGCGCCGCTGGTCCGTGCTGCGCACGGCGCTGGCGGCGTCCTTCTCCGGGATTTCGTACCGCTGCATAATGCGGGCGATGCGGTCTTTTTTGGAGGCGCAGAGGAATACGTCGATGAGCCCCGGATGGTCCCGCAGGATATGGTTGCCGCACCGTCCCACGATGATGCAGGGGCCCTGGGAGGCCAGCTTTTTAATCAGGGCGGTCTGGACCAGGTAGGTGTTGTCCGTCAAAGGCAGGCCGTACCGGGCCGCGGCTTTGGGGTCTTCGGGTACATGGTAGGTGCGCAGAAATGAATGCAGAGCGCTCTCGTCCACCTTTTCCACGCTGATCGGGGAGAGCTCCAGCTCTCTGGCGGCCATCTCTACCAGGGAACGGTCATAAAGAGGAATCCTGAGCCGTTTGGAAAGCCGTTCGCCAACCTCGTGTCCGCCGCTTCCAAACTGTCGGGCAATGGTGATGATTTTGTAACTCATAGGCACACTCCTTTCTCTTCTGAACTGTTAAGAAAATTATACACTATAATCAGAAAAAATGGTAGCTACGCCTCTATTTTTGCGTCATTTTCCCGCAGCTCTTCTGTGACAGCGGCTTCACAGGAGCTGCTGTCGGCCTCGTCCACAGGCTGCCAGCCGCCATTGGTTCCGGATGGTCTGCTGCCGGAGGCCTGCTGCTGTCTCAACATGTTCCATATGGTATCGTGCATCCAATTGACGGTATCGCTTAAAACCTTATTTTCCGCATCCAAATCCATAATAACAGTACAGAGCTCCGCAATGGTTTCCCTGCTGTTGAAACGTTTCCGGGAAGCGGAGACCCGTTGGAGGATCGAAGGGTTGCGTTTCAACATTTCTTTGGACAGATAATTGTCCCGTTCTTCGCAGGTCATTTTCATGAATTCCGTATAGTACATTCTCAGCATGCACATGGGTACGCTGCCGCCGCATTTCGGGCACAGCGGATGCCTGGAGGTCTGATAGTAGGCATAATGTCCGCACTTAGGGCAGTAAAACACGGCAAGTTCTCGCATTGAAAAATCCTCTCTTTCCATTACTTTTCCGTTAGAGGAAGGAAATTCCCCCCTACACGATAATGTATAACGAAGAACTTTGCAAAATATACCGATTTTCTTGAAAAATATGTAAATTTCGTCACAATGCACAAAGCTGACCGCAAAAAACAGCAGGGTTTTCCGGGCCCTGCTGTCGAATGCTTCTCCCTTTGGGAGAGCCGGTGAAGAATTTCGCGCGGCCGCTCCTGGGGTGAACGGATGAAAGTATTGGTTGTTTCTGCCTGCAAACAGGCGGGAGAAGTTTGGATTGATGAAGGGGTTCTTACTCCTGAATCTGGCCCTGAGTGTTTACAACCCAGATATTGCCGTCCTCGTCCTCAAAATCTTTGTATCCATTGCCTAAATCCTCGCGAACAGAGGATTTGGAGCCGGAGCTGGCCTTCTGAACGGTTCCGTTGACATTTACCAGGTAGGAAACTCCGTCCAGCTCTACCGGAGAGTAGCGCAGATCACGGTCTGCCTCCTGACGCAGGCCCTGGATATACAGTACGCCGTCCTTGATTCCATGGTAGCCGCGGCCCTTGCCCGCACCGTCGGTTTCAAAGTACCAGTTCTGACGCTCTCCGGTATCCTCGTCCTCAATTACCTGTTTGCCGGTTCTCATGATTCCGTCCTCACCGAAGTAGTAGTTGGCAGTGACTCCGTCCTGCCCTGTAATAGACTGCTTGCCTGTCAGCATCTCGCCCTTGGCGTTGAAAGCATACTTTTTGGAATCAACGCTGAACAGCTCGATGCCGCTCTCAGCGTGATGGGGTTTGCCGTTCTTGAAATAGAAGCGGTAGGTTTCATCTTCCTGGCTTAAGCCCTCGATTCCCTCGATGGTTCTCCAGCCGGAAGCACGTTTGCCGTCTTCATCGTAATACTGGTACAGTCCTGCGTTTTCTTCTTTAGAGACGGCCGCTGCGTTTCCCTCCTGGGAAGCGGTGCTCTCAGTGGCCACATTCTCGGAGGTCTCAGCATTTTCTGCAGATACGTTTTCTGTGTCTGCGGTCTCCTGAGGAAGGCGATACCATCCGGTTACCATACGGCCGTCCTCAAAGGTATAGTAAGCTCCGTTAATTTTCTTATCTACCTGATTTTCCACCCGTTTTCCGTTCCGGTCGTAGTAGAACCAGGACTCTGTTACATCGGGATCGTCTGTTTCGTCCTCCAGAAGAATCCAGCCGGTTTTCATTTTGCCGTCTCCCTCTTCGCCCAGGTAATAATTGTCGCCGTCAATGTTGACGGAGCCGGTCATCATGTGTCCTTCTTCATTAAAATAGTAGGAATGGCCGTCAATCTTCACCCATCGGGAAGCAGACATTTTCCCGTCTTTGCCATAATAATACCAGTAAAATTCCGGCTCATCGTCGCCATAGCTGTAGTCCTCATTTTCAATGGAAATCCAGGTATTGGCTACCCGCTTGCCGTCTTCTCCTACGTAATACTCGTCTACCTGAAGATTGCTGGCCCGCATTCCGTCGGAATCCAGGTAATACCAGCTGTCTCCCTCTCTCTTCCAGGTGTCGGTCAGGCGGTACCCGTCGGAATCGTAGTACACCCAGCCGCCGTCTTCCTCGGTCCAGCCAGCGGAAGCGGCGTACACCGTTGCGGCGTTTCCGCTTTCTGCCAGAGCAGGAGCAAATACAGCCATCAGAGCGGTAGTGGATAATGCAGCCATAACTTTCATGTGTTTCTTCATAATATCGAATCTCTCCTTTTTGAAATGTGAAAACAGGTTTTCTGCGTGGCCGAAAATCCGTCGTTGCATTACATGGGTGATTATAGCGTATAAACGAATCTATGGATAGTGAAGGTTGCTGGAAGCTCTGGAAGGCACTGGAGGGGGAGAAAACGGCGCTTTCCGCTCTGGGGGAGCCCCTAAGAATTTTAGCAGGATTTTTGTATGCCCGGTTGACATGTCTATGCAAAATGGATACATTAAAATAAAATAGTTCCGGAGCAACACAGACGGAATAGAGGAGGTCTTCTGAAGGCTGATTATATTATGGCTCCTGCAATTGGGGAAATTTTAATGGAAGAATTTATGGAGCCCATGGGTATTTCCGCATATAAATTGGCGCAGGAAATCCACATGCCGATATCCGGAATTCAGGATATCCTGCTGAGCCTGGCAGATGACATTGCCAAAATTAAAGCTTGTCATGCGGTGTGAGCAGCGGACTGCATGAGAGAGTCAAAGTCAGGTCATACAGCGGAATGATTTAAAAATGAGAAATTCCCTCTGCAGGGGTGCCATGTAATTGGCTCTCCGGCAGAGTTTTTTATGCCCGGATTTTTATATTTGATTGCAGTCAACAGATGCGGTATGGTATACTA
>URFM01000045.1 GCA_900547035.1 uncultured Clostridium sp. | reverse complement strand
TAACACTCCATATTTTCCGTATCCCTCAGCATGTCCACCGTAATCTCTGGCACCACCGCCACCCCCACTCCCTGAGCGGCCAGGCGGCAGGAAAGCATGTTGCTGTGGGACTCCATCCGGATATTCGCTGTGGTCCCCGTACCTTTCATCAGGGTGTCCACACAGTTGCGCAGCACATGGCCCTTTTCCAGGGTAATCAGGGGCAGATGAGAAATCCGTTTCCAGTTAAAAATCCGTCTCTCCCTGTCCAGCAGGTCCTCATCCTTCAGGTATCCTTTGGCCGCAACCAAAACCAGCTCCTCGTCGGAAACCTTGTACTGGCCGATTCCTTTTCTGGTATTCCACACGGGCATGAAAACGAAATCCACATCTCCGGTCATCAGCGCCTCCGTCAGACGCTCCCCGGAGCCGTTTACCGTTTCAATCCGCACTCCCGGATATTCCTTCTGAAATACCGGCAGCAGCAGGGGCAGCATGTAGATAATCCGCTCGCTGGGAAATCCCAGTCGGAGGCGGCCGGTCTGGTTCTGGGAAATATCCCGCATTTTCCGCTGGAGGCCTTCCACCAGAATCTGTCCGTTTTTGGCGTACTCCAGATACTGCTCCCCGGCATAAGTCAGCTTCACCGGAGTCACGGAGCGGTCGAACAGACGAACCCCTAAATCCTCCTCCAGCTTGTTGATATAATTGCTGAGGGCAGGCTGGGTGATAAACAGCCTTGCCGCCGCCTTGGTAAAGCTGCCGCACTCGGCAACCATGCTGACGTAAGTAAACTGGCGTATTTCCATGATGATCCGGCCTCCGGTGTCCCTTTCTGCTTATGACCTTATCATATCCGAAATTCAAAGTCAACAGCGCGGTTTCTCAGTTTCTTCTGTTTCCGCAGTTTCTTCCACTTCCGCTGCCTCCACTGTCTCTTCTGCTTCCGCTGCCTCTTCTGTCTCAGTCTCTTCTGCCTCGGTCTCATCCTTCTCAGTTGTATCCTGGTTCAAGGAACGCAGCTTCACATCCATATCAACCGCCGTTGTCCCCAAAATGGTAAAGCTTCTACCGCTGTAGCGGGCCTCGCCCTCGTTTACCTCATAATACTCGGAACCGTTGGTAATCCATCTGTAGCCCTCCGGGAATTCCAGCGGAATACTGGTACGCTTTTCCCCTGTTCCGGTCTGGACGCCTACCTCATCCCCTGTTTCAATATCGATAAAGTGAATGGTATACGCAATCTTCTTGCCCTGCCCTTCCTGATAATAGAATTTTACACTTTCGTGAGCATAGTAACAGGACTGCGCATCGACCTGGAGGTAAAGGGATATCTTAATATCGCTTCTCAGCACATCTTTGTATTTCTCATTCATTTCTTTATTTACCTGATCTTCAATCTCATTATTTAAATCCACAAGCTTGCTGTAATTTCCGGTCACAGCGGCGCTGTAGGAATCCGGATACCGCACGACAAAGGAAGCGCTCTCCGCCTTTTCATCCAGCATGCGTTCCAGGTACTTGATGATCTGGTCTGCTGTGCCGTCCACTCCATCGTACTCGAACATATTGCTGCCGTCCTCGTTTGCCGCTTCATCAAAGAAATCGTCCATGGAATCCTCAAAGCTCTCCCCCAATGAAGTATCAATCTTACCGCTCTCCAGGTACTCTTTTACCACGTCAGGTCCATAGTCTGTGCCGTCAGCACTGATGGAATCCGGCGACCAGGTGTGATGGGAGTTGTATCCCCGAATCCGGCTGTCTTCCAGGTTGATGTATTTATTTCTTAAATTTCCAAATCCATACTTATTGCTGCTGCCAATGGGGTCTTCCCAGGTTACATCCACATGGTACCAGTCGCCGTCCAGTTCCACCAGATTCCAGGCGTGAGTGGCATTATAGACGTATCTGGCTTCGATTCCACAGGCCTTGGCCGTCTGCAAAAATGCGTCCGCGTATCCGGCGCACTGAGCCTTTCCATTGACAATACAGCTGTAGGCGGTAGCATTCTCCCAACCGTCACCAGATTCATATTTGCAGTTTTCCACCAGCCATTGAATCATCACCATTTCCTTCTCGAAGTCGCTCATATCATCGGTAATATACTCATCTATAAAATCCTGGATGGCGTCTTCCACCTCCGCACGCTGGTCAGCAGTCATCATTCCGTAATTTCCGGTTTCAAAATCATTTGCCCCATAGCTGACGGAGGAATCAGAATAGTCATCCCACATAGAATCGCTGTAACCGGAGCTGCCGGAACCACCGGAACTTCCGGATCCGCCAGAACCGCCGGAACTTCCGGAACCACCGACGCGAAAGCCTGACGAGCCCTGAGAAACTGCAGTAGAGATTCCTCTCCCCGCTTCATATACCGGATTTCCGTTGGCATCCACCCAAGCGCCGTTTGCATCCACCGTATACCCGTCCGGCGTCGTTGTGGATACCAGCAGTGCGCCTCCCTGGGCCGGATCCAGATAATAGCATTTTCCATCAATCCACTGCCATCCCGTCAGCATTGCACCCTGGGGGCCTCCTGACCTGGTATCCAGAAAATACCATTTTCCATCCACCATCACCCAGCCCGTTGCCATCAAACCGGCATCATCGATCCGATAGTATCTTCCGCCGTCCTGGACCCACTCGGACTGTCCCGTTCTTCCGTCATCGTGAGCATACAGCCAGCCTCTGCCTCCCTGATACCAGCTTCCGGCAAAAGCCGTGCCGCACATCACGCAGGACAGCAGCGCCGTGGCTGCCAGATACTTTCCCGCCTGTTTAACAGTTGACTTCTTCGCTGTCTCTTTCCATAATTTTTTCATTGCTTAACCTCCTGATTTTCAAAAAATGATTGTTTTGATTATTTGCTTTCTTCCAGTTCTTTTACCACATCTTCATAATCCTGGTTCAGTTCATACAGCATCTGCTCCGCCAGAAAATTCTGATACAGCAGATACAGAACCGCTGTCCCGAGGATGGTGATGACGCTCAGGCAAATTCCCACTTTCCAATCTCGCCCGCCGATCCCTTTCATTTTTTCCACCTCCTTGATTACTAGACGAACAAGAACGGCAGGAGGTTTTATAAAAACGAAAAAATCCTGAATAGTTGCAAATTTTTTTTGCAAAAAAACAGACGCACCTCCTGCGAGATGCGTCTGCCTCTGACTTACAATCGTACCCTTTATATTGCTGCTTCTCTAGCCTTCATCCGCTTTCCATACCCATGAAACCTGAGCGCGAACACCAACGCCCGGAAGGCCCAGTCTACATACATTCCATACCAGACGCCCATGATTCCCAGATTCATTCCTCTGACAAACCAGTAGGCCAAAAGAACCCGGAAGGCCCACATAGAGAAAATGGATACCGCCATGGTAAATTTGGGATCATAGCTGGCCCGCAGGGCATTGGGGAGGCAAAAGGCAATAGGATGAAGAACCATTACCAGGCTGTGGACCGTAATCATTCGTACTGCCTCTGCGGCCGCCTCCGGCGAAAGCTGATAGATTCCCACAATCCCTCTTGAACCTGCCACCATGATAGAAGAAATTACAATCACAAATCCATAAGTAAGCAGAACCAGTCTTCTGGTATAGTACTTGGCCTGTTCATACTCTCTGGCGCCCACGCAGCGCCCTACTACCGTGATCATACCCAGGCCAATGGCTGTCGTCGCCAGATACTCCAAAGTTACCAAGTTGGAAGCCACTGCATAACTGGCCAGAGCGGTGGTTCCCAGGGAAGATACCAAACTCTGAAGGGTCAGCTTGCCCACCTGAAAAATGCTGTTTTCCAGACCGCTGGGAATCCCTACTGATAAAATGTTCCCGATCATTCGGAAACTGGGATACAGATCCTTCACCTTGCGTACACGCACCTGATTGTTTCTCCCCCGGATCAGCATCAGCATAATCACTGCCGCAGCTATCCTGGAAACCAGGGTAGGATAAGCCACTCCCTCTACGCCCCAATGAAGAATATAGACACAGGTATAGTTCCCCACCACATTGATGGCGTTCATAATCAGCGAGACATACATAGATATCTTGGAATTTCCCACGGACCGGTAGACGGCAGCGCAGGAATTGTAAAGAGCCAGGAAGGGATAGGAACATGCGGTAATCGCGAAGTAGGTCACCGCGTTGTTCATAACCTCCGTTTCCACACGTCCAAAAATCACACCCAGGAGGCCCCGGTTAAAAATCAATGCCACTGCCGCAATAGCAGCTGAAACCAAGGTAGTGATAAACACCAGCTGTCCTGCCGCGTGACAAGCCTTTCCTGCCTTCTTATTTCCAAGATACTGGGAGATTACCACCGCTCCTCCGGTCGCCAGCGCCGCCAGCAGCTGATTAATCAGCAGGCTGATGGAATCCACCAGAGAAACGCCGGACACCGCAGCCTCTCCTACAGCAGCCACCATAACCACATCCGCCATTCCAACTGCCACCGCCAACATTTGCTCGATAAGCAGAGGAATCAAAAGCTTCGTTAAATCCTTTCTTGAAAACAACATCTTTTTCGCCTCTTTATCCTTTCCGTCACGGCGCCGCCTTTTGCGGCCCCTCTCCCCTTTTTCCCATCATAAACCGAAACAGTCCCTGGGGCAGTTCAAACACAAATACAATTCCCAGAACAATCGCTACTGCTGTTTTTACCGCCATATAACCGTTTTGTACCGCCAGGCCCAGTTCATCCGTTACAATATAATAAACCGTCCAGTAAACTCCCGCTCCCGGCACCAGTGGGAAAATACCGGAAATCAGGAAGATGGTTACCGGACACTCCTTTGCCACCGCCGCCATTCTAGACAAAAATACAACTACCATAGCCGCAGTTAAAACCGCAGCTGAGTCTGTCCACTTCTGGGAAGCCAGAAGATAAACCGCCCAACCCGCGCCTCCAATAAGCCCGCACCATCGATATTCCCTCCTTGGGACCCCAAAGAGCAGGGAAAAGGAAACGGTGCCGATCATGGCGGCCAGAATTTCTCCAATCACAGCACGTCACCTCCCAGGGCTCCCATCATCATAGAGTAGGCCATTCCCACTCCGATGGCGATGCAGAAAAACACCAGCAGCGCATCCAGCATCCGAACGGAACCGGAAATATAATCGCCATCCGCAATATCCCGAATAGCGTTAGTAAAGGGCACACCGGGAATCAGGGGCATAATGGAGCCGATAATCATATAGTCCAACTGTCCCCCGCCCCTTGCCAGATATAAAAAGCAGCATATCAATGTCACCAGAGCCCCTCCCAGGATATTTCCCACAATCTTGGAGAGCTTCGGCCCGCTGACATAAAGGACAAACAAATATAGAAGGGTTCCGGCCGCCAAAGCGCAGCAGCCATCCACCAGCGTACCTCCAAAGAGGTAGCAGAAGGCTCCGCTTCCCACTCCGGATGCCAGAACCTGGGTAATCTTCCGTTTTCCCGGCATGGCCTTGATGGCGTTTAACGCCTCCATGGCCTCCTCCACCGTATACTTTCCCTGAGCGATTTCCCGGGACAGCTGATTCACCGCCGCCACCTTGTCCAGATGCGCTCCGCTGACAGGGATATGCTGAACCTTGGCGAAAAAGCCTTCTCTTTCGTTTCCCGCTGTAGCAAAGATTCCATTGCTGAGCACAAAAGCATTTCCCGACTCTACCCCAAAGTGCCGGCAAATCCGATCCATGGTTTCCTCCACCCGGAATATCTCCGCCCCGTTCTCCAATAAAAGATGGCCGGCTCCAATAGCCAGCTCCATCACTTCCTTATCCTCATTCTGCTGTCTCATCCCGCAGCTCCCCACATTTTTCCTGTACTCCAACGTTCTGCTCTCAAGCCCTCTTTTTTTCCAGCATAGCCCGCAGCAGGTCTACGGTCTGGCCCGGCGTCATGCCTTCCTCGTCGATAGTAATATCCGCGTAGCGCTCATAGTAGGCTGTCCGCTCATCGTAAAGGTCCCGGAGGGTCATCCCCTCCTTTAAAGCCACGCCCCGGTCCACTACATCTCCTACCCTGCGTTCCAGCTCCTCATAGCTCATCTTCAGATAAACCACTGTACTGATTTCTTTTAAATGCTCCATGGCTTCCTTCCCATAGATCACGCTGCCTCCAGGAGCAATAACGGAACGCTTCGCCTCTATGGAAGCGTTCACCCGGTTTTCTACCTGAAGGAATCCGTCCATTCCTTCCTGAGCGATAATCTCCTTTAAAAGACGTCCCTCCTTCTCCTGAATCAGGATATCCGCATCAATAAAGGAATACCCCAGCCGCTTTGCCA
Organism: uncultured Clostridium sp.; assembly: GCA_900547035.1. Classification (GTDB taxonomy): domain Bacteria; phylum Bacillota; class Clostridia; order Lachnospirales; family Lachnospiraceae; genus Enterocloster; species Enterocloster excrementigallinarum. The sequence goes on along the minus strand of URFM01000045.1, from coordinate 22,761 downwards.
GAAGTACCCCGATGGTGCTTTTTCCCGCTGAGGGCATGCCAATCAGCGTTACGTTTGATTTCATTTTCTGTTCCTCCTGCTGTCCTTTTGAACACCTTTGGTCTTCCCCCCGTTCCCTGATCCCGTCCGCTTATCCTTCCTGACAGAATAACCGAAGCGGCCCAGTTCCTCTCCCAGGACCCGGTATCTGCCATGGGCATAGGCGATTAAATCCGCCTTCTCCAAATGAAACGTTCCCTTCTCGTCCAGATATGCCGGATCCACATCCACCGCCACAACCTCCGCCAGAAACATATGATGGCTGCCCAGCTCCAGAATCTGTCTGGTGCGGCATTCAATATTCACCGGGCTCTCCCCGATCAAAGGGGCCGAAACCTCGGAAGCCTGCAGGGGCGTCAGGCCCGTTTCCTTCCATTTATCCACATCCCGACCGGAACGGACCCCGCAGTAATCCGTCGCCCAGGCCAGGGAGCGGGTGGTCAGGTTGACCACAAACTCCCCCCTTTGCTTTAGCAGTTCATAGGAATATCGCTCCGGCCGCACGGAGATGGAAACCATAGGCGGGTCAGAACAGATGGTTCCCGCCCAGGCAATGGTGATGATATTGCTTTTCCCCTCCTCCCCGGCGACGCTGACCATGGCCGCCGGTACAGGGTAAAGCATATTGCCGGGTCTCCAAAGCTGGCGTTTCATCTCCCTCATGACTGCTCCGCCAGCATCAGCTCCGGAATCAGCTGCTTTTTCCGTGAAACCACTCCCGGCAGCTCCACAACGGGCTGGCCCTCCTCCTCAATTTCTTTGTGGAAGGCCTTGGCCGCCAGCTGCACCGCTCCCTGGCCGTGACACAGAAGCTCCGTGGACTGGGTTAAAATGTTGGTCAGCATAAAGAAGGTCATATTCAGGTCGTGCTCCGCACCCGCAATCTCCATGTAAGCCAGAAGTCTGGGTTTCAAAGCCTCCAGTTCCTCCTCATCCAGGGAGGTAATCTGTCCCACGCCGATGCCCAGCTTGCCGCTGGTAAAACGCTTGAAATCCTGATAAAAAATCTCCTTGTCGGATTTATCCTTCAGGTTGCTTCCCGCGGAGAACATCTGGATGGCGTATTTTTCAATATCCAGGCCCGCAATCTCAGCCAGCTCCCTGGCCGCCCGCTCATCCACCGCCGTACAGGTGGGAGAACGGAACAGCAGGGTGTCGGACACAATAGCGCTGCACAGAAGGCCTGCGATTTCCCGATCCACCTTAATGCCGTTTTCCTGGTACATCTGGTACACAATGGTAGCCGTGCAGCCCAAAGGCTGGTTGCGGAAAAACACCGGCGCCATGGTCTGGACCGTACCCAGGCGGTGGTGGTCGATAATTTCCATAATCTCCGCTTCCTCCACGCCTGCTACAGCCTGGCTCTTTTCATTGTGGTCCACTAAAATCACCTGCTTGCCTCTGGCGCCCAACAGGTTCCGGCGGGAAATCATACCAAGATATTTTCCATTCTTATCCAGTATCGGGAAATCCCGGTGGCGCTTATTGGCCATCACGTCCCGGATTTCATCAATAAAGTCCTCGCTGTCAAAAGTAATCAGATGCTCCCTGGTCATAAAGTAGCTGATGGGCATGCTCTGATTAATCAAACGAGCCGCCGTGTAAGTATCATAAGCGGTTGCAATGACTGTGCAGCCCCGGTCCTGGGCAATCTTCTTAATAGTCATAGAAACTCCCGCTCCCTCGCACACCACAATGCAGTCAGCGCCCATTTCAATCGCGCAGAGCTGGGATTCATAACGGTTTCCCAGGATCACCAGGTCGTGGGGCTCAATATAGTATTCCATCAAATCCGGATTAGCAGCCGCAATCAGCACCTTTCCCTGGTTGAAATAAGCCTCCGGGTCACCCACCATCATATCCGCTTCCAGCGTTTCCAGAATATTGGAATACTGGGTATTGGCCTTAGACAAAATACTGCTGTCATAAATATTCATGTAGGTCTTGGTAATATCGCCTACGGTAATCAATCCCTCCAGAGTGCCGTCCTCCCGCACGGAAGGGATCGTCACCACATTGTTCTCCTGCATGATATTCCAGGCCTTTTTCAGGGAAATATTGTCAGCCACTCCCTTCGTCTTACGAATTTCAATATCCTTGACCTGGGTTCTCACATCCGTCACCGGCAAAGGCTCCTTCATGCCAAAATAGTCCAGTACAAACTTTGTTTCCCGGTTCACCTGACCGGCTCTGCCCGGTACATAAACCTGACCGGTCAGCTTTTCTTTCAAATTCGCGTAACAGATGGCGGAGCAGATCGAGTCCGTGTCCGGATTCCGATGGCCGATTACGATGGTCTTTCGCTTCATCTCCTGTCCCATAGTTTCTCCTTCCTTTTTTATAATCTTTTGGCAACAGTCCGGGCCGGCCAAGAAGATAAGCCCTCCTGAACTGTTACGTCTCTTGTGCGCTGCGATGTCTAATCAGTTACAATATTTTAACATACTGTTCATATTTCGTTCATACTTCTTTTTTATACTATTTGTATAGAAAAGAAAGCATTTCAATTCGCCTGATAGTCAAATTGCACATGGATTTTTCATAATTGCCCCGGCAGAGAAATCTCCGGGGTCTCCTCATGTCCGGATATTCCGGCCTGAGTCAGCACCTTAGACGCTTGTATCATCTTATAATAGGCGTGAATTCCCCTTTTTGTCAAGATTTCGTAATGTTTTAAATAGGAAAATTTTAATCACTTTTCTAAAATTTTTCACATTTTCCCTTTTCTGCTATGCTATCATAATAAATGGAATCTTACTATGTACAGACTGGAGGTTTTCATTATGCATACATTATTTCGCTGTGCCGCCATAGCTCTGGCCGGGCTGCTGGCTGCGGGGGGGCCGGCGGGAGACGGAACGTCCTCTCAGCCCAACCAAAGGGTCTATACGGCCGCAGCCTCTTCTGAAAATATGTCCCAAGCCCCGGAAAGCTCCTGCACCTACCGTCTCTTCGACTACGGCCCAGGAGTAGCTAATCTTTCCACCGGAGATAATCTTTCCGATTATCAATGGGCACTGAAAAACGAAGGACGCTTCCGCCGGATTCGCTCTCAGCTGAATCTGGAATCCCTGGGCGGGCTTTACGTTCACCGGAACGAAACAGGAGCCGTGGATGCAATCGCCCTTCCCAGACTGGAGCCAGGCAATTTCGATAAGGTTACCACTGAGGCCGTTGCCGGTATGGACATCAACATCAGTCAGGCTTGGGAGCTTTACGATCAGGCGCCCTCCAAGAGGCAGACCCTGGTGGCCGTCATCGACACCGGAATCGATACCTCCCATCCGGACCTGGCAAATGCCATCTGGGTCAATGAGGATGAGGTTCCCGGGGACGGCATCGACAACGATGGAAACGGTTATATCGACGACGTCAACGGATGGGACTTCTTCTATGACAACAATCAGATTTATCTGGGTTCCGAGGACGACCACGGCACTCATGGAGCCGGAACTATTGCTGCCGGCCGAAGCAACGGAGGAATGGCCGGCATCACCGACAATCAGTATGTGAAGCTGATGGTGTTAAAGGCTCTGGGTACGGAAAATGGCATGGGAGCCCCGGAGGACATTGTGGAGGCCATCCATTACGCGGAAGCCAACGGAGCCGTCATCTGCAACCTCAGCTTCGGCTCTACGGAATATGACGAAAGCGTGGCCCAGGCCATCCAGAATTCCAACATGCTCTTCGTGGTGGCCGCCGGCAACGGGGACCGCTATGGAAACGGCTATGACATCGATCAGTACCCGGTATATCCCGCCAGCCTTCCCTTTGACAATGTGATTACGGTAGGCAATATTCTCTTTGACGGCAACCTGGATGAAAGCTCCAACTACGGCGTTCAAAACGTGGACCTGGCCGCTCCCGGAGTATACATCTTAAGTACAGTCAGCAACAATGAGTACGGTTACATGAGCGGCACCTCTATGGCCGCCCCTATGGTCACCGGAGTAGCCGCCATGGTTTATTCCAGCCGTCCGGATTTAAGCGTACTGGGCGTTAAGGAGGTTCTTTTAAACAGCGCCCGGCGGACAGAACAGCTGGCCGGCAAGGTGCTGACCGGCGGCATGCTGGACGCCGGGGCCGCCATGTCTTACGGGCAGACCGGATAACTCCGCATCACCCAAAAGCTGGATACCGGACATGGTAATGGCCGCAAACACCGTCACCGTAGCTCCTCCCAGCACCGGCTGAGGGATAGTCGCCATCAGAGCGCTGAACTTGGGGCAAATGCCCGCCGCCAGCATAATAACTCCCACAATCAGGAATACCCGCTTCGCCACTACCTTGGTGGTACAGATAAGGCCCACGTTCTGGCTGTAGGGATCGGTGGGAAGGCCGCCGATACAGGCGCCGATCATGCCGCAGATGCTCTGTCCCTTAATGGCTCCTCCCAGTTCCTGGTCCGTAGCCTGACGGCCAAATCCTCCCATAGCCGTAGAAGACACATCACCGATGGTCTGGACCGCCTGGACCACATACATAAGAATCATCATCAAAATGGCATCCGGATGAAATTCCAGCCCGAAATGGAAGGGAATGGGGATTGAGAAAAATCCGGCTTGATTAAAATCCGTAAAATCCACGATTCCCCCCATTACCAGGGCAATCACATAGCCTACTGCAATTCCGATCAGCATGCCGGACACTTTTACATAACCTTTTCCTCCCAGACTGCACAGAAGGGTAACTGCCAGAGTCACTAACGCCAGGATCCAGAACTGCCCGGAACCAAAGGTGCCGTTGGCCTGGGCTGCGGAACCGCCGCCCATATAGTTGATTGCCGTCTTATACAGGGACAGTCCGATACTCAAGACCACCGTTCCGCTGACAATGGGCGGAAAAAACTTTCGAATCTTTCCCATAAACATCCCAATAAAAATGGAAACAAAGCCTGCCACCAGCTGAGAACCGAAAATAGCGGAAATCCCATACTGGGTTCCGATCATTGTCAGAATCGGCATGTAGGCAAAGGCCACGCCCATAACGCTGGGAAGGCCCATGCCGAATCCCAGTACCGGATACAGCTGAAGCAGGGTAGTAATTCCCCCGATAATCATGGCTGCCTGAGTCAGCATAATTTCTTCTTCCGGAGGAAGACTCAGCGTACTGGCAATCAGCATCGGCGGGGTAATATTTCCCACCAGCATAGCCAGAACGTGCTGCAGGGCCTGGGGAAACGCCAGCCCCAGGGACGGCTTTCCATCCAGTTTAAACAGTTCGGCATTCTCTCTTATCTGCTTTTCCATACTACATATACCTGTCCTTTCCCCTAAAATTATTTGTAACAGTTCAGGACGGGCAAGAAGATACCCGCCATCCTGAACTGTTTCAATTATTTTAGTAAAAATATATTATATTCAGATAATATCTTCAATTCAAATATTTTTTCAGTGATTTTTGCGCGCACGCAAAAAAGCTGCCTGCTTTCACACAGACAGCTTTGTCTATTCGCATCTAATCTTTCAGGCCTTTAAGCGGCTCCATTCTTAAACCGGATAAGCCTTACTGTCCTTATCCGCAATGGTCTGATCCACCTTGGTCTGCTGAGCTTCACGGTAGATGAAGAACTCCTTTGCAACCTGCGGGAACAGAGCATAGCTGAGTACGTCCTCATCCTGCTGCTTCCACTGAGCGCACTCCTTCTCGAACTGAGGCAGCTGAGGCGCAATCAGGTCTGCGGGACGGCAGGTAATGGGCGTCTCATCACCGATAATCTTCTTCTGAACCTCTGGGTTAAAGGGCTTAACGGTCTGACCGAACTCTCCAAGCATAATCTTCTTGGACTCTTTGGGAACCATCTTATAGCGCTCGCCCATGATCACATTCAGCACAGCCTGGGTACCAACGATCTGTGAGGAAGGAGTAACCAGAGGCGGCTCACCAAAGTCCTTACGAACTCTGGGAATCTCCTCAAGCACTTCGCGGTACTTGTCTTCCTGGCCAGCTTCCTTTAACTGGCTTACCAGGTTGGAAAGCATACCGCCGGGTACCTGGTACTGCAGGGTTTTGATATTTACACCCAGAACCTTGGGATTTAAGAGACCGCTCTTTAACGCCTCCTCGCGGATGGGCTGGAAATAATCGGCAATCTCAGCCAGCAGATTCTGATCATATCCGGTATCATAAGGTGTTCCTCTGAAGGTCTCAACCATAACCTCCGTAGCCGGCTGGCTGGTTCCCAGCGCCAGAGGAGACATAGCGCAGTCAATGATATCACAGCCTGCCTCTACGGCCTTCAAATATGTCATGGAAGCAACGCCGGAGGTATAGTGGGTATGCAGGTCAATGGGAAGGGTGGTTCCCTCCTTCAGGGCGGTTACCAGCTCAGCGGCCGCGTAAGGGGTCAGCAGGCCGGCCATATCCTTGATACACAGGGAATCAGCGCCCATCTCCTCGATTTCCTTAGCAATATTCTTCCAGTAATCCATGGTGTAAGCATCGCCCAAGGTATAGCACAAAGCAATCTGAGCATGGCCCTTTTCCTTCTTGGTAGCCTTAACGGCAGTCTCCAGATTGCGGATGTCGTTGAGGCAGTCAAAGATACGGATGATGTCAATACCGTTTGCGATGGATTTCTGAACAAAGTACTCCACCACATCGTCAGCATAGTGGTTGTAGCCCAGAATATTCTGTCCGCGGAACAGCATCTGCAGCTTGGTATTTTTAAAGCCGTCTCTCAGTTTTCTTAAGCGATCCCAGGGATCTTCCTTCAGGAAGCGCAGGCACGCATCAAAGGTAGCGCCGCCCCAGCACTCTACCGCATGGTAGCCAACCTTATCCATTTTGTCCACAATGGGCATCATCTGCTCGGTGGACATTCTGGTGGCCAGCAAAGACTGGTGCGCGTCGCGAAGGACGGTTTCTACAATCTTAACTGGCTTCTTCTCTATTTCTGCCATAGTCATAATCCTCCTAATTATTTACAGTTCGTAACTGTCCGGTACCCGTTACAGTTACTACAGTTCAACCATTATACGCCAAATACTGCCATAAATGCGCCGGCGGCTACTGCCGTGCCAATTACGCCGGCTACATTGGGCCCCATCGCATGCATCAGCAGGAAGTTGGTGGGATCTGCCTCAGAACCAACCTTCTGGGATACACGGGCTGCCATAGGTACTGCGGATACGCCGGCGGAGCCGATTAACGGATTAATCTTGCCTCCGGTCAGCTTGCACAGAATCTTGCCCAGAATGACGCCTCCGGCTGTGCCGAAGATAAAGGCCACCAGTCCAAGGGCCACAATTTTAAGGGTTGTTACATTCAGGAACGCTTCCGCGCTGGTGGTGGCTCCTACAGAGGTGCCCAGCAAAATAACCACGATGTACATCATGGCATTGGAAGCGGTTTCCATCAGCTGCTTTACAACGCCGCACTCCCTGAACAGATTGCCCAGCATAAGCATTCCGACCAGGGGAGCAGTGGACGGCAGAATCAGGCATACGGCCACGGTTACTACGATGGGGAATAAGATCTTCTCCAGCTTGGAAACCGGACGCAGCTGCTCCATCTTAATCTGTCTCTCCTTTTCCGATGTAAGGAGTTTCATTACCGGCGGCTGAATAATGGGTACTAACGCCATATAAGAATATGCTGCCACCGCGATGGGGCCCATAATCTGTGTCTGTCCCAATTTACTGCAAAGGAACAGGGAGGTGGGGCCGTCTGCGCCTCCGATGATTGAAATTGCAGCTGCCTCTGCGCCGGAAAATCCCAGCAGAATTGCCAGGAAGTAAGCTGCGTAAATCCCCAGCTGTGCCGCAGCTCCCATAAGGAAGCTGATGGGATTGGCAATCAGGGGGCCGAAGTCCGTCATTGCGCCTACTCCCATAAAGATCAAAGAGGGCAGAATGCTCCACGCATCCAGCTGGAAAAAATACCATAAAAGCCCGCCGGTGCCATTGGATGCTTCCTCCGGAGAATACATAATATCCGGATAAATATTCACCAGCAGCATGCCGAATGAGATGGGAATCAGGAGCAGAGGTTCAAAGCCCTTTTTAATCGCCAGCCACAGAAAAAACAGCGCTACTGCAATCATAATATAGTTACCTGCTTCCAAATGGAAAAATGCCATCTGGTTCAGCAGGTTGTTGATCAAGCTGCCAAAATCCATAATATTTCCTCCATAGCGGAACTGCAGGAGGCAGCCCCGCTTTTAATCCTACATTTTAGTTCATCGTTGCAAGTACGGCTCCGGACTCTACAGAATCACCGGAGGAGACATTAATGCTGGCAATGGTGCCATCCTGAGGCGCCACAATATCATTCTCCATCTTCATGGCTTCCAGAATCAGGATTGCCTCACCTTTCTTAACAGCCTGTCCAACAGCTGCATTCACCTTTACCACTTTGCCAGGCATGGGAGCGGTTACTTTTACAGAACCAGCTGCTCCTGCAGGCGCTGCTGCGGGGGCGGGGGCTGCTGCAGGAGCAGGGGCCGCTGCGGGGGCGGGAGCCGCTGCGGGGGCCGGCGCTGCCGCGGGAGCGGGGGCTGCTGCGGCGGGTGCAACGGGAGCTGCCGCCTGAACTACGCCTCCGGTAATTCCATCCTCAACAGTTACTGCATATACTTTTCCATTAATTGTAATTGTATAACTCTTCATGATTTGATTCCTCCTGGATTATTTTAAATTGATATGATTCCTTTATGAGCGTTTCCATCTGGCGTCCTTTGCCCGGCGGATGGAACGCACCTTCAGGCCGTTGGCCGGAACCGACTCATAGGCCGCAATAGCAGTAGTAATCAGAAGCAGAAGTTCCGTATCGTCCATCAGGTCCTCTCCTGCTGCGGGAACTGCCGCAGGCGCAGGAACCGGCGCGGGAACTGCTGCGGATACAGGGGCAGGGGCGGAAGTTTCTTCCTCAGAGCCCTTTCCTTCCTGAGCATTGTGGATAAACTTGAAGGCCGCGATAATCAGGCTGATTACAATCAGAACAATGAACACGGTTCCCAGACCGAAGCCCGCGTAAACTCCCGCATCCTTCATCTGATCGCCCAGAGAGGCGTTGTCCGCTTCACCGGTACCGCTAGCGAACGCCACCTGCATATAGCCTGTATAGGGATCTACGTTCACCATAAAGCGAATCTGACCATCTTCATAGGTTACGGGGATGACCGCCGTATAGGTTCCATCCTCAACCTGATTGACCTGGGCCCCGCCGTAATCGATGGACCGGGGAGTGCCATACTCGATTTTGGCCTCCAGCAGAGCGTCAATCATAGAAATCATCGTTTCGTCGCCACTATCCTCTGCCATGGCCTGCTGTACTATGATCTCCTCTCTGCTCAGAGACAGCAGCTGCATAGCCGCCTGCTTGACCAAGGTGACCATATTTTCATCTTCCGCAGGAGTCCCCTCCGTGGCGAAGGGAATCTCCCCCTCTTCTGCCGCGAACGCAACGGAGAAGGCTGACAGGCTCACCAGGCAGGCCGCCATCAAAGCTGCCGCCGCTCGTCTTAATAATCCTTTCATATACCTGTCACCTCACTTTAAACTGTTCCATGCTTCTTGGACGGACGATCCTCTCTCTTGGTGAACAGCATCTCAAATGCCGCTGCCACACGCTGGCGGGTTTCCTGAGCCTCAATGATATCGTCCACATAGCCTCTCTTGGCTGCTGCCAGAGCGCTGGACTGGAGGGCAGTATACTCCGCTTTCTTCTCATCAATGAGAGCCACGGAATCCTCTGCGGCCTCGATCTCCTTTGAATACATAATCTTAACCGCCTCAGCAGGATCCATCATGCCGATCACAGCATCCTTCCATGCGAATACCACATCTGCCCCAATGGACTTGCTGCCCATGGTCAGGTAAGCGCTTCCAAAGGCGTTTCCGGCAATCACCGTTACCTTGGGTACGCTGGCATTGGCGTAGGCGTAAGTCAGACGGCCTGCAGCCTTGGCAATGCGCTTCTCAGTACACTTGCTGGCCTGATAGCCCTTTACATTTACCAGGGTCAGGACAGGAATATTAAATGCGTCACAGAAATTAATGAAGTCCGCCGCCTTTTCACAGCCGGCTGCGGTCAGAACAGGCTCATACTTATCCTCTCCGTCCTGGCTGCGGTTCGCCACACATCCAATGGTCACGCCGTTTAAACGGATAAAGGCGGTTACCATGGAAGGAGCGTAGTTCTTCTTAACCTCCATGAAGAAGTTATTGTCAGAAATCATGGCAAGAGCCTGAGCGGTGTCGCCGGCAAAGCTTTCGATTCCCGCGCACATGCGGTTTAAATCATCCTGGCACTCGCCGTAAGACATATCGTCCTCGTTGTTGGCCGGAAGAATGGAAATCAGGGTACGGATCTGTTCAAGCACAGCCGCCTCGTCGCCCACGAAGTCTACCAGGCCTGCCTCCTTGCTCTGGAACGCGGCGCTGGAGGTATCACACTTGGATGTGTAATTTCCGCTGATGGCGTTGGGCGCGTTCACAAACAGACGGGCGGATTTCTCCTCCATGAAGGTGAAGTCGGTAATGGCCGCAGATACTGCCATACCGCCGCCGCAGGTGCCGAAGATTGCGGAGATCTGCGGAATCACGCCGGAAGCCATGGTCTGGCTTAAGTACATCTGTCCAAAACCGTTCAGCGCGTCCGTTGCTTCCTGGAGACGCAGACCGGCGCAGTCAATGAGCCCGATTACCGGAGCGCCCATCTTCATGGCCATGGAATAAAGGTTGGAGATTTTCTTCGCATGCATCTCACCCATGGAACCTCCCATCACGGAAGCATCCTGGCTGTACACATACACAAGGCAGCCGCCGATGGTACCGTATCCGGTTACCACTCCGTCCGCAGGGGTTTCCTGCTCAGTCATGTTAAAGTCCGTGCTTCTGGCCGTAATGTAAGCGCCGACTTCAACAAAACTGTTTTCATCAAGCAGCGCCGCAATGCGTGTGCTTGCTGAAGTTTGTGCTGAATTACTCATATTGCAGTCCTCCATTAATAGTATTTTTACAATATAGGCGGCAGTATCACAGCCGCCGCCTATACAATGTGAAAATCTTGCCAAGTTTAATTATATCTTGAATCATTTTCAATTTCAAGGTATTTAAAGGAAAAGCTTTCCCCTTTTGACAAAGTTTTTACCTATGAACTACATAGCAAAAAACTTATCATGGATCACCTGAACCGCCTTTGCGGCATCTTTTCTGTCCACTAAAACGGAGATTTTAATCTCGCTGGTTGAAATCATGTTGATGTTGATTCCCGCGTCGTACAGGGCCTCGAAGAGTTTGGCCGCCACGCCGGGACTGCCGATCATCCCAGCCCCCACCACGGAAACCTTTGCCACATCCGCATTGGTCTCCATGGACCGGAATCCGATGCTTTCCTGATGTTCCCGCAGAAGTCCTGAGGCTTTCTCCAAGTCTCCCTCTGCCACCGTAAAGCAGATATCCTTACGCTCCGCCTGTCCGATTCCCTGAAGAATAATATCCACGTTAATATTGTTTGCCGCCAGCAGGGAAAAGACCTTAAAAGAAGTCCCCGTCTCGTCCGGCACGCCAAGAAGCGCAATTCTGGCGATATTTTTGTCCTTTGCCACGCTGCTGATATAGGATTTCTCCACTCCCTTTGCCACCTCCTTGATTTTGGTCCCCGGGCGTCCCGTAAAACTGGAAAGAACCTCCAGCTTTACATTATATTTCTTCGCCATCTCCACAGAACGGTTGTGAAGTACCTGGGCCCCCAGGGTCGCCAGCTCCAACATCTCGTTGTAGGTAATCTCATCCAGCTTTCTGGCCCCCTTTACCTCCCTGGGATCCGCTGTATAAACCCCGTCCACGTCCGTATAGATTTGACACAGATCCGCGTGAAGGGCCGCCGCCAGGGCCACCGCCGAGGTATCGGAACCGCCTCTGCCCAAGGTTGTAATATCCCCCAAACGGTTAATTCCCTGAAATCCGGTTACGATAACAATTCTCCTCCGGTCCAGTTCCGCCTCCACCCGTTCTGTATCCAGACGCTTGATTCTTGCGTTCATGGAGACGGTATTGGTTAAAACTCCGGACTGCCACCCGGTCAGAGAAACCACCGGATATCCCATAGCTTCAATGGCCATGGCGCACAGGGAAACGGAAATCTGCTCGCCGGTGGAGAGCAGCATATCCATTTCTCTGGGGGAAGGGTTGGGATTAATTTCCTTTGCCTTCTCAATGAGCTCATCGGTAGTATCTCCCTGAGCAGACAGCACAGCTACCACCCGATGTCCCTGGGCGTATGTATCCGTAATAATCTTTGCCACATGGCGCAGGCGCTCTGCGTCCGCTACCGATGTGCCTCCGAATTTTTGTACAATCAGGCTCATCTCATTATCCTCTCGCATCTTAGTCGCTGGCTACTCGCCAGTTATCCGGAACGGCTCATCTTCTTAACCGCCGTCCTGAACTGTTACCATCATTTTACTACCTGTCAATGATTTGTCAATCTTTTTCACCTGCGGCTCCATGGCTGCGGTACACTTTATTCAGCGTAAATCCTCTTCCTCTCACTTCATTGATCTGGCTGACCACAATAAAGGCCTCCGGGTCTGCCTCCAGAATCAGCTGATTGACTTTGGGAAGGTCCCGGTTGGAAATGACTGCCAGAATCATTTCCTGTTCCTTGTGGAGATAACCGCTTTCCATATGAAGCAGTGTGGTTCCGCAGTCAATGCGCTCTCCCAGCAGCCGGTTAATCTTTTCATATTCTCCGGAGATAATCTTTACCTGAATCTTTGCGGTTCCCATTACCAGCACCTTGTCCAGCACCAAGGTATAAACCATAATCAGCAGAATTCCATAGAGGATCGAATACAGATCCGCCGCCGCCACCTGGAGGGCCAGGATGATACAGTCAAAGAGATAGATGACAAAGGATACGTTAAAATTCCACTTTTTTTTGCCTATCAGGGCCGGAATATCCATTCCGCCGGTAGAAGCCCCGGCCCGCATCACCACGCCAATCCCGGCGCCGATGAGAAGCCCGGCGTAAATCACGGCCACCAGTTTTTCCTCCATCACAAATCCAGGAACTCCCGTCCACTCCAGTATGCTCAGCATAAGGGGATAAATTACCGTACTGGCCGCAGTGGAAACAGCAAACTCCTTTCCCAGCACCCAGGCTCCCCACAGAAACATAGTGACATTAAAGCACCAAACAAAGACGCTTACCGGGATTCCTGCCGTCCGGTTAAAAAACAAGGCCAGTCCCGTGGTTCCCCCCGTAATCAAATCATTTGGTACGATAAACAGATTCACTGCCATAGCGTACATCAAATTTCCTAATACAATCATCAGCGCCCTTCCTCCCAGGCCTCTCCATACCGCTTTCTCTTTCATTGTTAATTCCTCTCCTTTTCCGCTTTATCAGAATAAAATCCACGCAAAAAGGACGGCTGCCATAAGCCGTCCTTTTCTCTGATTCTGAACTGTATTTTTTGCGGAAGCATCCTTCCGCTTCCTGTCCCTTTCATCTGATTTTGCGCTTTCTGTTTCCGAGTTTTCTGTGATAATTCCGAACCGGCTGGTATCCGGAGGACACCTGGTCCTCCTGCCCGCTCCGGATTGCCCTACGGATGTAATGGTAGCACGGACAGCGGACCCTGTCAAGGGAGCGAGTTTGTGCGCTTTGCTTTTCTCTCCTTGCTTTTCTCCTCCGTCGTATTTATAATGGAAAGAAATATCCATAGCAAACAGGGAGGCATATGCCTATGACATCATCAAAATCTGACCGCCAGAAGGCCGGTTCCGTTTTCTCATATTTACAGAAATATTACCCCTTCTGGGACAAGCTGAATGAGCGGGAAAAAGAGTCATTTACCTCCTGCTCCGCATTGCGGAGCTGTCCCAAAGGCAGTTTCATCCACAGTGAACGGGACGAATGCTTAGGCATCCTTTTAGTGCTTTCCGGACAGGTCCGGGTCTATATGCAGTCCGATGAAGGGCGGGAGGCCACCCTGTTCCGTCTTGGTACGGGGGATATCTGCACCTTATCCGCCTCCTGCATGATTGATGAGATTACCTTTGATATCCTGATGGAAGCCGCCGAGGACAGCCAGCTTTTAGTCACCCCAACCTGCGGCATGCGGCGGATTATGAAGGATAATATCTACGCGGAAAACTTTCTCTACAAGCGCTCCACAGAGGAGCTGTCGGAGGTCATCTGGTCCATGAGCCAGATGCTCTTTCAAAGCTTTGACAAGCGCCTGGCGGCCTGGCTGGAGGATGAGCGGCGCTCCACCGGCTCCCCGGTGATTGCCACCACCCACGACCAGATTGCGAAAAACCTTGGAAGCGCCAGAGAGGTGGTTTCCCGGATGCTGAAATACTTTGAGCGGGAGGGCTATGTGTCCCTGTCCAGAGGGGCTGTGACAATCATCAATCCCAAAGGGCTGGCTGCGCTCATCGACTGAACTCCCGCCTTCTCCTGATTCGCCTGCCGGAGCGCTTTGCCGTATAACGGCTGTTATCGCCCGTCCATAAACAGCTCAATCATCCTCCTGGCCCCCTGGGAGAGGAATTTATTCCTATGATAAATCACCGCGAATTTCCGTTCCATGGAGAGCTCCCGGACCTGAAAGGTTCCCAGCTCTCCTTTCCTAATGCTCTCCGCCACCAAAGACCACGGCAGCACCGACAGGCCGATTCCCGCCGCCACCGCCCGGATGATGGCCTGGTTGCTGGCGCTCTGCCAGAGAATCTTAAGGTCCAGCTCATGGGCGGCGGCCAGGCCGTCAAAAATTTCCCGTCCGGCGCTGCCCTTTTCCCTTAAAATAAAATTCTCCTTCTGAAGGCTGGCAAATTCCACATCCTCCCTTCCCTCAAAGGCGTGTCCCCTGGGGCAAATCAGGACCAGCCGGTCCCCGGCAAAGCTTTCGCTGATAATATAGGGACTGTGGGCCGCCCCTTCAATCACGCCGAAATCAATTTCATTTTCCAGGACGCAGCGCTCAATCCGCTCGGAATTCCCGATCAGAGCCTCCACCTGAAGCTGTGGAAACAGCTTCCCCATAGCGTTCACGCAGCGGGGCAGCAGATACGTTCCGATGGTGATGCTGGTCCCCACCTTCAGGGTACCCTGTCCATCCCAGTCTCCCACCGCCGCCTCCATCTCATCCATCAGGGATACGATATGGCGGCCGTACTGGAGAACCCGCTGTCCCTGTTCCGTTAAAAATATCTTTTTGGAAATCCGGTCGAAGAGCTTCACCCCGTAGTGCTCTTCCATCTCCCGGACGGCCTGGCTCACCGATGGCTGGGACATAAACAGCTGGTCCGCGGCCTTCGTCATGCTCCCGGTATCGCATACCGCCAGAAAAATGCGCAGATGTCGGATAGTCATTGAAATAAATCCCTCCCGCTGATTTCGATACATAGGCAAATTCATATGAATACTATAAAATTATACTATTTTACATATAATCCATCAAGGCTTATCCTAAGAGCAGAACATCACGTAAAAGGCAGGTAATTTTCCTATGAAACCCTCGCTGCGCAAGCTTTTTCTCACCAATCTTTACTTAAGCGCCTTCACCTTCGGCGGAGGCTATGTCATTATCACTCTGATGAAAAAAGAGTTCGTGGACCGTTTCCACTGGATTGATGAACAGGAAATGCTGGATTTGGTGGCCATCGCCCAGTCCTGTCCCGGCCCCATTGCCGTCAATGGAGCCATTGTGGTGGGATTTCAGATGGCGGGAATCCAGGGACTTTTGATTTCCGTCCTGGCAACGGTGCTGCCTCCCTTTGTCATCCTCTCCCTCATCTCCCTGTGCTACACAGCTTTCCGCAGCAATGATTATGTGGGATGGATGTTAAACGGCATGCAGTCCGGCGTAGCCGCCGTCATCGCTCAGGTGGTAGTGGAAATGACCGGCGGACTGGTCCGGGACCGCAGGTGGCTCTCCATCCTGGTGCTCTGCGCCGCCTTCCTGGCAAGCTACGTGCTGGAGGTGAACGCCGCCCTGATTATCCTGGCATCGGCGGTCTTTGGACTGCTGACCAGAAACCTGAACCATAAAAAGGATCATCAGACAGACCAGACGAAAAAGGAGGAGACATCATGAATCTTTATCTCCAGCTTTTTATCAGTTTTCTTCAGATTGGCGCCCTCAGTTTCGGCGGAGGCTACGCGGCCATGCCCTTAATCCAGCAACAGGTGGTAACCCTCCACGGCTGGCTCTCCCTGTCGGAATTTACGGACCTGATTACCATTTCCCAGATGACCCCCGGCCCCATCGCCATCAATTCCGCCACCTTCGTGGGAACCAGGGTCGGCGGGTTCTGGGGGGCCCTCTGTGCTACCACCGGCTGCGTCCTGCCTTCCTGCCTGCTGGTTTCCCTGCTGGCCTGGGCTTATTTAAAATACGGTCACCTCTCCATAATCCAGGACGTACTCTCCTCCCTGCGCCCGGCGGTGATCGCCATGATCGCCTCGGCAGGTTTTTCCATCCTGATATCCATCCTCTGGCCCCAGGGACTCAGTTCCCTGGCCGCTCTGGCCCAGAATGTAAACCTTCGGGGATTTCTGATTTTCCTGGGAGCCCTGGTCCTTTTGATCCGTCTGCGCATGAACCCGATCCTCGTCATGGTGCTGTCCGGGGCTGCGGAGGTACTCTGCCAGCTGGCCCTCCGGCTGATTGACGTCTGATTGACTGCCGGTTTGCCGCCAATCTCCCACCGATTTACCGCAGATTCGCCCCATATCCGGTTGACAAAATCTTCCTCTTCTGTACAATTAAAAGTAACAGTTCCGAACGGCGTAAACTGTTACAGTAAGGTGTACAAGGGGGGAATTATGAAAAAATCGAAAATCACTGTCAGCAGCAGCCAGATCATCAATGGACTAGCCTTGTATTTTTCACTGTCATTTCTGATTGCGGCGGTCTTTGCCGCCTTTTATACCGGCGAAATCGGCGCGGTCTTTCGGGGCTGGTATCTGATTCTGGTTACGCCCTCGCCTCTGGTAACGGATTACTTTGCCATCGGCGGGCTTTCCAGCGCCCTGCTCAATGCCGGAGCCTGCGGCCTGGCCTGCTTTGTTTTCATGGTATGCTTAAAGGGCGATTCCCATGTAAATACCCTGGCCGGTTTCTTTCTGGTCATCGCCCACTGCTTCTACGGACTCAATTTTCTCAATATGTGGCCCTGTTTTCTGGCCCCGATTCTCTTTCTGCGCCGCCGGAAGCTTGATTTGAAAGCTAATCTTCACATCTGCATGTTTTCCACCAGCTTTGCTCCCTTTATCAGCGAGTTCTTATTCCGCTATACCCGTCACGGGGAATACGTGTTCGGGAAACCGGAGGTTACGATCTTCGGCGTTCTGGTCGCTATCCTTTTTTCCATTCTCATCGGCTTTATGGTTCCGGTCATCCTACCGGGAGCAAAGTCCTGGCACAAGGGCTACAACCTGTACAACGGCGGCCTGGCTTTTGGCCTGTTCGGCTTCTTTTTATACAATTTCCTCTATAAAACCATGTGCCTCCCCGGGGTAACTCGGGTCACTCAGGTTAGTGAAATTTATCAGAGCTTCGAGCATAATCATATTCATTTCGCCACCCCTTTCTTTCTGAGTCTCTTTCTGGTCTGCCTGGGAGCAGGCTTTCTGCTCAACGGCAAAACCTTCCGGGGGTACGGCGCTCTTTTAAAGGATACGGGCTATGCCAGCGATTTCAGCCAAAAATATGGGATGCCCCTCTGCCTGGTCAACATCGGCGTCTGTGGCATCCTCTTTCTCCTCTATCTCAACGTGATTACCCGGCTGACGGAAGGAGCCGGTTTTACCGGCCCTACCATGGGCGTCCTTTTGGCTTCCTTAACCTTCACTTCTATGGGACAGCATCCCAAAAACGTGTGGCCCATTGTTTTCGGCTACCAGCTTCTCTATTATGTCACCATGGCCGCCTGTGCCATCCACGACCGTGAGCTGAGCTGGTCCATCTCAACCCAGAGCTACATCAACGGCGTGGCCTTCGCCACCGGTCTCTGTCCCGTCAGCGGCCGCTTCGGCGTCCGGGCCGGGATTCTGGCGGGATTCTTATGCGCCTCCATGTGTACCGCCACCAGCGCCCTCCACGGAGGCCTGGTACTCTACAACGGCGGCTTCACCGCGGGCATCACCGCTCTGATTCTTCTGCCTATACTGGAATACTACCTGCCTGCCGCAAGAACCGAGATGAAGGAACAGAATTTAAGAGCCGTCATCGCCCTCATCGACCATTCTTCCTCCGACCAGGAAGATTAACGTACTGACCCACTAGACCGTCGCGCCGTTTTCCTTCAGCCACCGTCTTCTCTCCTTGTAGTCCGGCAGAACCTTCTCCACAATGGCCCAAAACCGTGGCGAGTGGTTCATCTCCCTTCGGTGAGCCAGCTCGTGGACCACCACATAGTCCAAAACTTCCGGCGGCATAAGAATCAGCTTCCAGTGAAAATTTAAGTTTCCCCTGGCGCTGCAGCTGCCCCACCGAGTTCTGGCGCTGCTGAGGCGGACAGTACCATAGGTCACATTCATGATTTTCGCGAAATAAGCGGTCCGCTCCAAAAGCCGCTCCTTGGCCCTCTTACGGTAAATGCGCTCCAGGGCGGGATTCTCCTCGTAATCCCGCCTGGGGCGCATCTGCGTCTTCTCTCTTCTCTGTTCCATCATCAGCCATTTTTCCACAATCCAGCGGCTGTGCTCCCGGATGAAAGTTCTGGCCGTATTATCCGGCGTGCGGCGGGGAAAACGGGCGTAAATCCGGCCGTCCGGCTTTACCTCCAGGCCCATGGTCTTTCTGGCGGAATAGACCGCCTGGACCTGAAGGCTTCCCTCTCTGCCTCCGGCTCTCCACTGAATTTCTACCTGTCCCAGCAAGGCCCCTCTCCTCCTTTTTCCATCTTCCTCATCTGTCCGAAAACGCCGGCCGGAAGCCTACAGCACATCGGAAAAATGCGGCCGCAGCCGTTTAAACATCTTAAGACCCACCAGCAGGATTACCACCGTCACTCCCCAGTAGTAGAGGGTCATGGTGGGCCGCTCCCAGAACCAATTGCCGGTAAGCATGCTGTCCCGGTAGCCCGCCACGATATAATAAAAGGGATTCAGCTTCAGCACTGTGGCCACCCAGGGCGCCCGGCTGGTAAACATGGCCTCATCATACATAATTGGCGTCAGCCAGATGCCAAACTGCAGGCAGATTCCTACAATATTGGCCATATCTTTGAAAAATACATTCACCGCGCTGGTAAAATATCCGATGGCAAGGGCCAAAACCGCCGCCGCCAGGGAATAATAAAGGATCTGAATCCAGGTGATGAATACCGGCTGCCCCATTACCAGATAAAGGGCCAGCATAATCAAAATGAAGAAGGCGTGGACCATCAGGCAGGAGGTCAGCTTAATGATTGGCAGAATCTCCACCTGGAAGACCACCTTTTTGACCAGGTAGCTGTACTCCTGCAGACAGCCGGTGATGGCGTTCAGCGCCTCGCTGTAAAAAAACCAGGGCACCAGGCCGGGCACCAGCCACACCACATAGCTGGCGTTTGGCACCGGCGGAACGGATTTCATGCCGTATTCTCCGAAAATAAACCAGTAAATCAAAACCGTTACCAGGGGCTGGAGAAACATCCAAACGATTCCGAAATAGGAGCCCACGAAACGTTTTCTAAAATCCGCCTTGGAAAGGTCCAGAATCATTTTCCGCTTGCGGACAATCTCTTTTCCAAGAGAAATCACATAACCCATAGTTCTTGTTTTTCCTCGTTTCTAAGACTTAAAAGCGGAAGGTTTCCTTGAATCCGCCCCACTTTTTGTCCTTTTCGGAGATGATAAGTTCCATCCCCTCTTCAATGGGCCAGTCAACGCCGATTTCCGGGTCGTCCCACTTTAAGCCGCCCTCATCCCCCGGATGATAGAAGTCCGTACACTTGTAGGCAAACTCCGCCTCATCGGACAACACCAAAAATCCGTGAGCAAAGCCCTCGGGAATGTAAAACTGCTTCTTGTTCTCCGCGGAGAGAATCACTCCGAACCATTTGCCGTAGGTGGCGGACTTCTCCCGCAGGTCCACCGCCACGTCGAACACGGTGCCTCTCACCGCCCGCACCAGCTTCCCCTGGGGATACTGCTTCTGATAATGAAGGCCCCGCAGCACGCCCTTTACGGACATGGACTGGTTGTCCTGGACGAATACCATATCCAGTCCGGCCTCTTTAAAATCGTTCTGGTTATAAGTTTCCATAAAATACCCACGCTCATCTTTAAAGACCGTGGGCTCAATCACATACAGACCCTCAATGGGGCAGGTCGTAACTTTAATCTTTCCCATAATTCCATGCTCCTTTTTTACCTTCAAAGGCTTGTACCATTTTATCATGTAAGGAGTGGAAATACAAGGCCCAATGAAAAAAACGGAAGTCCCGGGGCTGCCGCTAATCCTTCAGGTCCGCGATTTCTCCCATGTCCGGCAGCCATACGCCGGAGGCGTCGATGAAGCTGCTCTGATCTTCCATCTGGCCCCGGATGGTGGAGGGGATCTCTCCCTCCAGCTGCCCCCGCACGCTTCGGGCCCGAAGAAGGCAGAACCGGATGATGGTATCCGCTCCCAGCTGGAAATCCTCGTAGGAGCAGAAGGCGGTAGGGTCATTCTTCACATAAGGCGCAATCAGCTCTCTGGTCCAGGCCGCGAACCGCTCGAACCGGCCGCTTTCAAAATATCCTGCCAGCAGCTGGTCAAAGTAACGGTGATACTGCTCAAAGTAAGCATCCACCTTCATTAAGTTGTGGTACAGGGGACGCTTTCGCATAATCTCCCCGCTGGCCGGGGTATTGATGGGATAATTCACATAGAGGGTGGAATCGTTCACCGGGTCAGGCATTCCCAGAGAGTAGGTAGCAAAGGCCAGATTATAGTCCCAGGGCAGGATGCTCAAGCGGCCGTCCTCCTCATACAGAAAATAATTGTGGCCGGTTTTCCCCAGATAACTGTCCATGTTCACCACGAAAACCTGGACCGTAAAATAGCGAAGCACCTGCTCCACATTCACCGCCTCCTCCAGATTCTCCCCGGAATCCAGAGTCTTCAGGGCCTGAATCACCCTCCGTTTGTCCTCGTCGGAAGGGTCAAATTTGGCGTTCCGGAAAATATTATCGTAGCTGTCAAAGAAGTCTCCGGTATAGCGCAGGTGAACGTCGGCATTTTCATCATTCAGGGAACGGTAGTCCGGCTTGTAGAGCTGGCCGTGGTCCGGGCCGAAATCCCTCCTGGCAAATGCCTCCTCCGGCTCCTCGATGGCCAAAAACAGTCCCCAATCCTCCCCGTTCACCTGCACCCAGGCATAGCTGCACAGGGGCGTGGGAACCTCCATATATTCCATCATATCGTAGGTAATCCAGGTCTTCATATAGCTGTTGTCCTGAAAGGAGGAATCCAGGGAAAATTTGTCCAGACCGTAATAATTTCCCGATGTATAATGGTCAAACTCCACCTTCAGGCTGTAGCGGTCCAGACCGTACCGCTCCGTCAGCCTGCGGGAATTATTTCCCTTGGCCCGCAGTCCCACATTGGCAAAACTTTCCCCGTCAATCCGGATGGTGCATGGATGGTACTCCTCCTGAGGAGCCGACTGGAGAAACCCTTCCCAGTCCTCAATCAGGATTTCCACCTGATGGACTTTTGACTTGTCAAACAGCCGGCTCTCATAGCCGGGCGAGGAGGATGCGGGAATCAACCCGAGCTTTTCCCCGTTCATAAAAAGCACTGCGGCAGCCGCCGCCAGGGCCATGACCGCCGCGCAGATCCAGTCGATTTTCTGATGTTTCAGCATATTCTTCAGCTCATATAATCGCCGTTGTAAGATACCATTACGGTATGGCTCACGCCGGGCATTTCTGCCAGTTCATTGATAAAATCCGTATTGTCATCCTTCAGGCGAAGCTCATAATTCAGTTCAATGCAGCCTGGGGACACGCTTTTGCTCTTTAATGACAGCCGCCGGACCCTGGCCATTACAAAGGCGCGGGTATTTTGTTCCGCCTCCCCGTTTTCACAGTGGACCACCAGTATGTAGGGCTGCTCAAAGCTTTTATACCGGGAAAAAATCACCAGAATTACCCCGATGAACAGGCTTCCCAGCACTGCCAGGGGAATAAATCCCGCCGCCAGCACAATCCCCGCGGCAATGGACCAGAACAGAAAGGCGATATCCGACGGTTCCTTGATGGCGGTGCGGAAGCGGACAATGGACAGGGCGCCCACCATGCCCAAAGACAGCACAACATTGGACGTCACCGCCAGGATTAAAAGGGCGGTAATCATGCAGAGGGCAATCAAGGTTACGCCAAAGCTGGCCGAGTACATGACCCCCGCGTAGGATTTTTTATAGACAAAAAAGATAAACAGTCCCAAGGCAAAGGACAGGGCCAGCGCAAGGGCCATGTCCAGCATGGAGATCGCCCCGGTGTATTCCAGAAAGCTTGATTGAAAGATGTCCTGAAAGTTAAATGTCATATGCGGATTCTCCTGATTTAATCGTATCTGCGGCAGAGGGCGTATTTGGAGCAGGCTGCGGCCTGCCGGTTTGGAACCTGGACCGCCATGCGGACAATGTCCGGAAGAAAGGCGTCGTATTTGACTTCCAGAACCGAGCCGCCCTCCCCAGCGGGTATTTTAGGCTTCCCGGGACTCAGAAAATCTCCGGCCGAACGGCCTGCCCGGAGATTCCGGTCTATGGTAATCCGCACATTTCCCGGTCC
>URFM01000044.1 GCA_900547035.1 uncultured Clostridium sp. | reverse complement strand
GACCTACACCCTTAGCAGGGGCGCCTCTTCGGCCTCTTGAGTATTTCTCCGAATTCATATCTTCCATATGATTGTGCTTTTGGCTCTCGCCTCCAGCGCATAGTGTATTATACCGGATGCTTTTATGGTTGTCAACCTGTTTTTCTGATTTTGAAGTAATTTCGTTAATTTAGGGGGCAGCTATAAATCTTTTGCTGCTGCCTGCCTATATAGTTCAATTTCTGTTCCTTCTGCTTTTTCTTCGCATGCTAATCTTATATGATCAGATCCATATACTTTTACCGGGCATTTTCCGCACACTGCCTGTTTGCAGGCTGCATGTGAGAAAAATACCAGCGTAGAATCATACTCTCTAATCAGTTCAGGAGGTTATAGTAGACTTCTTCTATAATGCAAACAACTCAAAATTAAGAGCACAGACGGGAATCCGCCTGCGCTGTTGGTTTTATGAAAGATTAAAATAGCGAAGTGTATTAAAATTACATATTTACCGGAAATAGCAGTTTTAGAAAAACTCGCTGGGCGTTCTGCTCACTATTAAAGCTGAAATAGCGCCGTTCACCAATCCCATCGCAAAGTTCAAATTCTGATTCGGATATTTTTAAAGAATACTCCAATTGATTTAGGGCAGCATTCAAGCCAAGTTCCCATTCGGTTCGATTGTTCAGTTCCTGTTTGAAAATACCGTCATAAATCCATTCAAATTCCGCATAATCGACGCCATTCTCCAGAAATTGCATCCAAAGATTGACTTTTCGCGGGAAGGATAAGGCAGCCAGATATTTTTTCTTTTCCTGATCCTGGTTCTCTGAGATGTTTCCATAGCAGTAGCAGGTGTTCTGCCGTACCCACGGGATATTTTCTCGTTCAAAGATTTTTCGCAGATCCCATTCCGCCACAATAACTCCTGTTTGCCGGTCCATACTTTTCCAGAGCAATTCTATCAGAGCAGCCTCCTCCTTACTGCTGCATTGAATCTGCAGGCAAAGAGAGCTGATACTATCTGCATAGCGCCCTGAACAGGTTTTTTGAACAGCATAAAATGTATCCTTTTTCTGATCGAGCGATAATTCTACGGTTTCCTGCGAAGAAAGCTCCGCACCAAAATTATCGATTTTCCACTTTGAATGAAGTGCTACCATATATCCGCCAAATATCTGCCAGAAATCCTGTTCGGAAAACGCAAAATTGCGAAAGAGGATATAAAAGCTATGTTCATCTTTTTTGATACCGCTGCTGCTGATTGGCGTAGCGTGCGCCCATGTACAAAGATCGCACAGAAATTGCAGCAAGAGTTTCAGCGTAACGTTATCCTTAAAATCGGGAGATGGGATTTTTTCCCGCTGTGATTCTTTGAAATAGTGCATCTTCTCCATAATCATTCCCCTATTACAAGATTCCCATTCGTTGTGCGATATCAATATTGACTTTGAGCACATTAACTCTCTCCTCGCCAAAGATTCCAAAGACTTTGCCCTGAGTGTTTTCTAACACAATGTCTTTGATTTCTTCTTCCTTAAGTCCGGACGCTTCGGCGATCCGGGGGATCTGTATTTCAGCGGAAGCCGGTGAAATGTGCGGATCCAGACCAGAGCCGGAAGCCGTCAGCAAGTCGGTGGGAATATCCTCCCCTTTTACTGTGGGGTTTTTCTCCAAAAATTCTTCGATATCCGCCTTCACGCGTTCCGTCAGCGCCGGATTGGTTGATGCATAGTTGTTAGAACCGGAACCAATTCCTAAAAACTCCGTTCCGTCGTTATAATACCGGCCTCCATCTTTGCCTTCCGCGTAAACATTATAATGATACGCAGATGGACGGCTCCACATATAATAATCTTCTGTAAATTCCTGGCCTACATATTCTGCGCCAACCGTTTGCCCATCGATAGTGAGCAGATTTCCACCTGCCTGATGGGGAAAAATCAGAGCGGACACCCCTGTCAGCAGGCAGGGGAACAAAAGCCCGCAGATCAGCATCAAAATAACCGTAACGCCGATTGTTTGACGCGCACCATGTAATACAGATTTGACAGATCCTTTCATCACGCATCCACCTTTCTTTAAAATCCGCTCATGCCGATGGCTGTGAGCATCGGAGCAATCAACGTATCAATGATCTTGATTCCCACAAATGGAGTTATGACGCCGCCAAGACCATAGATCAGCATGTTTCTTGCCAACAGTTTCCCGGAGGACATGGGCCGGTATTTTACGCCCTTCATAGCCAGGGGAATCAGGCAGGGGATAATGATGGCGTTGAAGATCAGCGCCGACAAAATCGCACTGTAAGGCGTCGTCAGGTGCATGATGTTCAAGACACCCAGCTGTGGAATTGCCATCATAAACATAGCGGGAATGATGGCGAAATATTTTGCAATATCATTGGCAATGGAGAAGGTCGTCAGGCTTCCCCGCGTAATCAGAAGCTGTTTGCCGATCTCTACGACTTCCAAAATCTTTGTGGGGTCGGAGTCCAGATCAACCATATTGGCGGCTTCTTTTGCAGCAGTTGTACCGCTGTTCATCGCAAGGCCCACATTCGCCTGCGCCAGAGCGGGAGCGTCATTGGTGCCGTCGCCGGTCATGGCAACAATTTTTCCTTCTGCCTGCTCTTTTTTGATGACATCGATCTTATCTTCTGGCTTGCATTCTGCAATAAAGCCATCCACACCCGCTTCTTTGGCGATGGTCGCTGCGGTCAGCGGATTGTCGCCGGTACACATAATGGTTTTGATACCAATGGCTCGCAGGCGCTCAAACCGCTCCACCATACCGGGTTTCACAGTGTCTTTCAGATAGATAACTCCCAAAACCTGATTATTTTCGCAAACCGTCAGCGGCGTACCGCCAAGGCTGGAAATTTTATCAACCTGTTCACGCAGATCGGCTGGAATCACACCACCCAAAGATTTTACATATTGCTCAATGGCTTCGGATGCACCCTTACGGACCTTTGTGCCGTCAGGCAGATTCACGCCGCTCATCCGTGTCTGCGCCGTAAATTCAATGTATTCGGCGCCTTCCATTTCCTTACTTTTATCTCCAAGATGACGGGCGAGCTCCAATGTGGACTTTCCCTCCGGAGTATCGTCATGCAGGCTAGTCAAAGCGGCGCAGCGGATCAGTTCGCTGCGGGAAGCACCGCCTACGGGGAAGAAATCAGCGGCCATCCGGTTGCCGTAGGTGATAGTGCCGGTTTTATCCAGAATCATGGTATCCACATCACCGCAGGCTTCTACGGCCTTGCCGGACATGGCAATGACGTTGAACCGTGTTACACGGTCCATTCCCGCAATACCAATGGCGGAGAGAAGCCCGCCAATCGTGGTGGGGATTAGGCAAACAGTCAGCGCAATCAGGGTTGAAGTCTGGAGCTGCACCCCGGAATACAATCCAATGGGATACAGCGTTACAATAACGATCAGGAAAATAATGGTCAGCGACACCAACAGGGTGCTGAGAGCGATCTCATTGGGTGTCTTTTTGCGTGACGCACCCTCTACCAGCGCAATCATTCGGTCGAGAAAGCTGTTGCCCGCCTCTGAGGTGATCCTAATTTTCAGCCAGTCAGACACAATGGTCGTACCGCCGGTCACGGAACAGAAATCGCCGCCGGATTCCCGTACCACCGGGGCTGACTCACCCGTGATGGCCGACTCGTCTACCGAAGCAATTCCCTCTATGACTTCTCCATCACCGGGGATAATCTCGCCAGCCTTTACCAAAACCACATCGCCTTTTTTCAATTCGCTGGACAGAACCGTCTTTTCCGTACCATTCTCCAGCAACAAACGGGCTTTGGTATCCTTCTGGGTCTTTTTCAGGCTGGCAGCCTGCGCTTTGCCCCGGCCTTCCGCTACCGACTCCGCAAAGTTTGCGAACAGGACGGTGATAAACAGCACAATGCAGACAATACTATTATATATTCTCAGATTTGTGCCTGTATTGATATCCCCAAACAGGCCGGGGAAAAACGAAAGTACAAGCGTGATAAAAAAGCCAATCTCCACAACAAACATGACGGGATTTTTCATCATGTAAACAGGATTCAGCTTTGTAAAGGAGCCGATAACTGCCTGGCGGAAAATTTCAGGCGTAACCAGATTCTGATTCCTTTTACTCATGTTGGTTCCTCCTTATGCCCAAAGGGTCAAATGTTCGGCAACGGGGCCAAGCGCCAGCACCGGGAAGAAGGTCAGCGCTGCAAAAATATAGACGACAAATACTAAAATAACCGCAAAACTTACGGTATCTGTATGAAGCGTGCCTGCCGATTCATTGACAAACCGCTTTTTCATCAGCGAGCCCGCAATTGCAAGCTGCAATACCATCGAGAGGTAACGCCCGAAAAACATGACGATGCCTGTGGTAATATTCCAAAACAGCGTGTTGTCCGCCAGGCCTTCAAAACCGGAGCCGTTGTTGGCTGCGGAAGAGGCAAATTCATAGAGTACCTGTGAAAGTCCATGATATCCCGGATTGGTAATGCCAGCCAATCCTGCCTGCGTACCTACCGCCAATGCGGAGAAAGCCAATATAAGCAACGGATGAATGATAATGCACAGGGCGGCCAGTTTCATCTCCCGCCCTTCAATCTTTTTGCCGAGATACTCTGGCGTGCGTCCGATCATCAAACCGCAGATGAACACAGCCAGAATGGCATAAGTAATCATATTCATCAGGCCGACGCCCTTGCCGCCGAATACTACATTGAGCATCATGTGAAGCATGGGAACCATACCGCCCAGCGGAGTCAGCGTGTCATGCATATTGTTGACAGTACCTGTCGTGAACGAAGTGGTAACTGTTGTAAACAGGGAGGACTGGGCCACGCCGAATCGGACTTCTTTCCCTTCCATGCTTCCCATTGATTGGCTGAGTCCCGCGCCGGCCAATACCGGGTTGCCCTGACTTTCCGCCCAGAAGCAGATTCCCAATCCAATCAGAAACAAGATTCCCATTGCGGCGAAGATGCTGCGCCCTTCACGTCCATACATCCAAACCGTCAGGCTTTTATTGGCTTTCTTAGAGATTGCGGCGTTTGCGCCGTCTGAAATAGCGTCAGATGGCAGCTCACGCTTACGATCACGAACCATTTTACCAAATGTGATTACGCAGGCTCCGGGTAAAAGCATCATGGAGTACAGTTCAATCAAATTTGAAAGAATTGTCGGGTTCTCAATCGGCGTCGCCGAGTTCGCACCCAAGAATCCGCCGCCGTTCGTGCCGAGATGCTTGATAATCTCCAGCGCCGCCACCGGCCCCATGGCGATTACCTGTTTTGTTCCTTCAATGGTATCCACCACCACATTTCCGGAAAAATTCTGCGGCACGCCCTGCCATACCAGCAGCAGGCCGCCGACAATAGAAAATGGGAGCAGAACACGAGTTGTAATGCGGATGAGATCTGAAAAAAAGTTGCCCACATTATCCTTCGTCCTGCCCGCTAGGCCGCGGATAAAAGCTACACACGCGGCATAACCGCTGGCGGCGGATACAAACATCATGAAAGTGATAACCAACATCTGTGACAAATAGGACAATCCTGACTCGCCGGAATAATGCTGCAAATTAGTATTGGTCATAAAGCTGATGATGGTATTGAAGGAAAGTGATTCCTCCATGCCGTCAATTCCATTCGGATTGAACAGCCCAATGCTTTGAATCCGTAAAATGAAATATCCAATCAGCATCATAACCCCATTAGCTGCCACCAAAGAAACAGCGTATTTTTTCCAGTTCATGCTGTTTTTTGGGTCAATACCGCATATTTTATAAATAACGCCGTCTACTCGGTTCAATACCAGGTCGGCAAAGGTATGTTTTCCGGCAGCGACATGATATACATAAATACCCGCCGGAATGACCAGAATCAAATAAATGATAAGGGTCAATATAATTTGTAACATCTGGTTTCCCTCCTGCTATCCTTAAAACTTTTCCGGGTGAAGCAGCGCATAGACCAAATAAACACCCAGCAGTAAAACGATGATTCCTAAAACGATCATGATTCTCCCTCCTTACTCGCTTCTATCCACTTGCTTCCGGCACCAGCCAATCAGCAAGATAATGAAACCAATACAGCCAGCCAATACTGCGAGCATAATACAATCCATCATAAATGTTTCCTCCTCTCTGCTTTTCTGGAAAGAATCCTATCATATAAGCGATGAAGGTGCGCTTAATGTTTC
Source organism: uncultured Clostridium sp. (assembly GCA_900547035.1). GTDB lineage: Bacteria > Bacillota > Clostridia > Lachnospirales > Lachnospiraceae > Enterocloster > Enterocloster excrementigallinarum. Next base: position 23,760 of record URFM01000044.1, on the reverse strand, counting down.
CCGGCAAGGATTAAAAGCACATAAAGGCACCACAAGACAAAAAAGCCGCCCGCAAAAGCGGACGGCTTAGGAAGGAGAAATCTATTGCCGGATCATCCGGTATCCAACGCCAATGTGAGTCTGGATATACTTAGGGGAGGATGGGTCGCGTTCGATTTTCTTGCGCAGAGTTGCCATAAAAACGCGCAGAGAGGGAATATCGGCGGTAAGGGCAGTTCCCCATACTTCTTTCAGAATATAATTGTGTGTTAGGACCTTTCCCGTGTTTTTTGCAAGTACGCACAGGAGTTTGTATTCGATGGGAGTCAGATGGATTTCCTCTTCTTCCATATAGGCGCATCCCGCCGCGTAATCAATGCGTAATTCTCCATTTTGATACAGGGATGACTGGGCAGGCGCGGCACTCTGGTCGGTTCGGCTGCGGCGCAGGGACACGCGAAGCCTGGCCAAAAATTCATCAATGCTGAATGGTTTTGTCAGGTAGTCGTCTGCTCCGTCATCCAGAGCCTCCACCTTATCCTGATCTTCGCTCCGCGCACTCACAATGATAATAGGTACGCTGCTCCATCCGCGAACCTTTCTGATAATCTCCACGCCATCCATATCAGGCAGTCCCAAATCCAAAATGATAACGTCGGGATTATAGGAGACGGCATCCAGGATCGCGCTTGCGCCGTTTTTTGCGGTGTGATATTGATATTCCTGTGTATCCAAAGTAGTACGAATCAAATTTGTGATAGCAGGATCATCCTCTACCACGAGAATTTTAGGTTTATACATTTTGAATCCTTACCTCCTCTAAAGGCAATGTAAAGGAGAACACTGCTCCGTGGGGCTGGTTATCATGAACAGTAATAGAACCTCCGTGCGCTTCCACAATGGATTTGCACAGACTTAATCCCAGCCCAAGGCCCCGGCGGCTGTCCGCCCCGGCGCTGCCGGTGTTCGCCGTATAGAACATATCAAACAGCTTTTGTTTCGCTTCATCGGATATGCCCGGACCATTATCGGCAATCTCAATACGAACCATACTATTTTCCTTTTTCGCGGACAAGCAGATATACGAACCTTCAGACGTATACTTAATGGCGTTGTTCACGATATTGATAATGACTTGTACGATCAAGCGGGCGTCCATATTGGCCATTAGCATATCGTCTGCAAGCTCCACGCGGATCTCGTGTTCTGCCGCTCGCCGGTCTACATGAGAAAGTGCCTCGTGAAAAATATCATCAATTAGCTCGGCCCCCCGCCGCAGCGGCATGGTACCGTTTTCGATCCGGGTGATGGAGAGCAGGTTCTCTGTCAGGTTGACCAGCCACATAGCGTCATCATAGATGGAACGGTAGATTTCCTGCTTTTTGCTCTCGTCCAGGGAAAAACTTTTCTTCATCAGCACACCGGCATTGCCGCTGATACCAGTCAGCGGTGTGCGCAAATCGTGGGAAATGGCTCGCAGCAAGTTGGCCCGCAGCTGTTCACGCTGGGTTTCTAACTCCGCTGCCTGCTTTTCGGTGCGCAGCTTGCGTCGTTCCAAAATCAGTCCGCACTCATCCAAAATAGCGATCATCAGGTTTTTTTCAAAAGCATCCAAAGGCGGATAAAACTTGGCTGGTATGCCGACCACCGCCATAACCTCCTGATTACCTCTAACAGAAAGATAAAGGTTTTGAGCATGTGACAAGGTATTGGTCGTAGCGCCTGCGTGCTTGTCATTTTGGGCTACCCAGTCCGCCACTCCCAGTTCTTCTGCCGTCATTCTGCCCATAACCTGCTCTGTTTCAGCGGCAGGCACTACATGGAAATGGATTTGCTGATCCTTTTCTAACAATGCATACAAAACAGGACGGTCCAGAAGGGATTGAAGTTGATGCGCGGCAATCTGAATGATTTCCCGCTCACTTTGACCCTGCTGCATTTTCTGATTGCTGTTCATCAGCAGTTCCATATAATAGGCCCGTTGGGCAGATTGCCGCCCCTGCCGCTTTACGCGGGTAGCCAGAGAGCAGGAAAGGCAGCTTGCCAGCAGCATAACCAGGAAAGTAACCGGATAGTTCGGATCAAGCGCCGTCAGGGAAAAACGTGGAATTGTAAAGAAAAAATTAAAGGATACCACGCTCAGCAGCGAAACCAAAATCCCGTAGAAATACCCATTCGTCCAAACTGCCGTAAGCAGAACCCCCAGCAGATAGACAATGATAATGTTCGCTTCACGCAGGCCGAGTTCATAAAATAAAAAGCTTATTCCCGTGGCGGCAAGGGTAAGCAGGACAGATTTTCCTAAATCCTTCCAACTAAATTCTTGTCCCGGTTTGTGAAGCAGAGCTCTCTTTTTCTTATATAGAGGCTGAACATCAGGGATAATATAAACGTCCACATTCTCCATCCTGCCGGTAAGACGATCAACCAGTGTTTTGCTTTTCATAAAAAGGGATGCGTGGTGGTTTGTTCGCCCCAGCACGATTTTTGTAACACCGCTGACCTTAGCATACTCGGCGATTTGTACAGCGGGGTCATCCCCGTACACGGTGGCAATCCGCGCTCCTAACTGTTCCGCTAGACGCATGTTGTCCCGAAGGCGTTTCAGGCTTTCGCCTTTTAACTCCTTGGTTTCGGGAGTTTCCACAAACAGCGCCGTGAAACCGCTATGAAAAGCCTCGGCCATCCGGGCCGCCGTGCGGATCACCTTTGCATTGGATGGTGCGCTGGAAAGACAAGTCAAAATATGTTCCCCTGCCTTGGCGGTAATTTCATTTTCCGCTCTCTGAGCCTTTTTGCTCAATTGGTCAGCGGTACGGCGCAATGCAATTTCACGAAGAGCTGCTAAATTGTCTTTCGTAAAAAAGTGATTCAAAGCACGAGAAGCCTGCTGCTTTTTATATACCTTTCCGGATTGCAGCCGCAGAATCAGGTCGTCCGGCTCAATATCCACCAGCTCCACTTGGTCGGCGGAATCAAAAACCGAATCCGGGATACGCTCGCCGACAGCAACGTGAGTGATTGATGCCACAAGGTCATTTAAGGATTCCAGATGTTGAACATTGACGGTGGTATATACACTGATGCCGGCCCGCAGCAATTCCTCCACATCCTGATATCTTTTGGAATGCCGGCAGCCGGCAGCATTGCTATGGGCAAGCTCATCTACCAGCAGAATGGTTGGACGGCGCTGTAAAGCGGCATCCAAATCCAACTCCTTAAGCTCAATTCCTTTATATTCAACAATTTTTTCAGGTAGCTGCTCCAGCCCTTCCAGCAATGCCAATGTATCGGGGCGGGTATGCCGTTCAATATAGCCAACGACAATATCTATCCCTCTTTTTTGAGCCTGATGGGCTGCTTCCAGCATGGCATAAGTCTTTCCAACACCCGCAGCATATCCAAAAAAGATTTTTAAGTTTCCCTTTTGAGGGGAGTCTGAGTGATATTGATTTTGCGCTTGATAGCTTTCCAACATTGCGTCCCTCCTCACATCAGATAACTTATTATAGCACGAGATACCTTGCCGTGCTATAAAGATGACAATACTAATATTAAGGCGGAATTAAGATCCGATTGCCGTTACCGCTGGCAAAAGAGTATTTTTTAAGTGTGACGCCCTATAATAATCTTTTAGCAGCTTCCCTTGAACGGGCGAATCCTATAAAAAAACGCCGGCCTAAGCCAGCGTATTTTTAATCTCTTCTTCAATTCGATTCTGCACCATCTGGGCGATCTGGGCAGTATTCATGGAAAAATATTCTTCCAAATCAATGGGCTTTAGATAGTGAACTTCTACTGTTTCCCGCTTTAAGGAATTAATATCAAAGGGGCGGAAGCTGTTGATTAAAGCCACCGGAACGATAGTACATGATGCTTTTGTGGCGCTTTTAAAGGTGCCGCTTTTAAATTCCAATATTTCATTGCCCTTGCGGCTGCGGTGTCCCTCGGCAAAGATAACGAAATTTTCTCCGGCCTTTACCCGTTTTCCAACCTCGCTGATGACCTTGACCTGGCTTTTGATGTCCTCCCGGTCCATGGAAAGGCTTCTGGTGGCTGCTAAAACGTCTTTTACCAGAATCCAATTTGCCGCCTCCTTCTTAATAACGACGGAAAGGGGGCGGGGGCAGGATGCGAAAAGGGCAAGCATGTCAAATAACCCCTGATGGTTTGGGAAAATGATAAATCCGTCATGATCCGGGATATTTTCCTGTCCTTTTATCACCAGGTTCACGCGCCCATAGCGGATGATCCGTTTTACCATACGCGCAATATAATCGTAGCGTTCCTGCCTGGTATGAGAATCCTCCTGCCACCCCATCCGGTGGATGGTAAAAAGCCAGATGGGGGCCCAGAACAGGTTCATAAAAACCATATAGATAATTCGTTTCATTTTTCTGTGCGCTTAATCATCGGACTCGCCGGGCTCATCCTCCGATTCTCCTTCTGATTCTTCTTCCTCCGGCTCTTCCTCAATATATTCTTCATTGTATATGTTGCTGTCCTTGGTAACGCTCTCCCGCACCTTGGCGATGCTGGCTACTTTTATATCGGAATCCACATCGATGCTCATCAACTTCACTCCCGATGTATTGCGGCCAATAATCGAAATATCGTCCACCGACATGCGGATAATAATGCCCTCTGTGGTAATCAGCATGATCTCACGGCCGTCATTTACCAGCTTGGCTCCTACCAGGCAGCCGGTTTTCTCTGTAATCTTATAGCACAGAACTCCCTTTCCTCCTCGATACTGAGGATTAAAGTCAGAAATAACCGTCCGTTTGCCCATACCGTTTTCAGAAACAACCAGCAGGGTATCTCCCTGGCTGGCCATCTGCATTCCAATGACCTCGTCCCCCTCGTCCAGTCTCATACCGATTACGCCCATGGAAACTCTTCCGGTGACGCGGACGTCGGTTTCGTGGAACCGGATGCACATTCCGTTCTTGCTGATCAGGAAAATATCTTCCGTATTATCTGTGGCCTTTACCTCGATCAGCTCGTCCTGCTCTTTTAAAACAATGGCCTGAAGGCCGTTTTTGCGCACATTCTCATATTCGCACATGGGCGTTTTCTTGACCATGCCGCCCTTGGTGGACATAAAGAGGTATTTTTCCTCATTGTATTCCCGCATGGGAATAATGGCGGTAATTTTCTCGCCGGGAAGCAGCTGCAAAAGATTTACAATGGCCGTTCCCCTGGCGGTGCGGCCTGCTTCCGGAATCTCGTAAGCCTTCAGACGATATACACGACCTGTATTGGTAAAGAACATCATATAGTGGTGGTTGGTGGTCATGAGAAGATCCTCAATGTAGTCCTCCTCAATGGTCTGCATCCCCTTGATGCCTTTGCCCCCCCTGTTCTGGCTCTTGAAATTGTCCACGGACATACGTTTAATATATCCTAAATGAGTCATGGCGACTACCGTGTCCTCATCGGGAATCAAATCTTCCATGGAAACATCGTCGTCATAGCCGATGGAGGTTCGGCGGTCATCTCCGTACTTCTGGGCCATTACGGATATTTCTTCCTTGATCACTCCGAGAAGCTTCTTCTCATCTTCCAGAATTGCCTTTAACTCAGCGATGCGAATCTGAAGCTCTTTATACTCATTTTCAATCTTCTCCCGCTCCAAACCGGTAAGAGCACGCAGACGCATATCCACGATCGCCTGAGCCTGGGCGTCGGAAAGCCCGAAGCGCTCCATCAACTGCGCTTTTGCCTGAGCTACGCTTTCAGAACCGCGGATGATGCGGATGACCTCGTCGATATGGTCCAGGGCAATGAGCAGTCCCTGGAGAATGTGGGCTCTCTCTTCCGCCTTGTTTAAGTCGTATTTGGTTCTTCTGCGGACTACATCCTCCTGATGCTTTAAGTAGTATTCCAGCATCTGGTGGAGATTTAAAATCTTGGGCTGATTGTCCACCAGCGCCAGCATGATGACGCCGAAGGTATCCTGAAGCTGGGTATGCTTAAAGAGCTGATTTAAAATGACATTGGCATTGACGTCCCTTCTCAGCTCAATATTGATGCGCATGCCTTCCCGATTGGACTCATCGCCGATGTAGGTGATGCCGTCAATCTTCTTTTCCTTTACCAGGTCGGCAATCTTCTCAATCAGGCGGGCCTTGTTGACCATATAAGGAAGCTCCGTCACAATAATCCTGGACTTTCCGTTGGCCATGGTCTCGATATTGGTCACCGCCCGGACCTTGATTTTGGAACGGCCGGTGCGGTAGGCCTCCTCGATGCCCCGGCGGCCTAAAATGGTGGCTCCTGTAGGGAAATCTGGCCCCTTTACGATTTCCATGATTTCCTCCATGGTGGTATCCCGGTCGTTCTCCACCCGGTTGTCAATCATCTTCACCACAGCACCGATAACCTCTCTCAGATTGTGAGGAGGAATATTGGTGGCCATTCCTACGGCGATGCCGGATGCCCCGTTTACCAGAAGGTTGGGATAGCGGGAGGGAAGCACCGTGGGTTCCTTCTCCGTCTCATCAAAGTTTGGCACAAAGTCCACGGTATCTTTTCCGATATCCGCCAGCATTTCCATGGAAATCCGGCTTAAGCGGGCCTCGGTATAACGCATGGCCGCCGCGCCGTCTCCGTCTACGGAACCAAAGTTTCCATGTCCGTCTACCAGGGGATAGCGGGTGGACCAGTCCTGGGCCATATTGACCAGTGCTCCATAGATGGAGCTGTCTCCATGGGGGTGATATTTACCCATGGTATCACCGACGATACGGGCGCACTTACGATGAGGCTTATCCGGTCCGTTGTTCAGTTCGATCATTGAATAAAGTACCCGCCGCTGAACCGGCTTTAATCCGTCCCTTACATCGGGAAGCGCCCGGGCACTGATGACGCTCATGGCGTAGTCGATGTAGGATTGCTCCATGGTCTTTTTCAAATCTACGTCATGAACCTTGTCAAATACATTTGGTTCCATATTTTATCTCCTTTACCTTTGCAGTCTATCGTTTGATATGGCACTCATCTGAACAGCAAACTAAATATCCAGATTCTGAACACGCTTGGCGTTGGCCTCTATGAACTCTCTTCTGGGTTCTACCTGGTCGCCCATAAGGGTGGTGAAGGTCAAATCTACCTCGGAGGTGGTTTCTTCGTCCATGGTCACCCGCAGGAGGATTCTCCGCTCCGGGTCCATGGTGGTCTCCCACAGCTGCTCCGCGTCCATTTCGCCCAGACCCTTATAACGCTGAATCTTATTGTTGTTGTCCCGGCCGATTTCCGTCAGGATGGAATTTAACTCCTCGTCGCTGTAGGCGTACCACACCCGCTTGTTCTTCTCTATTTTATAAAGAGGCGGCTGAGCCAGGTAAACATAGCCCTGCTTGATCAGTTCCGGCATAAAGCGGTACAGGAAGGTTAACAGCAGGGTACTGATATGGGCGCCGTCCACGTCCGCATCGGTCATAATAATAATCTTGTGGTAGCGCAGCTTGGTAATATCGAAATCATCGTGAATTCCTGTTCCGAAAGCGGTAATCATGGCCTTAATCTCCGCATTGGCGTAGATTTTGTCCAGACGGGCTTTCTCCACGTTTAAAATCTTTCCTCTTAAGGGCAGGATGGCCTGGGTGGCTCTGGACCGGGCGGTCTTTGCGGAGCCGCCGGCGGAATCTCCCTCAACGATGTAAATCTCGCAGTTTTCCGGATTCTTGTCCGAACAGTCCGCCAGCTTTCCGGGCAGCGCCATTCCGTCCAGGGCGGATTTTCTGCGGGTCAAATCCCTGGCCTTTCTGGCCGCGGCCCTTGCTCTCTGAGCCAGAATGGATTTCTCGCACATGGCCTTGGCTACCGCCGGATTCTGCTCCAGGAAATAGGTCAGCTGCTCGCTGACGATATTGTCCACGGCGGTCCTGGCTTCGCTGTTTCCCAGCTTCTGCTTGGTCTGTCCCTCAAACTGAGGATTTTCAATCTTGACGCTGATGATGGCGGTCAGTCCCTCCCGAATGTCCTCGCCGGACAAGCTCTCCTCATTTTCCTTTAAGAGCTTGTTTTTTCTGGCATAGTCGTTGAAAGTTTTGGTGAGGGCATTCTTAAAGCCTGTAAGATGGGTTCCTCCTTCAGGGGTATTGATGTTGTTTACAAAAGTATACACATTTTCCGTGTAGGAATCGTTATGCTGCATGGAAACTTCCACATACACGCCTTCTCTTTTTCCTTCACAGTAAATCACCTGATCGTAAAGAGGAGTCTTTCCCTTGTTTAAGTAGGTCACAAATTCCCGGATGCCCCCCTCGTAGTGGAAGGTCCGCTCCTGCTTCTCCTCCCGTTCGTCCCTAAGGGTAATCTTTAAATTCTTGGTCAAAAAGGCGGTTTCCTGAAGGCGGATTTTCAGGGTATCGAAATCATAAACCGTCTCCTCGAAAATTTCCTTATCCGGCAGGAAGGTCACTCTGGTACCGTGTTCGTTTGGTCCGCATTTTCCTACAATTTTCAGCGGGTACATTACTTTGCCCCGCTCATAACGCTGCTGATAAACATTTCCATTGTGAAGAACCTGAACTTCCAGCCACTCGGAAAGGGCGTTTACCACGGATGCTCCTACGCCATGAAGGCCGCCGGATACCTTATATCCGCCGTTTCCAAATTTTCCTCCGGCATGAAGAATGGTAAATACCACCTCCACCGCGGGAAGTCCTGCTTTTTTCTGAATATCTACGGGTATTCCTCTTCCGTCGTCTACCACGGTAATGGAATTATCCGGATTAATGGTCACTTCTATGGAATCGCAATACCCTGCCAATGCCTCATCCACTGAATTGTCTACAATCTCATAGACCAGATGATGAAGTCCCCTGGATGATGTGCTTCCAATGTACATGCCCGGACGCTTCCGTACCGCTTCCAGTCCCTCCAAAATCTGAATCTGATCTGCTCCGTACTGCTCTCCCATTCTTATAATCTTCCTTTCTTGATCTAAAAACACAGTGAAGAACCGGTCAGTTTTCACTGGTTACGGTTCCGTCAATTACTTTAAATATCTTATCGATTTTAAATCGGTTATTTACAAAGTCATCCAGACCGGTGCAGGTAATCACCGTTTGAATCTGGCTGATGGCATTCAGCAAATGGTTCTGCCTGCTTCCATCCAGCTCTGAAAGCACATCATCCAAAAGGAGGATGGGCTTATCCCTGGTCAAAAGCTCAACCAGCTTTAACTCTGAAAGCTTCAGAGAAAGGGCTGCTGTCCGCTGCTGTCCCTGAGAACCAAATCTGCGAATATCAATGTTGTTTACCATAAAACTGATGTCGTCCCGGTGAGGTCCGCAAAGAGTTGTCTTCTGCTTTTCATCCTGAGGTCTGCTTCTTTTTAAAGACTTCTCCAGCTCCTCTACAGGAGTATGAGGTTCGTAGGTTAAAATCAGTTTCTCCCGCCCTCCGGAAAGGCTGTTATGGATGTCCTGAATCATATCGTTCAGCTGCTGAATAAATTCCTCCCGGAAATTCATTACTTCTTTTCCATATTTTACTAATTGTATATCCCACACATCCAAAGTCTCTCGGTACTCCGGATGAAAGATGAGTTCCTTTAACAGCCGGTTTCTCTGAGCCAGCACCCGATTATACTGGACCAGGGAATGAACATAAAGCTTATTCAGCTGGCACAGTTCCAGATCAATAAACCTTCTGCGCTCAGAAGGGCCGTTTTTTATCAGGTTTAAGTCCTCAGGTGAGAAAAATACCACATTGGCAATGCCAAAAAGCTCGCTGGCTCTTCGAATCGGCACTCCGTTTATGGCAATTCCTTTTGGTTTGCTCTTTTTCAGATGCATATCAATCCGATAGGGAACATTTCCCCTGCGTACCAGCAGACGCAGATGGGATTCATCCTGGCCAAACCGGATCAGATCCTTATCCCGGACGCTTCGGTGAGATTTTGATGTGCAGCAGACATAAATGGCTTCCAGTATATTGGTTTTTCCCTGTGCATTGTTCCCGTAGAGAATATTGGTTCCCCCATCTAATTCCATATGTAGTTTCTGGTAATTTCTGTAATTCTGAAGGTCTATGGATTCAATGATCATGGAATGTTCCTTACTTCAAATATGAAAACAAGGGTAATGGCAAACTTACAAACAAGTCTGGCGTCTGTTCTTACCCTTGTTTTCCCGCCGTCCTGAACTGTTACGTCTAGTTTACAATTTGAATCGTCTCCCCATGATAGGTCACCACATCGCCGCCTACCAGCTTTTTGCCTCTCTGGAGAACCACCTGGCCATTGACCTGAACCAGGCCGTCTTCTACGGCATATTTCGCATCCACACCGGTTTCCGCCAGGCCAGCCGCTTTCAGAGCCTGGCCCAGCTTAATATATTCGCCTCTAAGCTTAATTGTTTCCATTGTTCCTCCCATTAAACGGCTGCCGCGTTAAAATTTACCGGCAGAATCAGATAAATGTAGGTCTCCTCGTCATCCTTTATGAAACAGGGGGACTTGGGATTCATCAGATAAATACTGATTTCCTCCCCGTCGATGGCCCGCAGAGCATCGATGAGGAACTTGGGATTAAATCCAATCATAATATCCTTACCTGTTTTATGGATGAAAAGTTCGGCATTCATAGAACCAAAGCTGGAATTCAGCTTCAATTCCATGGTGTGTTCCGTAATATTAATAATCAGCGGTTTTTTGTCATTTTCCCGGATCAGGATGGTTGCCCGTTCAATGGAATCCAGAAATTCCTTCTTATTAATGGTTACCTTGGTCTCGTAATCGCTGGAAAGCATCTGACTGATGCGAAAATAATCTCCCTCAATCAAACGTGAAATTACTACGGTGTTGTCAAATTCAAAGAGAATATGGTTTTCGCTGAAGTAAATCAGAACTTCCTTCTCATTATCTCCGCTTAAAATCTTGCTGACTTCACTTAATGTTTTTCCAGGCACAATGACTTTCATGTCATCGTAATGATCTTTCAGGCGAACCCGCCGGATCGAAATCCGGTGACCGTCCAAAGAAACCACCTGAAGCTGATTTTCATTGACCTCAAAAAGTTCGCCGGACATCATCTTGTTGCTGTCATTAGGAGATATGGAGAAGATGGTCTGTTGGATCACTTCTCTCAAGGTAAATTGCGACAGACAGATATAACGGTCCTTTTCAATATATGGAAGGTAGGCAAATTCCTCGCCGTCCCGTCCCTGAATCTTAAATATAGAATTTTCGCATCGGATGGTGGTGCTTAGCTGGCTGTCGGATTCAATGATTACCTCGGCAGCGCTTTCGCTGGAAAGTCTTCTGGTAATTTCAGAAAAAAGTTTCGCATCCAGGGCAATCCGTCCATGTTCTAAAATATCTCCTTCCACTTTTGTTTCAATTCCAAGTTCCATATCATTTCCTGTCAGCTTGATTTCGCTTCCGCTGGCATCTACCAGAATACATTCTAAAATGGACATGGTAGTTTTGGAGGGAACTGCTTTCATTACAATATTAATGCCGTTAACTAAAGCGTCTTTTTGAAATTTCAGCTTCATGATTGTTGATAACTTCCTTTCTCAGTTGATGTGGATTATGAATGCCTGTGAGATAGAAATAAATAGTAAATTTTCGTAGCAATCGCCGTAGGGGCTGTGGGTTTGTGTAAAAGTCCTTCTGAACCTGAAAATAAAGGATTTGAACCTGTTAAAAAGGATGTGGAAATCCTGGCTGAAAAAAAGGGAAAACCGGAGGGTTGTCCACAGGATGCTAAAAAACGTTCTGAAGGATTAACAGTTTCCTTTCTTATCCACAGCCTGTCCACAGGGTATAAACAGGTTATTGTGGATTAATTTTCTTTTTCAGTATCTCTATGGTATTTTTCAGGGTTTCGTCTTTTTTCAGGTCAGAGGAGATTTTGTCCGCGCCGTGAATGATGGTGGTGTGGTCCCTGCCGCCCAGGAAGCTTCCGATGGTCTGAAGGGGAGTGGCCAGCATGTCGCGGCATAAATACATGGCAATTTGTCTGGGGTAGACGATTTCCTTGGTCCTCTTCTGGGATGCGATATCCTGAGGAGTCAGGCCGAAATGCTCGGCCACGATCTGAATAATCAGTTCGGGCGTCACTTCCCGCTGAGCACCGGGGGAGATAATATCCTTTAAGGCTTCCTCCGCCATCTTCAAATTAATCTCACACTTGTTTAACCGGGAGTAGGCCATAACCTTAGTTAAGGCGCCTTCCAGCTCCCGGATATTAGATTTAATGTTGGTGGCAATGTAGGTTATTACTTCATTGTCAATGTTGTAGCCTTCCAGTTCTTCTTTTTTTCTTAAAATCGCCATTCTGGTTTCATAATCCGGGGACTGGATGTCCACGGTCAGACCCCACTCAAAGCGGGAGCGGAGCCGTTCCTCCAGGGTTTCAATCTCTTTCGGCGGTTTATCGGAGGAGATGATAATCTGCTTTTTCGACTCATAGAGGGTGTTGAAGGTATGGAAGAACTCCTCCTGGGTACTCTCTTTTCCGATGATGAACTGGATATCGTCGATGAGCAGGACATCATTGTTGCGGTATTTTTCACGAAATTCCGTGGTGGTGGTATTGTTCTTATTCCGGATGGCGTCAATCAGCTCATTGGTAAAGGTTTCAGAGGTGACGTAAAGAATTTTCGCATCCGGGGTGTTTTTTAAAATGAAGTGAGCGATGGCATGCATCAGGTGTGTTTTTCCAAGACCCACGCCTCCGTAAATAAAAAGAGGATTGTAAATTTCACCGGGAGATTCCGCTACTGCCAGGGCCGCCGCATGGGCCAGATTGTTGTTGGAGCCAACGACGAAGGTGTCAAAGGTGTACTTTGGATTTAAGTTGGCGCTCTGAATTACCTGGGGGCTTACCACGTTCATATTTTTTTCAATCAGCTGCGGCTGCTTGGCAGGTGAATCTTCCTCTACGGTATCCTTCAGCTGAAAATCAATTTTACACTCTACTCCGAGAAATTCGGAAACCGTGACCATCAAAGGAAGGCCGTATTTTCGCTTTACAAAGGTGAGGAAGGTCTGCTCCGGAACAATGATGGTCAATGTATTGTTTTTGAAGGAGTAGGGTTTTAAGGGCAGAAGCCATGTTTTAAATGAAACGTCCATGATTTCATGCTCTTCCTTCAAATTTAATAAGATCTGATCCCAATTTTCTTTTATTTTATCGATCATTTTCAGTCTCCTAAAACTATATTGCAGAAAAGCCCAATCTAAATCTATTTTATACTAAAGAGGGAAGTTTTTCAATGAAAATAGCAAAATTCCTTCCGGAGAGGGATTGTGGATAAGTTTAAAAAGAATGTAGAAAACGGTGTGGAGGGGTTTGTGGAATCCCTGTGGATAGAATGTGGGTAGATTGTGGACAAGGATTTTATCCACAAAAGAGGAGTGTTTACAAAAATAAGTTATGCACAGTGGAAAATTTGCTGTAAAATCAAGGTTTTTTCTGATTGGTTGTGGAAATAGAGGCGCCTTACTCCCACTTATCCACAATTTATCCACAAATTGTGGATAAACTTATGTAAATTAACAAAAATAAGGTTGACCAGGGGTGTGGATAGTGTTTATAATCAAGACGTCTAAGTTAAGGACGGCGGGAAAAAAGGGGCAAAAACAGGCGTTAAGCTTGCTTATAAGCATGCTTTTGCCCCTTTTTTCACATCGGATGTCCCAAGCCACCGTCCTGACAAAGTTGCATTGTATCTTAGGAAAAGAACAGTAGCAAGGAGGAAGAAAAATTGAATAAGAGAAAGAAAGACACCCGTTATCTTGCAAGTGTCGCACTTATGATGGCTGTGGTCATTTTGCTGGCCAATACGCCTCTGGGAATGATTCAGCTCCCCATTATTAAGGCGACAACCGTGCATATCCCGGTGATTTTGGGGGCTATTTTGCTTGGACCCTGGGCCGGAGTGATTCTGGGGGCTACCTTTGGCGTCTGCTCTCTGGTGAGCAATACCATCGCGCCAACCCTGACGTCCTTTGCATTTTCGCCCTTTATGAGCATGAGCGGAATCATCGGAGCTCTGAAAGCGGTGTGGATCTCCGTAGGCTGCCGGATTCTCATCGGACTGGGAGCCGGATGGATGTGGATTCTCCTTCGGAAAATTAAGGTAAATGAAGGCGTTTCCCTGGCGGTTACAGGTTTTGTAGGTTCCATGATTAACACGGGTACGGTGATGGGAAGCATCTATGTGATGTTTGCCAGAGAATACGCTCAGGCCAGACAGGTGGCTTTTGAGGCTGTATTTGGCTTGATTATGGGAACCGTCACGGCGGCCGGCATACCGGAGGCCATTGCGGCGGCGGTGCTGGTGGCGGTGATCGGGAAGATGCTGTTAAAGGTGAAAGTCATATAAGACGGCGATATAGTAAACCAGGCTTGAAAAGGCATGGCAAAGGGGAAAGATTCCCTTTTGTCATGCCTTTTTGCGTGAGGAAAAAATCAATAGAACTTTTTCTTAATCCTCACAAAAATCCGCTCAATGAAATAAGCCACCAGAAAGACCAGAAGAATGGCGACCCCGGCGGTGCCGTAGTCGTATCCCTGGAGACTGTTGGAGATGACGTATCCCACGCCGCCGGCACCTACCATGCCTAAAATGGCGCATTCGGAAAAATTGGTCTCCAGGCGCATGCCGGCCCAGGCCACAATCTGGGAGAGAGCGGCGGGAAGGTGAAGAAAGACTGGGTAAACACCGATAGAGCCGGAATCCGGAAAATATTCCGGGCTGCCAGCATTCCAAAAAAGATTCCAAGTACCAGGCTGTAGCGCAGGGACAAAACCGCGATGGAGATGGTTTCTATCAGAGAGGAGGCAATCAGATCCATATTGGAAAAGTCCAGGTGGGCCAGTTCCCAGAATACCACGCCGATTTCCGGGATGCGAAAGAACATTTTAATCCAGTCGATTTCCAGGTAGAGAAGGCTTAGGATGGTAAGGATGACGGTCCCGAAGAGAAATCTGGGAATGAAAGGATTTCTCTGTCTGCATGTTACCGGAATACGGGACGTACCCTTTGCGGCTGTTTTCTGAGATTTAAGGGGCAGGGCGCACTCTGCCAAATCCTGCTGCATCATTTTAAGAGCTCCTTTCGAAGTTTATTTGTAATCTGGTCCACTAAAATCACCATAGCCGCAATCATCAGGATGATGGTCAGGGCAATGTCATAGCGGAAGCTTTTGATATAGGAGAAGAGGGTGAGTCCCACGCCGCCGCCTCCTACCATGCCTACGATGGTGGAGGCGCGGATATTGACCTCCACGCAGTAAAGGAACCAGGAGAGGAATCCGCTCAGACAGGAGGGCAGGATGGCCTGGCTGACTCTCTGGGGAAAGGTGGCGCCTACGGCCTGAAGGCTCTCCACGCAGTCCTGGGATACGTCTTCCATGGTCTCCACGAAGGCCCGCACCATAAAGGCAAAGCTGGTGATGCACAGGGCCACAAATCCTACGCCGGTGCCGATGCCCAGAGAGGAGAAGAGGATGAAGGCCCATACCAGGGCCGGAATGTTGCGCAGGAAGGTGGCAAAACCCCGGACGGCTTTGGCTGCCCTGGGGAAGGGAGAGACTTTTTCGCTTCCAAAGAGGGAGACGAAAAATGCCAGGACCGCGGCCACGGTGGTGGAGGACATGGCAAGAGCCAGGGTAACCAGGATGCTGGAGAAAATCCCGGGTATGCGGCTGGCCTTGGGAAGAGCGGGAGGCAGGAAGTCCTGGGTAATAAATTCCCAGAAGGCGTCCCCGTCGGCAATGAGGGTCATGGGGTTAAATTCCGTGAGAACGCTGCACACCACAAAGAGGATGACAGCGGCAATGAGAAAGCCCGTATACATCCGCCGGATCTCAAGCGCAGTTAAGGGTATCTTCCTGGTCATGGCTCTTTCCTCCCAACATGAGATTTTCCTTCGAGGTTCCGTAAATCCGTTCAATATCTGCATCGGTCAAATCCTCCGGGGCGCCGTCAAATACAATCTGGCCTTTGCACAGGCCGATTATCCTGGTGGAGTAGGTCAGGGCCACATCCAGCTGGTGGAGATTGACGATGCAGGCGATTCCCCTGCGGCCCGTCATATCCCGCAGGAGGTCCATGATGGTCTTGGCGCTGGAGGGGTCCAGGGATGCGATGGGCTCGTCGCACAGGAGAAGCTTCGGCTTCTGCATGATGGCTCTGGCAATCCCAACCCGCTGCTTCTGACCGCCGGATAAATCCGAGGCCCGGTTGTAGGAGAAGGATTCCAGCCCCAGCTCGTTCAAAAGCTCCAGGGCTTCTTTTTTATCCTCCTCGCTGTAGAGACCAAATACTCCTTTTAAGCCCTTCATGTAGCCCAGACGGCCGTGGAGCACGTTTTGGAGAACGGAGAGGCTGTAGACCAGATTGTAGTTCTGGAAAATCATGCCCACTTTGCGGCGGAGCTTCCTGAGATTCTGTCCCCGCTGACGGGACACCTCCTGGCCGTCCAGCCAGAGGGAGCCGCCGCTTATGGGAATCAGGCGGTTGATGGCCCGCAGGAGGGTAGATTTTCCCGACCCGGAGGGGCCGATGATGGAGATGAATTCCCCCTCCTTTACCTGAAAGGATACGTTTTTCAGCGCGTGTACGCCGTTTGGATAATCTTTTGATACCTGCTCAAATTTTAAAATCGGTTCCATATGTTCCTCCTGGGGTTCTTTCTCCCTTAAAACTCGTTGATGATTTTGTTCAGTTCAATAATATCTTCATAATCGCTCATATCGCACTCAATGAAGCGGGCTCCCGGCACTTTGATGACGTCGGTAAAATACTGCTCATTGTCGTAGGAGGTCAAAAACTCGGTGAGCCGGTCCCTGGTCTTCTGGGTCACATGTTCCGCTACTACCATGGCCTCGGTGGGAATGGCGCCGGACTCATGGATAATCTTCACATCGCTCTCCGCGGCGTTGCCGTTGGCGATTTCGGAGGCCAGGATTTGGTCGGAGATGGGGGCCACGTCCACATCGCCTTTCACGATGGCCTGGAGTCCGGCCTGATGGGAGCCGGAGAAGCTGACGGCCTCAAAGAAATCTCCGTTGGTGTGGAGCTTGTCGGAATCCAGGTCGTCATCGGGAAAGGCCTGGATAATCTCAGCGGTGGGAATCAGATTGCCGGAGGTGGAGTCCGGGTCTACAAAGGCCATGGTCCTGCCCTTGATGTCCTCAATGGAATCGATCTCGCTGTTGGCGCTGTTGGTAATCAGTACGGAGTGGTAGATGGCTTTTTCCGGGTCCCCATCCTCGGCTTTCATGACGATGGGCTCCAAGTCGGTGCGCTCCACGCCAAGGGCCATGGCCTGAGAACCCATATAAGCCATGTCCGCGCTGCCGGTGCGGAGGGCCTCGATGATGGCGTTGTAGTCGCTGGCCTGGATTTCCTCTACGGGACAGCATAAAAATTCACTTAAATCCTCCGCCAGGCCGTTGCGGGCGTCGGCGCTTTCCGTGGTGGACTCGTTGGGAGCGTAGGCGATGGTGAACACGCCGTCCTCTCCGCCGGCGGAAAGGGTTTCAGCGGTTTCCGTGCTTTCGGCGCTGGCGCTGTTGGCAGCATTCGCGGGATCGGCGGCTGTCTCCTGGCTCTGGGAAGAACAGCCGGAGAGCACGGACAGGGCAAGAGCGGAGGACAGGATGAGGCGGATTGCGTTCTTATGGTTTCTCATGGTTTTAATTCTCCTTTTTATGGTGATAAGAATGTGATGGTTATTCATAAATCTCTTCCAAAATTTCCTGAATCATGGGGACATCGATGGCGACGGGGTTGTTGTCTGCCCGGCCTTTGGTCATTCCAAGGGCGGCCAGGCGGGGCAAATCCTCTTTCTTTACGCCCCATTCTTTTAAGGTGGAGGGCTGGCCGGATTCTTTTAGAATCCTGCGGATTTTTCTTGTCAGTTCATCCACGTCCGAAACGCCCAGAGCGTTTAACAGAGCTTCACTTCCTTTGGTTGCCGGAAGATTGCGTTTCAGAAGAGGGGCCAGCAGCATGCTGACCGCAGCCCCGTGGGGGATGGAGTAGTGCATGGTCAGGGGATAGGAGATGGAGTGGCAGGCAGTCGTTTTGGTGTTGCTGAATGCCAGGCCTGCCATCATGCTCCCTCTTGCCATGGCCTCCCGGGCGGTTTCCTTTCCGGCCAGAAGTCCTTCCATATTCTCCATAATCATCCGGATGGCGGAAAGTGCCATTGCTCTGGATACGCAGTTGGTCCCTTTGGCCCAGTAGCTCTCTACTCCGTGGGCCGCCGCATCCAGGCCGGAGCTGACGGCAAGCTTTAAGGGCATCCCTTTGGTAAGGTCCGAATCTACCACAGCGGCCCAGGCGTAGTTTTCATGGCATTCCACGGAGCGCTTGGCATCCTGGGATGGGTCCCAGATGGTGGCCCAGCAGGTGGTTTCGCTTCCGGTCCCGGCCGTGGTGGGGATTCCAATCCAGCGGGCGGCCGGCGTGCCGTAGGCCTTGGTAACAATCAGCTCCCTGAGGGCGTCCACATTGGAAAGGGAATGTCCGTACAGGCAGCAAAGGGATTTTCCCACATCCATGATGCTGCCTCCTCCTACGGCGATTACAACGGCAGGGGCGAACTCCTTTGTGGCTTCATAGGTTTCAAACAGCTGCTCCACCGTAGGATTGGAAGCCTGAAAGGAGAAGGGGAGGGTCTGAAAGCCGGATTTCTGGTCCAGAAGGAAGGAAAATGCCGGATTTTTTAAAACCTCCTCGCTCCATACCAGAAGGAGGATTCTCTTGCTGTCCGGCTCCATTCCGTTCAGAATCTCCGGAAGGCTGCTTAAGCTTCCCGGACCTTCTAAGGTGCGGACGGGATTGTAATACCGGTTCATTGCTCCGCCTCCTTTTTGGCCAGCCTGCGGTTGATTTCCTCAACAGCCAGGGGAAGGTCCGTGATGGAATCGATGACCAAATCCGCTCCGGATTCCCGGTAGCGGTCGGCGGCCAGGCATTTTTTCTGGCGGAGGGTTTCCGGGTCCATCGCCTGGTATTCTTCCTCTGTCAGGCCCAGGAGATTGGAAGCGGTGAGGATTCCCACACTCCAGGCCCCGGCGTTTTTGCCTTCCAGGATATCCGCGATGGTGTCTCCGACTTTGACGACGGTTTCCGGGGGATAGACCTGCAGCCTGCGCATGCACTCAAAGAGCATGAAGGGGGTGGGCCTTCCGTATCCGGTCACATCCGGCGTTACAACGCAGTCCGGTTCATAGCCCAGCTGGCGGGCTTTGGGAATGACCTGTTCCATCATGTGGGAATTGTATCCGGTGGTGGAACCGATTTTCAGTCCCTGGCTGCGGAGCTGTTCCACTGTCTCCACAACCCCTGCAATGGGGGCGCTGTACTCCGCCACAACCTGGAACAGCTCCGCCTCAAAGGCCTGGTAAAGACGTTCCACATCCTCCTCGGTCCAGTCTGCGCCGTGAAGGGCTTTCCACTGGCTGCTGCCTGATTCGCATCCCAGAAGAGCACGGATATGGGCCTTTTTCTCCAATCCCATAGGCTTGTTGATTTCTTCTCTGGTCAGGTGGATTCCTTCCACGGTAAATACCCGGCGAAATACCTCCGCGGGGGCGCTGGAGCCGTAATCAACGGTGGTGCCGGCCCAGTCAAATACGAGCATTCCGATTTTTTTCGCTTCGTTCATGGTGTTCTCCTTGCTTGTTTTTGCTTTAATTTGCTTCTTTTTGCTTTCTTTTGCTTGAATTATAGTCCGACAGCTCCATACAAACAAGCAGGATTGTGGCAAATGTATTTAAAATCCATGTAAAAAAGAGACCGCCGGGGCAGTCTCTTATGAGATGAAGATTCCTTTTGTCTGATATTTTTCTTTTACTTCCGGGGAAATGTTGTCATCCATCACCAGAACGTCGATTTGGTCGGGTCCCAGAACTTTTGCTTTGGAGCATTTTCCAAGCTTGCTGGAATCCATGACGGCAATTCGCTGCCTGGCTTGTTCCACCAGGCATTGGATGACGGGAATTTCGTTGAGACGAAAATCTGTGAAGCCGTCCTTATAGTTGACGGCGTTGATGGATAAAAACGCCAGGTCCGGGAAGAAGGCTTCAAATTGTGAAAGGCACGAGGGGCCGAAGGTGGACTGTTCCAGATAATCCGTCTGGCCTCCAATGAAAATCAGCCGGATGGAGGGATGCTTCATCAGCACGTTGGCCGCCGCGAAATTGTTGGTGACAACGGTAAATGGGAGATTGATTCCCATCATCTCCTGAGCCAGGATGGTATTGGTAGTGCCGGAATTCATGGCGACAATATCTCCTTCTTTGATGTAGGGAAGAGCTTTTTTGGCCGCCTCCCGCTTCAAATCGCTGTGGATTACTTCCCGTCCCTGGAAGTTGGACAGGGATGGGAGAGACTCCGGAAGGCAGGCTCCGCCTCTCAGACATTTAATCAGCCCCGCCTGTTCCATGGCTTTTAAATCCCTGCGCACCGTGTCCACGGATACTTTCAGGAGCTGGCTTAATTCATTTACTTTAACGGTAGACTGCAGCTGTAACTGCTGCAGGATGATTTCCGCACGTTCATTGTAAAGCATAGATCTTCGTTTCCTTTCACTTTTAAGAGCAATAGGAGGCTGAACCGAAAGCGAAAACTTTGCAGCCAGACCTGAAAAATTTAAGGGGATTGATTAATTCACCCGTTTCCACCGCCCAAAGAGGGATTTTTTGTAGTGCTTCCGCTCCTCTTTAGCATCGGCAATGCCGGACCGGTCTAAAAATTCCACGCCCATGGCAATATCCTGGGGCATCCCTAAGCCCTCGCAGTAAATGCGGCCCAGCACGTAAAGACTGCGGGGTTTATCTTTGGTTTCCCAGGCCAGCCGGTATGCTTCCTGATAGTCCTGGGCTGTGCCGAGGCCATCCAGATAACAGTGGGCCAGAAATTGGTAGCCGAAGGTATTGCCCTCCAATAGCTGTCTGCCCGTGGAAAAATACTCGAAGGCCTTGGCTCGGTCCTGGGAAATTCCAATGCCCAAAAACAGACAAACTCCCATCATATCGTAGGCATACGCATTATGTTCTTCTTCTATGGATCTCTTAAAACACGCACAGGCTTTTTGAGGATCCTTCTCTACCCCTTTTCCATCGTAGAAGTCGATACCGATTGCATACCAGAGGCCGGGCTGTCCCCCCTCGGCTGCCTGAACTCTCCAGTAATGTGCTTTTTCCTTTTCTCCGGCTTTCTCCAGGTCGTTGGCATAGAAAATCTGGTGGGGCGGATAGCCCATCTCGGCGCCCATGGGGAAAATTTGGGCTGCTTTTTCCGGCTGGGGGTCCACATAGCCTTTGTCGCCATTCCGGTAATAATGTTCCAGATTATTTCCCGCCAGGTACATGCCGCCTTTAAAAGCCCGCCAGAACCAATCCTCACATTTGGTAATGTTTTCGATCATATAGGAACGGAAGGCTTCCTGGCTGGGAAAATCGTTCCGGCTTTTTTCTTCAACGGAAAGAAAATCCCACCAGAAATAGGTGTTTCCTATGGTGTACTGGCAGAAGGCATCCCCTCCCGCCGCCTTATCCAGTACCTGTTTAAAGGCTTCCTTCAAGGAAATGGGAGCTTTTTTCTGCCAGACAGGGGTAAAAAGGCCGCTGCGCTTGGCCACCAGGATTCCCAGGGCGCTTCCCCGCTCAATGGAACGGTGAATCAGATTCGTCACCTTTTTGTCGTCCACTGGGAAATGGTGTCCCGGCCATACGTACTGATAGCCGCTTAGGCAGCGGGCCAGCACGCAGTCCGCATCTCCGTCGCCGGCTTCCGAGGCCTTGACCAGAAGGTCGAAGCCCTCCTGTCCCCGGTGAAGCCTGAGACGGTTGTCGTAGTAAATGTACTGTAAGGCTGTTTCCACATCATCGCTGAAAAATTTTCCCATCATACTCTCCTTTCACTTATGAAATCTGCCCTGGGGCAGAATCATTCCTGATTGTTGATAGAAGAAGCCTCCGTCCCGAAAATCAGCATTTCCCCGGCTTTTTTTAAAAGGTTTCCATCCTCTAAAATCAGCTGGCGCTGCTTTTTAAGAGGCTGGCGGACAGAAGCGTTGAACATATTGTGAGGGCGGTCAACGGCCACATACAGGGAAGCCCCTACAAAGGTAAGGGCAATCTGGCAGTGGGCAAAGTCCGCAAAACGGGTGATTTGCTCCATCATCCGCGGAGTAAGGAGATAGAAGGCATTGTGCTCGTCTGCGGCAAATACCTCAAATCTCTTGTTGAAGGCTTCCTGTTCGGTCTGAATCTGGCAGGGAGCCGTGCGGCCCTTGAAGCTGGAGAGAAATTCTTTCTCAAAAATCTGCAGATGGCCGAAGCTCCATTTGGAATCCTCAGGCAGGGAAAAGCGTATGATTTGTCCCTGGAAAATGGTGCGGATTTCCGATTTCTTTCCGCTGCGCTTTAAGTACTGGGTAACCACGTCGCAGTAGGAAAAAGGAATGGAGAAAAGGGTTCCGGAAAGCTGGTCCTCACTTTTAAAATATTTGTATTCTCCGCTGTTTACCACAAAGCTGTCGCGGATTTCATTGTAGCTGAAGCCGCCTGCGGGGGAGTAGTTCAGCTTGTCGAATCCTCCTAAGGTATAAATGGTCTGAAGCACATAGGTTTGCTTGAAGGCCCGGTTGAAGGTTTCGTAGGTTCTCCGGACAAAGAGGCAGTAAATCAGACCATAAAGTCCCACGCATAAAAGAGCGGGCAGGGCCAACAGGCCGACAAGCATTTCAGCAGGGCTCTCCTTTAAATAGACGATGCCGGATGGGCTGGTCAGAAGAAGGAAAAATAACACGGAAATGATTGCAAAGAAGAGTGCGGCTGAGAGGAAAATCGCCAGAAGATACGCGTTTTTGGCCTTTTTTTGTAAAGCTTCTAAAGACGTTTCGCTCATATTCCCTCCTTAGTCAAGATTTCCTTCAAAATTTCGTTTGCTCTCCTCTACCTCGTAGAACCGAGCCTCCTTCATGTGGCAAAGGGAGGCCACAAGGACCCAGGGGATGGTCCGAACGGTCTGATTGTAAAGGGAAACGTTGGAGTTGTACAGCCGTCTGGCCGCCTGGAGATGCTCCTCCGCCTGGAAGGCCGCCCGCTGGTACTGGTCCAGGGAAATCCAGGAATTCAGCAAGGGATACTGCTCATACAGGGCGTTGATTCCAGCGGTTACGCTGTTTAAATCCCGGTGGAGGGAGGTCAGGGCGTCGATTTTCTGGCTGACGGCTAAGTTCCTGTTTTGGTCTGCCTGGCGGAGCTGTCTTTGGGAATCCGGAACCGGCCGGCTGTTTTGGCTGCGGGCTTCCCAGCGGCTTCGAAAGCTGGAGCCCCTTCCATGCTGCGCATCCAACTGGCTTCGTATTTTTTCCATGTTTTGGTTTTGGAGGTCAATTTCCTGGTCAATGCTGTGCAGCGTTTCGGCTGAGACGTCCGCCTGCTGCTTTAGCCTTTGAATTTCCGTTTCCGTGCCGCTGCGCAGAGCTGCTACCCCTGTAAGGGTTTCATACTCGTGGGAGAGGTATTTTTTCACCGCTGACAAAAGCTCATTTAACAAATCCCAGCGTTTTTCCAGAGCCACATCGATGCCGGAGGCGGCTTCATTTACCTTTACGGAAAGCCTTTGCAGGCGGTTGTAGGCAAGGATGAAGCCGATCATCAGGAGCAGGATGAGGCCGGCGGCGGCCAGACCTAAGATGAGGGAAAAATTCATTTTCATTCCTCCGTTCCGTGAGAGGTAGTGTCAAATACTACCTATTTTTTATGTCAAAATTCTTTAAAAAACCTTGA
>URFM01000043.1 GCA_900547035.1 uncultured Clostridium sp. | reverse complement strand
TGCAATATATGCAGGCTCTTCCTTCCCCACTGTGATTCCTCCATCCATAGCCAATCTGTTTCCCTATCAGTTTCCCCGAAACAGGAAAATTTATAGCCGCCGCAGAATCGAACATATGTTCTTATTTAATTATACCATGTATTCGATTTTTTTCAACTGATTTTCCATTTTGCCTGACTGCCGTTTTCGTCCCTGGTTACAATCAGCTGATCCTCGATTTCCTGTTTCAGCTCTGTCACATGAGAAATAATTCCCACCAGTCTGGAACCTCCAGCCATTTCCTGAAGCACCTTTACCGCCTGATCCCTGGAATGTTCATCCAAGGAGCCAAATCCCTCATCAATAAACAGTATGTCCAGGTTAATGGCCCCGGAACCAGCTTCAATACGATCCGCCATTCCCAATGCCAAAGACAGGGCTGCCATAAAAGATTCCCCTCCGGAAAGAGTTCGGATTTCCCTCTCCTTGCCAGTCAAAGCAGAATAAACCATCAAATCCAGTCCTCGATTCTTTCCCTCTCCTGCTCTTTCCAGCTGATACATCCGAAGTTCAAACTGTCCCCCAGACATTTCCCAAAACCGCCGGTTAGCGCTGTCCAGGATCTGTTCCAGATAACGGCGCTGCACATAGGTTTCCAGGTCCATACGGCTTCCGGTTTTATTCCCGGATAAAATCCGGTAAAGGCGGTCCAGACGCTCATACTCTCCTACCGCCTTTTTTCGTTTTTCCAGGCCGGGAACCATGGTTTCGTGCGCCAAACGGATATTTTCATACTCTCTTCTGCGTTTTTCAAACAGCTGCCTGGCTTCCTCCAGATGTTTTTCCGCGTTCTTATTCTCCTCCTCCAGCTGCTTTAAATCCGGCATAGAACGCGATCCGATTGTTTCGGTTAAGGAACGAATCTGCGCCTGCACCCCCGCTCTTCTTTCTTTATAAGACTGTACCTTTTCCAAAAGCTCCTCCGCATCTTCCTTTGGATGGTCTGAAGTCAGGGACTGCCACTGTTCCTGGCTCCATCCCTTTTCCTTCATGAAAACCCGGTAATCTTCTCTTCTCTTTTCCTCTTCCTGAATTAAATCCGGTAGCTCCGCTTCAAACCGGGTGATCAGTGCCTTTGTCCTGCTAAGACGCTCTCTGACTAATCTGGACTGTTCCCTTGCCCCGTTCCACCCTCTCTCCGCCTCTGTCTTTCTATCCCTTGCCTGGGACAGCACTTTCATCGCGGATTCTTCATCCGGATACTCCTGTTCCTTTTCATAGGTTTCCGCTTTAATGCGGCTGCTGTCCAGACGTACCTTCGCCTCTTCCAAAGACTTTCTGGCCTGTTCCAACTTTTCTCTCCTTCGGACCTTTTCCTCTTCCGCTTTTGAAAGAGCTTCCGAAACTCTTTGAAACTGCTTTTCCTTTTCCTTCAGTTTTTTCCCTTCCGTTTCCAATTGAATGGTTCTTTCTTTTAGCCTTTCTTCCCATTCCTCCAGCGTCCGGCAGGGCGGTCCGGCCCATCCCAAATCTTCTGCTTCCTTTTTCAGGTCGTCTCCGGCCTGCCGGAGGTTTTTCATTTTTTCTTCTAAAAGAGCCAGGGAAGACCTGGTCTGAGCAGCCAGTTCCTCCTGACGGGTCCTGAGAACTCCAGTTTCCTTCTCCATCATTTCCAGTTTTTCCCGGTCCACAGAAATATTCTCATCAGGCAGCCGACAGGGAGCGGGATGGCTTGTGGAGCCACAGACCGGACAAGGTTTTCCCGGCTTCAGCTCCCGCGCCAGAAGACCTGCCTGTCCGTCCAGGAAACGCTGGCGCAAGGCTTCATATTCCGCGCTCCCTTCCTGGTACTCGTTCCTGGCCTGCATATATTCCCTTTGGGCCTCCATTGCTGTTTTTTCCTGAACTGCTGCCTCCTTCTTCATTTGCCGAAGAGAAACCGTCTTCCGGATGAAACGAGATGCCTCCTGCTCCTTAGACTGCCAGAAAACCCGTTCTTTTCCGACGCTCTGCAGATCTCTTTCCTGATTTCTCCATTGTACTTCCTGGCATTCTAATTCCTTCACCTGATTTTCAGCCTGAACAAAATCGCTCTGAGCCTGAACCAGCAGGCTCTCCCTCTGTTCCATCTCTTTTATGGCAATCCGAAGTTCCTTTAAGATGTTCAATGCCCGATCCACCCGGTCTGAAGTCCGGTTGAACTGTTCTGTCTCCTGATCCAAAAGTCTTTTTTTCTCCTCCTCCATGGCAGACGCCGCTGTCAAATTTTTCTCAATGCAGGGCAGCAATTTTTTTTCTCTCTCCAGCTGTTCTCTGGCGCGTCCGGCTCGCTGGGTTTCTTCAGAAAAACGTTCATATCGTTCCCGGATCTGATATGCCTCACGAATCCGGACAGCCAGCCGATGAGCCTGTTCTATCTCTTTTTCCTGGTCTTCACATTGCTTCATCTGCTTTTTCGCTTTTTCCAGCTGTGCAAATCGCTCTTCCAGCTCTCTGGCCTGTGTCAGCGCATCCCGCTTCTCGTCCCTGAAGCGCCCCAGCATTTTCACATTTTCTTCCATTTTCTGATTTTGACTTTTCAGCCAGGCCCGCAGCATTTCAAGCTCTGTTGTCAGCTGTTCCAAATCCTCTTTTATAAAGACCTCCTCCTGGCTGATTCGCTCTTTCTGCTCCGACAATTCCCCTGCTCTGCCGTAATCCTGCGGAACCTCAATGCGGGCGGCTTCCAGCCGACAGGCGGCTTTAATCTGCTGAATTTCCCCTTCCTTAGCTTTCCTGCGCCGTCCCAATTCTTCCACGATTTCCTGATACTGGCCAGTATGAAACAGCTTGCGGAAAATAGCCTTTTTATCATCGGACCTGGCCCGCAGAAATTCCATAAACTCGCCCTGGGCAATCATGGCTACCTGCATAAACTGTGCCTTGGTCAGCCCCACCAGTTCCTCCAGCTTTCGATCTGTTTCTTTCGGAGGATATTCGGAGCCGTCAGGCATCCGTAAAGAAACCGTTTCGCTCACATCCTTCATTCCCGATCCCCTTTTTAAGGGCCTTTTATGCCTGGGCGTCCGCCGGACAATATACACTTTTCGATCCCTTCCTCTTCCCTCGCTGAAAGTCAGCTCTACAAAAGGAAGTGTTTCCGGGGACGCAAACTGGCTTTGCAGCTCAGCGCCGTCCTTGCGGCTGGCGTTGGAGCTGGCTTCCCCATAAAGCGCAAATACGATGGCGTCAAAAATGGTGGATTTTCCAGCCCCTGTATCTCCGGTAATGAGGAACAGATTCTGGCCCGGCTTTCCAAAATCGATAACTGTCCGGCACCCGTAAGAGCCAAAGGCCTCCATCGTCAGCTTTAATGGCTTCATCTATCTCACCTCCTGTACATGTTCGACCACATCTTTGAGAAGTCCCCGGTCCTCATCATCCAGATCTTTCAGAAACGCGCAGCACAAAGCAAAGGGATCCATCTCCTCCCCTGTTCGTTCTGCCGCAGCATAGTCCGCTCTTGTCTCATGTTCCCGCCTCACCTCCAGCAGATAGGGAAACGCTCGCCGGATACGTTCCTGAAGGTCCGCATCCTCCTGTACCTTTCCCTCCAGCACTACGGAAACAAAATCAGCTGATCCCTGGGCCAGTACCTCCTCCAGGTTTCCCCTTATTACCCGAATCTGTCGCAAAGGTTTTAAAGGAAGCACCTGGATTCTGATATCCCCCTTTTCCCTCAGCTCTGCCATTATAACCCCCTTTTGCTGTCCTGCTTCGCTGACTGAAACAGCCATGGGTGTACCGCAGTATCGGAAATATTCCCGTCCTGCGGTCATGGGCTTGTGAATGTGGCCCAATGCCGCGTAATCAAAATCTTTCAGAACATCGGCCGACACCTGGTCAATATTGCCCACGGTGCGGATTTCCGAATCCATCCTTGAAATCTCATCTGCACGTTTTCCTGCCGGCAGGTAAAATTGATGACTGACAAGAACATTTCGCTGAGATGTGTCCACCTCCTCCCGGTCAACCATACGGCGAACGGTCTCATCGTAGGAAAAATTGTTGCCATGTTCGTCTGTTCCCACTACCTGACGGACCATGGACGGCCGGACAAAAGGCAATAGATAAAAGTTCACCGTCCCATAGGAATCGTGAAGCTGGACCCTGGCCATTTTTTCCTCCGGACCTTGAGGCGGAAGGCCAATCATATGAACCTTCTGGCGGGACAAAAGACTCCGGAAACAGTTGACCCGGGGACCGCTGTCATGATTTCCGCTAATCATCATAATCTCCGCCTGGGGAACAGCCTCCCTGAGATTCGACAAAAAATGGTCGAAAACTTCCACTGCTTCGGCGGCAGGGACCGCCTTGTCATAAATATCCCCGGCGATTACCACCGCGTCCGGCGTCTCCTGCAAGGCCAAACGGACAATCTGGTCAAATATATATTCCTGGTCTTCCCGCAAGTCCCGGTTGATCAGCTTCAGGCCGATGTGCAGGTCGGAAAGGTGAAAAAATTTCATAGGGAGTCCTCCTTGTTCTGGATTTCCAATGTCATTGTATCATCGGTTTTTAGTATAACTCTGAATTTAAAATTCTTCTTGACTCTACAATAGAGATAGAGTTTATAATGTAACGGTAACCGTTCAGGACGGCGAGCCGTCCCGCAGCGTCATTATGGCAGAATTTTTACTTCAGAAGGAGATCCCCCCATGGAACAGAATCGTACAACCGGCAGCGTTTTTCAGAACATCGTATTTTTTTCCCTTCCCTATCTGCTGTCCTATTTTCTCCAGACCCTTTACGGCATGGCGGATTTGTTTATCATCGGACAGTTTGAGGGTGTGGCCAGCACCACGGCGGTGTCCATCGGCTCCCAGGTCATGCATATGCTGACCGTCATGATTGTAGGCCTTGCCATGGGTTCCACCGTTTCCATCGCCCAGGCGGTGGGCGCATCGGACCGGAAGATGGCCGCCTCCAGCATCGGCAATACCGTCACCCTCTTTATGGCCTTATCCCTGGTGCTGACGGCTGTGCTGCTGGCCCTCTCCGGCTCCATCGTTTCCATCATGTCCACTCCTCAGGAGGCGGTTTCCGGCACATTGGACTATCTGACCATCTGCTTTATGGGAATCCCCTTCATCACGGCTTACAATATAATCAGCTCCATGTTCCGCGGAATGGGCGACTCCAAAAGCCCCATGTTCTTCATCGCCGCGGCCTGTGCGGCTAATATCATCCTGGACTATCTGTTTATGGGCCTTCTGCGCATGGGACCCTCCGGGGCAGCTCTGGGTACCACGCTTTCCCAGGCCATCAGCGTTGTTCTCTCCCTGACGGTAATCCTGCGGAACGGCAGCGGCATATCCCTGAAAAAAAGCGATTTTCGTCCCTCACCGACCGTTATGGGAAAACTCCTGAAAATCGGAATCCCCATTGCCTGCCAGGACGGCCTAATCCAGGTGGCCTTTATCATCATCACCATTATCGCCAACCGGCGGGGATTAACGGATGCCGCCGCCGTAGGCATTGTGGAAAAGCTAATCAGCTTTCTGTTTTTGGTGCCCTCCTCCATGCTTTCCACGGTTTCCGCTTTGGGCGCTCAGAACATCGGAGCCGGCAAGGAGGACCGGGCCCGCCTCACCCTGCGCTATGCCGCTGTCATATCCCTCTGTTTCGGACTCTGCGTCGCTCTTTTCATGCAGGTGGCGGCAGAGCCGGTGGTTTCCCTCTTTACGGACCCGGGTCAGGCAGACGGCGCTCAGGTGGTCCATCTTGGCGGCCAGTATATGCGGGGCTATGTATGGGACTGCGTGTTCGCGGGAATCCATTTTTCCTTCAGCGGCTATTTCTGTGCCTGCGGCAAATCCGGACTCTCCTTCCTCCACAATATCATCGCGGTTATGCTGGTCCGGGTTCCGGGCGTCTATCTGACCTCCAGGATGTTTCCGGACACGCTGTTCCCCATGGGCCTTGCCACATCCACCGGCTCCCTGCTGTCCGTCATCATCTGCCTCATAGCATACCACATCATCACCCGGAAAACAGCTGCAGAACGAAAAGGAGCATAGCACCCATATGGAACATTCCCAACTTTTTCAAATCGGCCAGGTGGCGAAGATGTTCTGCTTGAGCGTCAGCACCCTGCGCCATTATGAGGCCGCGGGGCTTTTAATCCCCGAATACATTGACCCGGATACCGGATACCGCTATTACAGCGTACGCCAGTTTGAGCCCTTAAATATCATCCGCTACCTGCGGGCCCTGGATATGCCTCTGCCGGAGATTGCGGATTTTATCCGGAACCGGGATATCAATAAAATGGAAGAAATGCTGCGCCAGCAGAAAGAGGCCGTGGCCGCCAAGCAGCAGGAGCTGCAGCGAATTGAACGAAAAATCGAGAACCAGCTGCAGCGGCTGAAGGATGTGCGGACTTCTCTTTTTGACGTAATCCAGTTGCTGGAAACTCCTCCCTGCCGCATCATCTCCATGCAGGATTCTCTGAAAATCCACGGTTTTTTGGATATGGAAGAACCCATCCGCCGTCTGGAGAAATCCCAGCGGGAAACGGCGGTCTTTTTCGGAAAAGTGGGGGTAAGCATCTCCGCTTCCCATCTTTTGGAAGGGCGCTTTGACCAGTATGACAGCGTTTTTCTTATTCTGGATGAGGAGGACCGCTTTGAGGGGGAAATCATGCAGCTCCCCCGAACCCTCTGCGCTTCCATCCGTTTTCACGGCAGCCACCCGGAAGCTCCTCCCCAGTATGAAAAGCTGATGGACTATATCCGCAAGAATCATCTGAAGGTTACCGGCTTTTCCAGGGAGATTACCATGGTGGATTACGGACTGACCAACGACATGGAGCAGTTTGTAACGGAAATCCGGATCCCGGTGGCGGAAAACCCGGCCCAAAGCAGATGAAATTTCTGACAGACCATACGGAAAATGGGGGCGGATGCCCCCATTGTTATCCCTGCACTTGCGTATTATCTTGCGTACTTTCTTCCGCAATTATATTCAGTCCGCGATTTCCTCATCCTCCAAAATACCCACCAGCTTCAGCACGTCCCGCACCTGATGAACGGGAATCATCTCCAGTTCCTGTTTCACTTCCTCTGCCACATCCCGCAGGTCGTCCGTATTTTCTTCCGGAATCAGCACCCGTTTCACCCCGGCTCGCTGGGCTGCCATCAGCTTTTCCGGAAGGCCTCCGATGGGCATCACCACGCCCCGCAGGGAAACCTCTCCGGTCATAGCAATCTCCGGATGGACCGGCTTTCCCGTTACCAGGGAAGCCAGAGCGGTGGTCAGGGTGATTCCCGCCGAGGGGCCGTCCTTCGGCACCGCTCCCGCCGGCACATGGATATGCAGGTCGTTCTGCTCAAAGAGTTCTTCCTTTTCCGGGAACATTGCCTTTACCAGGCTGATGGCAATCTGCACCGATTCCTACATCACATCTCCCAGCTGGCCGGTAACGGTGATTTTTCCGCTGCCTTTGGTAAAGAGGGTTTCGATAAACAGAATTTCCCCTCCTGCCTGAGTCCAGGCCAGTCCGGTCACAATTCCGGGATTTTTCGTCTCCAGGATATGGTCGTGCCGGATGGGAGACATTTCCAGAATATCCCGCAAATCCTTCGGCTCCACCGATACCCGGCTGCAGCTGCCGCTCACAATCCGGACTGCCGCTGCCCGGCACAAAGCATCCAGACGGTTTTTCAGCCCCCGCACTCCTGCCTCCATGGTGTAATCGGAAATCAGGGCTCTCAGACCTTCATCGCTGATGGTAAAATCCTCCTCCCGGATTCCCGCCTTCTCCATGGCTTTTGGAAGCAGATGCTTTCTGGCAATCTGCTGGATTATCCGCTCCTTGGTCTTTTTCAGCCCGAAATGGTCCTCGTCCAGGACCTCCCTGGCCGCCTTCAAATCAATCTGGGAAGGCTCTTCCTTCTTCCACTTCAGACTGGTCACAAAGTCCAGATAATCGTAGAGCATCCCGTATTCATGACTTTCCTGGCCCTCCTGCTTCATGCGGTTTAAAACCTTTTCCGCCTCCGCCCTGGCCGTTTCATTCATGCCGGACTCCTGTATCTTCTGCTCGAATTTCCGGACGTCCGTCACATTTTCCGGATGCAGGTCATCCAGTTCCTTCTGGAGGAAATCGATTTGGCGGCGGAGGGCCTGTTCTCTGTAAAGCTTCTCATTGGACTGCTGCTGGGCGTTCTGGGCCTCGCTGCTGACCTTGTAGAGCTCCAGGGACTCATAGAAGGCTTTTTCCATCAGCTCCGTCCGTTTTGCCACCGAGTCCTCCTCCAGAATGGCGTATTTTTCCTCATTGCTAATCTGCAGCATGGCGGAGCGCATTTTCTGGAACCGCTCTTCCTTCTCGTCCGGGTCCAGGTCGTTCAAGTCCGGCCTCATGCGCATCTCCAGGCGGAAGCTCTTCCCCTCCACCTGAATGGAATCCAGATTGACCCGGTTGGTGGTATGTACCAGCGCCCACTGATTGTCAATGCTCTCCACCACTCCCCGGACAGCGATGGGGTAAATGTCCTCCGCTTCAATCTCTCCTCCCTCTCTCTGCTCCTTTAACATCAAAAAGAGGACCTTGTCTCCCGCTTTCACCGGCTGGTCCGACATGCCGTTTAAATAATCCAGCCGAAAATAGCAGGATACATCCGGCAGCGTCAGCACGTTAAAACATGGAATGTAAATCATAATCCTTCGCCTCCTGGTATTCTCTGTGTTTTCATCTTAATCCCTAGCCATTTTCCGAATCGCAACAAAGCCGGCTTTGAAGGGCCGGCTTGTTACAGGTTCTCTAATCTTATTGTAAACTCTTTTTTCAAAAAGTACAGTGCGGATTTTGCATAGTACCTTACACTTGGCGCATAGCAGAATGTCAAGAAGGTTTTCTGTAAAATTTCAAAAAATAAGTTTATTTTATGATTCCTTTGTGCTATGATAAAGTTCATAAATATTAAAATCTCAATTGCGTTTTCACCGGTACAAAGGAGTTGATTCATATATGAATTTAAAAGAACAGCAATATGTATGTGTGCTGGCCCAATGTCAGAATCTGACGAAAGCGGCCCAGGCTCTTTTTATTTCCCAGCCTGCTTTGAGCATCTATATTAATAACCTGGAGAGTAACCTGGGAGTAAAGCTTTTTGAGCGTATCGGAAAACGTTTTGTGCTAACCTATGCGGGGGAGCGATATGTGGAGGCCGCCGAGAAGATGCTGGCTTTAAAGGAAGGCTTTGACCGGGATATCCAGGAAATCACAGGCAATTATAAGGGAAGGCTGCGCATCGGCATTCAGACCAGACGCTCTACCTGGTTCCTTCCTCCCGTCATTGCCGCTTATGAGAAGGAATTTCCCCATATGGATGTGATTGTCATGACCGGAAACATGGAGTATCTAAAAGATAAGCTCCACAATTATGAACTGGATCTTTTCCTGTGCAACGCCGCGGATGCGGACCCCTCCACCATGACCACCCATCTGATTTATAAGGAACAGCTGCTGGTAGCGGTTCCTCCGGACCACCCGGTCAATGAAAAGGCGGTCTACGTCCCCGGTAAACGGTACCGTTATCTGGATCTGTCTTATCTCCAGGGAGAGACGCTGGTTCTGCAGCGGCCGGGGCAGAGCATTCGAAAAGATGCGGACCGGCTTTTAAAAGAAAAAAATGTTACCCCCTGCAGAATCCGGGAGCTGGAAAGCATCGAGACCGCCATGCAGTTTGTAGCTGAGGGCCTTGGCATCGGCTTCAACCGGGAGGGCTACACCATCAACATGAGCTACAACAAGACGGTCAACTACTACGCCATCCTCAGCAAGGAGGAAACCATCGATTTCGTGCTGGCCCACCGAAAGAATCTGCCAATCGACACTCCTACACAGCGAATGATTGACATGCTAATTGAGCAGGGGCAGCGGTATTATCAGTAAATAACCGTTCCGGAAATTTAGATCTGCTGCCATTCAAAACAATTGATATGTTTCTTAAAAAACTTTAATAAGTTTATAAAATCATTATAAAATTAATGATAAAATAATTAAATTTCACAAATAGGCCTACCTGTATTATGATAAAAGCAATCATTTTATACAAGGAGGTCTTTCTATATGTCAAAATCGACCAAAAAAGGCTTTAAGCTGCCCCACACCTTTGTAATTATCATCTTTATTGTGTTGGTAGCCACAGCGATGACCTGGATCATCCCCGCCGGTGAGTTCGTTCGTTACGAGAACGCTTCCGGCCGTACCGTGATTGATCCCAACCAGTTCTCTTACATTGAGCAGACGCCGGTGAATCCCCTGCTGATTCCTCTGTACATTGTAAATGCTATCTGCAGCCGTATCGACCTGATGTTAGTCATTATGTTCTCCGGCGGCGCATTCGGCCTGATCAGCAAATCCGGCGCGCTTCATTCCGTAGTAGCAAAGATCGCGAAAATTTTCCAGAATCGTCTGTATGTGTTTATTCCCATTATGACCACAGTTTTCGCGCTGATTTGTACTACCCAGGGTGTAAACCAGTTTATCGCTTTCGCCCCCATTACGGTTATGATCACTATGGCCATGGGACTGGATTCCATTGTAGGCGCGGCAATCATCCTGCTGGGCGGCTGCGTAGGTTTCTCCACTGGTACTTTAAATCCCAGCACTACTCTGATTGCTCAGGATATTGCTGAACTGACGCCTTATTCCGGACTTGGCTATCGTGCCCTGTGTTTTGTCGTTTTCCTGGTAATTACCAACGTTTATCTGGTACGTTACGCCTTAAAGATTCGTAAGGATCCTACTTTAAGCCCCATGTATGAACTGGACAAAACCAGTGATTTAAAGGAGACTGACCTGGATTCCTTCGGTGCCCTTACCGTCCGCAAAGTTCTGATCATTGTATCTCTGATCGCAGCTCTGGCTGCTATGGTATACGGCGGTATCGCTTACGGCTGGGATATGCCTGAGCTGGCTGCCGTATTCATCGGACTGGCCGTTGTGGTTGGCTTCCTCTCCGGCGAGACTCCTTCTTCCATGTCTGTTATCTTTATCGACGGATGTAAGAAGATGCTGACCGCCGCTCTGATCATCGGACTTGCCACCACCATTGCCAACGTAATGACCGCCGGAAATATCATTGATACGGTTATTTACGCTCTGGCTTCCGTGATGTCTCTGGCGCCTGATTTCCTGATGGCTCCCGTGATGTATCTGGCCAACACCGTCATCAGCTTCATCATCGTATCCGGAAGCGGCATGGCCTCCGCTGTTATCCCCATCACCGCTCCTTTGGGCGACCTGCTGGGAATCAGCCGACAGACCACCGTTCTGGCCTACAACTTCAGCGATGGCTTCTCCAACTACATCCTGCCCCACTCCACCGCTCTGATGGGTATCATCAGCGCCGTGAATATTCCTTATGACCGCTGGATGAAATTCATGTGGAAGCTGTTCTTAATCTGGATGGTTGCCTGCTGCATTATGTGCTCCATCGCTCAGATGATCAACTATCAGTAATCTATCACTAATTTTAAAGAAAGGATTAGATCAACGATGAAAGAATCATTATTCCAGTACATTGACAGCCAGAAAGATACCCTCTGCCAGATGGCGGACTTTATCTTCGACCATCCGGAGTATGATGGAAAAGAATATCA
Source organism: uncultured Clostridium sp. (assembly GCA_900547035.1). GTDB lineage: Bacteria > Bacillota > Clostridia > Lachnospirales > Lachnospiraceae > Enterocloster > Enterocloster excrementigallinarum. The sequence continues at coordinate 19,910 of URFM01000043.1, read as the reverse complement.
GGCTTCAAAGCTCCTTTCCGACTATCTGAGAGACAACGGTTTTGAGGTGGAAATGGGCGTTGGCGGTTACGAAACTTCCTTCCGGGCTGTTTATCAGAACCTGGAAGGCGGCCCCTCCATCGGCATTCTGTGCGAATATGATGCCCTGGTGGGTCTGGGACACGGATGCGGTCATCATATGCAGGGTCCCGCCTGTCTGGGCGCTGCTATGGCCATTAAGGAAACTTGCAAAGATAAGCCCTACCGCCTGGTTGTATATGGAACTCCTGCGGAAGAAACCCAGGGCGCAAAGGCTTCCATGATTAAAAACGGCTGCTTCCACGACATTGACGTGGCCTTCATGATGCATGGCTCTCCTACCACCTGCACTGATGTTAAATGCCTGGCGGATCAGACCTTCAAGGTAGTTTACCACGGCAAGCGGGCTCATGCCGCTCTGGCTCCCGAAAAGGGACGCAGCGCCTTCGATGCTATGATGTTCGCCTTCAACGGCGTGGAATTCCTGAGAGAGCATGTGCCGGATGACACCCGTATGCATTACGCTATGACGGAACTGCCCGGCCCGGCCAACGTAGTTCCCGCTAAAGCAGTTGCCAAATTTTCTCTCCGCTCCTTCTCCAAGAAGAATCTGGAGGGCGTGGTAGAGCGTTTCTACGATATCGTAAAGGGCGCGGCCCTGATCGCCGGCGTTACCTACGAGGTAGATCTGATTCACGATTTTTACAATAAGATTCCCGTTCTGAAGCTGAACGAGCTGCTGATGGAAAACGCGAAGCTGGCCGGCGCACCCCGCCTGTCCGCTCCCCGCGAAAAGACCGGTTCCACCGACTTCGGAAACGTTATGTACGAGGTACCCGGCTCCTGTATCCGCGTAGCCTTCGTGCCTGAGGGAACCTCCTCCCATACCCAGGAATTCGTGGACGCCGGAAAATCCGAAGACGCTCACAACTGCATTATCTACGGCGCGAAATCCATCGCCGGAGCTTCTCTGGATCTGATCGAGAGCCCGGAGCTGATGGCTGAGGTAAAGGCAGAGTTCGCGGAGAATCAGAAGAAGAATCTGTAGGCAGCTGCCTTCAAAAGCAGCCCGCTTCCGGCCATGCGAATAATAAATAGGCCGTGAAAAAGTTTTTAAGCCTCTTGTCGGAACCGACAAGAGGCTTAATCTATACAAGGAGAAATGCCGCGGATGGAAATTATCACGGGAAGAGTCCGCGTAATCATTTTCCGTACCCTTCAAATCCCGAATCCGCAGATACCGCTCCATCTGCACATCGGTCAGTTTTTTGCTGTTTTCAATCAGAGGCCAGTGTCTGGAATACTCGCCCTCCACCGCTTTCTGCAGCATATTATAAGACAATTCATAGGAATACTGCTTCATGGATTTCAGGGAAAGGCTGATTACCTGGTACTTCCCCATATGGGCCAGATATTTTTCTCCCGCATCCATAATCTTTAACCCCTGAAACAGCCCGGCGTTGTCCTGCTCTCCGTATAAGCTGAGAATCCCGTTCCCGAAAGGGCGTTATCCCTCCTTCTCCTTCGGCAGCCAGTCCGCCTTCAGATAATAGGCCAGCATCCCGGCCGCGCACACCACCCAGGTAATGGGCCAGCCGGCAAATACCAGTTCCAGCTTTCCCGTCATAGGGATAGCAATCATCAGATAGATCTGCCTGAGAACCACAAAGCAGCCCACCATAAAATACATAGGTACCTTGGAAAGGCCCGCGCCTCTTAGGGCTCCGTTTAAAATCTGTACCACCGGCAGGAAAATATACCCGGCGGCAAAAATCTGCAGCATGGCGTTTCCTACCCGGATTACCTCTGCGTCATCGGTAAAGATCCTCACAATCAATCTTCCGTTAAAGAACATAAACATGGCTCCTGCCAGAATCACCACGGAGCTCATCAGCCAGGCGGCAAAGACTCCCTTCTTCACCCGCTTGTACTGCTTCGCGCCGATGTTCTGTCCAACAAAAGTGGTAATGGCCATATTAAAGCTCTGAAGGGGCAGCTGAAGGAAGCCGTCAATCCGCAGAGTAGCGGAATATCCGGCCATAGCCGCGGCCCCGAAATAGTTCACATAGGACTGCACGATTACGTTGGAAAAGGAAGTAATGCTCTGCTGGAGGGCCGCAGGAAAGCCGATTCCTACAATCTTCCAGATCATCAGACGGTTCATACGAATCTCCCGGACGCGGACCTGATAGCTTTCCTTCGTTCGAATCAGCTTGTACATCACCATGGCGGAGCTGACCGCCTGAGCAATTACCGTAGCGATGGCCACACCAGCCACTCCCATGTGGAATGCGCAGACAAAAGTAAAATCCAGCACAATATTCACTACACTGGCTGCAGCCAGATAATACAGCGGATGCCTGGAGTCTCCGATGGCCCGCAAAATTCCGGCCCCTATATTGTAAAAAAGGGAAAATGTCATACCTGTAAAATAAATGGTCAGATACAGGACAGAATCCGGCATCACCTCCTGAGGTACCCCGATGGCGTTGAGAAGAGGTCTTGTAAACAGAAGCCCCGCCGCCGTAAAGACCACGCTCAGCACCGCCGTCAGCGCCAGAGAGCTGTGAATCGCCTTGCTCATAAGCCTCGTTCTCCCGGCTCCGTAATACTGGGAAATTACCACCCCGGCTCCGGTGGAAAGCCCCATAAAAAATCCCACCAGCATGTTGATCACCGGAGTCGATGCTCCCACTGCTGCCAGGGCGTTGGTGCTGACGTAGTTTCCCACCACATAGGAATCCACCGTATTGTAAAGCTGCTGAAAAAAGTTTCCCACCAAAAGAGGAATAGAAAACCATAAGATCGATCGGAAAATTCCTCCCTTCAGCATGTCCGACTGACTTTGCTGCATATAAAATGCCTCCCCTTCCATTTTTCTTCTTCTATCTTATCACATTCTGCACAAAAATGAACCCTATTTCACCAAAGTAATTGTCTTTTTCTAAAATTATGTTATGATGTTAACGGTATTGCACATACTAAATTTTAATAAAGGAGAATGGAAACATGTCATCTTCTAAAAAGAATGGGGGAGGCGCCCCCAAACGGGATTTCACCAAGATGAAAACTCCCCACACCTATGCGATTATCTTCGCGGTAATTCTGGTCTGCTGGGTTTTAACCTTTCTGATTCCTGCCGGAAAATTCAGCACTCACACCATCGAGTACACCAATGCCGATGGAGGTACCAGTACCCGGACGGTTCTGATGTCCGATACCTTCCGCTACTACTACAATCTGGATACGGAGGCGGTCAAAGGGAATCTTGAGGAATTAAGTCAGGACAGCGCGGCTCTGGAGGAGCTTGGCGTGGACCAGGCGGCTCTGGAGGAGTTCCTCACTACGGACTCCGCCTCCTGGACTCAAGAGGATTTGGATGAACTCGGCCTGACAGACGATGTCCTCTACTCCAGATATGGGGAATCCATCTACGACACCAGCCAGAAGCTTCATAAAACCGCGGGAGTCTGGGGAACGGAAGATTTCGGCGGCTTCGGATTCTTAAACTATGTATTTGAAGGCCTGGTAACCGGCGACCGTTCCGGCTCCGCCATAGGAATCTGCGCCCTGATTCTGGTGGTAGGCGGCGCCTTCGGAATTATCATGAAAACCGGCGCCATTGATGCCGGAATCTACGCTTTTATCCAGAAAACCAAAGGCCTGGAGCGGCTGGCTCTCCCCCTGCTCTTTATCCTTTTCTCTCTGGGCGGCGCCACCTTCGGCATGGCGGAGGAGTGTATCCCCTTCTCCATGATCATGGTACCCTTTGTCATCGCTCTTGGCTATGACTCCATTGTAGCTGTTACCGTCACCTATGTGGCTTCCCAGGTTGGAAATGCTGTTTCCTGGATGAGCCCCTTCTCCGTAGCGGTCGCTCAGGGTATTGCGGGAATCCCCGTCCTCTCCGGAGCCACCTTCCGTCTGGCCATGTGGGTCGTGGTCACCGTTTTGGCTGCCGCTTATATGATGGTTTATGCGGAGCGCATCCGCAAGAACCCTACTCACTCGGTAGTTTACGACACCGATGCCCACTTCCGCAAGCACCTGGAAAACGCTTCCGATGAAACGCGGGAATTCAGCCTGGGCCACAAACTGATTCTTCTGGAAATGCTGGCCGTGCTGATCTGGATTATCTGGGGGGTTACCCAGGAGGGCTACTACATCCCGGAGATCGCTTCCCAGTTCTTCGTCATGGGCTTTTTCGCCGGCGTCATCGCCATCATCTTTAAGCTGAACGGCATGACCATCAACGGAATGGCCTCCGCCTTCCAGAGCGGTGTGGCGGACCTGGCCGGAACCGCTGTCGTTGTCGGTATGGCCAAGGGCATCCTGCTGGTGCTGGGCGGCTCTGACGCAGACACCTATTTCACCTTAAACACCATCCTTTACGGCATTGGAACCGTATTAAACGGCGTACCCGCCTTCATCGGAGCGGAATTTATGTACCTTTTCCAGAGCCTTTTCAATCTGGTGGTAACCTCCAACTCCGGGCAGGCTGCCCTGACCATGCCCATCATGGCTCCCCTGGCGGACCTGGTAGGCGTTTCCAGACAGATCGCCGTTCTGGCCTTCCAGCTGGGTGCCGGCTTTGTGGACGCCTTTACCCCCGTATCTGCCAGCCTTATCGGCGTTCTGGGCGTTGCCGGAATCGACTGGGGTAAATGGGCCAAATTCCAGATTAAGATGCAGGGCTTCTTCTTCCTTATGGGAACTGTGATTTTAGCTATTGCCGTTACCATCAATCTGCAGTAAGGAGGACGAATTTATGGTTACAATCATCCGTAATGCTGACGTCTACGCGCCTGAACACCTGGGCAGAACCGATGTGCTCCTTCTGGGCGGAACCATTGCCGCCGTAGGAGAGAATCTGAAAGCGGACTTTGGCGGTGCCGTAAAGGTCACAGAACTGGACGGCTCGGAGCTGATTCTCACTCCCGGTTTGATCGACGGTCATGAACACATTATGGGAGGCGGCGGCGAGGGCGGATTTCATACCCGGACCCCCGAGGCCTCCCTTACGGATTTGACTTTAAACGGCATCACTACCGTCGTAGGCTGCATCGGAACCGACGGCGTGGCCCGGCACATGGAGTCCCTTCTTGCCAAGGCCAAAGGACTGGAGGAGGAAGGAATTACCACCTACGTATATACCGGCTCCTACCAGGTTCCTGTTCACACCTTAACGGGAAGTATGATGAAAGACATTATGATGCTGGACAAGGTCATCGGCGCCGGGGAAATCGCCATCTCAGACCACCGCTCCTCCCAGCCTTCCTTTGAGGAGTTTGCCCGCATCGCGGCGGACGCCCGGGTAGGAGGGATGCTCTCCGGAAAGGCCGGAGTTGTCAACGTTCATCTGGGAGACAGTCCCCGGATGATGGATTTGATTCTGCGGGTAGTCCGAGAAACGGAGATTCCTTATTCCCAGTTTCTTCCTACCCATGTGAACCGCAATGAAGCCTTGTTCTGTCAGGCCATCCAGTTTGCCCTGGAGGGCGGCACCATCGACATGACGGGAAACGAAGATATCGACTACTGGGAAACCATCTGTGATGAGGTGCGGGTATCCACCGGAATCCGCCGGCTTCTGGATGCCGGCGTCTCCGACGACAATTTTACCATCTCCTCCGACGGCCAGGGCAGTCTGCCTATATTCAACGCCAAAGGAGAATACCAGGGCATCGGCATTGGAAAGGCTTCCAGCCTGTTAAAGGAAGTTCGTGAATGCGTGCAGCGGGAAAATATTCCCCTGGAAATCGCCATCAAGCCCGTCACCAGCAATCCCGCCCGGATTTTAAAACTCTCCTCTAAGGGGAGAATCCAGCCGGGAATGGACGGCGACCTCTGCCTTCTGAGAAAAGACGACCTGACCATTCACACCGTGATCGCAAAGGGCCAAATCATGGTCCGGGACGGAAAGCCGCTGGTGTACGGCACCTTTGAGAAAAGGGGTTAAAACAGTCTGAAAGTCAGATGAGTTCCAACCGTATTGCCGACGACGACAATCCCATGAAACTGATGTCCATCGCCATGAAGCCGCTGTCCCTGCCTCCCTTCCCCCTGGAGCGGATTGAGGAGATGACCCGCCTGATGGCCGGCGACGGACAGCTTCGTTAACGCAGAAAAAACAGCGCCCTCTGCCCGGCCATACCGACCGCTTCTCAGAAGGCGCTGCTTTTATCTATCTTTTACTCTCCCCTTTTTCTGTAAAGTACAAGGCACTCATAAGGTTTTAACAGCGCCCCGTTTTCCTCCAGGCAATTCTCCCCGTAATTTCCCAAAAGAACCTTATAGCCCTTCAGGCTCTCCTCGCTCTTCCAGGAAATCTGCCGCCCGTAGAAATTACAGATTACCAACAGTTCCTCATCCTTCCAGGTCCGCTTGTAGGCAAATACATAGGAATCCTCCCTCGCTATCGGCCGGATATCCCCGTAAGCGATGACGTCGTACTGCTTGCGCAGACCAATCAGCCTCCGGTAATAATAGAAAATGGAATCCTCGTCCCGAAGCTCTGTCTGAGCGTTGATATAGCGGTAGTTTGGATTTACTTCCATCCACGGCTCCCCTTTGGTAAATCCCGCCTGACGTCCATCGTTCCACTGCATGGGCGTTCTGGCATTGTCCCTGGAATGAATCCCCAGAATCCGCAGGGCATTGTCCGCCGACAGCCCCTTTTCCTGAAGAATGCGGAAATGATTTAAACTCTCCACATCCCGGTACTGGGAAATCTTTGTAAAGCCGGCGTTGGTCATGCCCAGCTCCTCGCCCTGATAAATATAGGGTGTGCCCCTTAAACCGTGGATCGCGGTAGCCAGCATCTTGGCCGACTCCTTCCAGTAGGGGCCCTCATCCCCAAACCGGCTCACCACCCGTGGCTGGTCGTGGTTGCACCAGAACACGGCGTTCCAGGCATCGTGCTCCTCCATCTTGGTCTGCCACTGGAACAGGATATCCTTCAGCTTTTGGAAATCATAGGGCACCATCACCCATTTCTCATTTCCCACAAAATCCACCTTCAGGTGGTGAAAGCTGAACACCATGGAAAGCTCGTTCTCCCCTTCGCCTCCATAGCGGTAGCAGTTTTCCAGGGAGGTGCTGGACATCTCCCCCACCGTCACAATCTCCGGATTCTGACCGAAGGTATCCTGATTCAGCTCTTTCAAGTACTGGTGAATCCTGGGACCGTCGGTGTAGAACCTGCGCCCGTCCCCTTCCTCATCATCCGCAAACTCCCCTTTGCTGATGAGGTTCACCACGTCGAAGCGGAAGCCTTTCACGCCCTTTTCCATCCAGAAGCGCACAATCTTTTTAATTTCCTCCCGCACCAGAGGATTATCCCAGTTTAAATCCGGCTGGGAGACATCAAAGAGATGAAGATAATACTCGTCAAAAGCTTCCACATACTCCCAGGCGCTCCCGCCGAACTTGCTCTCCCAGTTGGTGGGTGGAATTCCCGGTCCTTTGCCCTTTTTTAAAATATAGAAGTTTTTGTACTTCTCATCCCCTGCCAGGGCCTTCCGGAACCATTCGTGGCGGCTGGAGGTGTGGTTAAACACCATGTCCAGCATAAGCCCAATTCCCCGCTCCTTCGCCCCGGCGGCCAGCTTCTCGAAATCCTCCATGGTCCCGTATCTGGGGTCGATGTGGTAATAATCTTCCACATCGTAGCCGTTGTCATTCTGGGGCGACACAAAGAATGGGGTCAGCCAGATGTAATCCGCTCCCAGCTCCTTAATATAATCCAGCTTCTCCGTTACGCCCCGGAGATCCCCCAGGCCGTCCCCGTCGGAATCGTAAAAGGATTTCGGATAAATCTGATAAATTACGCTCTTTTTAAAATCGGTCATTCCTGCATTTCCTCCTAGTCAAAGGTAATGATAGCTGTCGTTCCTGCCTGAGCCTCAAGTCCCTCCTGATCCCGGTACTTCAGGTCTTTCGCCTGTCCCGGATTGGTCATGATCAGAATGGTGGTCAGCGGGTATCCTGCCGCCCGGATTTTCTCCGGGTCAAAGGAGATAAGGGGCTGTCCCGCCTCCACATGATCCCCCTGGTTCACGAACAGCTCAAATCCGTCGCCGTTCATAGCTACCGTGTCGATGCCGATGTGAATCAAAATCTCCATGCCGTTATCCAGGGTAATACCGCAGGCGTGTTTGGAATCCTGCATCACCACGCTCACCGTGCCTGCCGCCGGAGCTACCACCGTGTGGTCCGTGGGCTCAATAGCAAGACCGTCACCGATAATGCGTTTGGAAAATACATCATCCGGAACCTCCTCCAAAGGGATTACCTTTCCGCTGAGGAAAGCCTTCAGCTCTCCGCCTTCCGCCGGCGCACTGCCATTTTCCTCCTGTACCGGCTGCTGCTCTGCCTGCTCATCCCCGCTCTTTTCCTCTGCTGCCCCGTCTGCTTCCTCCTGGGGAAGGCTCTCCTTCTGCTTTCCATGCTTCTCCTCATAAGAAAGTTTTCTGCTTCCCACCGCCAGGGTCAGGAAAAATGGAACCGCTACCGCTACCGCCATAGCCAGCAGAAACTGCAGGTAGAAATCCGATTCGATGGAGAGGATTCCCGGTAGTCCGCCCACTCCAATGCTGAGGGCCTGAACTCCAAAGCCCACGGAAATCATGGCGGCAGCGGCAGAGCCAATCATACCGCACACCAGGGGGAATCCATATTTTAAGTTGACACCGAAAAGGGCAGGCTCCGTTACTCCAAGGTAACAGGAGATGCAGGCAGGCACGTTCACCTGCTGAGCCCGCTCATTCTTTTTCTGAAGAAGGGACATAGCCAGCACACTGGAGCCCTGAGCGATATTGGACAGGGCTATCATAGGCCATAAAATCGTTCCGTCATAGGCGTTAATCAGCTGGCTGTCAATGGCATTGGTCATATGATGGAGCCCCGTCATCACAATAGGCGCGTAGAGCAGGCCGAACAGTCCCGCGAAGATTACGCCGAAGGGGGACATCAGACCACCGTAAACCACATTGGCGATGCCGTCTCCGATTTTCCAGCCGATGGGGCCTACCACCGTATGGGCGATGACCACCGCCGGAACCAGGGAGCAGAAGGGCACCACAATCATGCTCACCACTTCCGGGCAGTGCTTCTTGAAGAACTTCTCCAGATACACCAGCACGAAGCCTGCCATGATGGCGGCGATTACCTGTCCCTGATAACCAATCTGCTGCACCTTAAAGAATCCGAAGTCCCATACCGGAATATCCGCCGGCGCCGTAGTGGCTACGGAAAATCCGTTTAAAAGCTGGGGAGACACCAGGGTTAATCCCAGAATGATACCCAAAATCTGGGTCGTCCCCATCTTCTTCGTGATGGACCAGACGATGCCCACCGGCAGCATATGGAACACAGCTTCGCCGATGAGCCAGAGGAAGCTGTACATTCCCGCCCAAAACTGGGAAATGTCCGCCAAGCTCTGGGTTCCGTTGTTAAAAAAGTTAATCTCTCCGATGACATTGCGGAATCCCAAAATCAGACCGCCGCAGATCAGCGCGGGAATCAGCGGGGCGAAAATCTCTCCCAGCGCCCCCATAATCTTCTGCAGAGGCTTCTGGTTGGTCTTGGCCGCTGCCTTCACTGCGTCCTTGCTCACTCCCTCGATGCCTGCGTAAGCAGTAAATTCATTGTAAAATACCCCTACGTCGTTTCCGATAATTACCTGATACTGACCTGCCTGTGTAAAGGTCCCCTTCACACAGGAAATTTCCTCGATGGCCTTCTCATCCGCTTTTTTCGGGTCCACCAGTACGAACCGCATCCGGGTCATACAGTGAGATACCGCCTGGATATTCTCTTTGCCGCCGATACAAGTCAAAAGTTTCCTGACCTCTTCCTGATACTTCCCCATGGTCGCCTCTCCTTTTGGATTTTGTTTCTTCTTGTTTAAACAACTAAAGAATAGCACAGGCTCGCAAACAAGTCAAGGCATTTTTACAAATTTGTTTAAACAACTTTGTTTTCACTTTATAACCGTTCGGGACATCCCGGACTCTTACTTTTTTTCCCATATGTATTTTAATCCGAAGATCAAAATAATACGCTGCCATTTTCTGGCCGAGATTGTGTTTGCCCCGGCCGCGAAAACATGTTAAACTAAGCATAGCTTTTCTCCATCATGCAGCAGCGCAATACAACTGTTCAGGACGGCGGGAAACTATTATTTTTAAGAAGGAGTTCGCCATATGGAAGAAAAAACCTATAAACTACTTGCGGCAGACGATGATCAAGATATCCTCTCCATCCTCTCCCTGATTCTCACCCAAGAGGGTTACCAGGTATTAACCGCCAGGAACGGCCAGGAAGTTCTGGAGCTGGCAGATGAATCCATCGACCTTTATATTCTGGATGTCAACATGCCGATACTCTCCGGCTTCGCCGCCGCCAACCAGCTGAGCAGACGCTTCAACGCGCCCATTATCTTCCTTACCGCCTATTCCACTGAGGCGGATAAGGTTATGGGCTTTTCCTCCGGAGCAGACGATTATATCGTTAAGCCTTTTTCCAACACTGAGCTTTTGCTTCGGGTCCGGGCCATTCTGCGCAGAGCCTGCCGTTTTCGTCCTGCTGAATCCGCTCCGAAGGAATCCTCCCCTTCTAACGTCCTGTCCTTTAAAGATCTGACTCTGGATCTGGACAGCCAGTCTGTACAGCGGGGAGATGAGGTGATTCTTCTCACCTACACGGAATTTCAGCTTTTGCGGCTTTTCATCACCCATCCCAAAAAAATCTTTTCCCCTGATAACCTTTACCAGAGCATCTGGGGTGAAACAGCCGTAGGGGATGCCGCGATTATGGTCCATATTAAAAACCTGCGGAAGAAGCTTGGAGACAGTTCCCGCAATCCTCGCTACATTAAGACCGCCTGGGGAAAGGGGTATTATCTTGAATAAAAATTTATTTATTCGTGAGGTTCTGGAATTTCTCCTGCTCTCCCTGGTCATATCCGCCTTTTTTTTCGGCTTTCTCTTTCTCTCTTCCCGGTCAATCGGAGAGATCTGGCTGGACCGGCAGGGAATCTCCCTCCGGGAGGAGCAGATCGGCCTTCTTCACCTGTGGATCAGGAGTCTTTGCCTTCTTGCCTCCTCCCTGGTTTTTCTTGCCCTTTTTTTATTTCTGTTAGGGCAACGGATCGCATATGTAGCCTCCATTATTCGCGGTGTCGATCAGCTCAGAGAGAAGCAGCTGGATTTTTCCATTCCCGTGGAAGGAAAAGACGAGTTCGCCGTTCTGGCGGAGAGCATTAACTATCTGGCCTCTTCTGAAAAACAGCTGAAGCAAAAGGAAGAAGAGCTGCGGCAGAAACGGGAAAATTTTGTACGGACCCTGTCCCACGATATCCGCACTCCTTTGACCTCTATTCTCTCCAACTCTCAGTACCTGGCGTCTAAAGAAGCCTTGACTCCAGAGGAAACCGCCGCCTACATTGCCCTGGTCCAGTCCAAAGCGGAGCAGATCCGCCTCCTGACGGATCAGCTGTTAGGAAAAGCCGAGTCAGAAAACCGCCTGGTAGAAAACGCGGCCCTTCTTCTCCAGCAATTAGCGTTTCAATGGGAAGAAACTCTGGAGGATTCCTTTCTCTGCCAGGTTGACTTAAGTGGCTGCCAGCCCTTTAAAGCCGAAGTGGAATTGTCCGCCCTTCAGCGCATCTTCGATAATCTGGCCTCCAACGTGGAAAAGTATGCCGATCCCTCTCAGCCTGTTGTCCTGAAACTATCCTGCGGTCAGGGAGAGATCCAAATCTTTCAGCAAAATGCGGTGACTCCCAATCCCGAAAAACCAAAAGACAGTCATGGCATCGGCCTGAAAAGCATAAACGAAATCGCGAAAAATACCGGCGGTTATGCGGACTTTTCTCTGAATCCTGCTTCTTTTGAGATCCGGATACTCCTGAAGCTGAAATCCTGTCTTTAGAATTCTTCATATTTTTATATGAAATTTCTTCAGAGCTTTATGGAATAATCATGGCATAAACAAAAGAAAGCGAGGAATTACTCATGGCATTAGGATTACTTTTAATTTTATTCATCTTTTTAAGCGCAGTTGGCGGTGTTGGCATAATTTTTCTTTTCTGGGTACAGAATCCCGAGAAAAAGAAATGGATTCTCTATCTGCTGGCTCTTCTGGGAATGGCTATTGCCTTTTTAAATGCCTCCAGCCTTCCCTCCAACTATGTGGCTCAGCAGATTGCCGCCTGGGGAATCGGATTTTTAAGTGTAGCTTCCCTGCTTATGCACATAAGCGGACGGCCGGGCCTCAGGCTGCCTTCCCAAATTCTGGTCTCCCTTTCCGTAATCGGAGGAATTCTCTATCTTTTCTTCTGATTCCGAAGAGCACGTAAATTACTGAACGCTGCGCAAAAAGGCCGAGAACCGCGGAATTCTTTTCCCGGCTCTCAGCCTTCTTTTTATGTATCCCCGAACAGTTCTCCGTACTGTACCGTCTGATACTCCTCAATCAATTCCCCATATTCATTTGTTTCCAGGTGGCTGTATGCCTCGCCCTGGCTGTCAAAATATCCGGCGAAAGTCAGAGCCGGAAGCTCGCTGCTTATGCTCTTTAAAAATTCTCCATAATCGTTTCCTGACATGCCGGCGCACTCCAATACATACTGGGCCAGGAAATTCAGGCTGGTTATTTCCGGATTCAGGCCGATGCTCTCCGGAGAAGGAAGGGAATAGTTGGCCCAGATCACAAAGGGGACCCTAAACTTATTCATATACTCTTCCATAGTCATGTCATCCTGTTTTACACCGTAGGCCTTGTCCAGAAATTCCTGCTCCACCGCCGGCTGGTGATCCCCGAACATTACCACCAGAACCGGCTCCTGCTCATTTTGCAGATCCTGAATGAGATCTAAAAACGCCTCCTGGGTTTCCCGTTCCAGAGTCAAATATTGCTCCGCCATAGGGTAGGCTCCCGGCTCGTCCGTCAGATAAACTCTTGTCTTGTAGTCTTCATCGGTATAGCTTCCATGGTTCTGAATGGTCACATTAAAAAGGAACATCCTCTCTCCTGCCCGGCGTTCCTCAAACATACGTTTAAGCTGGTCAAAGGAAGAAGCATCGCTGATATATCCATGCTCCTCTGTAACCGGAACCTCCATATCGTCCTTACAAAGAAATTCCTCAAAACCCAGCAGCGGATACGCCTGGTTTCTCTGCCAGGAATCCCGTTCTCCCGGATGGAGGGCCAGACAGCGGTATCCTTTTTCTTTCAGAAGAGAAGCCAGAGAGTCCGTGGACTCCAAAACATACTGCTGATAGGGGATGCTGCCTGAAGGCAGAAAGGCCATGGTATTGCCGGTAAGGAACTCAAACTCGCTGGCACTGGTCCCCGCTCCGAATACGGAGGTATATGCGTGGCCGAAGATTCCGTTCAAACTGCGGATTTCGTCCATCACGCTGTCATTTAATGAGAGATTTCCAAACTCTTCAAAATCCGCCCAGGACTCGTTCATAATAGCGATGATGTGCGGATTTTGTTCCCCCAGGCCCTCTGTATGATCGGTTCTTGCCCTGCCCAGGAGATTCTGATAAGCCCTGGGCGAATAACCCGCCGGCTTTTCTACCTCCATAAAACGGGTATTGCATAGAAAAGAAGCCAGTACTCCCTGAGAGCGGTAAGCGCCCTGCTGATCCCACACATCGGTAGTAATTCCCCACTGTTCCAAAATTTCCGGCTGAATTACCGGTCTTAGGCACAAAAGCCCCACACACAGAAGTCCGCCCCTCAGCCACCAATTCTTCAGGCAGAGAAACCTTTTCTTCCGAAACCAAAATAAAAGGCCGGCCGCTCCTGCAGCCAGCATAAGGGCCAGGATCATCTGCGCTGTCAGACGATAGCGGTAGGTACCGGAAACCGCAGCCGCCGTACCCAAGGCCGTTAAATCCCAGGGCAGCACCGGGTTCCCCCGGAAGGAAGCCACAAAATAATTGGCCGCTCCCAGAATTCCGGCGGCCAGATGGGTCAGCAGACTTCCCAAAAGCAGACGTCCCGTCAGCCCGGCAAACAGATAATAAACAAATGCCAGGCAGACTCCATTTCCCCAAAGCACATACAAAGGGTAAACAGAGAGACTGCCCGCGTAAATCCACTGCATCAGAAAAAAGGCCGTAAACGGCGTTGCCGCCAAAAGCAGCAGAGCAATCGCCGTTTTTTTGCCCTCCCCATGCATCCATCGTTTCATCATAATACTCATTCTCCTCTTTTGGTCAATATCCAACGATTTTCTATTCTACCTAAAAAGAGAAGAAATGTCAAAGGTTAATGGGGCGGCGCGCAGCTTTCCCTCTCCACAATGTGGTGAGGCACAATGATTTTCGTGGCCAGAAGATCCGGATTCTCAATGTGACTAATCATCTGGGCAGCTGCCTCCGCTCCCAACTGAAAGGAGTTAACGTCTACCGAGGTCAGCCCCGGAATAGTCAGCCTCGCAAACAGCGAGTTGTTAAACGAAAGGACAGAGAAATCCCCCGGGACGGAAATCCCCATGGACAGACAGGTCTGCACCAGAGCTACCGCCAGAATATCATCGCTGACCAGGGCGGCGGTAGGCGGGTCTTTCTCCTTTAGGAGCTGTTCCAAAATTGCTCCCGTCTGCTCCTTATCTTCCGGCAGCTCTACACACAATTCCTCCCGGAAGGGAATCTGATTCTGGATCAGGGCCGTCATGTAGCCTGCCCTCCGGTCTGAAGCGAAAATCAGGGTATGGTCCCCGGACAAATAAGCAATGCGCCGGTGTCCCAGGTCAATCAGATACTGTGCAGCCTCCCTGGCGGCCAGCACATTGTCGTTGTCCACATAAATGGTCTGATTCACATTCCGGTACGCCTTTCCGATGAGGACGTAAAGAAGACCTTCATTATACAAATAATCCAGAATCGGGTCCTGCTCCCTGGAATATAGTACAATCAATCCTTCCGCCAAGCCATTTCTCACCATGGTGCGGATGGCTTGGATAATCTCTTCCTCATCCTGTCCGGTGATCACCGTATTCATATACTGCTTCTGATTGCAGAACTGACTGATGCCGCGGATCGCCTCCAGATAAAAGGCATTCTCATAAGCCTCCCGCCGGGAGGGAGGAAGGACGATCCCAATCGTTCTGGAATTTTGGGTGGCAAGGCTGCTGGCCTGAAAATTAGGTTCATATCCCAGCTTCTCCATGGCCTGGCGCACCTTTTCCTTGGTCTGCCGGCTGATGGAAGGGTGATCCTTGCAGGTTCTGGACACCGTAGAAGGAGATACCCCGGCCAACGCGGCCACATCTTTAATTGTAACAGGCATAACATCGCCTCCTTCCATGCTTTCTTATAGTTTAGCCGGTAATGCAAATTTTGTCAAAGGTTTTTGCATTCTTTTTTCTATATTTGCATACTTCTTTGCGCATTTTTGCACAAATTCTTGAGTAATAATTTGTATAAAACGTAGAAAAGAAGGATTCTACACAAATAAGGATTGATTTTCTCGGAGCTCTGTCATATATTTAATGCAAACGGTTGCGTAAATATTGCAAGAGACATGCAACCAACTTAACGAGGAGGTATTGAGTTATGAATGAAGCGCAGAAGGATGTGCTGAGAGAGCAGCACATTCTCGCCCCCATTACCGGCACGGCTGTTCCCCTGGAACAAGTCCCCGATCCTGTCTTTTCCCAGAAAATCATCGGCGACGGTGCTGCCATCCTGCCCGAGGACGGCAAGATTTTAAGCCCGGTAGATGGAGAAGTAGCCACCGTGGCGGATACTCTTCACGCCTACGGCTTTCGCACCGCGGACGGGGTGGAGGTGCTGGTACACTTTGGTCTGGAAACCGTAGCCTTAAAGGGAGAATTCTTCCGCTGTTACGTAAAGGCCGGCGATCAGGTAAAAGCCGGTGATCTCATCGCTGAAGCGGACCTGGAAGGACTGAAGGCTAAGGGAATCAACACCATCACGCCGGTTTTGATATGCGCCGGAATGGAAAGCCGTGAAATGGCGGTTGTTCAGGACCATGTAACCGGAGGAAAGGATGTGCTGCTGACCCTTAAAGACCAGACCGCTGATAACCAGGATCCGGCCGGACCGAAGGCCGAAGCTTCCGAAGCACCGGCTGCTTCCGCGCCTGCCCCTTCCGCCGAACCCCCAAAAGCTTCTTCCAGCGTTACAGCAGAGGAGAAGAAGTCTCATAAATTCCCCATTAACTTTGATTTTCTCCAGAAGCTGGGCAAAGTTCTGATGACGGTAATCGCCGTTATGCCCGCCGCAGGACTGATGATCAGCCTTGGAAAGCTGATTCAGATGTCCGGAGGCGACCTTTCCCTGATTCTGACCATCGGAAGCACTATGGAGAATATCGGATGGGCCATCATCAACAATCTGCACATTCTTTTCGCTGCGGCCATCGGCGGTTCCTGGGCCAAGGAAAAGGCAGGCGGAGCATTTGCCGCTGTCATCGCCTTTATCCTGATTAATGTAATTACCGGCGCTCTCTTCGGCGTTACCACTGAGATGCTGGAAACAGAAGGCGCTGTCACTCACACCTTTTTCGGGCAGGAAATTGCCGTAGACGGCTACTTTACCTCCGTCCTTGGAGCTCCAGCCCTGAACATGGGCGTATTCGTTGGCATCATCGCCGGTTTTGTAGGCGGAACAGTGTATAATAAATATTACAACTACCGGAAACTGCCTGACGCCTTGGCCTTCTTTAACGGAAAGCGCTTTGTTCCCATGGTAGTCATTCTCTGGTCCGTAATCATTTCATTGATTCTTGGACTGGTTTGGCCGATTGTTCAGACCGGAATCAACGCATTCGGCGTCTGGATCGCAAATTCCTCTTCCACCTCTCCGGTTCTGGCGCCCTTTATCTACGGAACCCTTGAGCGTCTGCTGCTGCCCTTTGGCCTGCACCACATGCTGACGATTCCTATGAACTACACCTCCTTCGGAGGCACCTACACGATCCTTACCGGAACCAATGCCGGAACCCAGGTATTTGGACAGGATCCCTTGTGGCTGGCTTGGGCCACCGACCTGGTGAATCTGAAAAACGCCGGAGATATGGCCGGATACCAGGAGCTGCTGACCACCGTTACCCCCGCCCGCTTTAAGGTAGGACAGATGATCGGAGCTACAGGTCTTCTTCTGGGCATAGCCTTAGCCATGTACCGCCGGGTAGACGCCGACAAGCGGAAAAATTACCGTTCCATGTTCGTATCCACTGTGCTGGCTGTCTTCCTTACCGGCGTAACAGAGCCTTTGGAATTTATGTTCATGTTCTGCGCCCTGCCTTTGTACGTAGTGTACGCCCTTCTTCAGGGCTGCGCCTTCGCTATGGCCGGAATTATCCACCTGAGGCTCCATTCCTTTGGAAATCTGGAGTTTCTGACCCGTATTCCCATGTCCATCCGGGCAGGTCTCGGAGGAGACATTATCAACTTTGTCATCTGTGTGGTTGTATTTTTCATCATCGGATACTTCGTGGCCTACTTTATGATCGGAAAATTCCGCTTCGCCACACCTGGTCGTCTTGGAAACTATACTGATGAAAACGCAGACGAGGAAACTGCAGGCAGCTCTGCCGCCTCTGCCGGTTCCGGCAGCAGCCAGGCCCAGGCCATCATCGGTCTTCTGGGCGGCCGGGAAAATATCGTTCTTGTGGATGCCTGCATGACCCGCCTGAGAGTAACGGTAAAGGATCCCTCCAAAGTAGCTCCTCTGGCAGATTGGAAAGCCCAGGGAGCCATGGGCTTAATCCAGAAGGACAACGGCATCCAGGCCGTATACGGCCCCAAAGCGGATGTACTGAAATCCGATATTAACGACCTGCTGTAGGTTCTGATCCCCTCGGCAGTTTTGTAAGGAGGCATTCTTCTATGAAACTGATTACTCTCAACAGTCACAGCTTGATTGAGGAAAATTATGAAGAAAAATTTCACCGTTTTATTCAGGGAATTTTGACGGAGCGGCCGGATATTCTGGCCCTCCAGGAAGTCAACCAGAATATGGCGGAGACAGAGGCGGACCCGGAGGAATTAAGGGAGACGAACTTTTTTCCATCCCCCTCCTCCATCCCTGTCCGCCGGGACAACCACGGCCTTCGCTGCGCGAAAGAGCTGGCCCGTCTTGGATTTCCCGTACACTGGACATGGATTTCCGCCAAAACCGGCTATGACCGTTTTGACGAGGGGCTGGCCCTTATCTCCCCCTTCCCTGTTCATTCTGCGGAATCCTTCTACCTGACCAGTTCCCACAGCTATGGAAACTGGCGCACCCGCAAAGCCCTTCTGGCCGCTTTTGAAACGCCATGGGGCCTTCAATATGCCTGCAACCTTCACATGGGCCGCTGGGAAGATGCGGAAGAGCCCTTCTCCCTCCAGTGGCAGCGTTTAAGCAGCCATCTGTCTCCCTTAGAGGAACAGCAAATCTGGCTGTTAGGAGACTTCAACGCCCCGGCTCACCGCCGGAACCAGAGCCTGGACCTGATACTGAGCCAGGGCTGGCTGGATACCTGCCGGTTAGCCGGACACCCGGAAAATGAACCTGCGGACTGCACGGTAGAGGATGGAATCGACGGCTGGGAAGACCGGGCTTTGGGCCGCGGCATGCGCATCGACTATATTTTTACCAACCATCCGGTTTCCATTTCCTCCTCCCGGGTTATCTTTCATCCGGAAGCTTACGGAACGGTTTCCGACCACCGGGCGGTAGCAGTGGAGGCACTGCTCTCCCATTCTTCAAAATAGACCGAATATTCTGTTCAGGATGTCCTGAACTGCTACGAAATCTTTAAGGAGCGATTCAACTATGCGGCGTGAAAGCGGAATTCTGCTTCCCATCACCAGTCTTCCATCCCCCTATGGGATCGGTTGTTTTTCCAGGGAAGCTTATGAATTTATAGACTACTTAAAAAAGGCAGGCCAATCCTACTGGCAGATTCTTCCTCTGGGGCCTACCAGCTACGGCGACTCCCCCTACCAGTCCTTTTCCACCTTTGCGGGAAATCCCTATTTTATCAGTCTGGAGGACTTAATTGAAGAGGGAGTGCTTACCCGTGAGGAATGTGCCCAGGCGGATCCGGAAGTCCAGGAGGATTCCATCGACTACGCAAAGCTTTACGAGGAGCGTTATCCTCTTCTGCGCCTGGCCTATGAACGGAGCGATATCAGCAAGAACGCGGACTTTGTCCGGTTCTGCCAGGAAAATGACTGGTGGCTGTCCGACTACGCCCTGTTTATGGCGGTCAAGGCCCGCTTCGGCGGCAAAGCCTGGACAAAATGGGCTCAGGACATCCGCCTGCGCTGGGGCAACGCCCTGGACTACTACCGGAGAGAGTTGTATTTTGACATTGAATTTCACAAATATCTCCAGTTCACCTTCTTTAAGCAGTGGAGCCGGCTGAAAGCCTACGCGAACCGTCAGGGCATCCGGATCATTGGAGATATCCCCATCTACGTTGCCATGGACAGCGCCGATGCATGGGCCAACCCCAGCCTTTTTCAGCTGGATGAAAACAACCGTCCTCTGGCCGTAGCAGGCTGTCCTCCCGATGGCTTTTCCGCTACCGGACAGCTGTGGGGCAACCCCCTCTACAACTGGGAATACCACAGAAATACCGGCTACAGCTGGTGGATTAGCCGTCTGGCCCACTGCTACCGCCTCTACGATGTGGTGCGCATCGACCATTTCCGAGGCTTTGACGAATATTTCTCTATCCCGGCAGACGCAGATGACGCCACTCAGGGACACTGGGAAAAAGGCCCGGGAATCCAGCTCTTTCAGGCGGTGCGGCATGCGTTGGGAGAAAAAGAAATCATTGCCGAGGATTTGGGCTATGTGACTGATTCTGTCCGCCAGCTGGTAAAGGAAAGCGGCTATCCCGGCATGAAGGTA
>URFM01000042.1 GCA_900547035.1 uncultured Clostridium sp. | reverse complement strand
TTATACCCTTTTGACGGGTTAATTGAGTGATGTTATGGCTGCATGGATCAATTTTCAGATTCATGGTACTGTTATCAATTCAGATACTGTTCCGTGAATAATTTAGGCTAAATATGAACTGGAAGTCTATTACCCGTTCACTGGAAAAAATTGATGAGAAGCCGCTCCGTTTTCTTCGCTATTTTATCATGGCCAATTATGATACCTCCAGCGAAAAAGATGGGATTCTCCGTGAAGATCAGATCTATACCTGGCTCAGTAATAACAACGCACAGTGCCATTATGAAGAAGCTCCATTTCAATTTGTTCAAAAAATGGCACGAAATGTTGAGTTATATGTTAAATGCAGGATGCCTGATGATGCATCGGAAGGAAATGTACATTTGAAGAACATTCCTTTGCTGGCAGGTAAATCCTATAAGCTGCACTTGATGCTTCTTCTTGCGGCTTCTAACATGAACTCAGAAGCATTTGCTAAATTTAAAAGCATTCTTGAATCTGTAGTTTATTACACGGTAATTGATAAAATAGCGACCAACATCACAGAGCGAACTTTTGCATTGTGGTGCAGAGATATTCGCAATATTATTACGGTAGAGGACTTGGATTGTTTTGTAAAGAACACTATTATTCCCACGGTGAATGACTGGAAACTCGATAATAAATCCAACTTCCTTCGCTTGGGGTTGAACAGTATGCAGCAATATCGAATCAAGTTTATTCTCGGTAAAATCACTGCGTATGTAGATGCGTTGAAATTAGGGAAAACCACGGTGGAGGATTTAACTACCTATACGGAAACCGCAGTTGAGATTGAACACATTATGCCGCAGACTTGTACAGATAAAGGATTGTACGGCATGAATGAAGAAGAATTTTCTGTATATATTAACCGCCTTGGAAATCTTACCTTGCTTGAAAACACCATCAACAGATCAATCCAGAATGATGTTTACGCAAACAAGGCAACTTACTATAAACAGTCTAAATTCTACATCACTTCTTCTATCTCGGAACTGGTGAATTTAGGACAGGATACTGCTATCAACAGAACGAACTCACTGCTGTCCTCTTGGTCTGATTGGAACAAACAAGCCATTGAAGAACGACAAGAAATGTTCTATCGCTTAAGCGAAATGATATGGGAGCTGCGATAACCTACCAGATAAAAGGAGTGCTTTAGAGGTATTTACAATGGCAGATAAGCGAAAACCACCAATCCGTCAACGCCCAATACAGGTCAAGTTTTTTGTAGACGAAAAAGAGCTTGACCTGATAAAACAGAAAATGGCACAGATGGGAACAGAGAACATGAGTGCCTATCTCCGCAAAATGGCAATCGACGGGTATGTTGTAAATTTGGATATGCCCGAACTCCGTCAGTTGACTTCCAAAATGAAACGAATATCCAACAGCGAAAACCAGATTGCCAAACAACTTAACACAACGGGTAACATCTACGAAGCGGACATTGAAGAAATCAAAAAGAATCAGGAAGAAATTTACGAAGGCATTAAAAAAATTCTGCTTTCTCTTTCCCATCTGAAATGATGTCAGCTCCGCAGGAGCGTAGCCGATTTTGAAAAAATCGTCAAAGGGTTTGGGATGCTTCCCAACAAGCTTTTGCAAAAATCAGCTTCGCTGAAATTTGCAAAACGCACGATGTGTGTACACACGTGCACTGCTTGCAAAGTTTGTTTTGACCTTTTGTAGGCAGATGGAAGATTTTCATTTTCCGCAAAATCGGCAACGCTGTATTTTGTAAAAATCGCAGTGTGCAGCTACACCTGCTGTGCTTGTTATTCCAACAATATTTTGAACAGAACGAATCGAAGTGAATGAAAGAAAAGGAGGTTCGACCGGATGGATGAGAAACGAAAAGAGGAAGAAACTCGTGAGCTTACTCCCGAAGAAATAGATGATATGATTTTTGAGGAACAGATTGCGAGTGGAGAGCATAACGAGAAAGTTCCAGAATACTACTTCTCCAATCCCGACCCGTATGCCATGGTCGAGCCTCGCCCCGATGATGCACCAAAGCGTGACATCAAGTTTGATGAAAACGGCAACATCGTTGTAAAAAATCCGTCTGCCTTTTGGCTGCCCGAAGTGACAATCGTGGATGAAATCGGCGGCGCAGAATACACCGTTACAGGCAGCTACGAGGGCACGGAAACTCTTGATAAAAAGCTCAAACGCATTATGGAGCAGAACGCTGCCGATGATGAATCTGATATCACGGAGGATGGCGAATGAATAGCGACACCTCTCTTGATATAAATAACCATTCCAATCCTGTACAGACAGTTGCCCAACAGAAGGAGGATAACGAAATGTTAAGGGCAACCGACAAAATCACAGCACTTTATTGCAGATTATCCGTAGAGGACACCAAGGATGAGAAGAAAAACGGCAAAGAGGATTTGTCAAATTCCATCCAAAATCAAAAGGTCATGTTGCTTCAATATGCACGAGATCACCGCTTCCCCCACCCGACATTTTTTATTGACGACGGCTACAGCGGTGTGACCTATGATCGTCCTGGTTTTCAGAAAATGCTTGATGAAATTGAAGCCGGTCATGTGGGTGCGGTCATTACGAAAGACCTGTCAAGGCTTGGGCGAAATTCCGCTTTGACGGGACTCTATATCAACTATACTTTCCCTCAGAACGATGTCCGCTATATCGCCATCAACGACCACTTTGACAGTATCAACCCCAACAGCACCGACAGCGACATTGCCGGTATCAAAAACTGGTTCAACGAGTTTTTCGCCAAAGATACAAGCCGAAAGATTCGTGCGGTGCAAAAAGCAAAGGGTGAGCGTGGCGAAAGATTGACCGTCCATGTACCGTATGGCTACATGAAAAATCCAGAAAATCCAAAGGAATGGATTATTGACGAGGAAGCTGCACAGGTGGTCAAGAAGATTTTCACGCTCTGCATGAACGGACGAGGACCGAGCCAAATTGCAGACCAGCTTGAAAAGGACAAGATACTCACACCTACCGCATACAAAAACAAGCAAGGTGTGAAAACACCGCACACCGAGCCGGAAAATCCTTACCGCTGGCACGAAAGCACCATTGTCAATATTCTTGAACGAAAAGAGTACATTGGCGCAACGGTCAATTTCAAGACCTACACCAATTCCATTTGGGACAAGAAGCAGAGGGAGAATCCCGAAGAAAATCGAGTGATTTTCTACAACACCCATCCCGCCATTATTGAGCAGGAAGTCTTTGACAAGGTGCAGGAAATTCGTCAGCAGCGACACAGAAGAACGGCAACTGGCAAGAGCAGCCCGTTTTCGGGATTGGTGTTCTGTGCCGATTGCAAGCAGAAGCTCTACTATTCCACCACCAAATACTTTGAAAAACGGCAGGACTTTTTCATCTGTTCCACTCATCGAGCTAACAAGGACAAGTGCAGTGGACACTACATTCGTGCCGTAGTTCTGGAGGATTTAGTCTGGAATCACATGAAAGAGGTTATCTCGTATGTGACCCGATATGAAGCACATTTCAGGGTGGAAATGGAGCAAAAATTCCGTCTGCAAAGCGAGGAAACCATAAGGGTATATAAGAAGCGTCTGGCACAGGCAGAAAAGCGTATAGGGGAACTTGACCGCCTGTTTATCAAAATCTACGAGGACAACGCCAAGGGCAAGCTGAACGATGACCGCTTTGCCATGATGAGCAAGACCTATGAGGACGAGCAGGCGCAGCTCAAAGTTGAAATCATAAATCTGCAAAAAGAAGTCGAAGTACAGGAACGACAGATAGAAGATCTTGAACAGTTTATTCAGCGGGCACATAGATACACCGACCTCACGGAACTTACGCCATATGCTCTCAGAGAGCTTGTAAAAGCGGTTTATGTGGAGGCACCGGACAAGTCCAGCGGCAAGCGCAAACAGAGGGTACATATCGAATATGACCTTGTTGGCTATATTCCCGTGGATGAACTGATAAAAGCGGAACAGGCATGACCGAAATCATGCCTGTTCCAAGAAATTCACATATTACTGTTTTACGACCACCGAGCGTTTGCTCCGGGTCTTTCTTACCATATAAAAATGTATGGATGAAATTTGTCTCATCGGAAGGGTTCTCCTTGGGTTAGCTAAAACTAATTACGATTATACTAGATGGATTCCCAGATTGCAAGAGAAAAAGAAAAGATTTTATAGGAGTTTTCAGCGTACTTTGCTATAATGGTTTCTATAAGACATGGGACTGGGAGGAGAGAAAGATGCAGTCAGAAGAGAACAGAAAAGAGGTCTTTGAATGCCTGCCGGAAGCATCGGCGCTGAGGATCATGGTAGTTCCCTCGGTCATCAGCCAGCTGATCGTGCTGATTTACAACATGGCGGATACCTTTTATGTGGGGCAGACGGGAAATCCTTATATGGTAGCCGCCACATCCCTGATCCTCCCGGTATTTAACATTACCCTGTGTCTGGCGGGGCTGGCCGGCATCGGAGGGGGAGCCCTGATCTCCAGACTGCTGGGGAGGGGAATGGAAGAGGAGGCCAGGCGGGTAAGCCTGTTTTCCATCGGTCTGGCCCTGCTGGTGGCCGCCGCGTTCTCCGTGGGAACCGGCCTGTTTATGAAGGAACTTCTGGGGATTTTGGGAGCCGGGGAAAATACATACCGCTTTGCCACACAGTATGCCCTGTGCGTGATCGTTTTTGGCGGGATTCCCACAGTCCTCTCCAATGTGCTGTCCAATCTGATCCGGAGCATCGGGCGTTCCAGGGAGGCCGGAACGGGCATCATCCTGGGTGGACTGCTGAATATCCTGCTGGACCCTCTGTTCATGTTTGTGCTGCTGCCGGACGGCCTTGAAGTTCTGGGAGCCGGAATCGCCACCGCTCTTTCCAACTGCATCGCCTGCCTGTATTTTCTGATGGTTCTGAGAAAAATGGGCGGCCAGTCTGTGATTACCTTCAATCCTCGTGTGGGAAGGGCCGGCAGGGAGAGCGTGAAGGCCGTATTCGCCGTGGGGATTCCTTCCGCCGTGGCCACGCTCTTGTTTGACCTGGATTATGTAATCATTGATAAGCTGATGGTTTCCTACCATGACCTGGCGCTGGCGGCCATCGGAATCGTATTGAAGGTGGAGCGATTCCCGCTGAATGTGGGAATCGGCATCTGCCAGGGAATGCTGCCGCTTGTGGCCTACAATTATGCTTCCGGAAACTGGAAGCGGATGAAGAAGATAATCCGTCTGGCCGCCGGGGTGGGACTGGTCACTGCGCTCATCAGCATCCTCCTTTATCAGCTGTTTGCTCCGCAGCTGAGCCGCCTGTTTATTTCCGACGCCCAGACCCTGGAAATGGCTTCCCGTTTTTTGCGAATCCGGGTACTGGCTACGCCCCTGATGTTTTTAAGCTTTTTTACCGTCTATCTCTTCCAGGCCTTTGGAATGGGCAAAAAGTCCCTGTTTTTAGGGATGATGCGGTGGCTGGTCTTTAATATCCCCATGCTGTTTCTGCTCAACCGGCTGGTGGGAATGTACGGCATCGTCTGGTCCCAGTCGGCGGCCGATATCCTGACGGTCACTCTGTCCGCCTGCGTTTACCGGAAATTTGCGCCAAGAGAAGGAGCCGCCTTAAACTCCTGACTCCTGTTCCTTCTTCAGGCTGGCGGCCAGACGCTGAAATCCTCCGTCGGCGTAGTCGCCAATCCGGCGGGTCAGGGTCCGGACGTATTCCAGGGAATAGTCTCCCTTTAAAAGCTCCAAAAATCCCTTCATCCGCATTTCCACCAGAATCCGGATGAGCTCCGGGTCCACGTCCGGCCTTCCATGGCGTTGGAAAAAGAGAAGAAAAAATTTTTGCAGCTGGCCGTACAGCTCGTTCCGGAAGGAGCCATACCGGGTTCCCTGGGATTTCTCCAAAAGAAGGATGGCCTCCTCCCGATGCAGGTAAAGAAATTCCATCAGCCGGATATCATTTTCCGTACCCAGTTCAGGGCGCTCCAGTTCGGCCTCCGAAAGACGCTGCCCCAGGGCGGTCAGCTGGCTGGCGGTATCCTCCACAATCTGGCAGAACAGGTCCTCCTTATTTTTGAAGAAAAAGTAAACGGCCCCGGTGGTGACGCCGGCCCTGGCGCAGATTTTGCGCAGAGAAGCCTTTTCAAATCCCTGCTCTAAAAATTCATGTTTGGCCTGTAGCAAAAGACCTTCCCTGACCTCGGGGCCGGAAGGCTTTTCTTCTTCTGTGCGCATGGATTCTTTCATGGGAATTCCTTTCTGTCCATCAAATGTACTTGTAATTGTTCAGAACCGTACATACCCAAGGGCACCTAGTCTTCTTGTCCGGGAAACTCTTCCGGACGCAGGTTGCAGGCGGTAATCTGAAATCCGTCCCGGGTATTGCCCTCCAGGATGGAGATACCCCCGTTGTAAAGCTTGGTTTTGCCGGTCCCCATCCGGCGGTGGGAGAGACCTGCCAGGAGGACGTTGATGGCGGCGCCGTGGGAGACGGCGGCCAGGGTGGAAAAGCCGGTTTCATCCAGCTTTTTCAGAGCCAGGTACATGCGGTTCAATACATCGGGAAATGGTTCCATGCCGCCTGCATCCTCCCCGGCGGACAGGGAAAAATAGTCGGACCGGTCCTTAAGGTACATGCCGGAATATTCTCCCAAATCCCGCTCAATCAGCTCCGGCAGGTCGTGGACCTGAGCCGGGGAAAGGCCGGCACCGGAAGCGATGATTTCTCCTGTAAGATGGGCCCGCTTTAAGGGGCTGGTATAGACGGCCTGGATTCCGGAGCCGGACAGAGCCTGCCCGCAGGCCCGGGCCTGGGCGACGCCAGTTTCATTTAAGGGGATATCCTCCCTGCCCTGAAAGCGCAGAAGGCGGTTCCAGTCGGTCTCCCCATGGCGAATCAGATATAATTTCATAACGGTTCTCCTTTGCTGTAAACAACAGTATTATAATACATTTTGATTGGGATGGCAAAAAGATTCAAAGAGCGGTATAATGGAAACATCAAAGGACAAAAGGAAGTGAAATTTACCATGAAGCTGAACCAGGTATGGCTCCATGCAAAGCCGGCGGACTGCGACATTTGCATGGAGTAAACACCGTCGCAGAATCATATGCTGGCTTTGCCGCCTGAAGGAAATCGTTCAAGGAGGGAGCCCATATGAAATACGTGAACGCAGGGAACATTCTCCCGGACGCCCTGGTAAGGGAGCTGCAGAAATACATACAGGGAGGATATATTTACGTTCCCAGGAATCAGGCCAGAAGGGCCTGGGGAGAGGCAACCGGCTACCGGCAGGAGCTGAAATGCCGCAATCAGAAGATTGTGGAGGAGTACCGCAGCGGCATGTCTGCGGAGGACCTGGCAGAGCGGTACTGTCTGTCGGTGCATGCCATACGGAAAATCATATATCAGAAATAAACGCGGAGGCTGCCGGTGAGGCGGCCTTTTGCCGTTATAGGCAATTAGCGCCCGTGGTAGCAATCAGTTCGGTATCGTTTTGTGGATAGAAAGAGAAGGGCTGGCGGGGATAAAATAGAGGACGTAAATTTACCGCGCAGAAAGGGGAGAATTCGTATGTGCATCCGATTTGTATATCGGGGAAATGAAATGATGACCGGCTTTAACTTTGACATTGACCTGGCCCAGTGGGACCATCAGGTGATAGAGGAGGAAGACCGGTTCTATATCGGTATCCTGAGACCGGATGGAATCCGCCATTCTTACCACGGGGTCAACCGCAACGGAAACGTGGGAACCCTTTTGTACGTCCACGGCAATCCGGCGGGGGCCTATGCAGGGGGACCAGGAACCATAACGATTGCCGATCTGACGGAACAGTTTATCCAGGCCCGCCTTTTCTTGGATGATGTCCTCCGTATCCTGAAGACCAGGAGGATTGTCTATGCGCCGGACGCCACCATGCAGGCGATGCTGTCCGACCGGGAGGGGAGGACGCTGACGATTGAGCCGGGCATCGGCTGGCGGCTGGAGGAAGGGAGATATTCCCTGATGGCCAATGAGTCCGTTCTGGATTGGAAAAGCACCCGGCCTTACCGGACCGAGGGGGACGACCGGTATCAGCGGGCGGACCGGATACTGAGAAGCTGTGGGGAAACCCTGACCGTCCAGGAGAGCCTGGAACTCCTCCGGCAGGTAAAACAGGAGGGAAAATGGGCCACCCGGGTTTCCTTTGTCTACTCTGCCGGGGAGCAGGCGGTTTACTATGTCCAAAACAGTCAGTTCCGGCAGATAAGGCGATATGCCTTTCACTGAGGGGAGAAAAAAATGAACACGAAACAAATCTATCCCAGGACCGGGGATTTGGAAACGGTCTATTTAAAGAGTGTGATAACAAATCCCAATATTATCGTGGGCGATTTTACCATCTATAACGATTTCGTCGGGGACCCCAGGGATTTTGAAAAGAATAATGTGCTGTACCATTACTCCATCAATCATGACAGGCTGCTCATCGGAAAATTCTGTTCCATCGCCTGCGGGGCAAAATTCCTGATGAGGAGCGCCAACCACAGCCTCGCTTCCCTGTCCACCTATCCATTTCCCATCTTCTATGAGGAGTGGGGATTGGACGTCCGGGACATAACCGCGGCCTGGGCGACCAAGGGGGACATTGTCATTGGAAATGACGTGTGGATTGGATATGAGGCGGTGGTGATGGCAGGGGTGACCATCGGGGACGGCGCGGTAATCGGAGCCAGGGCGGTAGTAACCAGGGACGTGCCGCCCTACACCATTGTGGGCGGAGTTCCGGCAAAGGAAATCCGGAAACGGTTCCCGGATGAGACCATTGGCAAGTTTCTGAAGCTTCGATGGTGGGACTGGCCGGAAGAGAAAATCCAAAGATATATTGGAGAGATTCAGACGGGAAGGATTGCGCTGGCGGATGAGTGTGCTAAAATATAGTAAAAGCATTCACAGCTGCAATCAGAAGCGGACAGAGGCCCACAAGTTTTATAGGGGTGTTGGAATGGAGAGGGGACATTTTAAGTTTTCAAAAGCTTTGTAATAAAATAAGGAGGTCCAATCAATGCAGGAAGAAAAGATGCCAATTCAAAGAGCGATTATGGTGCCTCACCCGCCATTGATTATTCCGGAGGTGGGCCGGGGGCAGGAGCGGCAGATTCAGTCTACCATTGACGCCTATCATGAGGCGGCCAGAGCCGTGGCGGAGGCGAAGCCGGATACGGTCATTGTCCTTTCGCCCCACACCGTTATGTATGCCGACTATTTCCACATTTCACCGGGTGATGGGGCGGAAGGCAGTTTCCGGCAGTTCGGCGCTTCCCAGGTGAAGGTGTCCGTTTCCTATGACACGGAGTTTGTCTCCTTGCTGTGCCGGGAGGCTAAGAAGCGGGAAATCCCCGCGGGAACTTTGGGGGAACGGGACCCTTATCTGGACCATGGCACTATGATTCCCCTCTGGTTTTTAAACCACTATGACAAAGATTATCAGGCGGTGCGCATAGGACTTTCCGGCCTTCCCCTGTCAGTCCATTACCAGTTGGGCCAGTGTATCCGGAACGTGGCCAGGACCTTGAACCGCCGGGTCGCGGTGATTGGAAGCGGGGACCTTTCCCACAAGCTGAAGCATGATGGGCCTTACGGATTCCGGAAGGAAGGGCCGGAATACGACCAGCGGATTATGGAAGTGATGGGAAGCGGCGATTTCGGACGTCTGTTTGACTTTTCAGAGGACTTCTGCAGCCAGGCGGCGGAGTGCGGCCACCGTTCCTTTGTCATTATGGCAGGAGCCCTGGACCAGATGAAGGTAAAGGCCAGGAAATTGTCCTACGAGGGCCCCTTCGGCGTGGGCTACGGCGTCTGCGTCTATGAAACGGAAGGGCGGGACCCACAGCGGGATTTCCTGGACCAGTATGAGGAAAAGGAGAGAATCGCGGCACGGAAAAGAAAACAGTCCGAGGACGACTATGTCCGTCTTGCCCGTCAGACCATTGAGACCTATGTGAAAACGGGGAAAAAGATATCGGTTCCCCAGGGACTTCCGGCAGAAATGTATGAGGAGAGGGCGGGAGTTTTCGTCTCCCTGAAGAAGGAAGGCCAGCTGCGGGGCTGCATTGGCACCATCTCCCCGGTGAGAAGTTCCATTGTCCAGGAGATTATCGAAAATGCCGTCAGTGCCGCTGCGAAGGATCCCAGATTTCAGCCGGTAGAGCCAAGGGAGCTGGAGCAGCTGGTCTACAGCGTGGACGTGCTTGGAGAGCCGGAGAAGATTTCCTCCAAAGAGGAACTGGATGTGAAACGGTACGGCGTGATTGTAACACGAGGTTATAAACGGGGGCTTCTCCTTCCCAACCTGGAAGGGGTGGATACGGTGGAAGAGCAGATTTCCATTGCCAGGCGAAAGGCAGGAATCCGGGAACATGAGGAGGTTCAGATGGAGCGTTTTGAGGTGGTGAGACATTTTTGAATACGGAAAAATCAGCGGAATGTGCGGTTTGCATGCATCATTGCCGCCTTACGGAAGGACAGCTGGGCCGGTGCCGTGCCAGAAAAAACGAAGGGGGAAGGATTGTCTGCGCCAATTACGGGAAGATTACGGGCCTTATGCCGGACCCCATTGAAAAGAAGCCATTGCGCCGTTTCTTTCCGGGCAGCCGGAT
Source organism: uncultured Clostridium sp. (assembly GCA_900547035.1). Lineage (GTDB taxonomy): Bacteria > Bacillota > Clostridia > Lachnospirales > Lachnospiraceae > Enterocloster > Enterocloster excrementigallinarum. The sequence continues at coordinate 21,024 of URFM01000042.1, read as the reverse complement.
TCTCTCTGTGGGAAGCTTCGGCTGCAATCTGTCCTGCCCCTTCTGCCAGAACCACGAGATTTCCATGGCGGGGCCGGAGGAGTTTCAACCTAAGGAAATGACCCCGGAACACCTGGCCGCCCTGGCAAAGTCCTGGGAAGATTACGGAAATATAGGGGTGGCGTACACCTACAACGAACCCCTGGTGGGCTATGAATTTGTCCGGGATACGGCCCGCCTGGTCCGCAAACTGGGGATGAAAAATGTACTGGTTACCAATGGAAGCGCCTCCCTCTGGGTTTTGGAAGAACTTCTGCCCTATATAGACGCCATGAACATTGATTTGAAGGGATTTACAGAAAGCTATTACCGGAAGCTGGGGGGCGATTTGGAGACGGTAAAGGACTTCATCAGGAGGGCCGCTCAGGGCTGCCATGTGGAGCTGACCACCTTGATTGTGCCCGGAGAAAATGATTCCGAGGCCCGGATGGAGCAGGAGGCTCGCTGGATTGCCTCCGTCAGCCCGGAGATTCCCCTGCATGTTACCCGGTTTTTCCCGCAGTATCGCATGGAAAATCGGAGGGCCACAGAGGTGAGCGTGGTGTACCGGCTGAGAGACGTTGCCGGGAAATATCTGAAGTATGTGTATACGGGGAACTGCTAAATCAGTTCAGCCTTCCCCTCATCCGCTCCTTCCCCCCTTCCCAGCTGATGACATGAAACCACTGGTCAATATAATTGCCCCGGAGATTTTGATGCTTCAGATAGTAAGCGTGTTCCCACACATCCAGAGGGAGAATGGGATAGAGGCCCATGGACAGGGGATTATCCTGATTTGGCAGGGCTATGATGGAAAGCTTTCCTGCTCCATCGGAAACCAGCCAGGCGAACCCGGAACCGAACTGCCCCAGGGCGGCGGCCTTCATCTGTGCCTTCCACTGTTCCTCACCGCCAAAGGCCTCTGCCACCTCCGCGAGGGGCTGATGGCCGGCGGGAGCCATCAGGGTGAAATATAAATCGTGGTTGTAGACGCCGCCTCCATTATTTCGGACAGAGGTTTTCAGAGAATCCGGCAGCTCATCCAGCTGGAGCAGCAGCCGTTCCAGGGTCCAATGGTGGTACTGGGGATATGGTTCCAGGGCTTTGTTCAGATTGTCCACATAGGTTTTCATATGCTTGTCGTGATGAAAATGCATGGTTTCCTGGTCGATGTATGGCTCCAGGGCGTCGTAGGCGTAGGGCAGAGGGGGAAGTTCAAAGGGATAAGTTTGGGTTGAAATCATGGGATACCTCCGTTTGTGGATGCGGTTGTTTTTCTTGCTGTTAATAAGATATGGCAGAAAAGCCGGGAGTGACAGCCGCAAGCCCTATTCTATAACTATTCTATAATCGGTTCCGGTCCCCCCACTCGCACATGGCGTCTAAGATTGGAATCAAGGATTTCCCCCGTTCCGTCAGACTGTACTCCACCTTTGGCGGAATCTGGGGGTACTCTTCACGGTGGACCAGCTGGTCCGCCTCCAGTTCCTTTAAGGTGGTGCTTAAAGTCTTATAGGAGATATCCCCGATGTACCGTTTCATCTCATTAAAGCGCACGACGCTAAATTCCATCAGGGTATAGAGAATGGTCATCTTATATTTCCCATTAATCAGGGATAAGGTGTAGCTGAAACCGGTGGTACTGAGACATTCATTGGAAATGCAGCGTTTGCTCATTTTATACTCTCCTTTAAGTAAGTATATGTATTTAATGAAAGTATCATACCTTTATGTGCGTACTTGTAGTTTGTCTGATTCTTGTTATGATTATAATATCAGCAGCAGGTGAAGTCAATTCACTGAAACGCGAAAAGGAGGAACTGCAGCTATGAGCAAAAAGATTGTGATACTGAACGGAAGTCCCAGAAGAAACGGAAATACCTCCGCCCTGGTACGGGCGTTCTCCGACGGGGCGGAAAAAGCGGGGAACACGGTGAAGGAGTTTTTCCTGGACGCCATGGATATTCACGGCTGCAAAGGCTGCTTTGGCGGACACAGCAGCCGGGAATGTCCCTGTGTTCAAAACGATGATATGAACGAAATTTATCCGGCTGTCAGGGAGTGCGATGTAATCGTGCTGGCAACGCCTCTGTACTACTGGAATATGAGCGGCCAGATTCGCACGGCCATTGACCGCCTTTTTGCCCTGGAGGAAGGGGGCGGCAACCTGCTTCGGGGCCATGACAGGGCTTCCGCCCTTCTGATGGCAGCGGAGGGACATGGTTTTGAGGACGTGCTTTCCTACTACGCCCATCTGATGGAGCACCTTCGATGGAAGAATCTGGGCTATGTTTTAGCCGGAGGCAACGGAGCAGTAGGCGACATCCAGGGCAAGCCGGAGATTCAGAAAGCTTACGCTTTGGGAAATTCCATTCAATAGAACGGATATTTAAAAAACGGCGGTTTCCAGCTTGAGGGAAGCCGCCGTTTTTAGCAATTTCGCAGGAGTTATTTTTTCATCAGCTCCGCGCCTCATATTCCGGCAATTCTCAGAAATCTTTAAAGCATCCGTAAGAAACCGGCAGGAAAAACTTGCTATAATAAATTTATCCATATACCGTGCAGAGGAGGGTAAAGATGAGAAAAAGAAAGAAACGCATAGCAGGAATTTCAGCTCTGGCCCTGACATTGACTCTCGCCTTAAACGGCTGCTCTTCCAGGGAGGCGCAATCCCAGGAGGCGGCGGTCCGGACGTCTCAGGAGCAGTCCCAGTCGCTGTCCGATGAGGGAACAGAAGAAGAGCCGGCTCCCGGTCAGACAGAGGAGACAGGTGCGGAGCAGAAAAACGACCAGGAGGAAACCGGCCCAGTCCAGGAAAATGACCGGACCTTCGGCGAGAACCGTCTACACCCGGTTGTGGAAACGGTCCGGTCATCCGCATACGCAGAGGATGGCATGTCTCTGCTCTGGCAGGGAAATACCGTCCGGCTGTCCATTCGGGATGAAGGATATGAGGCGCTGAAGGAATCCCTTGCGGATTACAGCGATGAGAAGAAAGCGGCGTTTCAGCGGGAGATGGCGGTGGAAGAGGAATATGCTAGAGAAAATCAGAAAGCCTTTCCGGAAGAGTTTCTCTCTTATAGCCTAAAGAATGAAGCAAAGGTCCTGCGGGCGGATTCCAGGGTATTTTCCTTCCGGATGATAAATTACAGTTATATGGGAGGGGCCCATGGAAACTCGGCGGTGACGGGAGAAACTTTTGACAGTCAAACCGGGCAGCGTCTGGAGCTCAGTGATGTGGTGACGGACCTGGAGGCCTTCCATGGCGTTCTGATTCAGACCCTGGAAAACCGGGAGGATGCGGACGGCTACTTTCCGGGCTGGGAGGATACCGTCCGCAGCAGGGTTTACGGGGAAACGGTGAATGGCATTTCCTATGAGCTTCAGTGGGCCCTGGGGCCGGAGGGGATGGAAGTGTATTTTTCGCCCTACGACATTGGACCATATGCCATGGGAACGGTAACCGCGGTTCTCCCTTATGAGGAGAGCGGGATAATCCGCGCAGCCTGGGTTCCCGGCGAAGGAGTCAGAGAGCAGAGGGTCTGGCAGCTTGCCCCTTACGAGGAGCAGAGCCTGGATGTGGACGGGGACGGAGCGGAGGAACAGGTTCGATTTGAGCCGGCGGAAATGAACGACATGGAACAGATGTACACCCTGTACGCAGGTGAGCAGAAAGTGGAATTTAACGGCACCTATGGCGTAACGACCGCCTACGTGATGAGAAATCCGGATGGAAAGGTATTTTTCTACGGGGACTGCAGCACGGACAACGACTACCATTACCTGGTCATTGTGGATTTGGAGGAACTGAAGAGCCGCGGGGCAGAGACGGAGGTCCGCACTGATTCCCAGGGTATGTACGACGATATCCCCATGGATTCCCAGTCCTTCTGGCTTTCCACCAGGGGAAATCTGTTTTCCACTTTTCCCATCCGCAAGCTGTATCAGGCAGGCGCGGACGGAATGCCCCGGACGCAGCAGGAGGAGTACGCCGTTGACCGCTGGCCGGTGACGGCGGTCCAGGGGGTGCCAGCTTTTGGTGGGGAAAACTTCTCTCAGCCGGCGGAAATTCCCGCAGGTACGAAACTGTTTGTGACGGCCACCGATGAGGAGCACCGGGTAACGGTGGAAGACGAGGAGGGAACTGCCTATCAGCTTCAGGTGGACGGACAGGACTGGCCTCACACCATAGAAGGCAGGGATATTGAGGAATTGTTTGAAGGATTGGTTTTTGCGGGCTGAGTGGTTGCGATTCTTGCCGGAATAAGATATACTACCTTTGAGAAAAATGCATGTTTATGCACGAATCATGATAAAAAGGTAGAACAGGGAGGAAATTATGCCGGTTTTTGACTTTAATCACACGCCGGAGGGGCCGAAGGAGCCGGAATGCACCTATGAGATTTTTTATTCCAATCAGGGGGAGACTTCCCCTGAACACCCGATTTTGATTTTGGATAACAGCGCCGGAAGGCTGAAACATCACTCGGGTGGTATGTTTACCAATCCCATCAAAAAGACGGCCTTTGAATTTAAGGACGAAGGGGGCACGGTCAGCGCCAATATTTTAAAAATTGACGCCCGTTTTGTCAGCCTTTTAAAATGGCTGGGAGAGAACCACATCAATGTTCGTCTGTCCGGGGAGAATCAGAAGGATGGATACGCGGTTTATAAAATCCGGGAGATGGCCTTCGGCGGAGGGCAGAAGCTTTCGGCGGAGGACGGCTTTCTCCAGTTTATGATTGAGCGCCTTCTCTCAAGCGACGCTCCTTCCAGGGAGATTCCCGACGAGGACGAGATGGAAAGCGGTGACAGCATGAAGCTGACCAGTATCCAGAGCATTACGGATTTTATTACCTGTGCCGGGAGAACCCTGCCGGACAATATCCGGCTCTGGGCCAGGAGAAACCTTGCGGTGGCCCGCTCCAATGAGGTGTCCGCCGAGGAGCGCCGCCACGCCCAGAGGGCCCTCTCCATTATGCTGAATATCCAGTGGAAAGGCAACTATTTTCCTGCCGTTGACCCGGAGGAGGCCCGCCGGATTCTGGACGAGGAACTCTACGGCATGGAGCGGGTCAAGCAGAGGATTATCGAGACCATTATCCAGATTAACCGGACCCACACCCTTCCGGCCTACGGCCTGCTGTTAATCGGCCCCGCGGGAACGGGAAAATCCCAGATTGCCTACGCGGTGGCGAGAATCCTGAAGCTGCCCTGGACCACTTTGGATATGAGCTCCATCAACGACCCGGAGCAGCTGACAGGAAGCTCCAGAATTTACGCTAACGCCAAGCCGGGCATCATCATGGAGGCCTTCTCCATTGCGGGGGAGTCCAATCTGGTGTTTATTATCAATGAGCTGGACAAGGCGGCTTCCGGAAAAGGAAATGGAAATCCTGCCGATGTCCTTTTAACCCTGCTGGACAACCTGGGATTTACGGATAACTATATGGAGTGTATGATTCCCACCGGCGGCGTTTACCCCATTGCTACGGCAAATGACAAGGACCAGATCAGTGCGCCCTTGATGTCCCGTTTCGCGGTCATCGAAATCCCCGACTACACGCCGGAGGAGAAGAAGGTGATTTTCTCCAAATATGCCCTGCCCAAGGTGCTGAAGCGAATCGGCATGAGGGAGGAGGAGTGCATTTTGACGCAGGAGGGCTTGGAGACGGTCATCGATTTGCACCGAAATTCCAGCGGAATCCGGGATTTGGAGCAGGCGGCAGAGCATTTGGCTGCAAACGCCCTGTATCAGATTGAGGTGGATCACGTTCAGACGGTAACTTTTGACGGAAAAATGGTGCGGGAGCTGCTGCAGTAAAGAAAATAGAGACAGCGCCTGAATGGCGGCGCGGGGCGGTCGTAAGACGGCCCCGTTTTTGCGCAGGAAGAAGAAACGCTTGACAGACGGATGATAATATGTAACAATAGTTACGCAACAAATGTTATATATCGAGACAGACAGGAGGTGCCGTCATGCCGCCGAAAGTAAAGATAACCAGGGAAATGATTTTGCATACAGTTCTTCAGATAACCAGGGAGCGGGGATTTGAAGGGGTTAATGCCAGAAGTATAGCAGAAAGTCTGAACTGCTCTACCCGCCCTATTTTTACCTGTTATGAAAATATGGAGGAGCTGAAAAAAGAGTTTCTGGATTACGCTTTCGCTTTCTATGAGGATTATATTAAAGCCTGGAGCAGTGTGAATACCTTCCGGCCGCCGCTGCTTTTGCCCCTGTCCTATATCCGGTTTGCCCGGGAAGAATCCCGGTTGTTTGAGATTCTCTTTATCCGCTACATGGACCTGGATATGACCCGGGCTGAGGACTTTTACCGGGAAATCGGAAATGAGAAAAAGGCGGAGAACTTCGGGGCGCAGATTGGGGTGGAGCGGGAAAGGGCAAAAGCTATCTTTTTCGACTTGTTCCTCTATTCCCACGGGATTGCGGTTTTGACGGCTGCCGGAAAGGTGGCCCTTAAGCGGGAGGAATGCGAAGGGATGCTCTCCCATATGCTGGACGCCCTGACTGCGGCGGAGAGGAGGACGGGCCGTGAGGGATAATTCCTATTTAATCGATTTTTACAGTCATTACGACGAGGAGGGCCGTCTGGCTTCCAGGCACGGCTCGGTTGAATTTTTGACTACAATGCGCTATATTGAAAAGTATCTGAAGCCCGGAAGCCGTATTCTGGAAATCGGAGCCGGAACCGGACGGTATTCCCACAGCCTGGCCCGCAGGGGATTTTTGGTGGACGCGGTGGAGCTGGTGGAGCACAACATCGAGGTGTTTCAAAGCAAAACCCTGCCGGGGGAACCTGTTTCCATCCGGCAGGGAAACGCCCTGGACCTTTCGGAATTTTCCGATCACCAGTATGACATCACACTGCTTTTAGGGCCTATGTACCATCTTTACTGCCTGGAGGACCAGCGCAGGGCCATCAGCGAAGCCATCCGGGTTACCAGGCCGGGCGGAGTCATTTTTGCGGCTTACGTCATCTCCGACGGCTGCCTGCTGGACGAAGGGTTTCACCGGGGAAATATCGATGTGGCCCAGTATATCCGGGACGGCCTGATTGACCCGGAAACCTTTCGGGCCGTATCGGAGCCCAAGGACCTCTTTGAGCTGGTCCGCATGGAGGATATCGACCGGATTATGTCCGTCTTTCCGGTGACCAGGCTCCACTATGTGGCTTCCGACGGCTGCGCCCTGCTGCTGCGGGAGGCCATCGACGCCATGGACCAGGAGACCTTCGGGATTTACCTGAACTATCATTTCACTGTCTGTGAACGGGAGGACTTGCTGGGAATCACAAGCCACGGACTGGATATTTTCCGAACGCAGTGCCAAATGCCAAAGATAGAAGGAGGAAGCCTTTGAAAATCACAAATCCCGGACAGATTTTTAACCTGATGGATACCAACGGCAGGAGGAACGACGTGGTCAACGCCCTCCAGGGCTATCTGACCATCCTGGACCAGGTGCAGAATGAAAAGAAGATGACCTGGGCCGCCCTGCCCCAGAGTCTGGCCCAGTATGTATTTTACCAGCAGGCTCTCCGGATGTTCCCTGAGGTGTTCAGGCAGCACGGGCCTTACGACAAGCTACGGAAAATCTTAAAGGACTATCCGGATTTTGAGGAGGCCCTCCGGCGGGAGGACGGGGACTGGATTTCGCGCAATCAGGAGCAGTACGCCGGTCTGATTCGCCGGTTTGACAATGGCATCGAGGACAGGGCCCGCCACTATACCAGCACTCTGGTAAAGCTGGGCTTTGCCGATGAGGAGCGGAGGATTTCGCCGGCGGGACGGCTGCTGTTAAATCCTGACCAGCTGAGGAGGGACCCGCTGGAGAACATGCTGCCTATCGACAACGTGAACCTGATTTACCTGCGCCAGCTTCTCAAACTGCGCATTTTCGCGGAGGACCGGTACTACGCGCCTTTTCAGCTGGCAGTGTTTGCCCTGCTGAAGCGGGGGAGGGTGACGGAAAATGAGTTTCTGGAGCTGGTCCAGGGACTGGGGCCTTGTTCCGATTTCCGGGACCTGGAAGATTACGTTTTAAATTATCAGGAGGGGCAGATTGCGGAGCGGTTTAAAATCGAGATTCCGGCCAAGGTCAAAGGCGCCGCGCCCATGACCAGAGAGATATTTCAGGCTCATTTTAAGAACCGCAAAAGCAGCGGAAGCGTCGAAATCTACTGGGAATATTACTGCCGTCTCCGCCGGTATGCCGAGAAACCCGAGGAGGGCAGCCTGGACCATCTTCTGAGCTTCTATGAGGCCAACAAGGCGATGCTGAACAAGGCGTTTGGAAGAGGGAGAAATATGTTCGCCCTCAGGACCGGTGAGCGGCCTTTGCCGGAGAAGTTTTCCAAACAGTATGAAAGGATGCTGGGGGACAATCTCAACGAGGTCTTTTACCGCCAGTTTATGCTGTCCAAAAAACTGGATCAGATTCGGGAATACTCCGACACCACCAAACGGATTTTTAAGGCCACGGGCTTAATCCGGTTTGACCACGGCTTTGCGGAGTTGGCCTATGGGGAACTGTGCGCCTGCATCTTTGAGGAGAGCCGGATCCGGGAGCGGATTTCGGGAAGCACCGTTGAAGAGGTCTGGAGAGGGGTAAAGGGAGCGGAAGGCTATGAAGACGGGGAGGACAGCTGCTTTTGCAGCGTAACCTCGCTGTGTGAGATTTTTGGATACCGCCAGGAAGAGCAGGAACAGATAAAGGCCGGAATCCGGGCGGAATTTTCAGGAGCGGCCATGAAGGATATTTCCCAGATGATGGCCCGGCGCCGCAGGGAGGAGTTCGCCGCCTTTATTGAGTCCGTTTACCCCAAAGAGCGGGTGCGGGAACTTCTGGGACTGTTTGAAGACCGGACGAAGGACAAACAGATTAAGGAGCTGGTAAGCCCCGACGCTACCGTGCCCACCATCTACGAATACCTGGTGGGAATTGCCTGGTACTATTTTTCCGGAAAGAAAATCGACCTGCTGGGAAGCTATAACCTGACTCTCTCCGCCAATTTCGAGCCCTTGATTCATGCGGGAGGCGGACAAGGGGATATTGTGATTTACGAGGATACCAGAGTGGTGATGCTGGAAGCGACCCTGATGAATCAGAACAGCCAGAAGCGGGGAGAATGGGAGCCGGTGCTGCGCCATTCCATCAACCTGAAGGCGAAGGAAGAGGCGGAGGGCACGGGGCGGGAGGTTACCACCTTCTTTATCGCGGACCGCTTCGACGCCAACACCATCAATATTTGGAAGGCGGTAGCCTCCGTTCCCCTCCAGTCCTCCGTGGACCCGGACCGTTTCACGGAGCATGTGGTCATCATGCCGGTCAACACCCGGGAACTGTGTGCTCTGACGGAGCAGAGCGACCATTACGGGGAGATTATTTCCAGGGTCCATCAGCTGTTTGAAGGTGAGGGAAAGGCCTTTGATATGGGCTGGAGAGATAAATTTATGGACGCCATTGTGTAAGGAGGGACAGAATGAAAAAAGAGCGGACAAACTGCGACACCTGCGCCTTTTATGCCTATGACGAGGATTATGAGGCCTATGTCTGCGATATGGATATGGATGAGGACGACTATATGCGTCTTATGTCCGATGAGCGCTTTCAATGCCCGTACTACCGCCTGGGCGATGAGTATGCGGTGGTGAGGAAACAGAATTAGGGCAGAACAGGAAAGGAGAGAATTTATGCAGATTTCAAGCCGTTTTACCATTGCCGTCCATGTGCTGATTTGTATTGAGACCTTTAAGGATGAGCAGAAGGTTACCAGCGATTTCCTGGCTTCCAGCGTGAATGTAAATCCGGTGGTTATCCGGAGAATCCTTCAGCAGCTGAAGGCGGCGGGGATTGTAAAGGTAGCCAGGGGAACGGGCGGGGCGGAGCTGGCAAGACCGGCGGGGGAGATTACCCTCCTGGATTTGTACCGGGCGGTGGAGTGCGTGGAGGATGGAAAGCTGTTCCATTTCCACGAAAATCCCAATTCCCTTTGTCCGGTGGGAAAGAACATCCATATGGTCCTGGACCAGAGGCTGGACCAGATTCAGAGAGCCATGGAACAGGAGATGCAGTCCATTACCATCGGGGATATTTTAAAAGATACGGAAAAAGCCATGGCGCAGGAAGCCATACGTCCTTAGCACCTGTTTTTCAGGTGCTTATAAAAAAGTTTTGTTGTAACTATTGACATTACAATAAACATCGGCTATAATGCACATTGTAACAAAGATAATTACAACAAAGCATATGGAGGTAAAAACCATGAGTCAATTTGCAAAAGTAAGTGTTGGAGCAGAGGCCAGAACAGAACTTCACGATACCCTTTCCCTGACAGGAGCAGAGGTGAGCATCAACCACCTTCCCGCAGGCGGCAGCGTGCCCTTCGTACATTCCCACAAGAAAAATGAGGAGATTTACGCCGTTCTCGACGGAAAGGGAAGAGCGGTCATCGATGGGGAGAGAGTGGAGCTTTCTGCCGGCGACTGGGTGCGAATTTCTCCCAAGGCAAAGCGCCAGTTTTTTGCCGCTGAGGATTCTTCCATCAGCTTCGCATGTATCCAGGTGCGGGAGAATTCCCTGGAAGGCTACACCATGGACGACGCGGTTGTGGAGGGCTGAGAAATCTCACATCAGAAAAATCCCAGCCCCTGACCGCCGCCAGGCTCCATGTAATCTGTTACAGGAACAGTTCTCCTTCCTTCCGGCCGCCGCAGACCTTGCTCAGCCTGTCGTAAAGCGCCGCCAGAAGGGGCTCATCCACTGTCCGCGCGTGCTGGGGACAGACAGAGATGCAGCGCATACAGGAGATACAGACTTCTTCGTTCACTTTCTTCGGGTCTTCCCGGTCGATGGCCTGAACCGGGCATTTGCGGGCGCAGAGGCCGCAGCTTGTGCAGTTCTCGTCAGGCTTCGGCACCGTACTGGAGCCGCCCCATTTTTTGTAAGGGCGGTTTCCGGGAACATCCGGCTCCTTCATGTCGCCCTTTTCCAGTTTGCCCTTGATTTTGCCGGCAAATTCCGCCAGCTGCCCTTCATCCTGACTGTCCGGCCGCCCTGCGGCAATCTGCCGGACGATGGAGTGCTCCGCCACGGCGGAGACGGCGGCAATCACCTGAAATCCCGCTTCTTTCGCGGTGTCCGTCAGTTCCGTCAGCGTATCCTCATAGGCACGGTTGCCGTACACACAGACCAGAACCGCTTTCGCGCCATTTCCCTTTAAGACGCTGATTCGCTTTACTGCCGTTTCCGGAACCCGTCCCCCGTAGGAAGGCACCGCAATCAGGGCCGCATCTTCACTCTTAAGGGAAACCGCGGAAAAATCCATCTGACTGTCCGTCAGGTCAACGGGTAGGATTTCTTCTGAAAGTCCCTTCGCCAGCAGATCCGCCGCTTTTTTCGTGCCTCCTGTGGGGCTGAAACAGATTTCATAAAGCTTCATAAATATCCTCCTCCTTGTAATTTCTCCGTAAAAAAAGTAAAATGATATCTGAACATCAGTGTAGCATTGCCCTGTCAGAGTGTCAAGACGATCCATTTTGCCTGAAAGCACCGGGGCAATGATGCCGGAAATGGGGGAACGGGCGGATGGCGCTTTACGCATTGGGCGATTTGCATCTGAGTTTTCAGGCGGATAAGCCTATGGACGGATTCGGACCGGTGTGGAAGAATCACGAGAAAAAAATTGAACGGTATGTCCATGAGATTGTCAGGCCGGGGGACACCCTGGTACTGACTGGGGACCACTCCTGGGGGAGAAAACTGGACCAGTGCCGGGAGGATTTGGCTTTTATTGAGCGGCTGCCCGGACGTAAGATTCTGCTCAGGGGAAATCACGATATGTTCTGGGACGCCAAGAAGACGGCGCGGCTTAATGAGGAGTACACGGGCCGCCTGTTCTTTCTGCAGGATAATTTTGCCGTCTACGGGGAATATGCCCTGGTGGGGACCAAAGGCTATACCTTTGAGGGGCCGTTTTACCTGGACCGCCGGGGCCGGATTCTCGGATGGGACCAGGAGAGGGAAAGCCAAGCGAAGAAGCTGGTAGAGCGGGAGATGGAACGTCTTAAGAAGTCGTTTCGTCAGGCAGAGGAGGCGGGATTCCGGAAGTTCATCATGTTTCTCCATTATCCGCCGACCAATATCCTGGAGGAGGAGTCCCCTTTTACCAAAATCGCCGAGGAGTACGGGGCGGAGGCGGTGGTCTATTCCCATTGCCATGGGGAGAGTCGTTTTGCAGACAGCATCCGGGGAAACTACCATGGAATCCGGTATCTGCTGGTATCGGGGGACTATGTGGATTTCCGGCCGGTGCTGGTACTAAAATAAGGGATGCCGGTTTTTGAACTGCTTGGCATCCCTTGAAAGCTGGCGGCTGCTGGGAACGGAGTTCGGAACGGCCGCGTTACTTTACCTCGACCAGCTCAATTCGGAAATTCAGCTCTTTTCCCGCCATCTCGTGGTTGGCGTCAAAGGTAATCGAAGTGTCGTCCTTCGCGGTTACTTTTACCGGGAAGGGCTGGCCGTACTGATTGGTCAGATAGACTTGCTGGCCTGCTTCCAGGTTCTCGGAGCCGGGAAGCCGGGCGATTTCAAGGGTGAAGACAGCGTTGGGGTCCGGCATGCCGTAGGCCTCCTCCGGCATCAGATGGACGTCCACAATCTGTCCCGGCTCCATATCGGCCACAGCCGCGTCAAATCCCTTAATCATCATGCCCGCTCCGCAGACAAATTCCAGGGGCTCCCCGCGGTCGTAGGAAGAATCAAACTGCGTCCCGTCGTTGAAGGTGCCTCTGTAATGGGTGCGGCAGGTTTTTCCGACATTGCGTCCGGTAATGGCATGGCCGGAGCCGCAGCCGTTCTGGCAGCTGCCGCCGCAGGAATGGCCTTCCTCGTGATGGCCGCAGGAATGCCCTTCCCCATGGTGATGGTTACAGTTAACGCCGGTGGACACCAGCTCGCCGTTCAGATAGGCCGCAGCCGCCTGGTCGGCGTCTCCCTGGGCTCCGGAGCATAGAGAAATACCGGCCTCCTCAAGGGCGCTCTGGGCGCCGTCGCCGATTCCGCCGCAAATCAGTACGTCCACCTGCTGACCGGCCAGAAGCCCGGCCAGGGCGCCGTGGCCTGTGCCGTTTGAACTGATTACCTGGCTGGAGACGATTTGATTGTCTTCCACTTCATATAATTTAAAAAATTCCGTTCTGCCAAAATGCTGAAAAATAGTTCCGCTTTCCGGCTCGTAAGCTGCTGCGATTCGCATATTTCTTTTCGTCCTCCTTGTTTTCCGCTGTCATGAACTGTTCCATTATAGTATAATTTCGCCGGCAAGGCAATATTGCTTCCGAACGGTTGTCCGGGATTGACACAGAAAGAAAAATTTGGCAATATGAAAACAGAAAATTATTTGTAGCAGGAGGTAAATGGACATGAAAACAATCAGACTGCTGTATCCGGATCATGTCAGCGGAGGCCTGGACGCTTATTATTTCGGGGCTCATTTGATGGCCCATATTCTTCCGGAGAACAGCCGCCAGCCGCTGGTTCAGGTGGATGTGCTGCCGCCGGATGGAAGGGAAAAGGCGGTGACGGACGGCATTTACGGAAAAGAGGAAGTGCTGGACGGAATCCGGGACGCGATGAAAAAGATTGAGGAGGAGAATCCGGACCGGATTATCACCATCGGCGGCAACTGTATGGTTTCCCTGGCGCCCTTCGATTACCTCCATGGCCGGTATGAGAACCTGGGAATCATCTGGATTGACGCCCATCCGGACGTTTCCACCGTCCGGGACGGTTACCCCAACGCCCACGCTATGGTCCTGGGCTCCCTTATGGGATATGGGGCGGAACCCGCTGCCCGTATGATGAAAAACAAGCCCTTTCAGCCGGAGGAAATCCTGTATGTGGGGCTTCAGGGCCTGCACGGCTATCAGGAAAATTTCCTGAAAGAAAGGGGCGTTAAGTATCAGATACAGACGGAGAACTTCGTTCCCCAGGAGGAAATCAAGGCCTTCGCGGAAACGTTCGACCACATCCTGGTGCATTTTGATGTGGACGTACTGGATGAACATTTGTTCCACTCCACCTATTTCGCCAATCCGGAGCTGGTGGGAGACGGTTCCGGCGGCGGCAAAATGACCATGGAACAGTTGACGAAGGTTCTTCACTGCATTGCAGGAAATTCCAACATAGTTGGTTTTACGATTGCGGAATACCTGCCATTTGACGAGTATAAGCTTCATCAGATGTTTGCGGGGCTGGGGATATTTACGGAGTAGAGGAGAGCGGGACCAGGGCGCTGCGTTGCTCGTCCTTTAAATCAGAGAATTTGTCTGGTTTCAAGAATGGAACCAGAAAAACTCCCGGAGTACCAGAAGCAGGGAATCGGAAGCCGGCTTTTGCAGCTGGCAAAGGAAAATACGCCGACCATGCTGTACTTCGGGGCACAGCCGGGATTGGAGGCGTTTTATGAGAAGAATGGCTGCAGGAAGAGTTTGCAGTCGTATGTGATTGAATGACCGCTCATGGAGGGACTCGAACCCCCAGGCCGGTTTCCCGGTCAACACATTAGCAATGTGCCCGCTTAACCAGTTCGCGCACATGAGCATATGGAGGAAGAAAATCTCCATAGGGTGATTACCGGGAATCGAACCCGGATGAGCAGAGCCACAATCTGCCGTTCTTCCATTGAACTATAATCGCCATAGTAGGCAAGGAGGGACTCGAACCCCCGATGTTTCCGTGTACCTGATTTACAGTCAGGCGCTTTCGCCGCTCGGCCACTTGCCTGTAATCCCCGGGGATATCCGGGGAGATTATGCTGTTTTTCCATTCGGTTTTGGGAAATTCACAATAAGGATATCATCAATCCGGCACCCAAACACTGCGGCCAGTATCACCAGATTGTCTACGGTTGGCATTGCCGACCCCTTTTCCCATTTGTAAAGCGCCTGAGGAGTTGAAAATCCGAATATTTCCTGTAAATCCCGAATGGTCATTCCTTTTTCTTTGCGGATTCGGGCAATATTTTGTCCGGTTTCCGCCATATTGATGGTTGGCATTTCTTTTTCTCCTTTTCCGCATAAATGTAAAAAACCGCCGGCCCTCAACAGGACAAGCGGTTTGCAGAAAAGTCTGATGAAATACCCCAAAAGGCTATGTCACGGAACCCATGCAATCCCTGTTGTTGTCTCTGTATGAGCGCATATTCCTAAGCCTCTCAACGTAAGCGAGTGGCTGATGAAAACTGAAACTATGGCTATACAGATAAAATAAGGAATTCAGTCCGTTCATTACATTTCCTTTCCGGGCAGCGCCCTGTTTTGTTCTTATGGTCATATCATAGCACAAGGATTTTGTTTTGTCATTATACCGGTAGTATAAGATTGCGTTTTAGCGATGTTTCCTTAAAGCGCGGAATCTCCCGGGGGCCTCGGTTACATGCCCGTTTCGGATATCCCGGTAAATGGTGATAACGTCGCCGGGCCGGTAGGGCCTCCGTCCGCTTCCGGATTCGATGCGGTAGGTCCGTCCATTCCAGGAGCAGAGATAAAGGGGGACATCATAGATCTCATTGGAACTGTCCAGCCGGCGGACATAGCCGGAGAACGTTGCCTGTACCGGCCGCAGGATACCGTCGTTCAGCTGCGCTTGAAAGGTCCGGCGCTGCCGCCTGGAAAGCCAGATTACAACAGCGATGAAGCTGAGAAATTCCAGAATCGTGGTTGGAAAGATAACGCTGAACCAGCGGCTGAAAACAGCGGCAAAACCGCCCGCAAGTACAAGGAAAGAAAGACCAAAGGCATAAAGCAGGATTGGCATAACCAGAGAACGTCCGGTAGGAAGTTCGCGCAGCCGTCTATTGGGGTCCGAATCATTTATTTCTGCTTTCTTTACAACGGCCTGAACGATTTCTCCCCGCTGCATCCGTTTACGAACCAGCAGAATGGCTGTGAAAGCCAGAATTAATAAAAGGCCTGCTGCCGTGAGAAATGGGAAAATTTCCCTCATCATAGTTATCCCTCCTGGCTAGCATGATATACCTGCGGGTGCGCTGCAACAAGCATAAAAAGGTAAATTTTAGGTAAATGCTCATGTGCCATATAAATCTCCGTATGTTGAAGGAGGTTTATTCTTAAGACAGTAGGAGCATACTGCAGGAAGCTGACAGAAGTGCAGGATTTTACAACCTGCCGAATATTTTCATTGAACAAAGAGAAATCGAAAATGCAGCTATCGCGGCTCCAATTAAAACTACCCATGTATGCACCGCCAAAATGTCAAACAGAACACCGTAAATCGCCTGTCCAACGGGTTGTCCGCACATTGCAATAGAAAATCAGTGCCGCCATGATCTTACCCACTAATTGAGGCGGGGTTTGCGTCTGTATCAGTGTGTAAATCTGAACCATAAAGAGCGTAGAGGCTCCCATAGCGGTGAAGCTCATGAACGTGATGATCCAATACGATACGATGGCGGACAGATTCAGGAAAAGGGAAATTCCCATAACCGCTACGGCGACAGAACAAACCAGAAGCAGCATATACGAATTTTGAATTTTCAGTTTTTCCGATACGATTGCGGTTAAAATTCCGCCGCACAGGCCGCCTAACGGCAGGTACCATCCCTCTGGTTTGTCAATTATGCCTTCTTTTGTTCCAGTGCAATCCCAATCAGCCGATCGGTCTGATCTGCCATAAACAGCGGGATGTTCAGCACATCATCATCCAGCTTTAAATTATCCAGCGAGAACCGGACACGAAGTTTAACTTGATCCGGGAACAACTCTTTGAATTTCTTAAGGCTCCTGCTGGTGGTATTGGCTTCGGACTTGACCTCCACAGGGAAAATATCGTTTTCACGCTGAATCAGGAAATCCACCTCATAAGGAGGATTTGTCTGCATCCAGTACCGAGGAGTCACTTCAAACTGTGTAATCAAAGTCTGAAGCACAAAATTTTCGGTTAATGCACCTTTGAATTCGGTAAATAACCGATTACCCTCTCCAAAGGCGGTCGGCGTCAACTGCGCCAGTCGGCGGAGTAGCCCCACATCTACCAGATAAATCTTAAAGGCAGAGAGGTCATCATAAGCAGCCACAGGCAGTCAGCTTTTCATACAGAGGATTAAAAAAGGCATCAGGAATCGGCTCAATGGTGTTTACTGTCTCCAGATATTTTGCCAAGTTCTCATCTCCATTGGCCAATAGAAATTCGGTAAAGGTCATGGGATCAATCTGCATGAAGTTAACTTTACCGACAGGGAAAGAAGAAGGTTTTGCTAAGGCAATTCCCACAAGAGAACCGGCGCAGGCAATGTGATACTGCGGCGCATTCTCGTAAAAATACTTCATAGAATTGATGACCTTAGGGCAGTCTTGTACCTCGTCAAAAATAATGAGGGTCTTTTCTGGCATAATCTTCTGACCACTTGCCAGTATGAGATTCTGCAAAATCCGGTCTACATCTTTTGTGGTTTCAAAGAATTGCTTGTATTCTTCGTTTTCATCAAGAAGGGGGAAGCGAGCCGACTGCCGTTGATACATCGGCAACTACATACCCGGTAAATCGCGGCAAAACAGGGCAAACTAACGCAAATTAGGAGGACTTTAAAATATGATACGAGTGCTTTTTATCTGCCACGGCAGTATCTTGAAAAGTCCTGAAAAAGCTAGTAAAATCAATGGTTTCATGAAGCGGAAAGGCGCTTACTACACCACTGCTACACCAGTTTGGTTTGGGCTAGAGCCTTGATATGACAAAGAAAAATGGAGACCAGATGAGCTTTGTATTATTGTAGAATTTTGAGGGGTATTTTGCTATGATATAAATTGGGCAGACAGTTTCTACCCAATTTAACCGGAAGGGTATTGTATGTAAAATTTGAAATTGAGATATATATTCCATGGAGAAATGAGGAAATGTGATGACTAATGAAAATGAAATCATTATATTTGAAACGGAAGATAAAAGTATCTCTTTGCCGGTTAGAATAGAAAATGAATCCGTTTGGTTGAATAGAAACCAAAAGGCAGAATTGTATGAACGCGATGTTAAAACCATTGGAAAACATATCAACAATGCCTTAAAAGAAGAATTATCCTAAAAAAGTGTCTTCGACACTTCAACCCCCTAGCCCCCCATTCATGGGGGAATTAGGGAGTTCTTTTTGTGCCGTTTTCCTGCATAAGAGTCTTATGAATATCCTTCAAAGAATTTTTACAGACCATTATGAAAAAATTATATATACTCTCCATCCCAGAAAAACTGAGGTGGAAAATATCGATAAAATGTTAGGCTGTGGCGATCCCTCCTTTGGCGGTGCTATGTTCGACTGCCCAAAATGCGGCAAATGGAAATTTGTCCCTTTTCGTTGCCACAGCCGCTTCTGCCCTACCTGCGGGAATCTTTATGCCATGCGGCGTACCACCTCCATGTCCTTCAAGCTGGTAAACGTTATCCACCGGCATTGTGTCTTTACCATTGACAAAAACCTCCGCCGCTTCTTCCTTGACGACCGGGCGCTGCTCGACTGCCTTTTCCACGCTGTCAACAGCGTTGTTTCCCGCATGTTTTTCAAACAGAATAAGTCCTTGAATTTTACTCCGGGTTTTATCATGGTCCTTCATACCTTCGGCAGGAATTTAAAATGGAACCCTCACATCCACTGCCTCATTTCTGAAGGGGGATACAGTGATAATGGCTTCTGGCGTAATATCCATCACTTTAACTATACTTTCCTTCGTAACGCCTTCCGCACCGCTCTCCTTAATGAAATGGAACACAGGATCGGCCCCTCTTTCAAAACAGTCAAGGCCCGCTGCTACCGGGAACATAAAGAAGGGTTCTATGTCTATGCAAAGCCCAACAAATGCGACCCGAAAACCGTCATCAAATATATCGGCCGTTATCTTGTCCGTCCGGTAATCGCCACTTTACGCATTGATCAATATGATGGGGATTCTGTCACTTTCCACTACAACCGCCATGAAGATGACAAATACGTAGAAGAAACCGTTCCCGTTATGGAATTCATTCAGCGCCTCATCCAGCATATCCCGCAAAAGCATTATAAGATGATACGCTACGGTGGCCTTTATGCCAGGCACCGGGAAACAGATAAAAAACTCCACAGGGCTATCTCCCGTGAAAAGCATCACATTTACAGAAGTTTTAACCAGTGGCGTACCGCCATCCTCTCTGCTTTTGGCTATGACCCGTTAAAATGTGAATGTGGGACAACCATGCTGTTTTTAGAACTCTATTTCAACCACAGGCGCGTTTCTCTGGAGGAAATGTACGAGAAAGCCATGTACCGTTCTCGTGGAAGGCGGTCATCTGCATGACTTCCTTATATCCCATTCTTATGGTATACTCCTTTCAAAGGAGGCTTTTCATATGAACCCGCAAACAGAGAAACTGCGTAAAAAATATATGGATAATCCACCGGAAGGGATGATATCCGAGGACATTCGCCGTATGAGCGAGGATGATCTTCTCGATATGGATTATTTCTTAAATGAAGATGACTTGTTTGATGACGAGGCTGGCGTAGAAGGATTTTATATCTTCTAGACCGTGTCGTCTTATTGTCCTGCTCAGGCAAGGGTTTGTCAAACGTACGTTCGATAAGTCCTTGTTTTTCTTCCTCTCCCTAAAGATCGGAATTTCCTATAAAGGAACGAAATTGCGATAACTCGCAAAAAATTTCATTAGGAGTTGTAAAATCAGTCTGAACGGGGTATAATACTACTGAAGAATTTTGCGATAAATCGCAAAAATTTTCAGTAGAAAGAAGGATTATGATATGGAAATTAAGAGAGACATCTATTTGAATAAGCTCATCAATAAAAAGCACAATGGACTTATCAAGGTGGTGACCGGTATACGCCGCTGTGGAAAGTCCTACCTATTGTTCAACCTCTTCAAGGATCATCTATTGGCAGAAGGAGTGGATAAAGAACACATTATTGAAATTGCATTTGATTCCTTTGAGAATAAGCGTTTTCGAGATCCGGATGTTTTGTATCCCTATCTCAAGGAGCTGATTAAAGATGATGGAATGTACTATGTGCTACTGGATGAGGTGCAGCTTTTGGGAGAGTTTGAATCTGTATTAAACAGCCTGATTCGTATGAAAAATGTGGATGTATATGTGACAGGAAGTAATGCCCGGTTTTTGTCCAAGGATGTGATCACCGAATTTCGGGGACGGGGAGATGAAGTTCATATGCATCCTCTCAGTTTTACTGAATTTATGTCTGTCTATTCAGGAACGAAACAGGATGGCTGGAATGAGTATATACTTTACGGTGGCCTGCCGCCTATCATGACTATTTCAAGTCCAGAGGAAAAGATTAATTTCTTGAAGTCGCTGTTCGAGGAGACCTATATTTCGGATATTGTAGGCAGACATAATGTACGCAATCGGGCAGAATTAGAGGAACTTCTGAATATTCTCTCATCTGCTATCGGTTCGCTTACAAACCCTACAAAGTTGTCGGCTACCTTCAAAAGTGTCAAGCAGAAAACCATCAGCAACACCACCATCAAAAGGTATATCGACTATCTTTGTGATTCTTTCCTGATCGACAGTGCCGTCCGATATGACATTAAAGGGAAGAAGTATATTGACACACCAGTCAAATATTACTTTACCGATTTGGGATTACGCAATGCCCGTCTCAATTTCCGTCAACTGGAAGGAACTCATGCTATGGAGAATATCATTTTCAATGAGCTGAAGATACGCGACTTCAATGTGGATGTGGGAGTTATCACTTTGAATAAAACCAATGAAAAAGGTCACGGAATCCGCAAGCAGTTGGAAATTGATTTTGTTTGCAATAAAGGATCCAAGCGTTATTATATCCAGTCGGCCTATGCGATTCCAGATCAGGCAAAGATGGAACAGGAGCAGCGCTCTCTGATGCTGACCGGCGATTTCTTCAAAAAGATTATCATTACGAAAGATGCACCTGCACCGT
>URFM01000041.1 GCA_900547035.1 uncultured Clostridium sp. | reverse complement strand
TCAAGGTTTTTTAAAGAATTTTGACATAAAAAATAGGTAGTATTTGACACTACCTTTGACACGGAGGGAGAACATTTATGATTGTTGCAGGACAAGTAATTGAGCCGGGAGAGAAGCGGAGGATTCCCATTCCTGTGGGGGAGGGACTCTCCCTGGAGACGGTGTGCTTCTGCGGCCGTCGGCCGGGGAGGACCCTGGTGGTGACATCGGGCGTCCACGGCTGCGAGTATGTGGGGGTGGAGACACTGACACATCTGAGCGAAGAGCTGGACCCGGAGGAAATGAGCGGTTCCCTGATTCTTTTGCCGCTGGCCAACCCGGAAGGGTTCTATGAAGGCGTCAAGCGGGTAGTTCCGGAGGATGGGAAGAACTTAAACCGCGCCTTTCCGGGAGACAAGGCAGGAAGCATTTCCGCTCAGATGGCCTATGCCATTGAAACCTATCTGTACCCGGCGGCGGATTTTTTGGCGGACCTTCACGGAGGGGACTGCTGCGAAGCCCTGACGCCTCTGGTATTTTTCACGGTGGCCGGGGAGAAAAAGGTCAACGATAAGGCCCTGACCGCCGCCAGGGAGCTGACAGTCCCCTATCGGGTCCGCTCCACTGCCAAAAACGGCCTTTACAGCTGGGCGGTCCAAAAGGGGATACCGGCCCTTCTGATTGAGCGGGGAGGCCAGGGAACCTGGTCACAGCAGGAGGTAAAGCAGTGCCGGGAGGATGTGTATTCCCTTCTGCGGCATATGGAAATACTGCCGGGAACAAATCCTAAACGGCAGCAGCGGGAAATCTGCCAGACGGTCTATGAGGAGGCACGGCATAGCGGATTCTGGTATCCTTTTAAGAGGCCCGATGAGCGGACCGTGCGGGGGGAGCTGCTGGGTCAGATAAAAACTCCGTCCGGACAGATCCTTCAGGAAGTCCGGGCGGAGTTTGATGGAATTGTGCTCTATCATACGATTTCTCTGGGAGTGAAACAGGGGGATTCACTGATTGCTTATGGCAAAGTTTAATGACTCAAAAATCCCTTTCCAATAATCTCACTGGAGTTGGAAATCAGGATAAAGGCGGTGGGCTCGGTACGGCGGATGAAGTTTCTCAGCTTCACCGCCTGTCCCCGATGCATGGTGGTCAGGATGATTGTTTTCTGATGATGGGAGAAGGCTCCCTGGGCTTCATATACGGTAGCGCTGCGACCTAAGGTGTGGATAATGTAGTCGCAGATCGGATCCGCGTTGTCACAGATAATGTTAAAGCATTTGCACAGGTTAATGCTTTCGATTACATTGTCGATTACCACAGACTTGGCAGCTAGTCCCACCAGGGAGAATAGTCCGGTTTCCGGTCCGAACACGAAGAAGGAAGAAACCACAGCGGCCACGTCTACCAGCATGAGAACGGTTCCGATGTTCAGGCTGGTATGTTTTTTCAAAATCATGGCGATAATGTCCGTTCCGCCGCTGGATGCGCCGATGTTAAAGAGCACCGCGCTGCCGATACCCGGCAGGAAGATGGCGAACAGCAGTTCCAAAAGAGGTTGCTGGGTAATGGTATGAGTTAATGGACAGAGGCGTTCAAAAATCCAAAGCCCGGCGGACATTACCAAGGTAGCATATACGGTTTTAAAGCCGAAGTCCCGTCCCAAAAAGGCGAAGCCGAAAAAGAGCAGTACAATGTTGGCGATGGAGGTAAAATCACTGGCTGACCAGCTGGTCAGGGCGCTGACTACAGTAGAAAGACCGGCAACTCCTCCAAAGGAAAAGTTGTTGGGGAACTTGAAAAAGTAAGTACCTGCCGCCATGAGCATCATGCTGGCGGTAATCAATGCATACTCTGCGAATGTCCTCATGTAAGGATTTTTAATCTGTTTCATGATGTGTTTCCTGCCCTAGCAGGAAGAATTCCTCCCTTTGCGGCCCCAGGCCGCTTTTTTATTTTGTTACGAGCACTAAGCGCCTGTATTTTAGGCGCATACGTGCGATACATGCAGAGTACTTGGCGAGGTCTTAACGAGCCTAGTACGGAGCATTGTTACGAGCACTATTATAGCGAAAATCGTAGCAGCAGCAACCATATTTTTCCTTGAAGAAACCACAGCCTTTATGCTGTGGAAAATTTATCCGGAGTGAAAAAGGGCCGGAACCTTGTTTGAAGCAGATTTGAGTCCTGATTTCACCTTTCTTTGCCGGCTGCCGGAATTGTTACAAATGAATAATTAAAGTGGAAAAATACCGGAATATCAGTTGATAAAAATTATAAAGTATGTTACTATTTAGATCTAAGAATGTGTAAACGTTTACAGTTTTTTGGCGGAAAACGCCTGAGAAGATAACGGTTTTCCGCAGATGGGGAAACCCCGGGGATGGGAAGAACAAAGGGGGAATCGCGGCATGACTATATCGGATATCGCGAAGCTGGCCGGTGTTTCCGTGGCTACGGTATCCCGTGTCCTGAACAATAAAGGGTATGTGAAGGCCGAAACGAAGGCAAGGATTCAGGAGATCATTTCAAAAAATGGCTACCATCCCAATGCAGTGGCCAGAAGCCTGATCCTCAATGATACGGGGATGGTGGCGGTGATTATGTCTAACCGGATGAATCCTTTTTTTTCAGGCGTCCTGGAGGCGATTGAGACTCAGGCGGAGGCCAAGGGATACAGCCTCCTCTTCTATAATACAGGAGAGGACAGGGAGCGGGAGTTAAAGGCGGTGATTCAGGCCATCGAACATCGGGTTAGGGGGATTTTAATACTGCCGGTGATTGCCGGAGATTCCAGAACCCGGGATATGCTGAATGAGGCAGAGTCCAGAGGCATTCCGGTGGTTTTGATGGATCGGGAGATCCCGTCCGCTTCCTTCGACAGCGTATCGATTGATAACCGTAAGGTGGTTTATCAGGGCATCCGTCTTCTGATTGAGGCCGGTCATCAGGAAATCGGAATTATTACCTGCCCGGAGTGCGTCCGAAAAGGCAGAGGACGTCAGGACGGCTACATAAAGTGCATGAAGGATTACGGACTTCCAATTATAGACGAGTATATTTATCCGGGAGATTTTGACGAGAAGAGCGGGTACGAAGCCTGCAGCCGTTTCTTTTCTTTGATTCAGCCGCCTACGGCTGTTCTGGCTACCTGCAGTTCCGCTACGCTTGGCTGTATCCGCTATATGACGGAACATGGACTGAAGCCGGGGCGGGATCTGGGTTTGGTGGGGTTTGATGACATTTCTCTGTTAAATTCCATCGGATACGAGATTACGGTGCTGGACCGGCCGATTCACGAGATGGGAGATACGGCTTTCTCTATGCTGATTCAGCGCATAAACGGACTGGGGCCTAAGGGAAGGAGCCGCAAGGTGCTCCTGGATACCCGGGTGATCAGCCGGGGCAGCGAAGGCCGGGGACAGTATCTGGAGATTGAAACCGCTTAGAACTAAATTGCATTTTTGTATAGAAAGAAGGAATAACTATGACGCCGAATACAGAACAGAACATCAGAGAAATTTTGGCGGACCCCAAGCTGACCTATCCCCAGCGAATTATCGAGCTGGCCAAGGCGGCAGAGAATACGCCGGATCCCCTGCCTCTAAGCGAGGACGCACAGTGGTTTGTAGATCAGGGAGTTGTCTTTGACATGGGAGAGGGCAACGCGCCTTACCGTCCAAGGTATGTGCTTCCGGATTATGACCTGTTTATGAAGCAGGGCAGCAAATTTCTTATGTTGGATCCGCCGGTAGATATCTGGGATGCGGTGAGCAATCTGCTGATTCTTTACCGTTTCGTGCCTTCGGTGATTGACGGACCCGTTTACATCGGACACATTGACCGTTTGCTGGAGCCTTTCGTAAAGGATGAGGAAGAGGCCCGCCATGCTATCAAGATTTTCCTGACTAATGTGGACCGCACGATCAGCGACTCCTTCTGCCATGCGGACATCGGCCCCTATGATACGAAGGCCGGCCGGATTATCCTGGAGTTGTCTGCCCAGATGCAGCGCCCGGTGCCGAACATATCCATGATTTATAATGAACACACGCCGGATGATTTCGCCTGCAAGGCCATTGAAACTGGCCTGATTACCGCGAAGCCCAGCTTTGTCAACGATAAGATGTATGCTCAGGACTGGGGACCGGATTACGCGATTGTCAGCTGCTATAACGCTTTGCCGATCGGAGGAGGCGGACTGACGCTTGGCCGCCTGAATTTAAAGCGTTTGGGAGATCTGGCAAAGAGCCCGGAAGATTTCCTGGAGAATCTTCTGCCCAGAGCGGTGGCTGCCCAGTGTGAGCAGATGGACGGACGGGATACCTTTATTCTGGAGGACGCCCATTTCATTGAAAATACTTTCCTGGCAGACGAAGGGCTGATCCATAAGGAGCGTTTCGTGGGGATGTTCGGAATGGTAGGACTGGCAGAGTGTGTCAACACTGTTTTGAATCTGACGGATCCCGACGAGCGATATGGACATGGAAAGAAGGCGGAGGAGTTCGCTCTGGATGTGCTGGAGCGGATTAACAAACAGGTCAGCGAGTATAAACCTAAATATGGCAAGTTCTATCTCCACGGTCAGGTGGGAATTGCCTCAGATACCGGGGTGACGCCCAACACCCGGATCCCTGTGGGAGAGGAGCCTTCCCTTCCGGAACAGCTGCTCTTTACCGCCAAGACCCAGAAGCATTTCGCCGCAGGCATTGGAGAGCTGTTCCCCTTTGAAGAAACGGCGAAAAAGAACCCTCAGGCCATATTGGATATTATCCGGGGTTCCTTCGGTCAGGGTATGCGCTATTTTTCTTTCTACTCCAGCGACTCGGATGTAATCCGTGTAACGGGTTATCTGGTAAAACGGTCGGATATCGAAAAGTACGACAGCGGCCAGGCCTGTCTGGGCAACTCCACAGTGCTTGGAAGCGGCGCCAGCAAGGGATTGAAGATTTTCGGAAGGAAAGTGCGGAATGTGTGACCGGGGGCTGGTAAACCGGATTCTCCCATTCAGCTGTGTGGACGGACCGGGTAACCGGAGCGCGATTTTTTTTCAGGGCTGTGACTTTCGCTGCCGCTACTGTCACAATCCGGAAACACAGAAGCTTTGTATAAACTGCGGACAGTGTGTGGGGCATTGTCCGGTCCACGCCCTGGCCATTGTGGAGGGGAAGGTTCGGTGGAATCAGGAAATCTGCGTAAACTGCGATACCTGCCTTCAGGTTTGTGAAAACAGCAGTTCCCCCAAGGTGCGGTGGATGACGGTGGAGGAGATTTTAAAGGAACTGTCCACAGCTTTGCCGTTTATTACAGGGGTGACGGTCTCCGGCGGAGAATGTACCCGCTATGACCGTTTGATCGCACAGCTCTTTCACCGGATTCATGAACTGGGAAAAACGGCTTTCTGCGATACCAATGGACAGCGGTTCTTTGGGGATATGCCCCAGCTCTTGGAGGCTATGGATAAGGCTATGCTGGATGTAAAGGCCTGGAATCCCGGGATTCATAAAAAACTGACAGGAATGGACAACCGGGTGGTTCTGGACAATTTGGACCTGCTTTTAAAGGAAAATAAGCTCTATGAGGTGCGTACTGTTGTGATTCCGGATTATCTGGACAATGAGGAAACAGTCTGTCAGGTATCCAGGAAGCTGGCATCTTTTCCGGGCGTTCGCTACAAGTTGATTAAGTACAGGCCCTGGGGGGTAAGGCCTCCCATGGAGGTGCAGACGCCTTCCCAGGAATATATGACAGAGTTGATGGCTCTGGCCCGGGAGAACGGTGCGCCTGAGGTTGTGATAACATAAACTGGAGGTAAAGATATCAATGAAGCAATGTGATCTGTTGATTAAAAACTGTTCCATTCTGACTCCTGATTTTCAGATCCGGAAAGATTGCTCCGTCGCCGTTTCGGATACGCGTATCTGTCAGGTGGGGGATGCACGGACGGTGAACGGCGCCTGGCAGGGGAAGGAAGTAATCGATGCGGAGGGAAATCTGGTGATGCCCGGATTTGTGGACGGCCATACCCACACTTGCCAGCAGCTCCTTCGGGGGAGAACGGCGGATGAGTATCCCATGATCTGGACTCGTTTTCTGGTTCCATTTGAGAGCAATCTTTCACCGGAAGATGTGCGGGCTTCCGCCAGACTTCACTGCGCGGAGATGATAAAGGCCGGCATTACCTCTTTTGCGGACGCCGGGGGCGTCCATATGGAGGAGGTAGCGGAAGCAGTGGTGGAGACCGGAATGCGGGCGGCCATCTGTCCATCTACCATGGATATGGGGAATGTGGTTTGCGGTGAAATGAAACGCAGCACCCAGGACTGCATTCGCGTGACAGAGGAGTTACATAAAGGATATCAAGGGGCCGGAAACGGCAGGGTAGATATTTGGTTTGGGATCCGCCAGTTGATGACCTGTTCTAAGGAGCTGATTGAGAAGATTGTGGAAAAGGCTCAGGAGCTGGACACGGGAATCCATATGCACCTGTGCGAACACAAGGATGAGGTCAGCTACTGCCTTCAGAACTATGGACTGAGGCCCGCGGAGTTTATGGAGGAGATGGGAGCGCTAAGTCCCAGACTTCTGACGGCCCACAATGTTCTGCTGACGGAAACAGATATCACATTGATGGCCAAGTGGGAGGTTCATCCGGTATTCTGTCCCATTGCCAATCTGACCAACCACGGATTCCCAAAGGTTCCATCCTTCCTGGAGCGGGGCGTACTGCCGGGAATCGGCTGCGACGGAGCTTCTCACATCGCTCTGGATCTCTTTACTCAGGCAAGGGCTTTAAAGGCGGGTGTGATGGCCCAGTGGGGACTGCCGGTATTTGATCCTAAGGCCCTGCCGAACGCGAAACTCCTGGAGATGATGACGATGGGAGGAGCCCGGGCGATTCGTCATGGGGAGGAGCTGGGAGCTGTGGAGGAAGGCCGGAAAGCGGATTTGATAGTGCTGGATGTGAAGGGACCCCATATGAGTCCTTCGCAGCGTCCGGTAAACACGCTGGTCAGCGCCGGAAACAGCCATGATGTACTGCACACCATCATTGATGGGCGGGTGGTAATGAAGAACCGGCAGCTTGTGGATCTGGATGAGGAGGAAATTATCGCGAAGGCAGGAGAGCATATGGAGGCGGTAATCGCCAGGTCGGGGATCTGACGGAGGGTGCCGGAGCGGGCAGCGGAAAGAATCAAAGGCCACGGATTTGGCAAAGGATGGCGGAAAGGAGATACGGATGGGGCATTTGCTGGAAGTGAAAGATGTAACCAAAATCTATGAAGGCGGCGTGCTTGCCAACCACAATGTGAATTTTACCGTAGACGAGGGAGAAATTCATGCGCTGGTAGGGGAAAACGGCGCGGGCAAGAGCACGCTGATGAAGATGCTGTACGGGCTGGAGGACGTTACTTCGGGTCATATTTACATGAACGGGGAGGAACTGAAGCTTCAGTCCAGTAAAGACGCTATCGCTCATGGAATCGGCATGGTGCATCAGCATTTTATGCTGGTGGATTCTCTGACGGGAGCGGAGAATATGATGCTGGGCCTGAAAAAGACCAGCTTTGTATCCAACAAGAGGCGGGATATTCAGATTACCAACGAGGTGGCAAAAAAGTACAATTTTGAGATTGACGCAGCCAGAAGAGTCCGGGATATGAGCGTGGGAATGAAGCAAAAGCTGGAAATTCTGAAGATTCTGTACCGGGATGCCAAGCTGATTATTCTGGATGAGCCTACGGCTGTGCTGACTCCGCAGGAAACGGAGGAGCTGTTTGAACGGCTTCTGGAGCTGAAAGACAGAGGAATGACCATTATTTTCATTTCCCATAAGCTCAACGAGGTAAAGCGGATCAGCGACCGTATTACGGTGCTGAAGGCCGGAGTGACCAAAGGCACTTACCTGACTAAGGATGTATCGGAGGAAGATATCTCCAACCTGATGGTAGGGCATGAAATTTCCTGGGAGTACGATAAGGACCCCGTAACGCCGGGAGAGGCGGTTTTAAAGGTCGAAAACTTAAAATATGTGGATAAGTTTAAGGTACCCAAGCTTTCCGGCGTCAGCCTTCAGGTTCGCAAGGGTGAGATTGTGGGAATCGCCGGAGTTGAGGGAAATGGACAGAGTGAGCTGATTTCCATTATTACAGGGAATATGAAGGCTTTGGAGGGAAAAGTCTTTTTGGACGGACAGGACATTACCCATGAGTCGGTATCCCAGATCCGAAAGATCGGTATGTCCCATGTGCCGGAGGACCGTATGGAGGACGGCTGTGCTCCGGACATGTCGGTGCAGGAGAATCTGACTGTTTCCAACATTGATACCTTTGCCAATAAGTTCGGTATGATTCAGAGGGCAAAGATTAAGGCCCACTGCCATGATCAGATTAAGGAATTTATGGTAAAGACGAAGGATGAGAATCAGCCTATTCGCAGCCTTTCCGGAGGTAATATTCAAAAAGTGATTGTAGCCAGAGAGTTCAAGGCTCCCAGCGATCTTCTGGTATTAAACCAGCCCACTCGAGGCGTGGACGTTGGAGCGATCTCCTTTATCCATTCCAAGATCTTGGAAATGAGAAGCCATGAGAAGGCGATTCTTCTGGTGTCCGCTGACTTAAACGAACTGATTTCCCTAAGTGATAGGATTCTGGTTATGCATAAAGGCAAGGTAGTGGCCTCCTTAAGCAATTCGCCCAAGGTGACGGAGCAGGAACTGGGCCTTTACATGCTGGGCTTAAAAAAGCAGGAAGGGTTGGGGTAGGACATGGAAAAAAATCAGAAGAGAAAATTTGATATCATGGATTATTTCAGCGTCATCAGAACCATTGCGGCGCTGCTGCTCTCGATGGTCATTGTATTTGTGATCATCCTGTTTGTCAGTGAAACTCCGGGTCTTGCCATTCAGAAGCTGATGACGGGTCCCCTTGAAACCAAGAGAAGCTTCTTTAACGTGGTGGTTCGTGCGATCCCGCTGGTATTTACCGGTCTGGGTCTGACCCTTTGCTTAAAGAGCGGTATTTTCAATATCAGTTCCGACGCCTCCTTCTACATGGGAGCCGTGGTGGCTACAGCTATCGCGATTTCAGTTCCCCTGCCTAACATTATTCATCAGGCGGTTCTGATTCTGGCGGCTGCAGTGGTAGGCGGTCTGATTTCTATGCTGCCTGTTATTGTAAATAAGTATACCAAGGTAAATCCGGTGGTATTGGCTATTATGGCCAACTCCATTTTCTACTATTTCGGTTTATCAATCATCAGTACCTTCTTCCTGGAGAAGAGCGGAAGCTGGGGAAGCTATCCTTTCCCGGATGACGCAAGACTGGGAACTATGATTAAGGGAACTTCCCTTCACTATGGTTTCCTGGTGGTGATTGCGGCTACGATTTTCGTCATCTTTTTGATGAACAAGACTTCTTTCGGCTACAAGGTCCGTGTAACCGGAAGCAATACGGCTTTTGCGAAGGTATCCGGAATCCGTACCAGTTTTGTAATTCTGATGGCTCAGTTCATTGGCGGCGCTATAGCCGGAATGGGCGGCGCTATTGAGATTGTCGGCGTATACCGCCGCTTCCAATGGCAGACGCAGACGCAGTATGTGTGGGATGGTTTGTTGATTTATATGCTGGCAAACGGCAATCCTACCTTTATCCCGCTGACAGCGTTTTTCATCGCTTACCTGCGGGTGGGAGCGGAGATCATGTCCAGAGCTTCGGATCTGGATCCGGAGATTGTAACATTCCTTCAGGGAATTATCATTCTCCTGGTAGCTTCTCAGAGATTCCTGTACTTTATCAAGAAACGTCATGACCAGAAGCTGTCACTCAAGCAGGCAGAGGAAGGAGGTGCTGCGGCATGATGGAATTCTTTATGTCTCCCACGTTCTGGAAGACGGTGCTGGCAAGTACAACCCCTGTAATGATGGCAACGCTGGCAGCCAATATAATGACTAAGTCCGGTATTTTTAACCTTGCGATTGAAGGCACGATGCTGATCTGCGCTTTAACCGGCGTAATCGCCAGCGCCTACTCCCAAAACCTTTGGGTGGGCTGCATGGTAGCGGTGCTGATGGGAGTCTTTATTTCCTTTGTATTCGGATATTTTGCGCTGATTATGAAAGGCGCCATGAACGCCTGCGGTGTGGCTGTGAACCTGATCGGAACCGGCGGAACCGTGTTTGTGCTGGTAATGCTGACCGGAAGCAAGGCTAATTCCAGCGCTCTTACCAGCTTGACATTCCCTGTGATTAATATTCCGGGACTACAGAACATTCCTGTGATTGGAACGATCCTTTCCGGCCAAAATATGGTAACCTACATCGGCTGGGTGATTGTGGCTCTTACCTCCTGGATGCTCTATAAGACAAAACTGGGCATCAATATTCGGGCGGTAGGCGAGAACCCCGCAGCTGCAAAGGCAGCAGGAATCAACGTTTTGTTCCATCAGTTCGTAGCGCTGGCTATCTGCGGCGTGGCCTGCTCCTTTGGAGGCATGTACCTTTCCATGGGCGCCTTAAAGTCCTTTACCACCGGTATGGTGGCAGGAAGAGGATATATGGCTCTGGCAATGGATGCGATGAGCCAGGGTAATCCGATTATCGGCTGTTTAAGTTCCCTGCTGTATGGATTTTCTGATACCATTACCGTGTATCTGCAGCTTTACAGCCAGATGGATTTGAAACTGATTGACGCCTTCCCCTACCTTTTCATCATTGTGGTTCTGGTGATTATCCAGGCGATCCGTGGAATGATCGCAAAGCGGAAGGAACGTCTGGCGAGCTTAAGCCAGGCGGCCTAAGCGCCGAAATTTGTCCGTAATGGCCCGGGCAGCCAGTCTGCCCGGACTGTCACATAAAAAATTGTTTTATAAAAAAGGAGGATACAAAATGGCCCAGGAATATTATGATCCATGGTCAAACACAAAAACAAAGAACGGTCTGGAAGCGGATCTGGTGATTTCCGCTCTGCAGAAATGCATCCGCCGGGCTAAGGAGGATCTGGCTCTTCGCATGGCTTATGAGCTGTACATTACTTCCACTTTCCACGAAGAGAAAATGTGGAACCGTCTGCTGGTAATCTCCGTAGAGGATGTAGGCTTTGGCGATACGCAGGCTCCTATTTTCGTAAAAACCATGTACGATCTTCACAAAGAATACCCTTATATGGATGGAGACCGTCCCATCTTCTTTATGCACGCGATCCGTTATCTGTGCAGATGCCAGAAGGAACGCTCTACAGACCACATTAAGAATATCATCATGAAGGAGTTCCAGAACGGCTATGTACCTGAGATCCCGGAGTATGCTGTTGACATGCATACCATGAAGGGAAGAGCTATGGGCAGAGACGTATTTTATTTCCTGGATGAAGCAAGCAAGGTAGAGCCTCTCTGGGATCAGTATGATGATTCTTACCGGCAGAAGCTTTACGAGATGTGTAAGGAAGAAGTGGAGAAAGAAAAGCAGTAACTGGCGGTTCGGGATCTCCCGGATTGCTTTAAGCAAACTGTTTGGGACATCCTAGCCCCGAACAAGTAAATTAAATATAAGGAGGAACGTATTGATGAAAAACTGGAAGAGAGTGGCAGCGTTTGGACTGGCAGCCGTAATGGCAGCTGGAATGGTAACCGCTTGTGGCGGATCCAGCGAGGAGGCCGCGACAGAGGCTGCTGCGGATGACGGAGCAGAAGCCGCTGATACGGAAGCTGCCGGGGACGGCGAGGCTGCTGCAGATGACGGCGAGAAGAAGGAAATTTATGTATTTATCCGCGACAGAGGCGATCTGTCTTACTGGGACAGCATGGCAGAGGGTGGAGACCGCGCCGTAGAGGATTATGCGGACCGCGCCAACGTACATGTAATCGAGACCACCGCAGATGTTCAGGCAAACCTTCAGGCTATGTATGAGGGAGCTGACGCCGGAGCGGATCTGATTATCACTGCTTCTGATTTTAAGGATAACGTAGTAACTGTTGCCAACGAGTATCCGGATATTGCATTTACCATTATCAGTGAGGATATTCTGTCTCAGTGTACCAACAACAACGTGTACGGAATTGATTTCGCTACCAGCCAGGCAGCTTACCTGGGCGGAATCGTTGCTGCTGACATTGCCTCTCAGGAGAACAATGTAATCGGCTTTGTTGGAGGAATGGACGAGTCCCTGCCGATTCAGGAATATTTCTGGGGATACATTCAGGGCGCGAAGGCCTACAATCCTGATGTACAGATTGTCTACAACTATGTAGGCGGCTGGAATGATCCGGATACGGCAAGAACTCAGGCTATGACTCAGTATAACGACGCGGGAGCTTCCGTGATCTTTGCCTGCGCCGGCGGTTCCGGAAATGGTGTTCATACCGCTGCTGGTGAGACCGGAAAATACGTTCTGGGCGTAGACAGTGATCAGTCCCTTCTGTATGCGGAAGATGCGAACATTCAGGAGCGCTTTGCGACTTCCGTAATCAAGGAAGTAGGAAACGCCATCTACAATGTAATCGGCCAGTACCTGGATGAGGGAACCCTTCCCTTTGGAGAGTATGAGATCGTTGGACTGGCTGACGGCGCCGTAGGAATCGTTGAGGGCGATGCTCTGGATGCTGCTTTAACCGATGAGGGCAAAGCTGCTCTGGAAGAGGCTAAGGCCGGAATCGCTGACGGTTCCGTAACTGTAAACAGTGCGATTGGAAGAGAGCAGGATGAGATCAAGGCATTTATCGATGAAAACTGCCAGTAAAATTTAAGAAGAAATCCATTTTGCTGATATTTAATATGGCATAGCAAAATGGGAAGGGCAGGCGGAGCTTCTTTTGAAAGGGGCTTCGCCTCTTTTAGAAATAACTGTGGAAAGAAGCTAAAAGCAAGCAGGAGGTTGAGAAAAAGTGGGTGCAAATGAAGAAAATACCTGCGCAGCCTGGTCCCTAGCCAGACAGCTGGTTCAGATCGACAGCTCTGACCCGGGAGCGTATGAAGGCGTTATTGGACAGTGGCTGAAGGAATGGATTCGCAGGCAGGCGGAGAAATGGAACATTCCTGTAAAAGAGGAATATTCCAGGTTGGAAGAGGAGAAAGGAGATTCTTCCCAATCGAGCTCTTCCGAACCATCCGGAGGCGTATATGACCGCTGCCTTGAGTTGAAAATGGAGGAGGTGCTGCCCGGAAGAAGCAATCTGATGGCAAGAATTTCCGGAACCTTTCCCGGGCCTGGGTTGATTTTCATTTGCCACATGGACACGGTTACACTGGGGGAAGGATGGGATGAGAACCGCCCTCCTCTGGGGGCTGTGGTAGAGGGAAAACGGATGTACGGAAGAGGGGCCTGTGATATGAAGTCCGGGTTGGCCTGTGCGTTAACGGCTTTCTCTTCTGTGCTTAGGAGAATCGGAGAAACCGGAAGGTGGCCTGGGCGTTCCATTACATTGATCGGATCGGTGGATGAGGAAGATTTTATGCGGGGTGTTGAAAAAGCTATCAAAAGCGGATGGGTCAGTACCCAGGACTGGATTCTTGATACGGAGCCCACGGACGGGCAGATTCAGGTGGCCCACAAGGGCAGGACCTGGTTTGAGCTGACCATAGAGGGGGCGACTGCTCACGCCAGCACTCCCTGGAAGGGGGCGGACGCGGTGGCTGCTATGTCGGAGGCGGTGTGTCATATCCGAAGGAGCATTTCCCGCTGCCCGGTCCACCATGAACTGGGGCGCTCTACCGTTACTTTCGGGCAGATCGAGGGAGGATACCGCCCCTATGTGGTGCCGGATTCCTGCAAGGTGTGGATTGATATGCGTCTGACGCCTCCAACTGATACGGAGAAGGCCAAAGGCATTGTGGAGGAAGCCATCCGCGTTGCCGGAGATCAGGTGCCGGGAACAAGAGGAAGCTATGTGATTACCGGGGACCGGCCCTACATTGAGCGGGACGATAAGTCCGCCCTGCTGAAGGCGCTGAAACAGGCTTGTCGGAAGGCTACGGGAGAGGAGGCTGCGGTGGGATTTTTTAACGGCTATACGGACACGGCGGTAATTGCTGGAAAGCTGGAGAATCACAACTGCATGTCTTATGGTCCGGGCAATTTGGAAATGGCCCACAAGCCCAATGAATACGTGGATTACGAGGATGTGGATCGATGCCAGAGGGTGTTGGAAATCCTGGCTCTTGAGACGGCCTTCGGGGAGGCTTGAAGCTTTACAACAGGAGCGGTTTTGTGATATACTATGGACACTTAGCGAGGTTTCTGACTGGCCTGAGAAAGTGTTCGAGAAAGCGGGCAGACCATGGAAACGGAACAAAATCAAACGGGAGGTATTGTGGAAAATGAAGGAAACCACACTGGTAATTATGGCGGCTGGCATCGGAAGCCGTTTTGGGGGAGGAATTAAGCAGCTGGCGCCGGTAGGACCGGGCGGAGAGATTATCATGGACTATTCCATTCATGATGCATTGGAGGCAGGTTTTAATAAGATTATTTTTATCATCCGCAAGGATTTGGAGAAAGATTTTAAGGAGATTATCGGCAACCGGATTGAGAAGCTGGCTCCGGTGGAGTACGCGTATCAGGAGCTGGATGACCTTCCGGATGGGTATCAGGTTCCGGAGGGCAGAAAAAAACCCTGGGGTACCGGTCAGGCTGTGCTGACGATCAAAGGGCTGGTAAAAGGGCCTTTTTTGGTAATCAATGCCGACGACTATTACGGTAAGGAGGGCTTCCGTCAGATTCATGATTATATGGTTCAGGAGATGAAAGAGGATGGGGATCTGTACGACATCTGCATGGGCGCTTTCGTCCTGGCCAACACCCTGAGCGACAATGGAGCGGTGACCCGGGGCGTGTGCCGGGTTAGCGAGGATAATGTCCTGGAAAACGTGACAGAGACCTATGAAATCCGCATGACCGACCAGGGACTTGAGGCGAAGGACGAGGCGGGAAATCCCGTGACCCTTGACCCAGGCCAGCCGGTATCCATGAATATGTGGGGACTTCCTGAGAGCTTTCTGGAGGAGCTGGAGCAGGGATTCCCGAAATTCCTGGACCAGGTTCCGGAAGGAGATATTAAGGCGGAGTACCTGCTGCCGAAAATTATCGACCAGCTGGTACAGAGCGGAAAGGCAAAGGTAAAGGTGCTTCATACGCCGGATAAATGGTTTGGCGTAACCTACCAGGAGGATAAGCAGGCGGTGGTGGACGCCATTCGTGAGCTGATTCGCCAGGGGGTATATAAGGAAAAACTTTTTGATTAAGAGGACAGCATAAGGGCAGTGAACTGGAGGAGGGATTGCAATGATTCGCAAAAGCAGTGAAAAACAGGTAGAAAGAAAACCGGCCCCATTTAACGGGACCGGAGAGATTCAGATGGCCAGCATTCTCAACGGACCGGAGGAGATGCATGGCAAGGGCCGGGTATTCGCGCAGACTACGATTTTCCCTGGCTCTGCTATCGGATACCATGTTCACCAGGGGGATGGAGAAACCTACTACATTTTAAGCGGCAAGGGACGGTACAATGACAATGGGGCCATTACAGAAGTGGGACCGGGTGATGTGACCTACTGCGCTCCTGGTCAGGGACACGGACTGGAATGTATCGGGGATGAGCCGGTCCAGATGGTTGCGTTGATTTTGTATGAGTAGAAGGCGCGGTGTTTAAGCTGACGGGAACCAAAAAGCAGAAAGGGACTGCACATGGGGCAGTCTCTTTTTTGTATGGCGGAAAAAACTCTTCTTTCTGATGGAATATTTTCCAGGACAAGAACCTATACTAGGAAAAAAGGGATGGGGAAATGAACATCAGGTGGATTGCAGGACTATGAAATTGTGGAAGCAGCTAAACACTCAGAGGTATGAGGATATTGACTATTTTGACACCAGAAAGGGGTTTCAGGCAGAGGTATTTGCCATGAGACTTTATGAGCTGATTGCAGAGGAGAAGAGAAGGAATAAGAAGGCAGGTGTGATCTTTTTGTGTATTGGCACGGACCGGTCTACGGGGGACAGCCTGGGTCCCTTAATTGGTCATAAGCTGAGGCGGCGCAGGCTAAAGGGGGCGGCAGTCATCGGAACCCTGGACCGTCCGGTTCACGCCATGAATCTGGAAATGTACGCCAACTATATTCGGATGTATTATTCAAACTATGTGGTGGTTGCTATTGATGCCTCGGTGGGAAGAAAGGATCATGTGGGATATGCCACCATTGGCAGAGGGGCCCTAAAGCCCGGTCTGGGAGTAAGCAAGGAGCTGGAGGCGGTAGGAGATATTTCTATTACGGGAATTGTGGGGGGCTGTTCCAGCTTAGACCCGGTGACGCTTCAAAGCGTGCGTCTGTCCATGGTGATGCAGATAGCGGACTGTATCTGCGAGAGCATTTTTCTTGTCGAAGGATTTTGGGACAAGGCTGTCAGTTTTTGACAAATTTTTCGTTTCCGGTGTGGTAAAGTTTTTGTGATAAAAGACTAGACTACAGCGGGGTGATTCTATGGGAGAATTGTACGAGCCCTATCCAAGACTGCCGAAAAATATACGGCAGATTGGGGAGAGGGATCCGATCTTAAAGTTATATGTGGAAGATTATGTAAATACCTACCTGAAACGTCTGAAGCCCTGGGGCGGGACGGATTTGAGGGTAGGTCTTCTGCTTGGAAATGTGGAGATGCGCGGAGAGACGCCATATGTGTTTGTGGACGGCGCTCTGGAGATGGAGGGAGTGTCTGCGGAAGGAGAAGCAGTGGTCTTTACAGAGGAAGCCTGGAAAAAGGCTTACCAGGATATAGAGCAGATTTTTCCCAAACGGACAGTTCAGGGCTGGTTTATTTGCGGAGATGCGGGCTGCAATTTAAGTCCTCTGAATTACTGGAAACTTCATGGACAGTATTTTTCCGGAAAGAATCAGCTGATGTATTTGAACAGCGGACTGGAAGGAGAAGAGGCTATTTACATAACTTCGCCAGATGGATTTTATCAATTAAAGGGGTACAGCATTTTTTATGAGCGCAATCAGATGATGCAGGACTATATGGTCCTGCGAAAGGATGCGCGCCGTGTGGAAACCTCAGGAGATGACCGGGTGATCCGCGACTTTAAAAAGCGGATGGACGAGAGGAAAAATGAGGCGGTTCATGAACGGGGTACCGTACATCTGCTGACCGGAC
Source organism: uncultured Clostridium sp. (assembly GCA_900547035.1). Lineage (GTDB taxonomy): Bacteria > Bacillota > Clostridia > Lachnospirales > Lachnospiraceae > Enterocloster > Enterocloster excrementigallinarum. The sequence goes on along the minus strand of URFM01000041.1, from coordinate 15,640 downwards.
TGTGCGGGGTTCTGACGGTTACGGTTCTGGCCGGAGGAGTAGCCATGTTCAATAACTTTCAGAAAATGCAGCAGATGGAGAGTGTGATTGCCTCGGTTTTGCCTGGAGGGACGATGATGGAGGAAACGATTCCTGATTCTTCCGGCAAGGGCTTTACCACAGCGGAAGAGCCGGATTACTTGATCGAAGAGGCGGAGGGAAATATCAGCCCGATTCAGAGTGCCCGGACCGAGAACGAGACAGAAGGAGCCGCGGAGGCAGCTGCAGCGGCAAATGTACAGGGCGAGAGCGGCTCCTATGTCGTTCCGGAAACCATGTCGCCAGTAAAGCCCTCCACAGCGGAGGAAACTAAAAACGCGGAGCCGGAGAGCGGCGGGGCCGTACCCGCGCAGGAAGAACAGAAAGAAGACCGGCAGAGCAAAGAGGCGGCTGCGGCTGATACGAATTATCATATTTATCAGGTGGCTCCCGGAGAGACGCTTTACGGCATCTGTTTTCAGGTTTACGGGAATCTGGACCATCTGGAGGAGATCTGCTCGATTAATGGATTGGAGAGTGAAAACAGCATTTACGCTGGTCAGAAACTTTTAATGCCCTGAAAACTGAAAAAGGTAATGCGGTTTCAAAAAATGTGGTGTATAATGTCCAGGTAAGCTTTTTTACAGTTCACTGGAGATAAAAGATGAGCAATATCAGTTCAATGAGCCGCGAGAGCAAAAAGCGTCAGCTGCGGCGGCAGATCGTCCCATCCAGTCCTGGTCCGGCGGGACCGGGGGGGAGAAGAGATGAGGAGGACAGTCATGAAGTGGTGCAGAAGGCCCATCGGAAGGTAGTACAGCGCAGACTAAAGATTCTGCTGGTGTTTTTGATCATGGCCGCTATAGGAACGGCGGTGGTTTATCAGTTCAGCCAGTATCATCAGTACGAAGGCTATCAGGTATCCTGGGAAAAAAGTCTCACCTCCCAGACGGAAGGCCAGACGGACAGCAGCTTCTGCGGCTATGAGGCTTTCGGCGGAGGAATTCTGCGGTATACAAGAGACGGCATGTCTTTTTTGGACTACCGGGGAAACACCATTTGGAACCAAAGCTATGAGATGAAATCTCCTATTGTGTCGGTCAATGGAAATTACGCAGTGGTGGCGGATCGTCAGGGGACCGGGATCTATATATGTAATCCCGACGGCTGCCAGGGCCAGGCCGCTTCCTTGCTGCCAATCATGGGGGCTACGGTGTCCGCCGGCGGAGTGGCGGCGGTGATGGAAGGAGATTCTTCGGCAAGCTATGTTTTTATGTACCGAAATGACGGAAGCCAACTTCAAATTTCCATCAAGTCTCTTTTGGAAAATGACGGATATCCGATAGACATCAGTCTGTCCCCCAGTGGGAATCAGCTGGCGGCTTCGTTTTTATATTTGGAGCAGGGCCTGCTGAAGTGCAAGATTGTTTTTTATAATTTCGGTGTAGGACAGAGCCGGGCGGACCGGGTGGTCGGCATCATTTTTCCGGAGGATTTAAGCAACGCCCTGGTGGCCCGAATCCGTTTCCTGGACGAGGATCATGTGGCGGCATTTTCCGATCAAGGGGTTTTCTTTATTTCTACCAGGGTAGAAACGGAGCCGACTCCTGGAGAACCGGCATTGCTGGAGGAAGAGATCCGTTCCATCTGTTACAGTCCCGAGTATGTGGGAGTGGTGACGAATACCACGGAAGGAGAAGATCCTTACCGGCTGCTGGTATATCGCAGCAGCGGGAGAACGGAAGTGGATCAAACGTTTGATTTCCCATATACGGATTTCAGGATTGACAGCGACACCATTTTCCTCTACAATGACGACAGCTGTCAGATTTATAACATGAAGGGAACTCTGAAGTTTTCGGGAACCTTTGATTTTACCATATCCGGGATATTAAAAGGAAGGATTCCGGGTAATTTCCTGGTTCTGGGCCCCCAGAATCTTCGGGAGATCCGCCTGAATTAGGAATACAAAAGGGCGGGAAAATATGAGGATGAAAAAGATACAGGAAGAGAGGGAATAGTACTATGGATAAGAAATGCATCGGTGTGGACGTAGGAGGAACCAGCGTCAAAATCGGTTTGTTTGAGGAGGATGGCCGGCTTCTGAAAAAATGGGAGGTAAAAACCCGCAAGGAGGAGAATGGAAGGCATATTCTGCCTGATGTGGCGGCCTCCATTCGAAAGGTGTTGGAGGAGGAAGGGATTTCTTTTGACCAAATCCGGGGTGCGGGAATGGGAGTTCCCGGACCGGTGCTTCCCGATGGCTCCGTGGAAATCTGTGTGAACCTGGGATGGCATAACGTCAATCCTCAAAAGGAACTGAGCGCCATGCTGGAGAATATCCCGGTGCGCAGCGGAAACGACGCCAATGTGGCAGCCCTGGGCGAGATGTGGCAGGGCGGCGGAAAAGGCTACCGGGACATTGTGATGATTACCCTGGGGACCGGCGTAGGCGGCGGCGTGATTCTGAACCAGAAGATGGTCAGCGGAGCCCACGGGCTGGCCGGGGAAATCGGACATATTCATGTGCGGGATGAGGAGCAGGAGCACTGCAACTGCGGCGGCATGGGCTGCCTGGAGCAGGTGGCATCCGCTACGGGAATCGCCAGGGAAGCCAGAAGAACGATGGCCTCCTGCGATACGCCGTCCCTGCTGCGTGAATATGGGGACCGGGTGACGGCCAAGAATGTGTTAGATGCGGCGAAAGCCGGAGACGCCCTGGCAGACCAGGTGGTAGAAGTAGTATGCCGGTATCTGGGACTGGCTCTGGCCCAGGCCTCTATGATGGTGGATCCGGAAATCTTCGTCATCGGAGGAGGAGTGTCCAAGGCGGGTCAGTATCTCATTGACCGGATTTACGGACATTATGACTATTTTACCCCCATTTCCAAAAATAAGGCCAAAATCGGCCTGGCTACCCTTGGAAATGATGCGGGGATTTACGGGGCGGCCCGGTTAATTCTGGAGTAGCCCGTAGTAATCCAGGACGGCTATCTTCTTGCCCGGCTCAAGGCCGGACAAGAAGCATCGGATATCCATCCGATGTGAAAACGTGGGCAAAAGCAAGCTTAACGCCTGTTCTTGCCCACGTTTTCCCGCCGTCCTGGATTATTATCATAGGTTGGTAGACCGGGGCAGGGAGAAGATGAACTCTGTTCCCACGCCCTCGGTGCTGATGACGTCTATATTTTCCCCATGGGCCTGGATAATCTCTTTTACAATGGAGAGACCCAGGCCCGTTCCGCGCTTGTCTTTGCCTCTGGAGAGGTCGGTCTTGTAAAAACGCTCCCAAATCTTACTTAAGCTGTTTTTGGGGATTCCGATTCCCGTATCCTTGACGGAAATGAAAATCTTTTCGTGGCGTCCAACCGCCTGGATGTAGATGGTGGAATCCTGGTGGCTGAATTTGATGGCGTTGTCGATGAGGTTGTACATCACCTGCTGGATTTTCCCCATGTCGGCGTAGACCATCTGGATATTGTCCCCAAAGGTCAAATCGAATACGATATTTTTCGCGCCGCAGGTTCCCTCAAAGGAGGCCGCGGTGTCCTTGATGACCCGGTTGATGTCAAAGTTGCTTCTGGAGAGATATCCTTTGCTGTCCAAGGAGTTTAAGGTCAGCATGCTTTCCGTCAGCTTGTGAAGGCGCTCCGTCTCGGAAATGACCCGGGAGAGGTATTTCTCGTAAAATTCCGGCGGAATGGTGCCGTCCAGAATGGCTTCCAGGTATCCCTTGATGGAGGTCAGGGGAGAACGGAAGTCGTGGGATACGTTGGCGATGAAGTTTTTCTGATATTCCTCCATCTTGTTCAGCTCGTCGGACATCAGGTTTAAGGTATTGGCCAGGTAGCCCATCTCATCGTGGGTATTGACCTGGATGCGGTAGTCCAGGTGTCCGGCGGCGTACTGGGTGGCGCCCTCCGTGATTTTCCTCAGAGGCAGATATACCGTCTGAGTAAATACCAGGAGGATAATGAGGGAAAGGGCGAAAACGCAGGCGGAGCTGATATAGAGGATGTTCAGAACTCCGTTCTGTGAAGAGGAGATCTGGGACATAGGCAGGTGAATCAGCACATAGCCGTAGGTGTTGTAATTTCCCGTAATGGGGGCGGACACGCTGAGGACCTCCTCGGAGAAGAGGCCGTTGTAGGTGCCGATGGTGTAGGAACGGTTTCCGGTGGCGGTGGGGTCGAAATTGGCGATGGAAGTCCGCTCCCCGGACTCGCCGGAGCTGTCCACGATGATATTGCCCGACCGGTCCACCACCATGATATTGGCCTGGAGAAACTGGGACACGGCCCGCAGCTGGGGGGAGGCGTCCGACAGGTTCTGGTAGTTGCCGCTGTACATGGTGCTGTAGGAGGAGGCAATCAGGCTGGCCTCATCGTAGAGGGTCTGGGCCCGGTCCTGGATTAAATATTCCCTGGTCATCTTGGAGGAAATGGTGGCGATGAAAATAAAGCCCAGCAGTCCGAAGACCAGATAGCCCAGAATGAATTTGGAGTATAGGGAACGGGTCATGGGTATGCCTCCTTAGCGCTTTACCTCGAATTTGTAGCCGATTCCCCATACGGTGGTGATCGCCCAGCTGTCATTGTCCTTGATTTTTTCACGCAGACGCTTGATATGTACGTCCACGGTCCGGGTGTCTCCGATGTACTCGTAGCCCCAGATATGGTCCAGCAGCTGTTCTCTGGTAAAGACCTGGTTGGGGGAGGCGGCTAAAAAGTATAAAAGCTCCAGCTCCTTGGGGGGCATTTCCACGGAATGTCCCTTGTAGATGACGGAGTAGTTGGTCAGGTTTACGATTAAATCCGGATACTCCACGTACTCGCCCTGCTGCTTGGGAACTGAGACGGCGGGGGCGGCGGAGGCCTGATAGCGGCGCAGGACGGCCTTCACCCTGGCCACCAGTTCCTTGGAGTCGAATGGCTTAATCATATAGTCGTCCGCTCCCAGCTCCAGTCCCAGGACCTTGTCAAAAATCTCGCCTTTGGCGGACAGCATGATGACCGGAACCTGGGAGGAGGCCCTCAAAGTCCGGCATACCTGGTAGCCGTCCATGCCGGGCAGCATCAGGTCCAGAAGAATCAGGTGGGGCTTAAATTCGGGAAAGACCTTTAAAGCCTCCTCCCCGTCCCCCACGATTTTTGTCTCATAGCACTCTTTCATCAAATAGAGGGAAATCAGTTCCGCGATATTCGCGTCGTCGTCTACAATCAGGATTCTCTGTTTTTCTGCCATACTTGCTGCATCTCCTTTTCTTTTTGCCGGACGGCGGAATGTGGACCGCCGTCCCGGCCGACTATTTAAACGTTACGATGGTTACGCCGGAATCTCCCTCTCCGAAGACTCCCAGGCGGAAATCTTTCACATATTTCAGTTTCTTCAGCCGCTGATGGACGGCGTTTTTTAACGCTCCCGTGCCCCGGCCGTGGACCACTCGGACGGTTTCCAGATGGGCCAGATAGGCGTCGTCCAGGTATTTTTCCAGCACGGGCATGGCCTCGTCCACGGTCATGCCGATGAGGTTGACCTCCGGGGAAATGGAGGCGGATTTGGAGACCTGGATTCCTCCGCCGGAAGGCCTTCCGCTGCCCCTGGCGACCCGGTAGCGGCTGTTCTTCTCCGGAATGGAGGGACCGCTTACATCCTGCTCGTCCAGAAGTTCCAAATCCCGGATGTTTACCAGGGAGCGGAGGATGCCCATCTGCACATAGAGGTCTCCCTTGGCGTTGGGGAGGGTGCTGACGGTGCCTTTTAAGTTCATGGACAGGACCTTGACCCCGTCGCCGATTTTCAGCTTCTTGGGGGAAATGGTCTTGCTGGGTCCTTTGGTCTTGATGGCCAGCTTCTCGTCGGTCTGCTTTAATTTATCCCGCAGCTTTGCCCGCTGGGCCTCCAGCTCCTTGTTTAAGCCGGAATCGGCGGAGAGCTTGTTGATTTGCCGGATGGTGGAGTCGGCGGTCTCCTTGGCCTCCCGGAGAATCCGCTGGGCGTCCTCGTTGGCTTTTTTGAGGATTTTGTCCCTGCGCTCCTCCAGCCGCTCCTCCTTCTGGGAAAGGCGGGATTTCAGCTGGGAAATCTCCTCTTTGTAGGACTTTAACTCCTCCTGCTCCTTCTCAATGGTCAGGCGGCTTTCCTCCAGGCTGGTCAGCAGGTCCTCAAAGGATTCGTCCTTGGCCTCCAGGTGGGTTTTGGCCTCCTCGATGATGTAGTCCGGCAGCCCCAGCTTCTTGGAAATGGCGAAGGCGTTGCTCTTTCCGGGGACGCCGATGAGCAGGCGGTAGGTGGGCTTTAAGGTTTCCACGTTGAACTCGCAGCTGGCATTTTCCACCCCGGGGGTGCTTAAGGCAAATACCTTCAGCTCGCTGTAGTGGGTGGTGGCCATGGTCCGGCACTTCATGTTGTGGAGGAAGCTTAAAATGGCGATGGCCAGGGCGGCTCCCTCGGTGGGGTCCGTGCCGGCCCCCAGCTCGTCGAAGAGGCAGAGGGACCTGGCGTCGGCCTGACTCAAAATCTGGACAATGTTGGTCATGTGGCCGGAGAAGGTGCTGAGGCTCTGCTCAATGCTCTGCTCGTCCCCGATGTCGGCGAACACTTCGTCAAAAACCGCCAGCTCCGAGCCCTCCCACGCGGGAATGTGAAGGCCGGCCTGACCCATGAGGGTGAAAAGGCCTACGGTCTTGAGGGAAACGGTCTTGCCTCCGGTGTTGGGGCCGGTGACAATCAGCAAATCGAAGTCCTTTCCCAGCCAAAGGTTGATGGGAACCACCTTGGCCGGGTCCAGCAGGGGGTGGCGTCCGTCCTTGATGTGGATATAGCCCCGATTGTTGAAGACGGGAGCGCTGCACTTGTAGTGGCGGGCCAGGGCGGCCTTGGCGAAAATGAAGTCCAGCTGGGAAAGCAGCTCCATATCCAGCTTTAATTCTTCGGTGTAAGAGGCGGCCTGGATGCTTAAATTCGCCAGCACCGCCTCAATCTCTTTCTGTTCTTTGATTTCCAGTTCCCGCATCTCATTGTTCAGGCGGACAATGGCCATGGGCTCGATGAACAGGGTGGAGCCGGTGGAGGACTGGTCGTGGACCATGCCGGGTACCTGGTTTTTGTATTCGGCTTTCACCGGCAGACAGTAGCGGCCATTGCGCATGGTAATCACCGCATCCTGAAGGTAGGAGCGGTTGGAATTCAGCATGGAATTTAACTGAGTGTGAATCCGGTCCGAGGTGATTTTCATGGAGCGGCGCACATGGGCCAGGCCCGGGCTGGCGTCGTCGGCCACCTCGTCCTCGCTGAGGATGCAGCGCTTAATCTCGTTGTTTAAGGGGGTCAAAGGCTCAAGGGCCCTGAACATGGGTTCCAGGGAGTCAAATTCCTCGGAATCCCCATCGTCCTCCTGGGGCTCGTGGCGCCCGTAGGACCGGGCCCTGGCAGCCACGGTCAGGAGGGAACTGATGGAGAGGAGCTCTATGATGTTTAAGGAACTTCCGATTTCCAGCCGTTTCAGGGAGTCTCCGATGTCCTTCACGCCGGAAAAGGAGATGGTCCCTTTCATGCGGACTCTGGAAACCGCATCGGTGGTCTGGGCCTGCCAGGTGAGGATTTCCTCATAGTCGGAGGAAGGCGCAAGGTTCTGGCACATGGCCTTTCCCGGCTGGGAGGCGGCGTACTCCGTCAGCTGGCTGATAATTTTATGAAATTCCAGGATTTTTAAGGATTTTTCGTTCATGTAATTCTCCTGTGCAAATAAATCTACCTGTAACAGTTCAGGACGGCGGGAAAAAGCGGGCAAAAACAGGCGTTAAGCTTGCTTATAAGCATATTTTTGCCCGCTTTTTCACATCGGATGTCCATCCGATGCTTCTTGTCCGGCTCTAGCCGGGCAAGAAGATGTGCCGTCCTGAACTGCTACTCTGTCTGGTTTGAACAGTTACATTATACCAAAAAATTAGATAATTACCATGGTTTTGGGCGGTATTTTACTTATCTTTTAAACTTTAGCGGGTTGCATAAACGGGGAATGGAATTTATAATAATAGGCAGGACGGCGGACCAGAAGAGGCAGGGGCAAGCGTCAGGCTTGCTTGTAAGCTTGCCCCTGCCTCTTCTGGTCCATCGGATGTCCATCCGATGCTTCTTGTCCGGCCTTGGCCGGGCAAGAAGATAAGCCGTCCTCAACAAACATCAGAGTCAGTTTTTTTTCCAGGAGGTTTGTTATGCCTGAGAAGAACGGAGACCGTCATTTTATTAAAGAGAAAATTGTCCGCCAGCCCATGTCCAGGCGGCAGATTGCCAGGCGGATTTTGTTAACGGCCTTCTGCGGAGTGCTGTTCGGCGTGGTGGCCGGGGTCTGCTTTGCGGTTTCAAGGCCCATTGCGGAGCGGCACCTGGGCCTGGGAGAAACAGAGGAGAGCCAGAGGGTGACCATTCCAAAGGACGAGCCGGAGACTACGGCGCCCCCCGCTCCCACCACTACGGCGGATTCGGAGACTGAGTCGGAGCCGGTGGGGGACGTGGTGCAGTCGGAGATTGCAAAATATACCTATGAGGCGGCGGATGTGGACCGGATTTTCGCGGGACTGCGGTCCGTGGCCTCGGAGGCGGACCAGGGAATCGTGTCGGTCCACTCCATTCAGCACCAGACGGACTGGTTTGACAATCCCATTGAAACCACGGGACAGCACGCCGGCGTCCTCATCGCGAAAATGGGAAATGAGGGACTGATTCTCACCACCGAGGCGGCTATCGAGTCGGCAGATTCCATCGAGGTAGCCCTGGCGGACGGAACCGTTCTGGAGGGCGCGGTAAAGCAGCGGGATACGGTAGCGGATATGGCGGTGGTGAGCATCGACCTGTCAACCCTCAGTCAGGAACAGCGGGACAAATTGCCGGTGATTGAACTGGGGAATTCATACTCTGTGAAGCAGGGGGATTTGGTGGTGGCCGTGGGCAGCCCGGCCGGAGTGATTCATTCCACGGATTACGGGGTAATCTCCTATGTGGTGCGGAACGTTCAGCTGGTGGACGGCGTTGGCCGTGTATTTTACACCAGCGTTAATGGGGCGGCCAGAGAAGGCACCTTTTTAATCAACCTGAACGGACAGCTGATTGGCTGGGTGACGGAAGCCTATGCCAACGCCCAGAACAGCGGCATGGCCGCGGTGGCCGGGGTTTCCGATTACAAGGCTGTGCTGGAGGATTTGAGCAACGGCGTGGCGCCGCCCTACTTTGGCATCCGGGGACAGGAGGTCAGCCGCGAACAGGTGGAGGCCGGAATGCCGGCGGGAATCTACGTGGTGGAGAGCGTGTCGGACGGTCCCGCTTACAACGCGGGGATTCAAAACGGCGATATCATCACCTCCATCGGCGAGGCTTCGGTCGCCACCATGAAGGAATTTCAGAATCAGCTTGACCTGTTAAGTTCCGGGGACCGGGTAAGGGTCATGGTTCAGCGGAACGGAACGGATATGTACCGGGAGCTGGAGTTTACGGTGGAAATCCGGGGAAGATAGGGGGAGCGGATGCGCCTCCATTGGCAGCAGTGGAGGGGCGGCATCTTTACCGGCAATATCAGATGAAAATGGAAAGGAAATTAATGGAAATGAAATATATTGAAACCCTGAGAGAGGGGATGCACGTAGCCTGCGTCTACCTGTGCAAGAACAAGCAGATTGCCCTCACAAAGAACGGAAAGGAGTACGGCAATCTGGTCCTCCAGGACAAGACCGGCACCATTGACGCCAAAATCTGGGACCTCCACTCTCCGGGAATCGGAGAGTTTGAGACCATGGATTACGTCCATGTGGAGGCGGACATTACCCTGTTCCAGAATTCTCATCAGATGAATGTGCGCCGCATCCGCCGGGCAGCGGAAGGGGAGTTTGTGGAGGCGGACTATCTGCCGGTTTCGGGGAAGGACATCGAGGTGATGTTCGGGGAGCTTCTGGGGTTGATTGACAGCGTGAAGAATCCCTACCTGCATCAGCTCCTGGCTAAATTTTTCGTGGACAGCCCGGCCTTTGCCAAGGCATTCAAGTTCCACTCCGCCGCCAAGAGCGTCCATCACGGCTTTGTGGGAGGACTGCTGGAGCACACGCTGAGCGTTACCAAGATGTGCGACTATTACGCTTCCTGCTATCCCCAGATTAACCGGGATTTGCTGATTACGGCGGCCATTTTCCACGATATCGGAAAGACCAGGGAGCTTTCCACCTTCCCGGAAAATGACTACACCGACGAAGGGCAGCTGCTGGGCCACATTATCATCGGCACCGACATGGTGGGGCGGATGATTCGCGCCATTCCGGGATTTCCCGAGAAGACGGCTCTGGAGTTGAAGCACTGCATCCTGGCCCACCACGGGGAGCTGGAGTACGGCTCGCCGAAGAAACCGGCCCTGCTGGAGGCGCTGGCCTTAAACTTCGCGGACAATACGGACGCCAAGATGGAGACCATGATTGAGGCGTTGAACGCCGGCGGGGAGAATACGGGCTGGCTGGGATTCAACCGGCTGCTGGACACGAATATTCGGAAAACCACGGAGTTATAAGCGGATGAAAAAGAACGAACATTTTATTACAACCATAGAAGATATGAGCGAGGATGGGGCCGGTGTCGGAAAGACAGACGGCTTCATCTGGTTTATTAAGGATACGGTAATCGGCGATGTGGTGGAAGCTTCCGCCATGAAAATGAAGAAATCCTACGGCTACGCCCGCCTGGTGAAGGTGCTGACGCCCTCCCCTTACCGGGTGGAGCCCAAATGTCCCGTGGCCAGACAGTGCGGAGGCTGCCAGCTGCAGATGATGGATTATCAGGAGCAGCTTCGGTTTAAGGAGCGGAAGGTTTATAACCATCTGAAGCGGATTGGGGGGCTGGAGAATTTGGTGCTGCCGGGGGAGAAAATGGACGGGGATGTTGGGGGCCCGGTGGTCCGGATGGAGCCGATTATGGGGATGGAGAATCCATGGCGTTACCGGAATAAGGCCCAGTTTCCCTTTGGACGGAGCAAGGACGGGAGAATCATCACCGGATTTTACGCGGGGCGGACTCACGATATTGTGGAGTGCGAGGACTGTCTGCTGGGAGTGGAGGAGAACCGCCTGATTCTGGAAATCGTCAAGGGGTTTATGGAGCGGCGGAAAATCGCGCCCTATGAGGAAAAGACGGGAACGGGCCTAGTACGCCACTGCCTGATTCGGAAGGGCTTCGCTACGGGGGAACTGATGGTGTGCCTGGTGGTGAACGGCTCCGGCCTGCCCTACAGCGGGGAGCTGGTGGAGGAGCTTTTGAAGATTCCGGGCATGACCAGCATTTCCCTGAATGTGAATAAAGAGCGGACCAATGTGATTTTGGGGAAGGAGATTATCAATCTTTTTGGACCTGGATATATTACGGACTTTATCGGGAATGTGAAGTACCGGATTTCTCCACTTTCTTTTTATCAGGTGAATCCGGCCCAGACGGTGAAGCTGTACGGGAAGGCTCTGGAATACGCGGACCTTACCGGGGAGGAGACGGTCTGGGATTTGTACTGCGGAATCGGGACCATTTCCCTGTTCCTGGCCCAGAAGGCGAAACGGGTTTTCGGGGTGGAGATTGTGCCGGAGGCCATCGAGGACGCCAGAGAGAACGCGCGGATTAACGGGATTGAGAACGCGCAGTTTTTTGTGGGGAAGGCGGAGGAGGTGCTGCCCAGAGAGTATGAGGAGAATCAGGCCTACGCCGATGTAATCGTGGTGGACCCGCCCAGGAAGGGCTGCGACTCCGTGTGCCTGGATACCATTGTGAAGATGGGGCCGAAGCGGGTGGTGTATGTGAGCTGCGATTCGGCGACTTTGGCCAGGGACGTGAAGTATTTGGGGGAGAGAGGGTATGAGGTGAGGAGAGTTGGGTGTTGTGATATGTTTGGGGGGAGTGGGCATTGTGAGAGTGTGGTGAAGTTGGAGAGGAAAAACTAATCGACTGTTGCAAGGATTAAATGGACGGGGATATTTGATATGTAATGGAAATTATTGAGAATGCGAAAACCAACGAATCCGTCACTCCTGACTGCATGCTCCATATAGGAGGAAACCAAATCGGTGCGAAAACGCTGGATTTGAATACGGACTTCAAGGTCATTGCCGCGCAGCTGGACAAGATTGCCGGGGATTATTTTCAAGTTAAAACAATTTAGAAGATTGGACTGAACCTTTTAAAGAAACGAAAATACCGGACATTGGAACGGCAAAACCGGACATTAAGAAACGATTCCGGCTGCAACAAAGGAAAATATACATTCAGAAAGAAGGCCCCCACCCCATGACCCGTCAACAAATATTCACCTACGCAAAAACAAAATACGGCACAGAACCGGACTATCCCTGGTCCGACACCAACGCCGTCCTGCGCCACAGGGACAACCGTAAGTGGTACGGCCTGGTGATGGAAGTCGGGAGGGAGAAGCTGGGGCTTCCCGGCGACGGCCTTGTGGATGTGCTCAATGTGAAATGCGACCCGGTTCTGGGGAGTTTCCTCCGGACCCAGGAAGGATTTCATCCGGCCTACCACATGAACAAGGAACAGTGGCTCACCATCCGGCTGGATGGCAGCGCACCGGAGAAGGAAATCAAACATCTGCTGGATTTAAGCTATGACTTAACAGCAGCAAAGAAGAATAACAAGAAAGAGAGGACTTGAAAATGAGAAAGAATTTTGGAGCAAAACCCTGGACCTATCCGCAGCCGGTATTTATCATCGGCAGCTACGATGAGGATGGAAAGCCCGACGCTATGAACGCGGCCTGGGGCGGTATCAGCTGCGATACGGAGCTGTGCATGTGCATCAGCGCCGGCCATAAGACTACCAAAAACATTCTGGCCAGAAAGGCCTTCACGGTGAGCATGGCTACGGCGGAGCAGATGACCGCCTGCGACTACGTCGGCATCGCCTCCGGCAACAATACGCCGGACAAGATGGAAAAAGCAGGGTTCCACACTACGAAAGCGGAGTTTGTGGATGCGCCCATCATTGAGGAGCTGCCCATGACGCTGGAGTGCAGGCTCATCAGCTACGACCCGGAAAGCTGCCATCTCTTCGGCGAGATTGTGAACGTCAGCGCCGACGAGCACATCCTCACCGACGGAACGATTGATGTGATGAAGCTGGCCCCCATTACCTTTGACCCGGTGGGAAATCACTACCACGTAATCGGCGAAAAGGTGGGCAATGCCTTTCATGACGGAGCGAAGCTAAAGTAGCCTTTTTGAACCGCTGGAAGTTCTAATAAAATGCAGCAGTTCAGTGCGTCCGATGTGAAAACAAGCGCCCTGAACTGCTGCTTATGTATTTTACTTATATGCGGTAAAGAAAAATCTCCGGAATTTCAAGATCACCTCGCCGCTTGCGGTGAAAGAATAGGCTTCTTTTAATCTGGAAAGGATTTCCCCTTCAAATTCTACCTTCTGTTCGTCATCCAGTACGTCCAAATACGGACGGAGCCTGGTGCCCCGTACCCATTCAATCAGGTACTCATGGGACGGCAGCGCGTGGTAATACACGGTTTCCCATACCTCAAAGCTGCTTGAGCAGGATGACAGGATATCAAAATACTCTTCGGGAGAAAGAGTATCGTTCTTTTCAAAACAGACATTTTCAAAATTCCAATCAGATTCGGACGAGACCTCCCTGATAATACGGAACAGCGGTTCATTGAAGTTCATAGGCATCTGCACCGCCAGCACCCCATGCTCGGTCAATTTTTCCATAAGTTGGGGAATCAGGGTTTCGTGATGGGGAATCCACTGCAGGCAGGCATTGGAAAACAGCAAGTCATAGCTTCCGGTCAAATCTTCCGCGCTGCACACTGCAAAATCAAGACCGCTGTGGGTCTCCTTTGCCTTGCGAATCATATTGGCGGAACTGTCGATTCCCAGTATTTTTGCATGGGGGAAAATGTCCCGCAGGACAGCCGTACTGTTGCCGGGGCCGCAGCCGATATCCGCAGCCGTTTCGGCGCCGCAGTCCCGCACACGGTTTGCAAGGTCAATGGCCGGCTGTGTACGCTGCTTTTTGAATAACAAATACTTCTTTGGGTTCCAATCAGACATGATACTGTCCTCCTTTGCATGCTTGATTTGCGTTTGCCCGGCTCCGCCGCTTTTCTGAAGTCTGCAGGGGATTTTCAGACAGAACGGGCAATTCAGCTACGGTTGAATTATATCATGTACAGGCCGCGTATGCATTATTTTATGGTGTAAGCTACCATAACAATTTGCATAAAGTAAAATAATAAATGTAAATTTTTAAAAAAATATTTACAAAAATCACATAAGAAGATATAATATTCTCATAGAAAGTTGAAAGTTCGAAACAGCTTCCAAGATGGGAACAGACAGAGCAGAGAAAGAGAAGGAGAAATGAGAATATGTATCAAGCGGCGGATTTATTTAACCTGAGAAGTACATTTGCAATTAAATTGGAAACGTATCTGGAAGCGAAAAATATAACCAAGGTACAGCTTTGCAAAGAAGTAGGGATATCCCGGCCTACATTAGACAAAATACTGTCAGCTGAGATTACGAACCAAACGAATTTTACAAAGCATGTGACAAAGATTTTAGACTTTCTGCACATTACCCCGGACTTTTTGATGAGTGATATCAAACATCCTTTTAACCGTATGCGGCAAATGAAAAATGCGCTTAAAATCATGGATGATTCAGTGTCAGAGGAGACCGGTATCAGCATGGAACGGCTGAAGGAGATTGAGGGAGGAGCAGAGGCGACAAAATCCGAATTAAGAGATATCGCCTTTTGCTACAAGACCAGTGTCCGCGGCATCCTGGGTACAAACTATTTTGATGTGCCTGTAGCTGAGCCGGATGATTTTACCAGAGGAGATCAATTTGATGGCATGCACGGCTTTTGGGGGCATATTGGAATCCGCCTCAGGGGGAATGGAGCGTATTTCTGGTATCTCATCAGCTATGATACAAAGAAAAAAATGTATGGGATGATGACACAGGAATATGGGGTTGTACCTTGTATGAATAACAAATTGCTCCTTCTGAACCTGAAAGAGGTGGAGCAAATCGTTTTGCTGGACGAGGCTTGTGACCCGCCAAGTTTTGCGAATTGGGACTCCGCCATAAGCGAAGGGGAGATTCCGCTGGCCGTTTATGAAGCCCTGGAAGACTATGACCCAAATTGGGAGGAGGATGAAATTTCACCCAAAATGGGTTCTATGCTGGAGAAACTGCTTCAGGAAAAGGACTGGGATGAAATGGATGTAATCCGGATTCTGAAAGGAATTAAAATCTGCTTCAGAGGAAACCAGGAGACATCGGTTATTTCTTCGGGCCATTATGATGGATTCCAGACGCTGACAGATGTAATCCAGGAAATATATGAATTTGGAGAACATTTCCATGAGGATGAGGTGATACGCTTTGAAGACTGGGGAGAGGCGGAAATTTTATTTAAACTCAGCAGCATAGCGATGATGGAAATGCCTTTAATTGAAATCGAAAATGCCATTTGCCAGCAGCAGGAAGAACTGCTGGAAAAGTTATAAGGCAGATATATTGTTATCCAGCAAATTACCTTCAACTTCTTTTCAACTTTTCCGTCAAAATAAAAA
>URFM01000040.1 GCA_900547035.1 uncultured Clostridium sp. | reverse complement strand
TCCAGTTCCAGGAAAAATTCCTCAGAAACCGTTTCGTTCTTTACATAGCGCCGCAGCAAATGAACCACCCGGTTTAATGTGAGAACGCCCTCGGTCACCAAATCCACACCGTCCATGTATGCGATTGGCGGAATCTCCGGGTCTACATAATCCAGGGAAACATTCAGCTTTTTTCTCAGAACTCTGGATACAATGGTGGCGCTGGTTCCTCCGCAGACAATGGTTTTCGCGTTGGGGTCAGACATAAAGTCCTGTACCATACGGCCATCATCCTCCGGATTTTTAGCCGGCCCGGTCATCAGATGAACCGGCTTGCTGTCAATAATCCGCATGCAGGCTACTGTGGTATCATCCCCTGGCCGGAACTGGTAGAGTTCATCGCAGGCCCTGCTTACCGCCGCCGCCAAACGCATGGCGGAAATCGTAACGGCATACTGGCGCACTGCGTAATCCGCAATATCCTTCCACAGCCATCCAAAATTCAAAAGCTCTCCCACTCCCGCATGAATGGTTCCGTCGCTCATCAAAATCAGCGCATCGCCCTTCTGCACCTTAAAGCGGTATTCATTAATCTTTTTTCCTTGTATCTCCCGAATATTTTGCGGAATCTCCATCAGTTTTCCATCCCGGATGAAAATACAGCCCGGATTATCATACTCCACCAGATAGGCATCCCCGTTATGATACACCTGGAGGATGCTGAAGGTAGAATAAGCCACCTGACGGACCTGACAGATTGGCAGGGTTTCACTGATCGTTTCCACACATTCCTCCAGGGTAGCACCATTTAAAAACATAGTTCCCAGAATCTTGGAAGTAAGGGTGGAAAGAATATTCGCCTTTACGCCGCTTCCCATGCCGTCTGCCAGAATCATGATATTGGAATCCTCGGTCTGGAGAATCTCCACCTTATCTCCACAGAGAATTTCGGTATATTTGTTCAGACTTTTATACGCAACATCTACCGTAATACTCATGTGCTACCTCCCGCCTCTGGGGCCATTTCCGGGAGTGAAATGGACGTATCCTCCCTGCGGACGGGCCGGAGCTTTTCCGAGGCTCACATATCCGGTATGCTGCTCCGGATTCTGGCTCTCGGCCGCCTCAGCCTTCCCTGCGCTTCCCAGATGGACACCCGGTCGGCTGGCGTCCTCCTCCCCGCCGGTAAAACCGTTGTCGGGAGTACTGTCGTCCAGGAGGGATTTACACAATTTGGTCAGGGTCGTCTTGGTCTCTGCCGTCGTTTCTCCCAGCAGTCCCGCAATCTCCTGAGCAACCATCATCTGCTTATGAATTACCTTCTGAGCCAGGTCGATGGTTTCCAGATTTTTCTCATAATCCTCCCGCGCCTGCTCTTCCTCCTTGGTAATATCGATGAAAGTTGCCAAAACCGCATTTTCCTTTTCAATGTATACAATGTTCTGCAGAGTAGACAGATGGTATTCCGGATAATTTACCCGTTTGCCATGGATATTCTGATGGGTTTCAAATACCCACTGGAAATCGGAAGGATCGATAAACTCATAGAGATACATCTCCAGCGCTTCCGCCCTGGTCTTGCCGAAATACCGCTCTCCTACATCGGAATACTCCATAATCTTCATATCCTGATTCACAATCAGGACAATGTTGGGAGATGTCTCCATCACCAGGTTGGCCATGGATTCCGCCTTTTCATGCATAAAGGGGATGCACATGCTGACCTCGGCCTTATGCTGGAACACAGCGATGGCCTTGTCCCGGCAGGTAGGATAACCGCAGGCGCCGCAGTTTAACTCGTCCTCCGGTCGGGTCTTGTTGGTCATGCGCAGGATATCCCGGATTTCCTCCTCCGTGGGCTGGGGTTCTTTGGGAGAGTGATCTTCGAACTTCTTGGCAAAGGAAACCTTTTCCCAAACCGGCTCCATCTGGCGGCTCTCTGCCGGCTCCTTGGCGATGCTTTCCTCCATGTCCAGCTTAATCTTAAACCGTGAGATAAACTCATCGTCCACCGTAGGACCTTTGATACAGCCGCCGGCACACATGTTCATCTCTATAAAGCAGCCCTTGATTTCCCCTCTGGACATACTTTTGCACAGATCAATGCAGTTGGCAGTTCCGTGAACATAGAATTTCCGATAGCCGTCCTTCTTCTCCTCCGTAACCAATACAGAGTTTACCACTCCGTTCGTCACAGGATAAAGACGGTTTACCTTGGGATCGAAACGGACAAAGGGAGCATCCTCGCAATCCTCAATCACAATCTCTTCCTCCGTCAGCCACTGATTCAGATCATTAAAATTCAGAACCGCATCAATCACGCCTTCGTGCCTGGGATCGCTGGCCTCCTTCATTTTCGCGATGCAGGGTCCCAGGAATACCACCTTTACGTCTTTTCCCAGTTCCTCCTTCAAAAGCTTCCCGTGAGCAATCATAGGGGACACCACCGGAGCCATATAGGGAATCAGCTGCGGATAATAAATTTCAATCAGATCGTTGACACTGGGACAGCAGGTGGTAATAATATTTTCCATCTGCTGTTCTTTTAACAGCCTGGCATACTCCTCCGTCACAAAAGCCGCGCCCTCGGAGGTTTCCCGTACATCCTCAAAGCCCAGCCGCATAATGGCTGACCGAACCTGTCCGATGGTCTTAAACTTTAAAAGTCCCATATAGGAAGGAGCAATAGATACCACAACCCGTTCTCCAGCTTTTATGTAGCCCTTTACTTTAATCAGATCGCTGTTTAAGGTCTTGGCAGACTGAGGACAGACTTTCAGGCAGTGTCCGCAGAGAATGCACTTGTCCGGCATGATCTGAGCCTGCTCATCCTTTACCTGGATAGCCTTCACGTCACAGTAACGGACACATTTGTAGCAATGCTTACATTTGGTCGCCTTAAAATCAATGATCTCCCTGCTCATAGCTACAGTCTCCCTAAAATTTCTTTCTCAAAGAACTCCTCTGTATCCTCAGGTTTTAAAGAATAAAGCTGATCCTCCACAGTTACGCATACACCGTGGTCGCAGTTGCCGCTGCAGAACGCGCCGTTTAAGTCCACTTTGTCCGCGAGCCCGTTTTCTGTCACCAGCTTCTGCAGTTTCTCAATAATCTCTCTGGAGCCTTTCAAATGACATGCGCTTCCGATACAAATTGTAACTTTCATCCCTGTTTCCTCCACTCAATTATATTTCGTTTGTTACGGTCCTCCAAAAGAGAACGTAAATACCCATGACACTGCAGCCGTTTAAAGGCTGCGGATACCCTTTTATTATCTCACATTGTGAACTTTATATCAATACTTCGGATTGTCTTTTTCTAAGAAATACCGGGCGGCCAGGCCGCCGTCTGGCAGGCCGGACCGTATCCCGCGGTCCGCCTGCCCGCGGACCGGAGGAACGGCTGCGATCCCGGCCCATTTGCTGCTTTAACGGGAATTTTTCATCTGGCAAAGGCCATCGCTTTATGCTATAGTAGGCTTGTTTAAGGAAAGGAGTATTATGATGATGAAGCGAAGATTTACATTGCTGGCAGCGGCTGCACTTTCGGCCTCCCTGCTTTTATCCGGCTGCAGCCAGAACCAGTCTGTTCAGGAAGGGACCGAGACTGTCCGGGAAACAGCGCAGTCTGCCCAGACAGCCAATATCCGGGTCGGCGGTTTAAAGGGCCCCACTTCCATGGGGCTGGTACACCTCATGGACCGGGCCTCCAAGGGAGAGACGGAGAATGCCTATGAATTTACCATGGCCGGAGCGGCGGATGAGCTGGTAGGAAAAATCGCCTCCGGAGATCTGGATATTGCCCTGATTCCTGCCAATGTGGCCAGCGTGCTCTATGCCAAAACAGAGGGGCAGGTGGCAGTGGCGGACATCAACACCCTGGGCGTGCTGTATGTGGTGACCTCCGACGATTCCGTCACTTCCATAAGCAACCTGGCCGGAAAGACGGTTTACATGACCGGAAAAGGCACTACCCCCGAATACGCGGTAAATTATCTGCTGGCGGAAAACGGACTTGGCGCCTCGGATGTGGATTTGCAGTTTAAGTCCGAGGCTACGGAGGTGGCTTCTCTTTTAAAGGAAGATCCCCAGGCCATCGGCGTCCTGCCTCAGCCCTTTGCCACCGCGGCCTGCATCCAGAATCCGGATCTCAAACAGGTCATGGACCTGACCGTGGAGTGGAACCGGCTCAATGAATCCACCGGAAGCATGCTGGTAACGGGCGTTACCCTGGTCCGCAGAGAGTTTCTGGAGGAGCACGGGGATGCCCTGGAGCTGTTTTTAAAGGACCATCAGGAGTCCGCCGCCTACACTTCCTCCAATCCGGACGAAGCCGCCCGGCTGGTGGCAGAGGCGGGAATCGTGGAGAAGGCGGAAATTGCCAAACAAGCCCTCCCCAAGTGCAACATCGTGTGTATCACCGGACAGGAAATGAAGGATGCCCTGAGCGGTTACCTGAACGTGCTCTATGAGCAGGACGCCGCTTCCGTAGGCGGGCAGCTTCCGAGAGATGACTTTTACTATATAGGGAGCTAATATGCAGCGAATCTGGGTTCGAAAGAGCTTCATTCTGCTCTTCTGGATTTTCATGTGGCAGCTGGCCGCAGAACTGATTGACAATTCCATCATCTTCGCAGGGCCCATCCAGATGGTCCGGGCCCTGGCCGCCCAAATTTCGGAGCCGGACTTCTGGGCTACCATCGCCGGCTCTTTCGGGCGCATCAGCCTGGGATTTGCCCGCGCTTTTCTTTGCGGGATCCTTCTGGGCTGCGCCGTCTGGCGCCTCCCCATTCTGGGCGAAATGCTGGAACCTCCCATGGTTCTCATCCGCTCCGTTCCCGTGGCCTCCTTCGTCATCCTGGCCCTGATCTGGATTGGTTCGGATTACCTTGCAGTGCTGATCGCCTTTCTGGTGGTCCTGCCTGTGATTTATGTCAATACCAGAGCCGGCCTTCTGTCTGCGGATCCCAAACTGCTGGAAATGGCCTGCGTGTTTCATGTCCCGGCCCTTTACCGGGTCCGCATGATCTACCTGCCGGCCCTGGTTCCCTACCTGAAAGCCGGCTGCCGCACCGCCCTGGGATTAAGCTGGAAGTCCGGTGTGGCGGCGGAAGTAATCGGCCTGCCCTCCTCCTCCATCGGGGAGCAGCTCTATTACTCCAAGCTCTATCTGGATACGGCTGGGCTCTTTGCCTGGACCTTCGTCATTATCGTCATCAGCGCCGTCTTTGAGCGGGCGGTCCTGCTTCTTCTCGGCAAGCTTGCTCCCGAAGAGTCCGGACCGGAGTCCGAAGCAAAAGGAGGGGATTCTTTATGAGGATTCAAATTTCCAATCTCTCCAAATCCTATGGCGGCACATGCGTTCTGAGCCGTCTGAACCTGGAACTGGACAGCCGTCAGCCCTGGTGTCTGATGAGCCCTTCCGGCTCAGGGAAAACCACCCTCCTGCGGCTTCTGTTAGGGCTGGAGCAGCCGGATGAAGGGGAAATTCTTATATTGGGGGATGAAGATAGACCTAAAGCAGGGCAGGCCAAAGGCATTCGCCCCAGATTTTCCGCTGTTTTTCAGGAGGACCGGCTGTGCGAAGCCTTTTCTCCGGTGGACAATCTTTTGATGGCTGCCGGGCCGGGAGTTGGCGCCAGGCAGGTCCGGGAGGAACTCTCCCTCCTGCTCCCGGAGGACTGCCTGGAAAAGCCGGTCTGTACCTTCAGCGGAGGCATGAAGCGGCGGACTGCCATCTGCCGGGCCATGATTGCCCCCTCCAAGATCGTGGTAATGGACGAGCCCTTTACCGGTCTGGACGCCAATACACGCGAGCGGACGATTCGCTATGTGCTGAATCGGCTTGACGGCAGAATGCTGGTGGCGGCGACCCATCAGGCGGAGGAGGCTAAGATGCTGGGGGGACGGATCATACACCTTTAGCTCAGCGCCAAACATACAGGCGCTCAGTACTCATAAAAAGGGCGTGCAGCCTCAGTTTTGGCCGCACGCCTTTTTTGTACCCTTTTAATCCATCCGGATGTTTACTTTCATGTAATTTCCCGGATTCTTTTCAATATCCCGTATAATCTCCGGAGCCTCGTCGATTCTGATTACCTTTGTCAGAATCTGGCGGACATCCACCAGATTCTTTTCGATCAGCTCAATGGCCTCCTCAAATTCTCCGGCGCTTGTTCTGGCTCCCCGGATATCGATCTCCTTCTTGGTAATCAGATCCGTGGGAAGAGAAGTCTCCTTCTTGGGCCATCCGGTCAGCGTAATCCGTCCTGCGTTGCTGACCAGATCCAGGCTCATCCGGACTGCGGCGTTTGCTCCTGAGCACTCCATTACCAGTTCCGCCATGCGGCCGTCGGTATACCGTTTCACGGCTTCCTGGGGATCCTCGGTCTTGGAACAGATCGTCTTCGTAATTCCCAGCTGTCTGGCAAATTCCAGCCGTTCTTCCACCAGATCAATCAAAATCGGCTCTGCCCCGTAAACCTTGGCAATCAGCGCCGCCATCAGTCCAATGGGACCCGCTCCTATAATCGCCGCATGCTCTCCCGCTTTCAGGCCGCCTCTGTGAACACCGTGAAGTGAAATAACCAGCGGCTCCGCAATAGGCGCCAGCTCCCAGGGCATCGAATCCGGCAGCTTATAAAGCATATTCGCTGGATGGACGAAATACTCGGACATTCCGCCGTCTACATGTACGCCCAGGACCTTCAGGTCCGTACAGCAGTTGGTCCGCCCAATGGAACAGGGATAGCAGTGTCCGCAGAAAAGATAGGGATCTACGACCACCCGGTCTCCCTTCTGAAATCCCTTTGGGTTATCGCCGGATACGGAAATGATTTCGCCCGCGATCTCATGTCCGATGACTCTGGGATAGGTTACCAAATTATTTGCTCCGCGAAAAGCTCCGATATCACTGCCGCATATTCCTGCTGCTTTTACCTTAATCAGGGCCTGACCCTCTCCGGGCTTAGGCTCAGGCAGTTCAATACAGGAAATTTCCCATGGCTTTTCTATTTTCACCGCTTTCATAATATTTACCCTCCCAAATAAGCCTTCTTGATATCGTCTGAATCCATCAGAACCTTACTTTCTCCGCCAGCTACCAAGTTTCCAACCTCAAGAACATAGGTCCGGTTGGAAATCGACATTGCCATAAACGCGTTCTGCTCTACAATGGCAATGGGAATTTTCCGCATCTTGTTGATTCTGACGATTACGTCAAACATGTCGTCCACAATTACCGGGGCAAGACCCAGGCTGGGCTCATCCAGCATGAGAAGTTCCGGCTGGCACATCAGCCCTCTGGCAATCGCCAGCATCTGCTGTTCTCCTCCTGACATGGAACCGGCCTTCTGCTTATCCCGCTCCTTTAATCTTGGGAAGATCTCATACTGTTCCTCCAGCCGGCTTTCCAACTGACTCTTTGAGATATTTACCGAATATGCTCCCATCTCCAGATTTTCCCGCACGGTCATATTGGGGAAAATTTCTCTTCCTTCCGGCACGTAGACGATCTTCTTTGACACCACCTTGTGAACCGGAAGTCCGCTGATAACCTCACCGTTGTACTCGATGGTTCCTTTTTTCGGGTGGTTCAGGCCCATAATCGTTTTCATCAGGGTCGTTTTTCCTGCTCCGTTGGCGCCTATGATGGAAACAATCTCATTGTCCCCTACCTCAATCGAAACATTAAACAGTGACTGTACTTTTCCGTAAAATACATCAATTCCGTTTACTTTAAGCATGTGCAGTCCCCCTTGCCGCCGGTTTCTTATATCGCTCTCCCAGATATGCTTTGATCACCACCGGATCCTGCTGGATTTCTTCCGGAGTCCCCTCTGCAATCTTAGCCCCGAAATTAATAACCGTAATATAGTCACTGATGTTCATAATAACATCCATATTGTGTTCGATTAAAAAGATATCGATGCCGGATTCAAATACCTTCATCATGATATCTACAAATTCCACCCGCTCCGAGGGGTTCAGCCCTGCGGCCGGCTCGTCCAGAAACAGCAGTTCCGGACGACTCATCAGCGCTCTTGCAAGCTCCGTCAGCTTTTGTTTTCCGTAGGGCATATTTGCCGGATACTCGTTCGCCAGATCCTGAATGCCGATAAATTCCATAATCTCATCGGCCTGCTCTCTCATCCGCTTTTCTTCCGCCGCCGCGCCCTTTAAGTCGAACATAAACCGCACAAGCCCCTGCTTCATATCCATAGAAGTGCCCATCATCAGGTTTTCTTTTACGGTCATGGAACGGTACAGCTTTAAATTCTGGAAGGTTCTGCTGCAGCGGGTCCGCGCGATCTCATGGGCCTTCATCCCGCTGATCTTCGTATCCTTATGATAAATTTCCCCTTCCGTCAGGCTTAAGAGCCCGGTAATCATGTTGATGCAGGTGGATTTTCCCGCTCCGTTGGGCCCGATCAGGGAATGGATCGTTCTCTCCTTCATGTCCAGCGACAGGTCGTTTACTGCCACTAGTCCTGAAAAGCGCTTCGTTACATGCTCCAATCTCAAAACAGACTTTTGATTCTGCCGGTCAGCCATTCGCCTCCCCTCCTTTCTTGCCTCTCCTCTTAAACAGGGTGATAATTCCATTCGGCAGGAAGATTACAAACAGCAGCGTAATAATGGAGAATACCAGCCAGTAATAGTTTTCCATAAAGCGCAGGAATTCCGGAACAATGGTAACCAGAATCGCACCGCAGATATTGCCTGGTACGGAACCAATTCCTCCGATTACCAACATTACCACATAGTTGATGGAGAACTCCAGGTTGTAGGCCGAAGGATTGATAAATCCAATGTAATGAGCATAAAGGCTTCCTGCTACCGCGGTATAAACCGTTGCCAGGGCAAAGGCCATAATCTTGATCTTTGCAATGCTGACGCCGCCTGCCTCTACCGCATCCGGATTATCCTTTACTGCCAGGAACGCTCTTCCCCACTTGGAATTCACAATCCGGTATGCATTGAAAATTAAGAGAACCGCAATGATCAGATAGAGATAGTAAAATTCCCGGTTGCTCGTCAGAGAATGTCCGAATATGGAGAACGCGGGAATTCCCATAACGCCCAGGGCTCCGCCCGTCAGTTCCGTCAGATTGGTCATCAGGATCCGGATAATTTCGGAAAAGCCTACCGTGGTCAGCGCCAGATATACACCAGATACCCGGAGGGACGGATACCCCAGTCCAACTCCAATCAGAAGTCCCATAACCGCTGCCGCGATCAGGCAAATCCACGGATTCAGCCCCAGTTTCGTAGCCAGAAGGGATGAGGTATAAGCGCCCATTGAAAAGATTCCGGCAGTTCCCAGATTCATCTGGCCCGTCAGACCTGTTATAAAGTTCAGCCCTACTACAATAATAATGTTGATCAGTACCTGAATCATCAGATTCAGATGATAGTTATTGCTGATAAACATGGGCAGGATGGCCGCTATTATCACAGCGGCCAGGCCGCCAATCAATTTTCCACTTTTCTTCATAGACCTTCCCCCCTATTTCTTGTGTCCCAGAAGCCCGGAAGGCTTGATCAGCAGGAATATAATCAAAAGGACAAAGGAAAGGCAGTCCTTATAAACGGAAGGAATCAGCATACTGCCGAAAATCTCTACTACACCCAGCAGGATTCCTCCTACAATAGCTCCCGGCAGATATCCGAATCCGCCGATTACTCCGGAGGCAAAGCCTTTCAGTCCGATCATGGAGGACATCTGAAGCTCCACATTAAAAATCGGCACAACCAGGATTCCGATGGTGGCACAGATCAATGCGGAAATTCCTACTGTCAGCGCAATATTTTTGGAGACATTAATTCCCATTAACGATGCCGCCGTCTTATTTTCCTGTACGCATCGCATTGCCTTGCCTGTCTTTGTCTTTTTAAAGAAAAGCTGCAGTCCGATGGTAATCAAAGAACAAACTACAATAATCACCAGATGGGATTTTGATACCACAATACTTCCAATATGAACGGAGCCCCTTAAAAAGTTATCCAGTGTAAAGGGGAGCGGCCCCCAAATCAGACGCACCGCCTCCGTAATAATCCTTCCTAAAATAACCGTTCCGATTACGGCAAACAGATTGGTAGACAACCGGCTTAATGGATTAAAAATAACAAAAGCGCTGATCACGCCAAATAGGAACATGGTAATAATGGTTGCAATAATTGCCAGCACCGGCGGAAGCCCCAGACTCAGCACATAGCTTCCCGCAAACATATATGCGCCCAGCAGTATGAATTTGTCATGGCTGAAGTTCAGCAGTCCAGTGGAATTCCATATAAGGGTATACTCAATGGCAACCAGCGCGTAGATGAACCCCATGGCAATTCCCGTAATCAGAAGCTGCACTGCTACCTGCATATAAAAACCTCCCTTCAATCAACCCCATTTGATAAAGATGTGCCAAGGATAAATCCCTGGCACATTCCTTTTGTTACGAGCTTTCAGCTCCAACGGCTCAGTCTAAGGATACCTGCTGCGCCACCGTCATATTTTTCTCACCGTCAAATTCCAGAATATAAAGGTTCGTATTCATCTCGCCCTGTTCCGTGCAGTTCAGTTCTCCAAAAATCGCCTGGAACCCTTGAGTTTCAGATAATGCGGTCCGGATTGCCTCCGGGTCATCAGATCCTGCCCTCTCAATCGCATCTGCTACCAGATATGCCGCCGTATAATACATCGCCGCATACCGCTCTGCTTCCTCTCCCCAGCGGGTTCTGAATCTTTCCAGGAAGTCATTCATAGTTTCATTGGTCGTGTCTGCGTAGAAGTCAGTAGAAGCAAAGGTTCCCTCCAGCTGCTTTGCGTCACATAGATCATAAGTCTGCGCTTGAGCTAAGGCATTGGAACCAATATGAGGAATATCACCCATTCCGAGTTCGTCCAGCTGCCGAACTGTTAACGCCGCCTCAGCATCATGAGAAAAGTCAAAAAATACATCTGGTCCCCAAGCTTTGATCTTGGACAACTGGGAGGTCAAGTCTTTATCTCCTGTCGTAAATCCCTCGGAATAGTATTCAATTCCATTTTCCTCACAATATGTCTGAGTTGCATTATTGGCAGCTACACCGTAGTCATCTGTATCATAAATCGCACCGATTTTTTTACAGTCAAAATTTTCCATTGCAAAGGCTACCATTACCGGACCTACCGCACCGTCAGATACAGAAATTCTGAAGAAATAGGGATTTTCCGCCTGTAAAAGACTTGGAGAAGTTGCCGCAGTTACAAAAGGTACTCCTGCTTTACGGTATAACTCCTGCGTAGCAGACGCCATTGGCGAGGTGTGAGGACCAATAGCAACAGCTACATTTTCTCCCAAAATCTTATTCACTGCATTTACCGCGCCTGTGGGGGTTCCAGTATCGTCTACAGCTGCCATTTCCAGAGGTCTGCCGTCCAAAACTCCGCCTGCGGCATTAATCTCTTCAAATGCCATGGTAATCGCCTGATGCATCCGCAGTCCGCCTGCTGCCATGGCTCCCGTATTCATATAGGAAACGCCTACCTTAATGGGCTCTCCTGTGGCGGTAGACTCAGCGCCGCTGCCTTCCGCGCTGCTGGTCTGCTCCGCTTCGCTCGCTGCCTCAGTTTCCGTTCCCCCTGCCTGGCTGCTCTGGGCAGTCTGGGCTCCGCCTGAGCATGCGGTGAGTGCCATGGCCGCTGCCATCATCAACGCTGCAATTTGTTTTGTTTTTCTCATATACATCCTCCTTATTTATCTTGTATAGTTGAGTATATATATACCCACATAATAATACTCATATGAAAATCTGACAATACTAACTATCATATTTTTAAAAAAGCATTTCATCTTGTTACTATTTAACAGGAGTATTTTCCATGAAAGACATCGACTACGGATACGTCCGTCTTAAACTGATGGACATTATGCAGGAACAGAATATCAGCATCAATAAACTGGCCTGCCGCGCGGAAATGCAGCGCACACAGCTGAAAGCTTACATGAAAAATGAAGTTCAGAGGGTTGACCTTGCGATCCTGGCCCGCCTCTGCTATGTACTGGACTGTGACATTACCGATCTGCTGGAATATCAGAAAGAGTAGATCTGTTTTCTGTCCTTACAGTACCCCGTACACCCGGAACGCCTCTGTACACGACATTCCGCCCTCAATGGCCTTCCGGACGGTTTTCTCAGTTGCCGCTTTTTCCAGAGCCTTTTCCAGCACTTCCTTGGCAACTTTTCTGGGAATTACCAGAACCCCGTCAATATCTCCGAAAATCAGGTCTCCGCTTTCCACACGGACCTGTCCGATTTCCAGCGGGCAGCGGTAATCCACCACCTGGGTGCGGACGCTGGAGTCCTGGGCATAGCAGCCTCTGCTGAATACGGGCCAATCCTGGGCCAGTACCTGAGGGGTATCCCTGTGCCATCCGTCCACTACAGCGCCCACGCCTTTTCTGGTTCTGGCCGTGGCCGTCAGAAGCTCTCCCCAGTAGGCGCACCGCATGGTGCCGCCTGCCGCAATATAAATTTCATTTTCCTGGATCTGGTCCAGGGCCTCCGTCAGCTTTCCAAACGGCTGCTCCTGCGGTCCGAACACATCGATCATCAGCGCCGTCATCGCCCAGCCGGCCAGCTTCATATCCGGTTTTAAGGGCCGGATGGCCTGAGGCAGGAACTGATGGTAATAGCCCATCTGATCCAGAATATCCCCTACTACCGGGGTATACAGCTTACTTTTAATCAATTCAAACATTTCATGATCTGTTGTCCACATGTTTTCTTCCCCCATTTTTTAAAAGCCTGTGGCGCAGCCGCCGTCCACCATCAGCATGGTTCCGGTCACAAAACCTGAGGCCTGGCTGGCCAGATAAACCGCCGCCCAGCCGATATCCTCCGGCGTTCCAAAACATTTCATGGGCGTATGGCCAAGTATTTTTTCCTTTCTCGGAAGGTCCTGCTCCGTCACTTGCCGGAACATGGGCGTATCAATAAATCCAGGCACGATTCCATTGACCCGTATTCCCTGATCGGAAATCTCTCCCGCCATGGCCCGTACCAGGCTGGTTACCGCTCCTTTGGCCGCCGCATAGGCGCTTACGTTTGTGAGCCCGATAAAGGCGGACATGGACGAGATAAACTGAATATTTCCGCTTCTGCGCTCTCTCATGTGAGGCAGGAAAGCCTGAGTCAGAGCGTATGCCCCAAACAGATGGGTGTCCATCACCTTCAGCAGATCCTCATACTGAACGTCCTGGACCGACTTCTTGCAATGGATTCCCGCATTATTCACCAGGATATCCAGGTGACCGTACTGCGCTAAAATCTGCTCTGCCAGCTTTGGAGCCTCTTCCCGGTCCGTTACGTCATACCGGACATAAGCCGCTCCATTTCCGATTTTCCCGCATGCCTCTTTCAGCACATCCTCTCTCCGGCCTGCAATCACCACCTGAGCCCCGGCAGCTGCCATACATTCCGCAATGGCATATCCCAGCCCGGTTCCTCCGCCTGTAATCAATGCGGTTTTCCCCTGAAGTCCAAAGGCTTCTTCCAATCTTGTCTGTCCCATCTTCGATTTCCCTTCTCTATTCCATTTGGTTTACAGTTTTCCCAACCGGTCCAGCTGCTGCATTGCCGCCCGCATGTATCCCAGCGCAAAAGCCATGCCTGCGTGCCAGGGGGCCTGACAGTCAATTTCCGGCGTATGATCCGGAATCAGTACTCCGTCAAAGTCACACTGTTTCAGCAGGGACAATGCTTTCAGCATATCGATATCCCCCTCGTCCACGAATACCTCGTCGTACTTGGGGATCTTGCCCTTTACATTTCGAAAATGACAGTAGCTAATCTTTCCCTGTCCTGCATACTGAAGAATGGACTGGTAAATATCCCCTTCTGTCATTTCCTGGATACTGCCCATACAGAACTCCAGTTTATTGGACGTGCTTGGGTTTAAATCCAGTACCTTCTGATACAGCCCCGGCTGATAAACGAGCCTTGGCATCCCTCTCAGCCCTTCCATCGGCGGATCATCGGGATGAAGAGCCATCTCGACTCCCGCTTCCTCTGCCACCGGCAAAATTTCTTCCAAAAACCGTCTGAGCCTGTCCCAAAGCTCCTCCGAGGGAATAGGATCCAGGAATGTTCCGTCTCCTTTCTCATAGGTCATATTCCAAATCTCGCCTTTGGGGATCGGCGCCTCTGTCGAAATTCTTCCAGAATCAAAGCATGTGCTTAAAGCTCCTCCCCTGGCAGCCCGGTCCTTCTGGTGTCCCCAGACTCCCGCCAGACTGAAATTATATCCAAAAGCCCGTATGCCTGCCTTACCGGTATTGCGTATAATCTGTTTTAAATGTTCTATCTGCTCAGCGCGTCTTGGTCCATCCAGCAAAACATCATACCAGTCTGCCGGATCAAAATTTTCAATCCCATAAATTTCCAATCCGTAGCTTTTAGCCTTTTTTTGCAAAGACTGCAGACTTTCTTCCTCCCAAATGGGATCCATTGCCTGAGCGTGTCCATAATTATGCTTATCATCTGTAGCCGTCACAATTTGTTCCGAATAGTAATTGGCCAGATGGATAATTAAATGGGTGCAGCCGCACTGTCTGGCAAAGGCGAAATTCTCATCGTTCAGCATATGGCGGTACAGCCCGATTCCCAGTTTCATTTTCTCCATTTTTGATATACTTTCCCCCTCTTTATAATCAAATTCTATATTTTTTTATCTGTCCTCATAATCGTGTTAATTTTCTATTTTTGATAACCCAGTGAAAATTATTGGCTATTTTTTATATATTTTTTCTTTTTTTACCCCCATGATATTTGTTTTTTATACAACTTATGGTTTCTTATGAAAATTTTCATTTGATGGATTCATTATACTGCCCTCAAAACATAATTTCTTCTTGCTTTTTTTCATTTTTGTGCTATATATTGATCTATACTACAAAATCCAGGAGAAAATCATGCTTCATTTTATTAACGATGACCATTTATTTGAAAACAATAGCGAAACTCATTACCGGTATCATACCCAATTAGATCTGGCCCAATATCCCCAGGTTCACAACTTTTATGAGATCGTAGCAGTTACATCCGGCGTCCTTCATATGCAGCTCTGCGGCCAGAAACTGTCCCTACGTCCCGGACAGTTAGTTTTCATCCGTCCAGGCGATGTTCACTCCAAATCCGGTGAGAATACAGAACACATCAATCTGGCTTTTCCTTCCCATACAGTAGAAGCGTTGTTTCAGTATTTAAAAAATGATACGGCTAAGGAAGAGCTTCTCTCATCTCCAACCCCTCCTGGCCCTTTCTCTCTTGACGACAGTCAATTTCAAAGATTACGGCAAAGGCTTCAGTTTCTTAACACTATTGATTACAAAAACTGGCAGTTTATGCGGACCTGTCTTCGGACTATTCTATTTGAAATTATGACAGATTACATTGTCCCCTCTTTTCTGTCCAGTTTTCCCGTAACCAGCAGCGAGAAATCTCAATACCCCTCCTGGCTGACCGATGCGTTGAAAGAATGGCAGACCTCAGAGCATCGGCAGGAAGGACTGGACTTTTTCTGTCGGCATACCGGAATGACAAAAGAATATATTTGCCGCACCTTTAAACGCTGCTTCAATCAAACTCCAACCGCGTATCTCAACCAGCAGCGTTTGAATTATGCCGTAAACCTTCTCCTTCACTCCGATTACCCCATTATCGATATTGCCTATGATTCCGGTTTTAAAAGTCTCAGCCGTTTTTACCATATTTTTCAACAAACTCATGGCGTTTCCCCGAAACAATTCCGCACAAGGCAAAATATGTGGTAACAACCCCATTAGAAAAGGGAGGGAAAAATCCCCTCCCGTCATTGGTTTTATATTGGTATTACGATTGTAGATCATCAATCGCCGCAGCTGCTGCAGCTGCCGTTAGAGGCAGCATCCTCCGCTCCCGCGATTCTCCTTCCAAAGGTAGCGTCATTGTATCCGGCCCAGTAGCCGTTATTGAATCCACGGCGATAGGCTCTGTTTCGGACTCCTGCGCAGGGATCCCAGCGGTTTCCACAGCAACCATTTCCGGCATTCCCGTTTCCATTTCCGGTTCCGTTTCCATTTCCACAGCAGCAGTTGCAATTACAGCAGCAGCCACATCCACAGTTACAATTACATCTGCATCTTCCACAATTACAGCAACACATATATTTTAATCTCCTTTAATTTTGGTTGGTTGTACTATATCATATGGGACGGGAAGACAAAGTGTGCATCCTGGGAGTTTCAAAACAGAACCGTACAGCAAAGGAGAGCATGGCAAACTGCCACACTCTCCTGTTCATTGATCTGCGCCTGCGGCGTACAGAATCTCCTATTTTCCCGCTACCTTATAAGTCTCCTCTACAATCCGCTCCATGGCGTTTAAAATATTTTCATATCCCGTACAGCGGCACAAATGGCCGGAGATCAGTTTCTTCAGCTCTTCCCTGCTGTACTTCTTTCCGGTTCCCACAATCTCCACCGCGGACATGATGAGCCCGGGGGTACAGAAGCCGCACTGCACCGCCGCTTCCTCGATAAACGCCCTCTGAATGGGACTCAGCTCGCCGTTCGGCCCTTTAAGGCCCTCCACGGTCATGATGCGCTTTCCGGCGGCCCACATAGCCAGGTAGATACAGGAGTCCACGGCCTCGCCGCCCACGAGCACCGTACATGCCCCGCACTCGCCTACCTCGCAGCCCTTTTTCACTGAGGTAAAGCCCAGCCTGCGCAGGGTGTCCAGAAGGGATTCCCTCTCATCTACCGCAGTCTGGTATTCTTTGCCGTTGATGGTCATTTCAATTACCCTAAGCATCTGTCTTCCCTCCTGCCAAACGCATGGACTCCTTTAAGGCCCGCTTTGCCAGCTCCTTGATAAGCTGAATCCTAAACTCCTTGCTGGCCCGCCAGGAGGTTCTGGGATTTACCTGGGTTAAAGCCAGGGAGGCGAAACGGCTGTAAAGCTGCGGATCGTCCACCCTCATGCCACGGATCCCGTCCTCTGCCGCCAGACAGCGGATGGGCGTCGGAGCCGCCACGCCGTAGGCCAGGCGGACGTCCTCGATCACCTGCTTATCCTCTGACAGCTTTACCCGGACCGCGCAGCCCAGGGTGGCAATCTCCATGGCGTTCCGCTTTCCGTACTTGATGTAATGGCCCTCCCAGCCCTCGTAATCCTCCCTGCGGATCCGAAAAGCCGTGCAGACCTCGTTCTGCTTTCGCACCGTCCGGCCCGGTCCGGTATAAAATTCCGTAATGGGCACGTCCCTTGTGCCCTCCGGCCCCTGAAGGGTCAGCACCGCGTTGAGGGCGCACATGGTGGAGGCGGAATCAGCAGAGGTGGCTCCGTTGCAGATATTTCCGCCGATGGTAGCGGTGTTTCGCACCTGGGGGCCTCCCACCTGGTCCACCGCCTCCCCCAGCATGTTCAGATGCTTTTTGATAATGGGGTCATTGGTAATGTGGGAAAAGGAGGTGGCGGGGCGGATCAGGATGGTTCCGTCCTCCTCCATCTCAATCCCCTTTAGTTCCGGAATATTGTGGATGGATACCAGGCCCTTGCCCGCATCCTTTCCCTCCCGCACCCGGATCAGCACGTCCGTCCCTCCGCTGATCACTTCGGAATCCGGATCTGCGCTCAGGGCCCGGACGGCATCCTCCACCGAGTACGCCTCGTAAAATGATTTGATGTCAAACATACCTGATTCTCCTTCTCATCAATCCTCAAGCAGGCCTTTTTCCTGGAACGCCTCGATCAGACGCTGGGGCGTCATGGGAATGGTGTCCATGGCCACGCCCGTGGCGTGCAGCAGGGCGTTTCGCAGGGCAGGTGCTACCGGGATCGCCGGCGGCTCGCCCAGGGACTTGTTTCCGTAGGGGCCGGTGGGATCCTGAAGCTGGATAAACTTCACATTCAGATCCGGCGTATCCATGGCCGTGGGAATCTTGTAATCCAGCAGGTTGTCGTTGAGGGGCTTTCCCTTTTCGTTGTACAGAAATTCCTCGCTGAGGCCGTATCCCAGTCCCATGGACATTCCGCCGTGAACCTGGGCCTCGGCCAGCTTGGGATTAATCAGGATTCCGGAATCATGGACATTGACGATGTTTAGCACCTTGATCTTGCCCACCGGAATATCCACCTCGATCTCCGCAAAGCAGCAGCCGGAGGAAAAGGTGTTGTCCTTGCACTGATTGGTTACCTCCGCCGTAATGTGCTGGGAGCGGTCCAGGGAATAGAAGGCCGTCTCGGCAAGCTTTGCCATGGAAAGGAGCTGCTCTCCGCTCTCTTTCTCCACAATGAAATCCGCTCTTACATCCAGCTCCGCCTCCGGCCGCTTCAGCATGTAGGAAGCGTAATCCAGGATCTTTTTCTTAAATTCTTCCCCGCACTTTTTCACCGCCATGCCGCTTACATAGGTCTGGCGGGAGCCGTAAGCTCCGGTGTCAAAGGGAGCCGTG
This sequence comes from uncultured Clostridium sp., assembly GCA_900547035.1. Taxonomy (GTDB): domain Bacteria; phylum Bacillota; class Clostridia; order Lachnospirales; family Lachnospiraceae; genus Enterocloster; species Enterocloster excrementigallinarum. Next base: position 15,837 of record URFM01000040.1, on the reverse strand, counting down.
TCCGTATCCTGGCTGGACACAATGTATACCTTCTCAAAGCTGATTCCCGTGGTCTCGGAGGCCATCTGGGAAAATACCGTATCCGCTCCCTGTCCGATCTCCGTAGCCCCCAGCTGCAGCTGCATGGAGCCGTCCTGGTTTAAAATCATGCGGGCGGACGCCGTCTCCAGGGAAATGGGGTAAACGCCGGTCTTGTAGCAGAAGATGGCCATTCCCACGCCCCGGCGGACCGGACCGGTCTGATTGGCGTACTGTTTTCGTTTCTCCTCCCAGCCGATGTACTTGGCGCCCTCCTCCATGCACTTCATCAGTCCGTAGGAGTGGAAGGTGATGCCGTTGGCCGGGTCTACAAAGCCCTCCCGCATGCAGTTTTCCATACGGAATTTCAGGGGATCCTCCCCGATGGCCGCGCAGAGATCATCGGTCAGGGCCTCTGCGAAGAAAGCGGCCTGAGGGATGCCGTAGGCACGCATGGCTCCCGCTGTCGCCGTGGAAGTCCACACCGTATAGCAGTCGATCTCCGCTCCCAGGCGGTCCCGGTACAGATCCTTGAACACGTTTCCGCAGTTGGCGCAGATGGCATGGCCGTGGGAGGCGTAGCCGCCGTTGTTGGCGTAGGCCTCCAGCTTTCTGGCCAGCACCGTGCCGTCCTTCGTCGCCAGTGCCCGGCATCTGCCCTCAATGGCGTGGCGGGTTCTGGTTCCGTAGATGGTCTCCTCACGGCTGATTTCAAGGCGCACCGGCCGGCCGCCTACCGCAAGGCTGAGATAGGCGTTTAAGGGCTCGTAGAGCACATCCTGCTTGTTTCCAAACCCTCCGCCGATGTAGGGCTTGATCACCCGCACCTTGCCCACCGGAATCCCCAGGGCCTGGGAAATAACCCGGCGCACAATGTGGGGAATCTGGGTGGAGCTGGTGACGGTAATCTTGCCGTTTGGCTCCTGGTAGGCCCAGGAAACCGGAAGTTCGATGTGGCAGTGGGAAATGCGGGGGGTATTGTACACCTTATCCAGCACCACCAGATTTTCTTCCCCGTACTTCTCTTTCGCCTCCTGAAGGCCCTCCTCAAAGGTAAAATCCTTCGGTCCCATGGTCAGATGGGAGTGGACGATCACATTGTCCTTTCTCAAATCCGGGTGCAGCGGGGTGGCGCCGGGGCCATGGCCTGCTCTACCGTCACAAGTGGTTCGTACTCCTCGTATTCCACCTGGATGAGCCTGGCCGCCTGCTGGCAGGCAACCTCGTTTTCAGCCACCACCGCCGCAATGTCGTCCCCGTAGAGCCGCACTCTGGTGTTTAAAAGTTTCCGGTCCGCAATGTCCTGATGGGCCTTCTCCACACTCCAGGGATGGCCTGCGGTGGGAAACTGGTAATCCGGCACGTCGAAGCAGGTGACGATCTTCACCACTCCGGGCACCTTTAAGGCCTCGGTCAGATCAAAGCTCTTTACCAGGCCGTTGGCGATGGTGGAGTGGATGACCTTTGCGTGAAGGCAGTCCTTCGGCTCCAGATCCGCCGTATATTTTGCCTCTCCGGTGACTTTTCCCAACGCGTCCACCCGGTTAAAACTCTTTCCTACAACTTCCATGTTGATTCCTCCGGTTTCACAAAAAATGCCGTTTTTACGTTTCCTCATGGACCAGCACATCCACAATGGCGCCGGTCTTTACATCCACAATTCCCTTGTCCGTAAATCCAAGCTCCGGCAGGGAGGAAAGAACGGTCTGGGACATGGTAAAGAATGGCTGGGTCAGGGGACAGCCCATACTGTGGGCCGCCTCCTTGGCAGTCTCCACGTCTCTCAGCAGATCCTCATAAGGCTCCTCGCTCATAATTCCGCCGATGGGCAGCTTCACCTGGGCCAGGACCTTCCCGTCCTTTACCACCGCGAATCCGCCCTGGCTTTCCTCAAGGCAGCGGACGGCGCAGGCCATATCCTCCCGATTGGTTCCCACGGTCACAATATTGTTGGAGGGTACGGAGTAGGAGGTGGCGATGGCTCCCTCTTTCAGCTCAAAGCCTGTAACAAAGCCGTTGGTCCAGTTTCCATACCGTCCGTAGCGCTCGATAATGGCCATCTTCAAAATATCCCGGCTTACATCCGGCTGCACCTCTCCGTCCTTTACCGGAAGCTCCTCGATCAGGCAGCGGTTGAATGCCTCTCCATCCTTGGCCGCGATGACCCGGACCTTGGCCTTCTCTCCTCCGGCCTCCACCCGGAAGATCTCCGGTCCAAAGCTTTCCGGCAGATGGATGCTGTGCAGGTACTCTCCTTCCAGCCGGGGCTTATGGATCTCTGTCACAAGCTTTCCGTCCCTGGCAGCTACTTTTCCGTCTGCCACCACCAGCTTGGGCGGAAATTCCTGAGGATCCTTTATAATCATCAGATCTGCCAGGCGTCCCGGGGTAATGCTCCCCAGCTTCCGGTCAATGTGATAATGAACTGCTGTGTTCAGGCTTCCCATGGCCGCCATCTTGGCCAGGTCCATTCCGCACTTTAAGCCGATCCGGAAGGGATTGTCCAGATATCCGCCGTACTCGCCCACAATATCCATGATGGTGATATTGTCGATGCACAGGCTCATCTTGCCGGTGGGAAGATCCTTCTCCTTGATATAGCGGAAGAAGCCCTCCACCTGCTCCCTTCCCGGAGCCTCCACCAGGAACATGGAAACGCCTCTTCTGAGCCGGTCGTCGATGTCCTGGTTGCTGGCCACGCAGTGGTCGTCCCGGATGCCGGAGGCAATATAGGCGTCCAGCGCCCTCTCATCCCCGGCCGGAAGATCTCCGCCGTGGCCGCTGGCCACCTTATCCAGGTTCTCGCACAGCTGAAGTCTGGCCAGATAATCCGGCTCCAGGTTCAGAATCTTGGAGGAAACCGTCTCTCCGATGCTCACAAAGTTCTCCCACTGGAGCATGGTTTCCACGTCCTTTGAATCGATCTCCGCAGCTGCGGTTTCGATTTCAGGATCCAGGGGACAGTAGGAGGAAGCGGAAAAATATGCCCTCAGGGGCAGTCCCTTAAAGGCGTCCGCCAGTTTCTTGGCAGCCATGATTCCTCCGTTGTGTACCACATTGGTCATGTCCACAAAGACCGTGGTGGTTCCCAGGGGCACCAGCACCTTTGCCAGCTCCGTGGGCCAGAGCATAGTGGTGTCCACATGCATATGGGGGTCAATGAACCCGGGCATGGCGTAGCAGCCCTCGCAGTCGATCACTTCCTCCGCCTCTGAGACAGCGCCCTTTGTGATGGAGGCGATGCGGTTCTGATAAATGGCGATATCCGTTTCATAAACCTCCTCCGAATAGACGTTGACCAGACGGCAGTTTTTCAAAAGCAGCGTAGCGGGACGCTTTCCCTGGGCTGCTTCTATTAATTCCTTAAGGTTTTCCACCTCTTGCTGTTCTACCAGATTGGTTGCAAATTTCATAGTCGATTACTCTCCTGTTTTTCCGAATTCGTCACATGCTCTTTGATCCTTCTCTGAGCCTTTTCCCGATCTCCTTCCAGAATGGCGTCCGCGATCTCCCTGTGAGTTTTAGCAAAATTGACGCTTTCTCCGCTCATCTGATAAATACCCTGGGATACGGCCATGGCCACTCGGAACTGCTGGGACAGGTCGTTCCAAACCCGGTATAATAGCTGATTGTCCGACAGCAGCACCAGGTTTCGGTGAAATTCAATATGCAGTTCGTTATGCTCCTCCTGAGAGCATTTAGAGTCCATGCTCTCCATCTGTGAAACGATTTTATACAGCGGTTTCATATCCTTCTTCTTGTTTTTTCCCTTTTCGAGAATCAATTCCACCGCATGACACTCCAGAGCTCCCTGAAGGTCGTTGATTTCTTTGATTTCCTTATCCGTAAATTCCCGGACAAATGTTCCCTTAAAGGGCTCCCGGATCAGGAGCCCCGCTTCCTCCATCTGCCTTAAAGCTTCGCGAAAGGTGGTGCGGCTGATATTCAGACGGTTGGTGACGGCTACTTCATTGACCCGTTCCCCCATCTTCATTTCTCCGCTCAGAATCGCAGCCCGCAGCGCTTCCACCGCAAAATCAAGCTGTGTAGTCCGTCTGTACTTATCCATATCTGCCAACTTTTTCTCTGTAATCATATTTCCTTCCTCTCTAAAAGCCCAAAGCCTCATCCTAACATTTCATGCGCCCTATTTGCGGACATACGGAATACAAAGCGCTGCCGGCGGCTTTCGGATCCGTCCGATCAAAAGGACCAAAATGGTCATCACGTAGGGAAGAACCTGCAGGAAGTTGGAAGGAATCGGCGAACCAAGTACCTGAAGGCGGTTCTGGAAGGCGTCGATCAGTCCAAAGAGCAATGCTCCTCCAAAGGTCCATACGGGATCCCAACGTCCGAAAATAACCAGCGCGGAGGCAATAAAGCCGCGGCCATTGATCATACTGTCTGAGTAAGATCCAAGCTCCACCAGAGAGTAGAAGGCTCCTGCCATTCCTGCCAGGGCTCCGCCGATCACTACGCAGATGTAGCGGATCCGGCCCACATTGACTCCCAGGGTATCTGCCGTCTGGGGGGATTCTCCTACCGCGTTCAGCCTCAGTCCAAAGGGCGTTTTATAAATAATAACAAAAGTTACAGCTACAAGCAAGAACATCAAATAGGTAAATACGGAGTGGTTAAAGAGGATATCGCCTATAAAGGGAATATCCGACAGCACCGGAATCGGAACATTCTGGAAGGGCTCCACTCTGGGAGTATCCAGGGTTACCTTAAACACCAGGCGGTAAAAATAAGGGGCCAGTCCATTTCCCAAAAAGTTGATGGCAAGACCGGTTACGGTCTGATTAGCCTGAAGGGTAATGGTCATAAAGGCGAACAGCAGTCCCATAATAGATCCCATCATCACTGCCCCCAAGATGCCGATCCAGAGATTACCAATGTGATAAGCCGCGTTAAATCCGATGAATCCGGAAAACAGCATAATTCCTTCCAAGCCTAAGTTCAGGCTTCCGGAACGCTCCGCGAACACCTCGCCTAAAGCCGCCAGGGCCAGCGGGGTGGCCAGCGTCACTCCTGCGGCGAGAAGCTGTGTCAGGAAAAGCGGCGTTAAGAGTTGACTCCAATCCATTATTTCACCCCTCCTTCTCCGGCAGCCTGCGCTTCGATTCGTTCTTTTGTCAGAAGACGCCTCTCATAGAACTCACTGCCTAATACGAACAACAGTACCAGTGCCTGCAGAATGGATCCCACGGAAACCGGGATTCCCAGGGAACGGCGCATACCGTCCGCTCCTACCGTCAGGATCGAGAACAGGAAGGACACAAAGAGCACGCGGATGGGATTGCCCCGTCCTAAGACGGCGATGATAATAGCCGTAAATCCGTACTCAGGAGATACCTCCTCCACCAGACGGTGATGAACGCCCATCAGCTCGATGGCCCCAGCCAGTCCGGACATGCCGCCGCTGATCAGCATGGAAAGCACGATCATTTTTCCTTTGTTGATACCGTTTGTCTGGGCGGCATCCGGGTTGGAGCCGCAGACAGTCAGCTGATAGCCGAAGGTGGTCCGGCGCAGCAGCCACCAGAACAGCACAACCATCAGCAGGGCGATAATCAGTCCGATGTGAAGGCGGGTGCGTGGCACCAGAATCGGCATATACGCACCTCTTGTAATGGTCGCGGAGAAGGGCTCCACTCCGTTGGGATCTCTCCACGGTCCGCTTACCAGATAACGCACAATCTCAATGGCTACATAGTTCATCATCAGGGTAACGATAATTTCATTGGCGTCCTTTTTCACCTTCAGCCATCCGGCGATGCCTCCCCATACTCCGCCTAAGACCGTACCTACGATCATACACAGCGGCAGGGCGATGAGCATAGGCAGGTCGCCCATAAAAAGTCCCACAGCTGCCGCTCCCAGGGCTCCCAGGTAGATCTGGCCCTCAGAACCGATGCTGATTACCTGGGCTCTGCTGGAAATGGTCAGTCCCAGAGCCGCAAGCAGCAGGGGGATCATCTTTAACAGTACCTCCGCCACAGAATTCAAGTTTCCAAAGCATCCTTCCAGCATAGCCCCGTAGGCGGCGATGGGGGAATATCCGGAAAGCCCCATCATAACAGCTCCGCAGACGAACGCCAGAACAAAGGCTATGGGTAAAATATGCTTGCTGGAAAGAGTGAATTTTCGATTTTTTTGTTTTGCCTGAGTCATATTTCTTCCCCTCTCCTATTTCATGCCGGCCATAGCCAGTCCGATGGTTTCCCGGTCCACTTCGGCCTGGCTGCACTGGTATACCACTTTTCCCTCGTACATGACCATAATCCGGTCGCTCAGTTCCAGAACCTCGTCCAGATCCGCGGAAATCAGCAGAATGGCGATTCCCTCGCTTCGCTTTTCCAGAAGGGTCTTGCGCACAAATTCAATGGCTCCTACATCAAGGCCCTGGGTGGGCTGTTCCACGATCAGAAGTCCTGAGGCTCCTGCCGTTTCCCGGGCAAACAGCATTTTCTGCATGTTTCCTCCGGATAAGGTTCCTACTGGCGTATCAATGGATCCGCAGCGGATATCATACTGATCCACCAGACTCTGAGCAAACTTTCGCATCTCCTCCGGCTTCAGGACGCCCTTTTTCGAAATAGGCTCTTCGCGGTAATTCTTTAACACCGCGTTTTCCACAATGGAGAGTTCTCCCGCCACGCCCCTTAGCTTTCTCTCAGCAGGGACGTAACGGATTCCAAGATCAATCCGCTTCCATATGGCTGAATCTGTAATATCCTTGTCCTCGACCCAGATCTTTCCGGATTTTACCTTGCGCAGCCCTACCAGCGCTTCCACCAGTTCACGCTGCCCGTTTCCGTCCACTCCGGCGATTCCTACAATCTCTCCCTTGTGCAGCTGCAGGTCAAAATCCTCTACGGAGTCTTTTCCGTAGCCGCCCGCAACCTTCAGGTGCTCAATTCTGGCGCTGACCTCCCCCTGCTCCTTCTGCTCCCGCACCACCGGGAACACCACATCACGTCCCACCAGCATGTTGGCCAGCTGTTTTTTGTCAATCTCGCTCGTTTTTACCGTACCCTGAACCGCCCCGCGGCGCATAACCGTAATCCGGTCGCTGATGCTTAACACCTCGTTCAGCTTGTGGGTGATCAGGATAATGGATTTTCCTGCTTTCACAAAGGATCTCAAAATATCAAAGAGGGCTTCAATTTCCGGCGGAGACAGTACGGAAGTGGGCTCATCCAGAATCAGGATGTCCGCCCCCCGGTACAACACTTTAAAGATTTCTACTCTCTGCTGCTCTCCCGCGGACAGCTGCCAGATATAACGGTCCGGGTTCAGCTCCAGGCCAAATTTCTCCGAAAATTCTTTGATTTTCGCCTTCACCTTTCCCAGATCCGTAAAGATCCCCTTCGTCGGCTCCTTGCCAATGGCGATATTCTCCGCCACGGTCATGTTTGGCACCAGCATAAATTGCTGATGAACCATGCCTACGCCGCAGGAAAGGGCATCCGTAGGAGAGTGAATCTCCGCCTTTTTCCCGTTGATCCAAATTTCGCCTTCATCCGGCTGGATCAGTCCGTAAAGGATATTCATCAATGTGGATTTCCCGGCGCCGTTTTCGCCTAAAAGCACATGTACCTCTCCCTGCTCCAGCTCAAAGCTTGCATCGTCGTTGGCAAGGACGCCCGGAAAACGTTTTGTAATATGACTCATCTTGAGAACATTACTCATAATACCTCCTCCTATCCGCAGCACCCCCTGTCATCCCTTCTGGCTGCAACAGGGGCCTTTGCTATGACTACAGCTTACTCTACGTCGTACTGTGTCGTATAAGTAATTTCTCCTGCGTTGATCTTTTCAATGGTATCGTTCACCAGGGTTACGGTTTCCTCCGGCACGCGGTCCCGGTAATCAGCCAGGTAAACGCAGCCGTTGGACAGATCCAGAGGCATAACGCCGTTTGTGGTTCCGTTGTAGATGTCCTCCAGAACAATCTTCATGGATTCGCCGTAGTCGTAAACCACGCTGGTCAGCATCACATCCTGGGCCAGCTCATACTGGTCGCTTCCTTTTCCGATGGTCCATACCTGATGTCCCGTTGCCAGCTCTTCCTCGGCCGCGGCGATTACACCGGTCATGCCTGCATCCACAAAGTAAACCAAAACGTCCGCTCCGCTCTCCATCTGACTGACCGCAGCCTCTTTTTCCTTGATGGGATCTTCGAAGTCTCCGGTGAAGGTGGTCATCACCTGGATATCGGGATTCACAGACTTCGCGCCTTCCTCAAAGGCTCTGGAACAGGCTACATAAAGAGGATTTTCACGTCCGCCCACAACGCCCAGGGATCCGGACTCTGTGGTCTCAGCCGCCAGAACGCCGGCCGCGTAGTAAGCGCCCTCGCACTCCAGGGTAGCGAACCAGATGTTTTCAAAGGTCTGGTCCGCAGGCGCTGCCGCCAGGGCTACAAAGGTGGTGTCCGGGGATAATGAACGCTACATCCAGCTTTTTAGGTCCTCCCGATTCCCCTTCGGCCGAAGCCCCCTGAGAGGAACATCCCGCCAGCATGGCTGCCGCCAAAACTACTGCTGCTGCTCGTTTTAACATCATTTTTATTCTCCTTTCTACTACGCCGTTTTCCGACGTTATCTACAAGATTTGCTATTGTTTTTTCTGTATGTCCATGCTGCTCTCTTAAAATTGTCTACAATATATAATATACAATTGTACATGGGATCTGTCAATGCTTTTCCATAAAAATGCCGAAAATATTGTCCTTCCTCTGATCCAAAAACAGCATTCCTGATGCACCCTCGTTCTTTCTTTTCATAGACTATAGTAGAAAATTAACTGAAAGGAGATTCCACATGATGGATTCCTATATGGATGTGAGGAGCCAGTGCTGCGGTCACCGCACTTTCCGGCCCATGGACGGCTCCTCTGCATCCCCCTTCTTGCGCGGCCGTACGCGGGATGCTGCCTATCCCTATTTTTCTCTGTATCCCATGGATCAGATGTTTACTTCGGAAGACTCTCCTGAAGCTTCCGTTTTTCCTTCTCCGGCTCCCCTCCCGGATTCCATGCCGTCCTGGAGTACCGGCTCCGAAAGCTGCCCTGCAACAGATGCAGGCGTTCTCGAACAACAGTTTCCGGTTGCCATGGCATATGTTCCCTGGCAGCAATGGCAGACTACCTATCCTCCTGAACGAGGGCTGATCCAGGGAACCATATTCCCGGATCTGGATCTGAAATTTGCTTTTGGGGGGTGCAGTAAATGACAAATTCCAATTCTGATACCCGTCAGTCCCTTCTGATGCAGGTAACCCGGGCAGGCTTCGCTCTGGATGATGCCCAGCTTTTCCTGGATACTCACCCCTGCGATCCGGGAGCCATGGCCTATTTTCAGCAGATGTCCGGCGCCTATAAGGAAGCGGTAAAAGCTTATTCTGCTCAGTTCGGCCCGTTAATCGCAGCCTTAAACAGCGACACTGCTTACTGGTCCTGGATCAGTGATCCCTGGCCCTGGGAAGGAGGTATGAATTAATGTGGAAATATGAAAAACGGCTGCAGTTTCCGGTGAATATCAAGGAGCCGAACGCGAAGATGGCGCAGTTTATCATGAGCCAATACGGCGGCCCTAATGGTAAGTTCTCATGATGGTAAAACAAAAGGCCCGGCAGAATTGCCAGGGCCCTTGTTTCGCTTAATTCGGGGTTGATCTCCTATGTCCACGGACCTTTTCCCCATTACTTTTAACATATGGTTTCACAACTACAATCTTTTTATGCTGCGTCCCTCTAACGCTTGTTTTTGTTTTTGCCATCTCTCTGGCCCCTTTCTTGAAACCAGAGACGCCTCAACCGGCCAAAGCGCCTCCTTGGGTTAATTAGTTACGCTTAGCCGGTTCTGGCCCTGGACCTACCCAGAACCTGAAGGCTCTCTTGCCATGGTCTTTGGCATAAATCCGGGTGCCATCTTTGGCTGTAATCCATGCTCTAAAAATCCACATAGTTAGCCCTCCTTTCTCAAGAATCACTTGAAAAAGGAATCCCACCATGCTATAATTCGATTGTCGAGAAAGAATTATAGCCGGTTGGATGGCGGAAAAGCCTTCAACAAGCGACCAAGCACCTTGTGTGCTTGGTTTTTCTATGTAAAGACCATAGGTCTTACATACATTTACGCGACCCGAAACAATTTTAAAAGTTTTAACTCATATTCTGTATACTCGTTTTGCCCGCAACGGAGCCAATTATGATAGTATTTATATGCATAGTAGGCTGCCTCCCAGCTAATATCAAAAGTTCTTTTTATCGTAGGTACATTAACTGTCTGCAAGCTGTGAACCAGCGGGGGTGGGGCAAGAGCATATTTGGCAAAAAAATTTGCTTCTATTTCTTCCTGCTCTCCTTCTTCTATGTGCCCTAAAGCATAATGGCCAATTTCGTGCATTATGGTTCGGTTAATTCTCTCATAGTTATTGCCCTCATCGTTGTAATATATTATCCAGGTTCCATCTTTCATTTCCGCTGAATAACCATCGAGACTAAATTTTCTTGCTGCCACTTTTCTTTTCTGATCCAAAGTGGAGTATGCCACCAATTTAATCCCCATCTTTGTAGCAAGCTCAAAGGCACTTATCGGTATACACTTAATATCGTATTGTGAATATGTGTCAATCACCGTTTGTTTAATTTCTTCATATTGTTCGTTATCGAGTCGCATTGTACCTCCTAATGTTCGCCAAATAAAATTTCTATAAGTTCCATTTTTTCTTCTTTTGACATAGCTTCCGCATTCCGTGCAATTAACATTTTAACAATTCTCATATCCTCATCTTTGTCTACTATTTCATCATGCTTTAATAGATAATCCGTAGTAGTACCTAGAGCTTTAGCGATCTTTATAAGATTAACCCCTCTTGGAACACGATCGCCTTTAATGTAGTGTGAAATCGCAGCCTCTGTTATATTGGCTGCCAATGCCAACTCCTTTTGGCTCATCCCTCGAATAGCAAGCAGTTCTGCTATCCTATTTGTTCGGCTCCTGCTCATATTTTTCCTCCTTCGAAGTAGAACATCAATATCTACGATATTTACTCTATCTGAAAATTATCATTTTGTCAAGTATTTTGTTTTATTCGACCGAAAAAGGGATTATCCCACTATCTCTACCAAACAAATATCTACGGTATGATAGAAGGATAATCCTTTTACTATTTTCTCGCTATTTTATAAAACATACCGGTGGCTCTCAAAATCATACTTCCCTACGATTCCGAGAGCACCCCTTTCATCTGTAACCATACACTGCCCCTCGTGGATTCCAGGGGCCGGACAGAGCAGGAAATATTCTCCCGCCGGGTCCTGCTGGTAACCGGTCAACATATAGCCCTCAGCGTCAAAGAGATACCATCCAGACGTTCCTCCGGTGGCCTCCGTGAGCCAATACCAGCCGTTGGCCGCCCAGGTGCCATCCGCATACTGATACCACCATCGTTTTCCATCAGCGGCCTGCTTAAATCCTTCCGTGTAGACTGGCTCTGCGCTGTAATCAATATCGCAGAGCTTCAGGGCTTTCTGCCAGGATGTGGAGGATACCTTGCTTTTAATTGTGCCGTAATCAATCCCCTTGGCCTCAATGCAATAGCCGTCCCCGATGTACACCCCGATGTGTCCCGGTTTCCAGAGTGCCCATCCGACCATAGATTCATCCAGTGCGCCGATTGCTACTTTCTCGCTGGCCGTATCGTGATAATTGTAGCTGCCCCGGATGATGCCTGTGTACCAGCTAATCAGACCGGAGCAGTCCGTACAATGCTGCCCCAGGAACTTCTTTGCCTTGGCCTTATATGAGCTGGTGTACATGCTCGGATTCTGTTTTGCCAAAATATCCAACCGGGATTCTGTCAGAATCTCCCCTTTAGCTCCATATACATATGGGGTTCCAATCTTACTCCTACAAAATTCAATTAATCCATTTACCTTTCGCTTATCTGCCATCTTTACCTCCAATCAAAAAAAGCCCCAGGAGAGTTCCTGGGGCCGGTGCTGTTGCGATATCGCAACACCTATTTTACGCCGGGGCCTTTGGTGGGGTCCTGGTCCGCGCTATGCGGCGGCTCTGTGCCAGGATTACCCGGACCGGGCATGGCAGCGTCAACATCCTCCTGATATCCGGGTCCGGACGCTACGTAATGACCGCAATCCGTATCCGGATGATTGTGGGGAGCCTCGTTAATGCGGCAGTCTTCTGCGCTATGGGGTTCCTGCGCTACATGTTTTCCTGTGTTCACTTTTACTTTTTTCGTCATGGTATTTTCTTCCTTTCTCATTTTTCTTCCCGATTTTGGGTTAGCTATCTAGCTGCCGGGATACCGCCCGGCCCGGAGATAGGTGGATCACCTCCTACTTACCACTGCTGCTTTTCTGTGCCTGGGTACCGAAATAAAACCCTACAATCATTGTGAAAATCGTCAAAAACTGATCTCCTGTAATCTCCCCGGCGCAGGTCAGGCCAATAAATCCTCCAGTCAGTGCCAGCGTCATAAGGGATTTCACATCAATCAATTTTGCGAGCTTTTCCTTTATCATGTCATTCACCTCCTTACTTAAAAAATAGAGCCGCTGCCGCTCCGGCAATGGCTCCTATTAATGTGTTAATCAAATTATCCCACCGGTTTGCCGGCTTCTCCTTTAGCTCTGCTACATCCTTATTCAACTGCTGGATGGACTCATTCATGTGCTTAATTTCTTCCGTCTGCCGGGCCATCTCTATTGCCAGGGTATGTACCGCGCTGACAATCTGTTCCACCTCATTCATCCGGTGCTTCAAGGAGGCGATCTCATGCCTATATCCCTCCAATGTTTTTGCGATATCTTCGTCGTTCATTTTGCCTCCTCAAAATAATTTATATCTTGGCCGTTCCTCTCCCCACCACCAAAAGCGCAGCCAGTCATCCAGTACAATTCCGGCCAGGCTTACCGGCAGCCACAGTAAAAAATACTGCGGGCAGATCTGCCCCAGGACGTTTCCCGGCATAGCGCTGTAGTCCCAGACATCCCAGTCCAGCCACAGATTGACAATGCAGCCCATCAAAAACTCCAAGCCGGTAATCAGGCAGGCACCAATCAGGACCTGCTTCCAGAGGGGCGTATCCCAGGACAGTACCTCATTGATCAGGCCCAGCGCCAGAAAACACAGCCCTCCCAGCGCAAACATGGTCCAATGACTGTATCCCCGCCATACCGTCTCGATCAGGACATACAGCAGGCCACCGGTGATCCCCAGGGCTATATATTTACGTCTCTGTCGTCTCTGCATCCACACTCTCCTCTCCCGCCTCCGTGGCGGCCATATCTGCTATCTCTTTAAGATATGCTTTCAGAACCTCGCTCTGGTACTCCTCCGGCACATCCGCACCATAGAAGATTGCCTGCACGTCCTCAGCTCTCTCGCAGCCGGCGATCCACATGTTAAGGGCGTTGCAGTAGGTAGTATGATAACTCACATGCCACATGGCCGCAGCAATGATGGCCTGCATGTCCGCTGCAGAGTAATATCTGCAGGGCTGACCGTCCGCATGGTACTCCAGCTCCTGCACACCGGCCGCAAGCTGTGCCTGCTTGCCAAAAAGATTGATCTGGTCGTGCTCCGTCAGGGCAAAATGCTCCGTGGTGTCATCTGTCAAAGTAACAGATACTCCACCATAAATCATCTGCTCACAGGCCGTAGAAACCTCTGCTTTCTTAGAGGACTTACCTGCAGCCAGTAACTCCTCCTCCGTTGGCTGATACGGGTCCGAGGGCAGTTCTTCCGGGTCTTCCGGATCTTGGTATACACTTCCGTCATTAGACAGATAGACCGTCTGTCCCTCAGCGCGGTAAACCGTATCATACCCCGTGATTTGTCCTGCCTCCAGGCCGCCTATCGTGTAGGTGGCAATATCGCCCCAGGTCGATGGGACGTTGCCCGTAAACTTAATCTGCAGCACATTTGGGAAGACAGGCATAATGCTTTCAATCTCGTAAAAACTATCTCCTATTTTGATTTTTCCCATTACTATTAAACCCCTTTCAAATTGTATTTTTATGTATATAAAAAGCCCTCTAAAGGGCTTGAATTTTCGTTTCTAGTGTGTGTAATGCTAAGCTCTCGGAAAAAGCCAGCAAAGGAGCAATATCATACTCTGTCATTAATTCGATTTCTGATTCTGGATTATATAACACAACAAATCCAGTAGGAACTATATTACACATACGCTGGGACGATAATTATTCTTTTCAGCTACTGCATTTACACACTGAAAAAATAATCAAATTTCGCTCGAGCTCTTCAGGAACATGGAGTCAGTGGTTTACCTTATCTACTACACAAACTGATACTGTGATTTTAAGCGAGGGAATGATATTATACAGGACTTCAAGTATGGTAACTGTATGCATTAACAGGGTTAGTTCCATGAGTCTTGTAAAAGATACAATATATACCCTGAGCGAAACAATTCCATCGGGCTATCGACCTCTATCCAGAATTACCATTCCTATAATGTTTCGTACTGGAAATATGTTAAGCTCCAACGGTGATGGAGTAATGATATTTGATACTAATGGTTCTATTTCGTTTTGCTCCAGCTTTGATAGATCTTCCAGTGATCTATTAGAAATAAATGGATGTACTGCCTGGGTAACTTCATCATAATTGATTAAGGATATAGTCGTTCCCACTTAGTCCATCCGGAATTAGTTTTTTGCCGGCAATACAGGTTTGCTCCACGGCCATATTCACTTGCAAACTGCACTGAATTATTCCCATCCCAAGTGTAGGCCCAAACAGTGAAATAAGCGTCATTTGATTGTGGACGATTTAAGGCATTGCCGTATGCAGCATATACGACATTGTTTTCTGTAGCATCGTTGCAATCTGTAATTGAGTTGTTCCACGCATAATACTTCAGTCCAGTTACATTAGCATTGAGCACAGGAGTATAAAAATTCACGCAAAACTCATTTTTTCACATTTTTGTTAATAGGCGCAATGCTAAGCAGATAGAAATCTCGTCTCAAATCACCTCTCATAACCACGATGACCGTTATTATACTAAATCTGGAGCATATGAAAGTTTTTACTTTAAAACGGCCAGCCAAGCTTCTAACTGCATTACGGGTGTTACCCAGCCCGGCATTTATGTATATGACAGCTCTACGCCAGAAAAGCCAGGAAACGATGCATCCGGAGGTGCTATTTTTTGTTTTGGATATAATCAGGTGTATTTATTCCGGCTGGCTGTTACGACAACGAATCGACTATTTATCTCGACTTATATTCCGGGGTCATCATATGGCACATGGCACGAAATATAAGTGTTTAGGATGTCAAATCGACATGACGCGCATAAAGTTGTCCATCCACACTGATATAAAATTGCAGCTTACTTAAATCACTGCTAATTTCCATGTTTCTGATACAACGATTCGCGTTCATACGAGGAATGGTATATTCAGTATCATTAATATTAAAAGTAATTGCGTTATTGACTGAACCAAGATACAAATTTTTAAAGGCAGGTGCACACGAAAGCTTACTAGTCTCAAAATTTTGAGTCTTAGCATTTTGCCTTGTAGACTCCAAAAAACCTCTGCATAACAATTCGCGTCAATTCTTGCTGTGCTCAATCCTGGCTCGTAGGCACAGCAAATAAGCCTCCCGAATGGCAGGCTTAAAAAATCTGCCGCAGGAATTACATTTTATGACGCAGCATACATGTCATATTCGTACTTTAGCTTACCTTGACTGTTCTTTGCATATATTTTATGACAAGCTTGTCATAAAATATATTATGACAAGCAAATTCTTATG
>URFM01000039.1 GCA_900547035.1 uncultured Clostridium sp. | reverse complement strand
TAAGGATTCTGGTTTTCCTGCTGCTTCGCTTCTGCTGATTGTTCTGACTGTTCCTGCTTCTCCTCCGGCTCTACCGGTGCGCCACATGACGGACAGAACTTTGATTCTTCCGGCAAATCATTTCCGCAAAATTTACACTTCATGCTCATTTCTCCTTTTATCTGACCCTTGTCGGGGATAGTAACACAAATGGATATGCATTTACATTTCTCAAAACTCCGTATATCAGTATAACTGCCAATATTGTCCATAGTATCCACATCGGTATCCGGCGGCTTATGCTTTCTCTGCCTGTAAATAGCCACTGGCACGCGCATAATGCCAGGTATGCGCCTATCCACGGCAACAAAAGTACAAGCAACGGGTTATAGCGAAATGCCTGATAAATCTGACCGTGCAAAATGCAATAGCACGCGCGGCCTGCTCCACACCCCGGGCAATAATAACCAGTCAGAGCGTAAATAATACATATCAACCATTTTGTATCTTTAGGACTATGATAATATAAAAATCGGCTTTCAGCAAGCATTATTGATAATATAGCTGCTGATAAAATCAGGCGGAACTGCCACTTGATTCTTCCGTCTTTTTCACAAATGTAATGTTTTATTTTTTGTGTCATTTTTTCCGTCCCCCGTTACGCAAAAAGGAGTTCCGCATCTGCGAAACTCCTGAAACGGAGAGGGTGGGATTCGAACCCACGCGCCCTTGCGGACAAACGGTTTTCAAGACCGCCTCGTTATGACCACTTCGATACCTCTCCATGTGCTGTTTCTTGTTTTGCTCTCACGAATCAGCTTGTCCATAATACAAAATATTGGAAGATTTGTCAAGGACTTTTTTGAATTTTTTTATTTTTTTCCGCAGTCATTGTCAAAAGCCGCCGTTTTTCTCGCAAATACAAGGATTTTGTCGGGGTTCCAATACCCCTGCACCCTCTAAAACTGTCCGGTCTGTTCTCTTACAGTTAAAAGAGCCTCTGCCACAAATATATCCTCTGGCGTAGTAACTTTTATATTGCTATAGTCGCCCCGGATCAATTTTACCGGGACGCTGGAAAAGCTCTCTACTACCATAGCGTCATCAGTAATTCCCTGCTGAAGCTGAATATCTTCCATCAGATGTTCATAGCAGCTGCGTACCAACTGGTATTCAAATGCCTGAGGAGTCTGAATCTGCCATAAATATTTTCGGTCCGGCGTATTGGATGCAAATTCTTCCTCATCAGATACTTTAATAGTGTCCTTCACCGGCATTCCCACAACGCAGGCCCTGTATCGAAATGCGCCTTCCAGAGCCGCCTGGATAGCCCGCTGACTTATCAGAGGGCGGGCCCCATCATGAATCAGTACATGACTGCAGCCTTCCAAAGCCTTTAGCCCCTCGTAAACGGAATGATACCGCTCCTTCCCCCCGGGGACAACCGCCTTCACCTTTTCAAATCCATAGGCAGCCACAATCTCATTACGGCAGAATTCCACCTCGTCCTCTCCCGTTACCAGCACGATCTGATCCACTGGGCTTTTCTCAAAAGCCTCCAGCCCATAGGTAATCATAGGACGCCCATTCAAAATCATATACTGCTTCGGAATAGTGCTTTTCATGCGCCTTCCGGAGCCTCCCGCCAGAACAACCGCGCCTGTTTTTAGCTGCTCTTTTCTATTCTGTTTTCTATCCCATTCCGCCATATGTTCCGCCGCTTTCCCCTTTTCTCTTTTCATTTTCTCCTTCAGCGTTCTCCCAGCTTCAGATTAGGCACCGCATTCAAATCCCAGCCGGCCAGATTCCCTTTCCGGTATTCATAGTAGGCCGCCGCGCCAATCATCGCCGCATTGTCCGTGCATAAAATAGGGGAGGGATAGTAGCAGCGCAGATTTCTTCTGCGGCAGGCCTCCTCCATGGCTGACCGGAGAGCGGAATTGGAGGCGACTCCGCCGGCGATTGCCACCTTACGGTATCCGTACTCTTTTGCCGCCGCCACCGTACGGCTTACCAGAGAATCCACTACGGAATTCTGAAAAGAAGCCGCAAGGTCGGGAACGTAAATCTCCTCACCGGTCATTTTCGCGTGATTGATGTAATTTAAAACAGCGGATTTCAGGCCGCTGAAGGTAAAATCATAGGGGGAGCCGTCGATTTTTCCCCGGGGGAACTCTACCGCATGGGGATTGCCCTCTTTGGCAGCCCGGTCCACCTTAGGACCGCCCGGATATCCCAGTCCTACTGCCCGCGCCACCTTGTCGAAGGCCTCCCCTGCCGCATCGTCTCGGGTACGGCCTATGATTTCAAACTCGCCGTAATCCTTCACGATGACCAGATGGGTGTGGCCGCCAGATACAATCAGGCATACGAAGGGCGGTTCCAAATCGGGATGCTCGATAAAATTGGCTGACACATGCCCCTCAATGTGATGGACCCCCACCAAAGGCTTTCCCGCTCCGTAGGCCAGGGCTTTTGCCTCGGCCACTCCCACCAAAAGAGCTCCCACCAGCCCCGGGCCGTAAGTTACGCCGATAGCAGTCAGGTCGGAAAGCCTCATATCCGCCTCTGCCAGCGCACGGCGGATTACGTAATTAATCGCCTTGATATGCTCCCTGGAGGCGATTTCCGGAACCACTCCCCCGTAAACCGTATGAGTGGCAATCTGGGACGAGATTACGCTGGACAGTACCGTTCTCCCATTTTTTACCACCGCAGCGGCAGTCTCGTCGCAGGAGCTCTCGATGGCAAGAATCACCACATCTTCCCCGGACAAAACCGGACGTTCTGATTTTATCTCCGTCATTCTCCTATTCCTCCTCAAAACCCAGCTCCGCCGTCCAGCCGTCTTTTGCGGCCTTGGCTCTGGGAAAAATCTCACGCACCTGCTCCATATACTCCTCCGGCCGGTTTAAGGACGGGCTGTAATGGGTCAGCCACATTTCCTTCGGGTCCGCCTCCTTCGCCAGTCTGGCAGCCTCGTAAAAGGTCATATGTTTATACTCTTTCGCTTTCGCAGCCTTTTCCGGTTCTCCATACATCCCTTCACAAATCATCAAATCTGCTTCTTTGGCGTACTCGGCAATCACCGGAACCGGCCTTGTATCCGTACAATAAGCCACCTTAATTCCTCTTCTTGCCTCCCCCAGCACCAGATCCGGTGTCAGCAGACGGCCCTCGAATTCAATTTCCTCCCCCTTTTGCAGGCGGCTCCAAAAACGCTGGGGAATCTGCTGCCGGTTAGCTTTTTCCACATCGAAGCGCCCTGCTCTAGGAATAGTAATCGCATAGCCATAACAGATTACATTATGGTTCACCCGGTACGCATCAATTAAATAGGGACCCATCTGAATCTTCTGACGCGGCTCTGTTAATTCTATAAATTTCAGTGAAAACGGCAATTCCGGCGCAATGGTTCTGAGAGCGCCGACTACTCGTTCCAGTCCTTTGGGTCCAATCATCGTCAAAGGTTCTGTCCGTTCCGCATTTCCCATAGTCAAAAGGAGTCCCGGCAGACCGCTGATATGATCCGCATGATAGTGAGTAAAGCAGATAACATCGATGGGCTTCGGACTCCACCCCTTTTCTTTTAATGCAATCTGGGTTCCCTCCCCGCAGTCAATCAAGAGATTGCTTCCCTTGCAGCGAGCCATCATAGAGGTCAGCCAACGATAGGGCAGGGGCATCATGCCGCCGGTTCCCAGCAAACAAATATCCAACATGTATATTTCCTCATTTTCTTTTTTCTTTTCGCCAAAAAAGCCCTCCTGGGGCTTCGTTTCAAGCGCATTTGTTCTCTGCTGAATCATAACATATACGGGCTGCAATAATCAAGAGTGAAACGTGGGTTTCTCCAAGGGTATTTTCATTTCGAGTTCCTTGTGGTAAACTTATGATTAACAGTTCGCAGGAAGGAGGAGCCTTATGACCCTAAATCAAATCAAATACGTGATTGAAGTGGCAAACGCCGGTTCCATCAACAAGGCAGCTTCCAATCTTTTTATCTCCCAATCCGTCCTTTCCGCCTCCATTTCCAGCCTGGAATCCGAACTGGGAGATACCATTTTCAACCGCTCAGCCAGAGGAATTGATCTGACACCATTTGGACAAACCTTTCTGGATTATATCATCCCCATTCAACTCCAAATCAATCAGCTAAACAGTGTTCTCTCTAATCGAAGCCGTAATTACGAACAAACCTTCAGTCTTGTAACAAATGGTTTCTATTTTACCAGTGAGATCTGCGCTAAACTTTTAAAAAAATATCAGGACCAAAAAATCCGTATTAACCAGTATGAAAGTTTCGATAACCGCGTTATGACCCTGGTAGCTAATGGGACTGCAGAAATTGGTTTGATGCGCCAATGGAACTGCTACATTCAGTTATATTCCAAGCAGCAGGAAGCAATGAATCTGCAATTTTTCCCTATTGCTACATTAAGTATAGGTGTTACAGTCGGTCCCGGAAATCCGCTCTTCCGTCACCCGGAAAACGTAATTCAACCGGAACTTTTGGAACCATACCCTATTATACTTTACGATTATATGGATCAGGGGCCATTTTCCGATATTTTGGAACGGCTCCATATTCCTGCCAATGCCAGCAGAATGGTTACTTCCTCCCGTGCTGCCAATTACGAAGTTTTAGCTAATACGGATGCTTATTTTCTAAACTCCGACTATAATATCCCCAGATCAAAGTGTGCTCAGCAAACCTATCCTTATCCCCACCGTACCCTTCTTTTAAGGGATTGCCCGATCCATTCCGAGATCGGCTGGATCAAACGTGCTGATACTCCGCTTTCTCCGATTGCGCAGGAAACCATCAGTCTGCTTTACGAATATTTTCAATCCTAAACCGTTTGCGCTCATATAGCATAGAAGATAATGATATCAAAAAAGATCCCTTTTCTCCAGTCATGGAAAATTGGGATCTTTTTTGATAAAAATAAAATCCGCCTTTTCAATTTTTGCTCAGGACTCTCCCTCTTCTCAAATCACATGGCTCTCCTTCCTTGACCGCAATAGCGCCATTTAATATTACATACCGAATACCCTCCGGTTTTTTCCATGGCTCCATATATGTACCTGTTTCCCGTATTTTGTCTGGTGAAAAGACCAGCAAATCAGCTCCATAGCCCTTTTGAACCCTCCCCCTGTTATGGATTCCAAAAAAGCGGCAGGGAAGAGAAGTCATCCTGGCTATCCCCTCCTCCAACCCCAATACCTTTTTTTCCAGCAGATACGTACGTATCATTCGTGGAAACCCTCCGTAATTCCTTGGATGAGGACGTCCTGTGGCAGTAGGGCCATCATAATTCCTTGCGAAGGCATCCGTACCAATCATACATGCCGGGTGTTTCATGAAAGTCTGCAAATCCTCTTCACTCAAGGCATAGTAGATCATTGAAGCCTGACCGTGCGTCTGACCTAAAATTCGGATCAATGCTTCATCCGCCTCGATTTCTAATTCCCGGCAAATCTGTCCCAGGCTTTTTCCTTCGATCTCCTTTTGATCTCCTGCAGAAGATATTATAATCTGATCTTTTCCACAGTTCAAAAGCAGATTATCCCATGAGTCATCTTGCAATCCTCTTTGAATTTCCCTGCGATTTTCTGACTCCATCATGGCCTGTTCATCCGCTTCAATTCCTCGCTCTAAAATCCAGGGCGGCAAAAGAGTTTTCAGGCCGCAGGAACCTGCAGTATAAGGATATACATCAAATGTCAAATCGATCCCATCATTTCTTGCTTCATCAATCAGCTTCAAGCATTTCTCTGCTTTTCCATGGTTCTTTATGCCGGACAATTTCAGATGGGAAATATGTCCCCGGCATCCGCTCTTCTGCAAAATACGAATCACTTCACGAATGGCTTCTTCTATCCGGTCTCCTTCATTTCTCATATGAGAATTATAAATCCCGTCAAAAGGGACCAAATATTTGCAAAGCTCTGCAAGTTCCTCCTCTCTGGAAAATCCGCTTGGAACGTATGTAAGTCCGGTAGAAAGTCCAAATGCCCCTTCTCCCATGCTTTCTTTTAACATACCCGCCATCTCATCCAATTCCTTTTGACTGGCAGGCCGATCTTCATATCCGATGGCATGAACCCGCAAATTAGCATTTCCGACAAAAAGGGCCATATTGGTCGATGTTCCTTCCGCCATTATTTGTCCATATTCTTTAAAGGACAGTGGTCTAAACGGGCGGGCCCCAGGCAGCCCATAAGTCTGATGGGCCTGAAATTCCTCCAAATGCCCATTTCCCACCGGAGCCGGACTATCCCCGCAAAGGCCGCATACATCTGTTGTCACGCCCTGCATTATTTTTCCCAAAGCTTCCGGAAACTGTTCCGCATACATATCTGTATGACAGTGTGAGTCTACAAGTCCAGGACACAAAACGTCTCCATTTATATCAATTCTTTCCTCCGCCTCCATGTTCTTTAATGTTCCGATTTCAACGATCATCCCATTGTAAATCCCCACATCTCCAATGTATGCCGGGCGTCCTGTTCCGTCAATTATTCTGCTGTTTTCCAATATCAGATCCAGCTTCATCCCATCGTTCCATCCTTTCCGCCATCTCTTTCAAGCACTGAAAAAATCGGGCCATTGAAGAGATTTCCACATACTCCTCCGGTCCATGATGTCCTGCACCGCAGAGACCGAACTCCACAGACGGAATTCCGTGATTTTGAAAGAAAACAGTATCAGCGGCTCCATGCTGGGCCATCAAATGACACGGCTCCCCGAGAGCAGCCGTTACAGATTTTTTTAATACGTTGAGCCAGCAATTATCTTCCATCACTTCTACTGCCGGCAGAACAGAGCAACTGGTCAGTTCCACCTGTGAATCCAAGGTGCAAATTTCCTTTGTAATGGCCTCCGGATCATCTCCCGGAAGGTATCGAATATCTATCACAAATTCCGCCCGTTCCGGAACCTGATTCATCACTACTCCGCCGCAGACCTTTGACAGATTAATGGAAGCTCCGTTAAAATACGCATTTCGGCGGATTGCAAATGGGAGCTTTAAAATATTTTCATAGAAGCGGTAAATTCTGATTAATGCATTATCCCCCAGCCACGGGCGGCTGGAATGAGCTGCTTTCCCATGCATTATACCGCTCAGACGCAGGACCCCTTTGGACATGACTGAGATCTGAAGGTTGGTAGGCTCACCACAGATTGCAAATTCTCCGGTCACTCCATGATCCGTCAAATAGCCAGTACAAATCTCCCCCTGTGTTTCTTCTGTAGTCGATAATGTAAGCCAAAGGGATGCCCCATCTCCATAACGAGCATACCAACAGGCAAAGCAGATCATGACCGCACAGGATCCCAACATATCATAACTGCCTCTTCCGTAGAGACGGTCCTCCTCGATCCGTATTTTATACTGTTCTTCCCGGCCAGCCACCACATCCAAATGACCATTCAAAATCAGGCATCGTTCCCCTCGCTCTACCCGGCAAGATATCATCTTATGGCCCTGATTTTCCAAAATTTCTGGTTTCAGACCATGGTCTTTTAAATACTGAAAGACGTACTCCGCCGAACAGTTGGCTCTTTCTCCGCAGTCTCCCCGCATTTCAATCAGTGTTTTTGTCAGCTCCAATATATTCCGTTTTATGCCCTCCATATGCAATTTCCTCCGCTTTAAGCTGTTTACAGCCCCAGTCCCTCCTTCAGTGGATTGACAAACCATCTTTCATACTCTTCCATCGAAGAATATTCCATATAATTTTTCCACAGCTTCTGCTCTGTTTTCGCCTCCAACGCCAGCGGAAAATTATCCTGCAAATAAGTTTCATCCACTTTTCTGCCATCCTTCTCTGCCCGTTTTACAAATAAATCGCAAATTGCGTCCGCAAATTCCTTCAGTCCCTGCCGCACAGCATTTTTTCCATCTTCCCCCAAATCTTTTACAGCGTACTTCAGCAAGTAGTAGTAAAGCTTAATAGACAAAACCGCAAATCCTCTTTTTCCATCTTCTTTTTCACAAGGGAATTCAGGTTCCACATATTCCGGATCATATTCAGCAAAACATAGCTTTCTCAATTCAGGATCCATTTGCTCCGGACGAAGAATCACATTAAAATCGCAGTATTCATCACCTTCCTGGGTCAAAGTCTTGGAAAGATTAACCCTGGTTTGATCGAACGCATAGTGATTATAACAGGCTGGATGAAACTCCTCACAGTAAATTCGTCCAATGGCCATTTGTCCGTACTCTTTCCAAATATCTGCCATCGGGCATACAAGAGTATGGGAAACTCTCTCCTGAGGATTAATTTCCTGCAGCTCTCTTCGAAATCTCGGATCACCAGGGAGGTCATGGTAGAGGGTAAAAAGATTCAGCATATTAATTTTAGCCCCTACAGACAGATGTTTTTGCCGTGTGGTTTCCGCCCGGTCATATCCAAACTGGCGAGTTGCCTCTCTTACAGCCGCCTCACCTTCCAGGCCGCAGTTTTCAATAATCCGTTTCGCAATAAAACCATAAAGCAATGTATAGCTGTCCGCCCAATTCATTGTACATTTTTCTTGTTCTGTATACATCTCCTTTTTCCTCCCCTCTCAGTCCTGTCCCCTCAAGAAACATTTTCTCAAGGGTTCTATAACATGAAGCTCAAATAATTTTGCGGCTTCTGGATTTTTACATTCTTCCCAGCAAGAGTCCTCTGAAGGATTCAAAGAAAATGGAAGATTTTCACTTAGGAACTGGAGATCGCATACTCTAAGAGTCGCATCCGCATGATAGCTCAGCAATTTTTTTGTTTCTATACAAAGCTTTTTTAAGCCCAACGATACTGCGCAAATCCCTTCCTGACCAAACTGACTGTACGCTTCCTCATAAAGGGCGCAATAAAGGCGGATACACTGCTTTTTCAAATACGTCTTCACATCCGGCTTGCTGATGTCCTTCTCCGCCTCTTTCAATTCCGAACCGGAAAAACTCTTTTGGCGTTCCTCTTCGTTGACATTTGCTGCCCGGTAGTAGGAAGAAAAGCGACAGTAATTGTCCGCACGGCAGCCATTCGTACGGTGGCAGGTCAGTTTTTTCGTTAAATTCAGCTGTCCTTTTCCTTTGGTAAATCCCATAATCAGTCCATGTTGCTGCTCTTCGCAGTAACAGTTTCCAATATATGCCCCATCCTGGTCCAGCCACAAACTGGCCATAGGGCAGGTATATACCTCCCACAGGCGCATCTGTTCCGTCTGAGCAGTTACCTTTATTCTCAAACGTGGGTCACAGGTACACATCGGCGTTCCTTGATACAATGTTTTAAGATTTGTCTTTATTCCCGCCTTCTCATACTGTTCACGCAGAGACTCTCCCTCTCTTTTGCCAGTCTCATGGACCGCACGGCGAATGGCCCTCTCCGCCTCCCGGCCACAAGTTTCCAGCATTTCCTTCCCCACATATAAATACATCAGGCTCAAAAAATCCTGCTGATTTTGCTCTCCAATTTCACCGATCGTATTCATCGTTCTCCTCCTTCTATGCTCCGTTATTCACAAAGAAAACATGCGGCAAAATGTCCCGGCTCAATTTCTTTAAACTCCGGCTCCTCCTTAAAACACCGTTCCGTTGCATACTGGCATCGTGCCGCAAATCGGCATGCCTTAGGCGGATCAATAGGAGATGTAATTTCCCCTTTCATAATTATCCGTTCTCTGCGGTTATGAAGGCTTGGAACCGGTATCGCTGATAAAAGTGCCTGGGTATAGGGATGGGCCGGATGGGCAAACAGCTTATCCGAAGATGCTTTTTCAATCATTTTTCCCAGATACATTACCGCGATATCATCGGAAAAGTGGTAAACAACGGACAAATCATGGGTAATAAACATATACGTCAATCCCAGTTCATCCTGAAGATCTTCCATCAGATTCAAAATCTGTGCCTGAATAGAAACATCCAGTGCGGAAACCGGCTCGTCGCAAACAATAAATTTCGGATTTACCGCTAGCGCTCTTGCAATACCAATCCTTTGTCTACGGCCTCCATCCAGTTCATGAGGGTATGTATTATACAGCCGTGATGCCAGTCCCACTGTCTCCATAAGCTCTAATACCCGTTTTTGACGTTCTGCTTTATTCTCAATGATCCCATGCAGCCGAATCGGTTCTTCAATGGCCTGACTTACCGTCATTCTGGGGTTCAGCGAGGAAAATGGATCCTGAAAAATGATCTGCATTCTGGTGCGCATTTTTCGAAGTTCCTCACTGTTTAAAGCATTCACATCTACTCCATCGAATGTAATCTTTCCTGATGTAGGTTCTGTCAGCCTTAAAATTGCCCGGCCTGTGGTAGACTTTCCACATCCGGATTCCCCTACCACTCCCAAGGTTTTTCCTTCATCAATTGTGAAACTTACATCATCTACCGCATGAAGTATTCCTGACTTGGTACGGAAATATTTTTTCAAGTTTTCTACCTGCAAAAGAGGTTTACTCATAATTCAATACCTCCCCGCTTTTAATATTTTCTTCGTCATATAAATGGCATTCCACATAGTGGTGTTCATTTCTCCACACTGCCTTAGGCTTTTCTTTCTGACAGCGCTCTGTTGCATAATTGCAGCGCGGGCAGAAAGCACAGCCTTCCGGGAGATTGCTTGGGTCCGGCATAAGGCCTTTGATAGGCTTTAACCGTGCAGTTCGATCTTCCATATTAGGCAGCGAACGGAATAATCCCTGAGTATAAGGATGTCTGGTATGGTCAAAAACATCTTCCAATGTCCCTTTCTCCACAATTCTGCCAGCATAAACCACTGCCACCTCATCGCAAATTTCCGCAACAATTCCCAAATCGTGAGTAATCATCAGTAAGGATGTATTGTATTTTTGTTTTAAACTGCGCATCATTTCTAGTACTTGAGCCTGAATTGTTACGTCCAAAGCTGTCGTAGGCTCGTCAGCAATCAGCACATCCGGTCGGCAGGCAAGAGCAATTGCAATCACCACACGCTGCTTCATTCCACCGGAAAACTGATGAGGATATTCTCCGCCACGGTTTTTAGGGATCCCCACTAATTCCAGCATCTCACCTGCTCTCTCCATAGCGTCCTTGTGTTTCAGCTTCCTGTTGTGTGCCCGGATCACCTCAGCAATCTGCTCGTTCACAGGCAAAATCGGGTTTAAGGAGGTCATTGGATCCTGGAAAATCATTGAAACTTCCTTTCCTCGAATTTTCCGAAGCTGCTTGTGGTCCATTTTCAGAACATCCCGCCCATTTAAGAAAATAGAACCCTCGGTTACAATGCCGGGCGGATTTGGAACAAGTCCCAAAACAGCCAGCCCAGTTGTAGTTTTCCCCGCTCCGGTTTCTCCTACCAATCCCAAAGCCTTTCCCTGTTCGATGGAGAGACGGATCCCATTGACTGCATGAACTACGCTGTCTCTGGTTCGATACTCTACCACCAGATCATTTATCTCTAGTGCATTTTTCTTCTCTTCACTCATGAGATCCTCCTATTTTAGTCTGGGATCCAGTGCATCTCTTAAACCGTCACCCAAAAGATTCAAAGCCAACACCGTCAGCATAATCGCGATCCCAGGAATAATTGATAAATAGCTGTAATCCCGGATATAGGTTCTCCCGCTTGACAGCAGTCCTCCCCATTCAGGGGCAGGAGCCTGTACGCCCATTCCCAAAAAGGACAAGGCCGCCGTATTGTAAATCGCCGTGGCAATTCTCAAAGTCACCTGAACAATAATAGGCGCCAGACAGTTTGGAAGAATATGCCGGGCAATAATCACCCGGTTAGTGGCTCCGATGGCCCTGGCGGCCTCCACGTACTCCACATCCCTCACCGTAATCACAGAGCCGCGGACAATTCTGGCAAAAATCGGAACAGAAGAAGCTGCCAGCGCTAATGCCAGATTCCGTGTATTTGCTCCCAACGCCGCTACGATTACGATAGCAAACAACGTCATAGGAATAGCCAAAAGAATATCTGTAATTCGCATAATGATATCGTCGATTCTTCCCCCATAATATCCGGAAACAGCTCCTAAAAGGCCTCCGATGGTCAAAGAAATAGCAACCGAACTAAAGCTCACGATTAAAGACATTCGGCTCCCGTGAACGATCCTTGCCAAAAGGTCTCTGCCAAACTCATCCGTTCCGAAAGGATGGGCAAGACATGGCTCAATTAGTCTTTCCTGAATATTTTGAGCAATCACTTCCGTGTCATAATCATAGAGAAAATCTGCAAAAATTGCTACCAGGATCAGCAAAACCATAAATACTAATCCTGTCACTGCTGCTTTATTTTTCAAAAGTCTCAGCCATGTATCATAAAACAGGCTGCGCTTTACTCCAAGATTCTGCGTATTTTCTTTCTGTACTTTCATACTCCGCCTCCCGTCTAATGATACATGGTCCGTACTCTGGGATCAATGAATCCATAAGCCAAATCCACAATCAGGTTTACAATTGAAAAACCAATGCTCAAAATTACGATACATCCCATTACAACTGGTACATCCCGGCCATTTACAGCCTGAACCATCAATCTTCCAAGTCCCGGCCAGGCAAATACCGTCTCCGTCAGGACCGCGCCCCCGAGAAGACCGCCCAGCTGCACGCCAACCACTGTGATTGTAGGTATCAAGGCGTTACCGAAGGCATGGTGCATAATTACTTCCCCTTCGGAAATCCCCTTGGATCTGGCTGTACGGATATAATCCTGGCGGATCGTCTCCAGCATGGAGGAGCGGGTAGTCCTGGCAATCGCTGCCATATTCATAAATCCGATGGCAATTGATGGTAGGACAAAAGATCTCCAGCCATCACTGTTTCCCTGAACCGGGAACCATCCTAAACGCAGCGAAAACACCAACATAAGCATCAATGCCAGCCAGAAAGCAGGCATTGAAATTCCTACTAGGGACAAAACCATACTGAGGTTATCAAACAGCGTATTCTGTTTAACCGCGGCAACCACTCCCAGCGGAATAGCAATCAAAATCGATACTACAGCCGACACAAGCGCCAGCTCGAAAGTTGCAGGCACCCGGCTGAAAACCTCATGTGCAACTGGTCGTTGATTGGTATAAGAGGTCCCCATGTCCCCATGAAGAAGATTCACCATATAGCGGCCATATTGAACCAGAACCGGATCATTTAGTCCCATTTCTTCCCGCATCGCCTCGATTGCTTCTGGCTCTGCGCTGTCACCCAAGATCATACGAACCGGATCTCCTGGTGCCAGTTGCATAATCATAAATACTAAAAATGTAATTCCTATTACTACCGGAATCATTGCGATCAGTCTTCGTATTATGTATTTGACCATAAATCCTCCTACTGTAAGCTTGCACAAACACCTAAAGACAAGGTGCTTCTAACATGCAAAAGCGCTGCACCAGGCAGAGTTTCCCCCTGGTTGCAGCGCCCTTGCCGTTTGATGAGATTTTATATTACTGCTCTGTTTTCCGTCTTACTCTTCCCAGTACATCTCATTGTAGCTGGTATATCCGGTTCCGCTGCAAACGACGCCTTTCAAATCCTTGTTGTAAGCTCTCAGCCAAACGGACTGATAAAGGGAAATCTGAGGCGACTGTTGATTAACGCGGCTTACAATCTCTTCAATCAGAGCCAGTCTTGCATCGTCATCCAGTGTGGACTGAGCTTCCAGAACCAATGCATCCACTTCCGGATCATTGAGCGCGCCCGGATTTCCTTTTCTGCGGTCAGAGTGGAATCTCTGCACATATGTAAGGGAGTTGGAGGGCGACCAGGAAGCGATCAAAGCCACGTAATCTCCCCGCTCCCACTGCTCAAAGTATGCAGCTGTATCTCTGCTTTCTACCGTAACATTGATTCCGAGTTCCGCCAGATTGCTCTGAATAATGGTAGCAATGGCAACTCTGGTTTCATTGGTTACCAAAATCGGCAGATTCACGGTACTGGGATCTCCGCCCCAGGCTGCCAGATATTCTTTTGCCTTGTCCAGATCGTAAGTCAACGCATCCTTCTCTGTGGAGCCCCACAGTCCTTGGGCAATAACGGAATAGTTTGCCAGGCCATAGCCGTTCAGTGCTCCCTGGATAATATCGTCACGATTAATCGCGCAGGCAATGGCGTTTCTCAAGTTGACATCATCAAAGGGTGGATTATCAATATTGAAGAACAACATCACATTGTCAACACTGTTGACTTCCTCTACCACCACATTGGGATTGTCCATCAGACTGGCCGCATCCGCTCCATTGGTCTCCCACACAAAGTCAATTTCTCCTGCCTCGAGGGCAATGGCTCTGGATACACCTTCCGGAATAATCGAAAATTCCAGATTTTTAATCTTCGCGGCCCGTTCCGTATCGAAATATTCGTCAAAAGCCTCAAAAGTCAGGCTGGTACCGGAAACCCATTCCACCAGCTTGTAGGGTCCGGTTCCAATGGGATTCTCATTAAAGTCATTGCCGGAATCCAGAAGAGATTTAGGAACAATCCAGTTGTAATGATATCCCAGATCATACAACAGTCCCGCATAGGGCTGAGGCGTCGTAATCTTTACCGTATAGTCATCCACAGCCTCGATATTCGCGAAATTGTTGGTGTAAATCGCGGAACCGGGAATGGATTTTGCATATTCCAGGCTTGCCACCACATCAGCCGAGGTCATCTCCTCGCCATTATGGAATTTCACCCCTTCTTTCAGTTTAAAAATCCAATCCACATCATTTTCTACCGTATATTCAGAGGCCAGGTCTAATTCCGGCATCAAAGTGGCATTGTCGATCCGGACAAGGCCATTATAGGTAAGCATATTCATTCCCACCGAGATTAAAGAGTCATGATCACAGGTGGTCAAAGAGGGAGGTTCACTGGTAAGAGCCACTCTCAAAGTATCTCCATGACTTCCCCCGCTGGATGCAGAAGCACTTTCTCCCTCTGCCGCCGTTTCACCAGAACTCGAGGAGCCCCCGGAACATCCCGTCAGCATACCCATTGTCATTGCTGCCGCCAATACTGCCGCCAATACACGTTTCCATTTTTTCATTCAGCAATCCTCCTTTTATCCTTTTTCCTACCTTATTCCCATGAGACATTTATTTTCTTACTGTAATACCTCACAGCAAAAAAGTTTGGATCTATTTTAACACAATTGCGATTATCACACTTATATTAATTTCAGATAACTATTATCTAACGAATAAGAAAATTCCGTCCATATTATGCAAAAAAGGACCCATCCCAAGCCCCTCTCTCCCGGCCTGGGATGAATCCTTTTTTATCCGACTCTGAAACGCCCTACAGCAACTCCACCTGCTCCTCCACTTCCACATCGATGGTGAACTGGGCCCGCATCTGGTCATAGCAGCTTTCGCACAGGTCAAAGCGGTGAATCTCCCCGTCCTTTTCGGAAAAATAGTCCCATTGATGATTGACAGAAATACAGCCCTCCCGCAAAATGCCCTTGTCTACAATCAGTTTCTTTCCGCAGCAGTTGCAGATTACCGTTTCCAGCTGCCCGTTCTTCGTGTATTTTCTCATGAATTACCCTCGCCTTTCTTTTAATCATTCTCTCCTTTTCCTTCAGGGGAAGCCCCTTGCTGTTCCCGGTGGGCTTACCGCACAAAAACAGGAGAGGAACCTCTGATTCCTCTCCATTATATACGCAAAATATGTCGTTTTTAAGTGGTAATTCTTTCATATCTGCCGGTTCCACATAATCAGAGCGTCTTCTTTGGGATTGTGGTAATATCCCCTCCGCACCGCCTCCTGGCTGAAACCGCAGGATTCATAAAGGTTTCTAGCCCTCCTGTTGCTTTCCCGGACCTCCAGGGACATCTGGCGGACCCCCTTCATTCTGGCAATGGTCGCCATCGCTTCCATCAGTTTCCTGGCGATTCCCTGGCCCTGAGATTCCGGCTCCACCGCAATCCTCTGAAGTTCTCCCTCATCTCCCAGACTGCGGAACACGCAGTATCCCACCACCTGTCCTTCCAGGGCATAAACCAGATAGGTATCCAGACTGCAGTCCAGTCCGGAACGAAGCAGGTTTTCGGACCAGCTTTCCGAAAAACAGACCGCTTCCAAACGGGCCACCCCTTCCAGGTCCGCGGCTGTCATGGGGCGCACTTCTCCCAGCAGCTTCATCCTTCCATCTCTCCTTTTCCTGTCTTTAGGCATCCCCCGGAAGTTTTCCCGCGGCTCCTTCAGGACTCAATCTTGCCTCTCGCTCCCGTTCCGCCTGGGGCTTTCTCAGATAATCCGGCTCAAAGTCATCCGACGAAACCAGGAAGGAACCTTCATGGCGTCCTCCCCGCTCCATGGCCAGCTTTCCAAGGGCAGCCACAGCGGAGGCCCGCTGCCGGTTCAGATGGGCCGGAGCGAAAAAGTGGGGTACCGTCAGCTGTTCATCCAAAAGAGAACGGTAGACCGGTACACCGTCTCCCAGGAATATGACTCCTTCTCCCCTGTCATTTAAAAGCTGGGCCAGCTTACCGGCATCCATGGCCGTCTGCTCCATCTGAGTTTCCATCTCCGGGTTCATCCGATACAGGCCGGTGTAGACCTGCCTGCGCCTGGCGTCCATGATCGGGCAGACCAGCTCTTTCGCCCCCCACAGATTGTAGGCCAGGGCGTCCACCGTCGGCACATGAATCAAGGGCTTTTCCAGAGCCAGCCCCAGCCCCTTGGCCGTTGCTGCGCCGATGCGAAGGCCTGTAAAAGAGCCAGGCCCACCAGCTACCGCGATAGCGTCAATGGTATTCAAATCCAGCTCCAGCATCCGCGCCACCTCATCAATCATAGGCAGCAGGGTCTGGGAGTGGGTCTTCTTAAAATCCACCGTATACTCCGCCGTCAATATATCGTCCGTCACCAGGGCAACACTTGCCACCAGGGCGGAACTCTCAATTCCAAGTATTCTCATCTCTGCCAACCTTCCGTTTCCGAATCTGACCCCGGAAGCTCCAATCCTACGACTTCAATGCGCCGGTAGTCGAACCCCCGCTCCAGGTCTTTTTCAATGGTGATACGCACAGCGTCCTCCGGCAGCAGGTCCTCAATCCGTGAGGACCATTCCACCAGGCAGACTCCCTCCCCGTAGAAGCAGTCTTCCCAGCCAATCTCATCCATTTCGCTGATATCGCCGATGCGGTACACGTCAAAATGCCACAAAGGCATTCTCCCCTCATCATACTGCTGTACAATGGTAAAGGTAGGGCTGCCCACCGGTTCTTCAATGCCAAGTCCCTGGGCAAATCCCTGGGTAAATACGGTTTTCCCCACCCCCAGGTCCCCGTCCAGGCAGTAGACCTGGCCGGCCCTGGCCGCTTCTCCCAGCCGTTTTCCCAGGTTAAAGGTATCTTCCCAGGAATTTGATTCATAAACCATCTATTTCAACCCCTTCATCGTCAGAGAAATCCGCTTTTTATCCAAATCCACCGCCAGAACCTTCACATCCACCACATCGCCTACGCTGACCGCTTCCAGCGGGTGTTTAATATACCGGTCCGTCATCTGGGAAATGTGGACCAGACCGTCCTGATGAACGCCGATGTCCACAAAGGCGCCGAAATCGATAACATTCCGCACTGTTCCCTTTAACACCATACCGGGCTTTAAATCTTTCATCTCCATCACGTCGGTACGCAGAATGGGACGGGGCATCTCGTCTCTGGGGTCTCTGGCCGGTTTTTCCAGCTCGCTCACAAGATCCCGCAGGGTAATCTCCCCGATTCCCAGCTCCTTAGCCATGGCCTTATAATCCCGGATTTTCCGTCCAATGCCTGCAAGGCCGCCCCTTTTTAAATCCTGGCTGGAAAATCCCAGCTTTTCCAAAAGTTCCGTGGCCGCCTGGTAGGTTTCCGGATGTACGCTGGTAGCGTCCAGAGGATTCTCCCCTCCAGAAATCCGCATAAATCCGGCGCACTGCTCAAAGGCCTTGGGGCCCAGTTTCGCCACTTTTAAAAGCTGCTTCCGGTTGGTGAAGGCTCCATGTTCCTCCCGGTAGGCCACAATATTTTTTGCCAGCGCCTTATTGATGCCGGAAATATACTCCAGAAGGGAGGCGGAGGCGGTATTTAAGTCCACTCCTACCTTGTTGACACAGTCCTCCACCACGCCCTCCAGGCTCTCGCCCAGATGCTTCTGGTTCATATCGTGCTGATACTGTCCCACTCCGATGGATTTGGGGTCAATCTTCACCAGCTCGGACAATGGGTCCTGAAGCCGTCTGGCGATGGAGACCGCGCTTCTCTGTCCCACGTCGAAGGTGGGGAATTCCTCCGTAGCCAGCTTGCTGGCGGAATAGACGGAGGCCCCCGCCTCATTGACAATCACATACCGGACCTTCTGGGGAATTTCCTTTAACAGCTCCACAATCACCTGCTCCGACTCCCGGGAGGCCGTTCCATTTCCCAGGGAAATCAAGGAAACGTGATACTTTGCAATCAGGTCCCGGAGAACCTTCTTCGCATCCTCCACCCGTTTCTGGGGAGCCGTTGGGTAAATGATCACCGTATCCAGCACCTTTCCCGTGGGGTCCACCACTGCCAGCTTGCAGCCGGTACGGAAGGCAGGGTCCCAGCCCAGCACCACCTGGCCCGCAATGGGCGGCTGCATCAGAAGCTGCTCCAGATTTTTCGCAAAAACCCGGATAGCTCCGTCCTCCGCTTTCTCCGTCAGCGCGCTCCGAATCTCCCGCTCGATGGAGGGGCCGATGAGACGGCGATAGCTGTCCTCCGCCACCGCTTTTAACACAGGGGTAGTATAAGGATTTTCCCGGGCAATCAGCTGACGTTCCAAATAAGATAAAATCTGCTCCTCCGGCGCCAGAATTTTTACCGTCAGAACCTTCTCGCTCTCTCCCCGGTTCATAGCCAGAATCCGGTGGCCTGCCGCCTTTTTCACCTGCTCCTGATAATGGTAATAAATTTCATAGACCGTCTGGGCCTTCTCGTCCTTCGCCTCGGACCGGATGAAGCCCTCCTTCATGGTAAGATCGCGAATGTAGGTGCGGCAGCCTGCATCATCGGACAGACGCTCCGCCAAAATGTCCATAGCCCCCGCAATGGCCTCCTGGGAAGTCTTCACGCCCTTTTCTTCAGATACATATGAGGCTGCCGACCGTTCCAGAGGTTCTTTTGTCATCTGAAGAAGAATCAAATCTGCCAGGGGCTCCAGCCCCTTCTCCTTGGCAATCATGGCTCTGGTGCGGCGCTTCTGTTTATAAGGACGGTACAAGTCCTCCACCGCCACCAGGGTGGACGCCGCCCGGATGTCCTTCTCCAGTTCGGGCGTTAGCTTCTCCTGCTCCCTTATGGCGCCTATGACCTGCTCCTTGCGCTCCTCCAGTCCTCTCAGATAGCGGAGACGCTCGTCCAAATTTCTCAAAATTTCGTCATTTAAGGAACCGGTGGCTTCCTTGCGATAACGGGCAATAAAGGGAATGGTATTTCCCTCGTCAATCAGCTTCACCGCTGCCTGAACCTGCCCCTCCCGGATTTTCAGTTCCTCTGCCAGTGCTTTTATGATATCCATGGTGAATGTTCCTGCCTTTTCCATTTCGATTCAGATTTCACTATATCCTGAATTGAACTTTTTGTCAACATTGCCTGCCCTTCTGGACATCGCCGTATTTTCATGCTAAAATGATACAAGCGCCAACAGGTCATGCAGGCTGTATTCCGGCAGGCAGACATGCATTGAGACGCGCAAAATACTGAAAGGCAGCAAAACAGCGACTATGAATGATTCATCTAATACAAATCCTTATTACAACAACGACTCCAGACCGGACCCTTCCCTCCGGCGTGTCCCCCCCTCCCGCGAGGACCGTCTGGGCGTTTACTCTCTTTTGACCGGGGCTGTAGGCGTTCTATTTTCCTGCTGTTTTCCCAGCGGCGCAGCCTTTGGGATTTTCGGCATCACCCTGGCCCTGCTTTCCCGGAACGCTTCTGAATCCAAGGAAAAACATTTTTCCCGCCAGGCTACGGTCGGAATCATTCTTTCTGTCATTGCTCTGGCTCTTACCTTCTTCATCTGCTTTATCCTGATGAAATACTACGACGCTTTAAGGGACCCGGTTCTCGGCCCATACCTCAATGAGCTGTACAATCAGGTGATGGACTCCATGAGTGGATTCTACAATTTCCCCAGCAATCCTCAATAAGGCCACAGAGGCAGCAGGTCAATCCCTTTTATCAGCATATAATTTTTGAAAATCCAGTTGACCATCAATACCGCGATTCCGCCGTATACAAACCCCAACTCATGCCCCAGATACCATCTGGGGTTTTTTGTAACTTTGGAAATAACAAAACTGGCCGCTTCTGCCAAAATCACCGCTGCCATGTAGAGCACAATGGGATGATACTGAAAACTCATCTTCAAATTTCCCCTCAAAAGCGCCCGGACGGCTCTGGTTCCTCCGCAGGCCGGACAGTAAAGCCCGGTTGTAAGATGAAACAGGCAGGGAAATCCCTGCCTGGCCATCCATTCCACAAACTGAATGATTGTATCCATCATAATTATTTACATCAGCGCCCGAATGGTCTGCTTGATGCCGTACTCTCCCTTCTCCTTCTCCAGACTTTCATATCGTCCGCAGGCAGCTCTGAATTCCCCCTCTTTCAAGGTTCTGGTCAGAATACCAAATTCGTCCATACCGTAAAGCTCAATCACCTCTGTCTGACCGAAGCACATCTGTACGTCCTGCTCCTTGTTGCGGTGGCTGCCTGCCAGACGCAGGAAATACCGAAAAGAAGCCTGCTCCATAGGCAGAATCTCCTGCTTTTCGTCTCCCCAGCCCATATCCACATTCTGATCCAGATTCTGGGCCGCTTCAATCAAATCCGCTACCACCGCGCTGGCAGTCGGCAGTTTTCCGGCTCCGCTGCCGTAGAACATGGTATCTCCTACCATATTTCCCCTCACCAGGATTCCGTTGAACACATCGCTGACCGGGTAGAGTGGATGGCTTTTCCCCACCATCACAGGCGCCACATATGCGCTGACTCTGCCGTCTCCCAGGATTCTGCTGGTTCCAAAAAGCTTGATGGAAGCTTCCATCTTCTGAGCGTATTTAAAATCAGCCTCTGTAATGCCGGTAATACCTTCCGTATAAATTTCCTCATAATTCACCTGACGCCCTGTAGCCATAGCAGTCAAAA
Organism: uncultured Clostridium sp.; assembly: GCA_900547035.1. GTDB lineage: Bacteria > Bacillota > Clostridia > Lachnospirales > Lachnospiraceae > Enterocloster > Enterocloster excrementigallinarum. The sequence continues at coordinate 14,010 of URFM01000039.1, read as the reverse complement.
TGGCAATCTTGCGGCAGGTATCATGGCCTTCTACATCCGCCTCCGGATTGCGTTCCGCATACCCCAGATTTTGCGCTTCCTTCAAAACCGTCTCAAAGGATGCTCCCTCCCGCTCCATCTTGGTAAGAATATAATTAGTGGTCCCGTTTAAAATACCGGTAATCTCCTGGATCTGTTCTCCCTTCAGGCAGCGGTACAACGGCCGGACAATGGGAATTCCCCCTCCTACGCTGGCTTCAAAAAAGAAATTCACGTGATTTTTACGGGCAATTTCCAAAAGCTCCGTACCATAGGCGGCTACCAGCGCCTTATTGGAGGTCGCCACATGCTTCCCCGCCAGCAGGCAGGCCTTAACAAAAGGATACGCGGGATTTAATCCGCCCATGGTTTCCACTACCAGCCGGATTTCCTCGTCCTCCTCAATCCTCTTAAAATCATGGACGATTTTGTCCGCCACCGGGCTGTCAGGGAAATCCCTTAAGTCCAGGATATACTTTACCTCAATTTCCTGTCCGGCGGCTTTTGCCACCTGCTCCCGATTCTCCGTCAATACTTCTACTACGCCGGAACCGATCGTTCCGTATCCCATTACCGCTGCTTTTACCATTTTTCTGCTCCGCTCCCTGTTTCTGTTAATTTGTAGCTGTTCAGGACGGCCTGAACCGTCAGGATTGCCTATTCTCTGGCTAATATTTTTACATAGTGGACGCCGGATACAGCCTCCAATTCTTCCACCATAGTGGATACATTTCCCGTATTTTCCCTCACCTCAACGCTCAAAGTTAAGGTAGCCACTCCTCCAACCGGAATACTTTGATGGATCGTCAGGATATTGGCTTTATAAACCGCCACTACATGAAGCAAATCGCTGAGCAGTCCCTGCTCATCATCCATCTGGATTACCAAGGTAATCGTCTTCCCCTTAGCGTTATCGTAAAAAGGCAGAATATCATCCTTATATTTGTAAAAAGAGCTGCGGCTGATTCCTACCTTTTCGGTAGCTTCCTGAACCGTGATAGCTCTCTCGGATTCCAACAGCCTTTTAGCCTCTACCACCTTTAACAGCACCTCAGGCACCGCCTTTTGTTTTACCAGAAAATACTTGCTCTTATCTCCCATATGCACCTCTTCTCAAACCGCTCAAGTCAAATCCGCGGCCCGAATGTCCGCATTGCAAATACATCTGTACTCACGAAAAAGATATTAACATACTTCCCTTCCGGATGCAACCCGATTTTATGTTTTTTAGAAGATGCAAAAAGCAGTCAAGACGGAAAATTCCCTCTGACTGCTCTCTGTCTTCTTGTTTTAACACAACAGTTTATTAGTCGTCCGCTCCCGCGTTTTTATCCGGGCATCCCAGACTCATCCAGCGCAGATAGGCACTGATAAACTGGTCAATTCCTCCATCCAGAACGGCATCGACATTTCCGGTTTCCTCACCGGTACGGTGATCCTTCACCATGGTATAGGGCTGGAGCACATAGGAACGGATCTGGTTTCCCCAGCCAATTTCCTTCACATCTCCCCGGATTCCCGCAGCCTTGGCCGCCTGTTCCTGCTGCTTCAGCATATACAGCTTAGCCTTCAACATCTGCATAGCTTTATCCTTATTCTGGAACTGGGACCGCTCATTCTGGCAGGTAACCACGATTCCTGTGGGGAAATGCGTGATACGGATGGCGGAGGAAGTCTTGTTGATGTGCTGGCCGCCGGCGCCGCTGGAACGATAGGTGTCGATTCGGATATCATCAGGATTAATTTCAATATCGATATCATCCTCCAAATCCGGCATCACATCACAGGACACGAAGGAAGTCTGCCGCTTTCCCGCCGCATTAAAGGGAGAAATCCGCACCAGGCGATGTACGCCATGCTCGGAACGTAAATAGCCGTAGGCATTTTCCCCATTGATTTGAATAGTAACTGACTTAATTCCCGCTTCTTCTCCGTCCAGATAGTCCAGCACCTCATACTTAAAACCTTTGCGCTCCGCCCAACGGCAATACATCCGATAAAGCATGCTGCACCAATCGCAGGACTCAGTGCCTCCGGCGCCGGCATTCAGACGCAGAATAGCGTTGTTGCTGTCATATTCACCGGAAAGAAGCAGCTTCAGCCGCATCTCCTCCAGAGTCTTTGCAAAATCATCCAGCATCTGCTGGATTTCAGGAATCAGAGAAGCATCGTTCTCCTCATACCCCATCTGAATCATTACCTGGATGTCCTCATAAGCCTGCTCCAGAGATTTATAAGTGTCCACCTCGTCTTTTAAATGCTTGGCCTCCCGGACCATGCGGGTAGACTTCTCCGGGTCATCCCAAAAACCCGGCTCTTCCATGGACTTATCTAATTCTGCAATCCGTCTTTCTTTGCCGTCCAGGTCAAAGTGAATCCCTCACTTCCACTAATGGTTTGTCATACGTGGACAACGTATGTTTAAAATTATCGAACTCAACCACAGCTTCACCTTCTTTCATTCATTTTTTATTTCATCCGGCCGCAGCACTGTTTGTACTTTTTGCCGGAGCCGCAGGGACAGGGATCGTTAGGATAGATCTTCTGTTCTGCCCTCTTCTTGGGAGCGCTGGCGGAACCCGGGTCGCGATTGGTGCCGGTTACCTTCACGTTGGATTCACGCTCTACCTTCTGTTCAACACGGATATGGAAAAGAATACGTACGGTCTCTTCCTGGATAGAGGCCATCATGGCCTCATACATCTCGTAGGCCTGCATCTTGTACTCCACAACCGGATCTCTCTGTCCATATGCCTGGAGTCCGATCCCCTCGCGCAGCTGATCCATATCATCCAGATGAGCCATCCACTTGTTATCGATCACTTTCAGAAGTACTACCCGCTCGATCTCACGAATCTGCTCTGTCTCCGGGAACTCCGCCTCTTTCGCCTCGTAAAGCTTAATCGCTTCCTCCTTCAGCATATGCTTCAGCTCGTTTTTCTTCATCTTGCCGCTCTCTTCCGGCAATTTAATAGGCTTTAGAGGAATAATAGGCAAAAGCAGATTGTTCAGTTCCTTCATATCCCAACTTTCAGGAGACTGATCGTCAGAGATGGACATATCTACCGCATTCTCTACAATTTCAGTAATCATTTTCAGGATCAGATCCCGCATGTTGTCTCCGTCCAGAACCTTACGGCGCTCCGCATAGATTACTTCTCTCTGCTCATTATTTACTTCATCGTATTTTAACAGCTGCTCACGAATGCCATAGTTATTGAATTCAATCTTCATCTGGGCTTTTTCAATGGCATTGGACAGCATCCGATGCTCAATCTGCTCCCCTTCCGGCACACCCATAGCCTCAAACATTTTCATCAGGCGGTCAGAGCCAAACAGTCTCAGCAAGTCGTCCTCCAGGGACAGATAGAACCGGGATTCTCCCGGATCACCCTGACGTCCGGAACGGCCTCTCAGCTGATTGTCAATACGTCTGGACTCATGACGTTCCGTACCGATGATCTTTAGTCCTCCCAGAGCTTTCGCCTCATCGTCCAGCTTAATATCCGTACCACGACCTGCCATGTTGGTGGCAATGGTCACCGCTCCGTGGATACCTGCATCCGCTACGATTTCCGCCTCCAGCTCATGGAATTTGGCGTTCAGCACCTTATGTGGGATGCCCCGTCTCTTGAGCATACCGCTTAAAAGTTCTGAAGTCTCAATGGCGATAGTACCCACCAGAACCGGCTGCCCCTTCTTATGAGCCGCCTCAACCTCATCCACAACCGCCTTAAATTTCTCTTTCTTTGTCTTGTAAACCGCATCCTCCAGGTCCTTACGAATCATGGGGCGGTTCGTAGGAATGGAGATTACATCCATCGAGTAGATGTTCCTAAACTCCTTCTCCTCCGTCAGAGCCGTACCTGTCATACCGGCTTTCTTGCGGAATTTATTAAAGAAATTCTGGAATGTGATGGTAGCCAGCGTACGGCTCTCCCGGCGGACATTTACATGTTCCTTCGCCTCGATAGCCTGATGAAGTCCATCGGAATAGCGGCGGCCAGGCATAATACGTCCTGTAAACTCGTCTACAATCAGGACTTCGTTATCTTTTACCACATAGTCCTTGTCTTTAAACATTAAATAGTTTGCGCGAAGGGCCAAAATAATGTTGTGCTGAATCTCCAGATTTTCCGGATCTGCCAGGTTCTCAATATGGAAGAAATCTTCCACCTTCCGAACACCCTGCTCGGTCAGATTCACAACCTTATCTTTTTCATCTACAATAAAGTCTCCGGTCTCCTCGATTTCCTCCCCCATAATGGCGTCCATCTTGGAAAACTCTTTGGAAACCGTACCCCGCTCCAACTGACGTGCCAAAATATCGCACACCTCATAAAGCTTGGTAGATTTACCGCTCTGGCCAGAAATAATCAAAGGAGTTCTGGCCTCATCGATCAGCACAGAGTCCACCTCATCGATAATACAGTAGTCCAGGTCTCGCAAAACCAGCTGTTCTTTGTAGATAGCCATGTTATCGCGAAGATAATCAAATCCCAGCTCATTGTTGGTTACATAGGTAATATCACAGGCATAGGCCTTCTTTCTCTCCTGGGAATTCATCTCATTGAGAACCACTCCTACGGTAAGTCCCAGGAAACGGTGAACCTGCCCCATCCATTCGGCGTCACGTTTTGCCAGATAGTCATTGACCGTTACAATCTGGACGCCTTTTCCTGCCAAAGCATTTAAGTACGCCGGGCAAGTGGACACAAGCGTTTTTCCTTCACCTGTTTTCATCTCCGCGATACGGCCCTGATGGAGCACGATGCCTCCAATCAGCTGTACCGGGAAATGTTCCATATTCAGTACTCTTCTGGCTGCTTCCCGCACTGTGGCAAACGCTTCCGGCAGAATATCGTCCAGTGTCTCGCCTTTTTCCAAACGCTCTTTAAAGATTCTGGTCTGGTCCCGAAGTTCCTCATCGGATTTGGCCACCATTTCCGGCCGAAGGCCTTCGATCTTTGCCACAATCGGCCGAATCAGCTTCAGCTCTCTGTCACTGTGAGTCCCGAATACCTTTTCAATCAAATTCATGGTATGCTCTCCTAACTTCTTCCTTATATAAATCCATCTCAAACAGCGCCCCCGCCTGTCAGGACAGTTCTCTTCCTAGTATCTGCCGCATGTACCACGCTTATTCTGTAAATGCCTGCAGACAGCTACGCTTGCGATGCAGTCGTAACCCTTCGGGATATCCGATGTGAAAACGAGGGCAAAAACATGCTTATAAACAAACTTGAGGCCTGCTTTTGCCCTCGTTTTCCGCCATCCCGAACTGTTACATATAATCTAAGATATTGTAGCACTAAGAAGAAATTTATTCAACCGCTTCCTGCCACGTTCATATAAAATTAACTTTTTCCCCTTTCTTATGGTCAACTAAGCACATTGCACAAAAACTATGTTCGATTCTGGTAATTTCCACAGTATCCACATTTTTCATCCACACTTCTCCCCAGACTTATCCACCGAAAACTTGTCCGATTTTATAGCGAATTTTAGTTATACACCGAGTTATCCACATTATCCACAATCCCCATAGTTACGTTTCAAGGGATTTTACAAAATCTTTTCACTTTCTTTATTTTTGTATAGTTCTCATAAACTTCACAATTTCCTCATAAAATACACGAATTTACCTTGACAAATCAGGGGGCAACACAGCTGACGGATAACCTGTGTATTTTATCTATAAAGCCTATTTTTATAAAAAATTAAGATAAATTGTCAGAACAATCCTCTATTTTAAATTGTATTTTCAGGATAAATATGTTATACTAGGGTTATCCCAAGAAAAGGAGTTGATTATATGCGTTATACCATCACAGGAAGAAATATTGAGGTAACTCCAGGACTGAGAGCCATGGTGGAGAAGAAAATTGGCAAACTGGAACACTTCTTCACTCCCGATACTGAAGTGATCGTAGCTCTAAGCGCTCAGAAGGACCGTCAAAAAATTGAGGTAACCATCCCCATCAAGGGCAATACCATCCGCGCTGAAGAGTCCAGCACAGACATGTATGTTTCCATCGATCTGGTAGAGGAGGTTATTGAACGCCAGATCCGCCGATATAGAAAAAAACTAATTGACAAAAAACAATCCGCCCTCTCTTTCTCCCAGGCCTTTATGGAGGAAGAGGACGAGCATCCGGAGGAAGATATCCGAATTGTCAAAACAAAGAAATTTGCCATCAAACCCATTGATCCTGAGGAAGCCTGCCTGCAGATGGAAATGCTTGGACACAATTTTTACGTGTTCCTCAATGCAGACACCGATCAGGTAAATGTAGTTTACCGCAGAAAAAATGGAACCTATGGACTTATTGAACCGGAATTCTAAAGCAGACGCTGTCCATTCCTTTCTATATTTAACAGCTGTTCGGAACTTTGATCTGAACTAAAAAACCGGCAGGGAATGCCTCACATGGCTTTCTCCTGCCGGTTTTTATGTAACATTTAAAAGAAAGTAACTGCCTTACAAGGCGTCCGGTAATTGGACGGAGCCAGACAGATTCCTGTGCTGGGGTTGCTGGCGTGGATGATTTGCCCTCCGCCGATGTAGATTCCTACATGGTTAATATAACCTCCGCTGGCATAGAACAAAAGATCTCCGGGCTGAACCTCGCTTACATCAATCTCTTTCCCTCTGCCTGCCTGATCTCTGGAACTGCGCCCTGTACTGATTCCAAAATGGGAGAATACGCTCATAACAAATCCGGAGCAGTCCGCGCCGTCCGTCAAGCTGGTTCCACCGTACTTGTAAGGATTTCCCAAAAACTGTTTCGCATAAGCTACCACAGCATTTCTGGTGGCAGAATCCACTGAACTTGAACTGCTGCCAGGGCCTTTACCGCTTTCCGTCGTTTTCTCTGTTTCTTTCTCGGTTTCCTTTTCCGTAGCTTTCTGGGTCGTGGGCGCCGCTACAGTGCCATCCTCCCCCTCTTCGGGATTGGCCGCGATGGTTCCCACCGTCTGGGCCGCGGTTGTTTCCTTTCGTGTTTCCTCCGTGGTCTCTCTGGTTGTTTCCTTTTGAGTCTCTTTCTGCGTCTCTGCCGCCTCAGAAGCCTTTTGGGCTTCCGCTTTCTTAGCTTCCTCCAGCTCTTTTATCGCCTCCTCGGCTTCTTGTCTGCGTTTTTCTTCCTCTGCCTTCTGCGCCTCTTCTTCCTCATTGGAAACAGCCTCCGGCATAGAGATCTCCGTCTTCATGTATTCCTTATATACATAACCTTCCAGATCGGAATCCACAGCCACTTTCAGGAAATCTCCCTGTTCCTCCAAAACCACATAGCTGGCCCCCTCCGACAGCAAAGTTAAGGTTTTACTGGTCAAATCCGGACTCTGTCGCAGCCTGAGAGTGGGGGTTCCTACTACAGTGCCATATTCTGTGCCTACGGATTGGGCTTTTTGCTCCGCTTCTTTTCCGGTAACAAAATACTCTGCCTTAATATAGCCTGTCACAGAGCCCGATTGAATCTGATACCAGGTTCCGTCTTCCCCCTGGACTGTATCCAGGATCGTAGCTGCGCTGTCATTATAAATCTTGCCTAATACCTGGCTGGAAGTGTTGGCCTCGCTGCGGATATTAACATGACCGCTGATCTTGGAAATAGCAATGTTATCATAAGCGGAAGACGAGGTCTCCTGAAGAGCTTTTGAAGTTTCAGAAGCTGAAGCCGCCTGACTCTCCTCCCCCCCGCCGCTGTCCGCAGAGACAATTTCAGGAAAATTGATGGATTCGATCGCCTCCGAAAGAGACTTCTCCGGCTCCTCATTGCTGGCATAGTAATTGTTCATCGCCACTGTGATGCCCGCCAAAGAAGAACTGGTCTCCAGATTGGTGCTGGCCAATGCTGTCATCGACCAGGCGGCCGCGCACACCCCTCCTGCCAGCAGTATTTTTCCCAGTTGATTCATCCCAATGCCCCTCTTCCTCTAGTGCCTCGTCAAATAATGTTCCGCGCTGGTTACCGCGTTTGCCCCATCAGCCGCCGCCGTAATAATCTGACGCAGGTTTTTCTTTCTTACATCTCCTGCCGCAAAAATACCAGGAGCGGAAGTCGCGCAGTCCTCTCCTGCCTTAATATATCCCTTCTCCATCTCTACCAGACCTTCAAACGCCTGGCTCTCCGGAGTGATACCAACAGCAATAAATACGCCCTGCAAAGAAAGGGTACGTTTTTCTCCTGTCTTTACATTGGAGATTTTCAGGCTGTCCACCTGCCCTTCTCCGCAAATTTCCTCCGCAACGCTGTCCCAAACCATTTCCACATTATCCAGAGAAAACAGCTTTTCCTGAAGGCTCTTCGCCGCTCTCAGTTCATTTCTGCGGTGAATCACATAAACTTTGGAGCACATTCTGGCCAGAAAAATGGCATCCTCCACCGCCACATCGCCTCCACCGATCACCGCCGTCACCTTGTTGCGGAAAAAGGCGCCGTCACAGGTGGCGCAGTAGGAAACTCCCGCTCCGGAAAGTTCCTTTTCCCCCGGAACCTCCAGAAGCCGATGATGAGCCCCTGTAGCTAAAATTAAGGATTTCGCCTCATAGGTATCTTTCTCACCCACAACCCGCTTCACCTTGCCAGCGCCCTCATCCTCAACGCGGACCACCTCGTCCTCCGCAAACAAAGCACCCAGCTTGTCCGCATGTTCCCGAAACTTCATCCCCAGCTCATATCCGCCAATGCCAGGGAGCCCCGGATAGTTGTCCACTTCATAAGTATTCAAAACCTGTCCTCCGCTTACCATCGCGCGCTCGATGACCAGGGTATTCAGCTTTGCTCTTTGAGCGTAAATAGCGGCCGCCAGACCCGCAGGGCCGGAGCCGATAATAATTAAATCATACATATCCGCAATGTACCTTTCGCTTTAAATTTTATCTATACTTAATATCATACCACAAGATCTTAATTTATTGCAGGGAATTTTCTTACGATTCTCTTATGGTTCCATGGAGTTTTCCCCCTTCCTGCGTCCTCTTGCATTCCTTCCGGGAAGATTTTATAATAATGGTAACCGTTCAGGACAGCGAATGTCCTGAGCTGTTGCTGACGGTAAATGAATGTTAAACTGCTGCTTTTTGAGGAAGGAGATTCCATATGTCCAGAAAAACTGTTCTTGTTACCGGTGCCTCCCGCGGCATCGGCAAAGCCATCGCTGTCAAATTTGCCAAAAAAGGCTACAACGTAGTCATCAGCTGCATCCGTACCAAAGACCGTCTGCTTCAAACGCAAAAGGAAATCGAAGGGTTCCAGGTTCCATGCCTTGCTTATTTAGGCGATATGGGCGATATGAGCTGCTGCCAGGAGCTCTTCTCAAAAATAAAAACTAGATTCGGAGGCGTAGACGTTCTGGTTAACAATGCCGGTGTTTCCTATATCGGCTTACTTCAGGACATGTCTTCCCAGGATTGGGAGCGAATGCTTCACATGAATCTTACCTCTGCTTTTAACTGCTGCAAGCTTGCTATTCCCTATATGGTACAGCAGCAGCAAGGAAAAATCATCAACATTTCCTCTGTATGGGGCGTCTGCGGCGCCTCCTGTGAGGCAGCTTACTCTGCCACCAAAGGCGGAATCAATGCCCTCACCAAGGCGTTGGCAAAAGAACTTGCCCCCTCCAATATTCAGGTCAACGCTGTAGCCTGCGGAGCGATTGACACGGAAATGAACCAGTGGATGTCGGAAGAAGACCTCATTGCTCTGGTAGATGAAATCCCTGCCGGCCGCCTGGGGAAGGCGGAAGAGGTGGCGGACCTGGTATATCATCTGGGGTATAAAAATTCTTATCTTACCGGCCAGGTTATCGGACTGGACGGCGGCTGGATCTGACATTTTTCTTCCAATCCCTTACGAATTGATTACGTTCCTTGACCCTGGAGCTGCTCCAGGGTGTACACTGTTCCTGTAAGCAGTACAAGATAAAACATCCATCAAAGGGGGATTTTTCTATGAAATTAAAACGCTTCGCAACCATTTCTCTTGCTCTGGCCCTGACCGCCGGCTCCGCATTTACATCCTTGGCAGCAGGATTTGTTTCCACTTCCCAGGGTACCAAATATCAGTGGGGCGACGGTTCCTACTGCACCAACAACTGGGTTCTTTACAAAAACCACTGGTTCTACTTTGGAAACGATCAGATTTTAAGAACTGGCTGGATTCAGAGGGACAACACCTGGTACTATGCTGCCGATACCGGCGAGCTTCAGGGAGGCATCATGAAGATCAACGGAAATGTCTACTACTTTGACAATAATTCCTGCAAAATGGTAACCGGAGACCGCAGCTATAATGGTGAAACCTATACTTTCACAGAAAATGGCACTACTCCGGATTCTCCCTATGTTTACACGGAATGGGACAGCTATGGACATGTAACAAGGGGAACGAAAACTGGCGTTTTCCGCTAAAATTTGAATATAATGTACTCTTGATGCAAAAAGGCGTTTCTCCAATCCAATTGAATCTCTGGAATGGAGAAACGTCTTTTGCTTTCTGTTCTTAGTTATTCCGCAAACAGCGTGTTCACGTCAAATGCGCTGTCAATCATTTCCGCTTCCAGCATAAAATCCGCCGTTTTCTGAAGGCCGGCAATATCCGACTCCGTCACATCGGTGCTGAAATCATATGCTGTATACATTTCTTTCACAGCCTCCGCATCCAAATCCAGCTCCTGCGCCACGATTTCCATGGTTTCCTCATAATGATTTTCCATGAAGTCGCTGATGGTTCCCTGAGCTTCTTTCAAAGTCTCCACCAGCTGCGGATAATTTTCCGCGAACTCACCTGTTACCGCAACCGCGATGCTGGCATCGATCAGGCCCTCTCCATCGGTTACCAAATGGTAGCCGGACTGTTCCGCCTGATAGGCTGTGGCGCCTGCCAGCATAGCAACGTCAAGGCTTCCGCCCTCCAGACCGGCCATCGCATCCGGAATCGACATATTTACATAATTTACATCCTCAATGGTCATATCCGCTGTTGCCAGATATGCGGCCAAAAGCTCGTGAAGGTTGGTCCCCACGGGGCCCGCAATGGTCTTTCCCGCCAGGCTCTCAGGTGTCGTCAGGCTTTCATCCTTAGTATACAGGCAAAAAGCCTTGGGCGAGCGGCTGTACATATTAACAATCTGAATATCCGCCCCGTTAGCCGCAGAAAGTATCACGGAGCTTCCTCCTACCGCATAGAGGACCTGAACGTCCCCGGAAGCCAAAGCCTGGGTCTGATCCGCTCCAGATGTAATTTCAGCGTACTCTACGTCAAGTCCATACTTGCTGAACGCATCCGCGAAAATCCCCTGATTCTTCTCTACAATGCTTGGAACGTTTAGAGGGGCGGTAACATAGGTAAATACCAGCTGGTCCAGATCCAGCTGCGTTTCCTCCTGGGAAGCACCCTCCTCCTGACTTTCCGCCTGAGTCTCATTCTCCGGCTGAGTCTGGCTCTCCGTCACAGTCTGGCTTTCTGTCTCTGCCGGACTCTCCTGGGTCTGAGACTGGCCGCAGCCGGAAAGGGCCATGGCGCCTACGCCGATCGCTGTCATTACTGCTAAAATTTTCTTCATAATTCAATCCTCCTGCTGTTTTATGTCAAGTACCTTGTCAGTACCTGTTTTCGCGTCTGTGTTCAGCTGCTTTAAAATATCTTTCTTCAGCCCGATTAAAGGCTCCGCCAGCAAATTTCGTTCCCTCTGTCCCCCCACCGCGTCATCTACCTGATACTCCTTTCTGACCTTTCCCTGATCAATCACCACAATCCGGCTGCCCAAAAGCAGGGCTTCGTCAATGCTGTGAGTGACAAACAAGATGCTGCAGTTTTCCGTCCTCTGAACCCGAAGAAGTTCCTGCTGCATTTGCTCTCTGGTAAAGTAGTCCAAAGCCGCAAAAGGTTCATCCATCATGATAAAGGAAGGACGATAGGCCAAAGCCCTGGCCAGGGCGGCTCTCTGCTGCATCCCTCCCGAAAGCTGAGAGGGATACGCTCCTTCAAAGCCTTCCAATCCCACTACACGGATAATCTCTCGAATCCGCTCCCTGTTTTCCTGTCTCTCCTTCCTGCGCAGGCCGAACGAAATATTGCGCTCTACCGTAAGCCAGGGCATAAGTCTTGGCTCCTGAAAAACAAATGCCATCCGGTGAGAACCTTCACAGACAATCTGACCGGAATCCGGCTTTTCCAGGCCGCCGGCCAAGCGCAGCAGCGTTGTTTTGCCGCAGCCGCTTCTTCCCAAAATCACAGTAATCTGCTTCTCCGGAATTTTCAGATTGATTCCAGTTAAAACCGGCAGCTCTCTTTTCTCCACATCGTAGGACTTTTTCAGATCCACGATCTCAATCCCAGCCATGATTTCCGTTTCCTTTCACAAGTTTTCCAATAATCAGGCCAAAAATCCGGTCCGTTGCATATCCCACAATACCAATCACAAAAATTCCCACAATTACCTTATCTGTTCGGGACATTTGCTGGGCAAAAAGGATCAGATGCCCCAGACCTGTAGAAGCCGCTACCATTTCCGCACCGATAATCGCCCGCCAGCTGTATCCCAGTCCGATACGCATACCCACCAGAATGTCGGCCGTGGCATAGGGCAGCACAATCTTCCAAAACTTTTCCGCCGGACTGTAACCAAACATATCTCCTACTTCCAGCAGTTTTTGGTCGCAGCCCGTAAAGCCTTTCACAATATTTAGATACATAGGGAAAAAGGAGGCCAGGACAATAATCACCACTTTGGTAGTTTCTCCAATACCGCACCAGAGAATCAGCAGCGGAATCATACTGAGGGGCGGCACATTTCTGAAAAACTGTACCAAATACTCGAAATAGGCCCCTGAACCCGGAATTACCGCTCTCAGCATCCCAAGAATAAAGGCCATCACAAAAGCGATGGAAAAGCCCTTAATCACCCGGATCATGCTAATTCCGATATCTTCCGCCAGCTCTCCCCTGCGGCACATATCCGCAAAACTGCTAAGTACCTTACCCGGCGACGGCAGAACATAGGCGTTAAATATCCCTAGTTCACAAACCCCATACCAGATTCCCAGCACCGCCAGAATCACAATTGCAGCCGGAATCCCCTTCTTGATCCCCTTCACTTTCAAATCACCCCATCCCCATTGTGACAACCTCCGCCGCACCAGAGCATTTCCACCATTTTCCTTCCTCTCCAGTTTTCCTTTTTCAGATACTCCTCAATTTCCCCTGCCCCGGTAATACTGTCCACTTTTTCCATGCCTGCGAAAAAGCCCGGCGGTATCGGGCTTTTCTCAAGTTTTTGTCCCGGAAAGCTTTCTCCAATTCTTCTTAAAAATTCATTCCATGTAAGAAATTCGGTTTCCAAAAGCCCCAGGGAATTCCCTTCATCCGCCAAAATTTCGCAAGGGGTCGTAATCAGTTTCTGCATTCCCTTCAATTCCGGCCTGACGCTAATCTCTCTGGCACAGTGAAACAAAATCGGCTCAATATTCGGCAAGCTCAGTCCGTCCTTACACTTCAATCTCCTTACCATGTGAGCCGCTCGCGGGCAACGTACATCCGCAATTGCTCTATGTGATTCTTCTGCCGCTTTCCGATACTTTTCCAGCACGATATCTCCCCAGTTTTTACTACAGGAAACCGGCCGAAATCCTCTTCGTTCCAAAAAGCTGTACAGCTCCTTTCTGGCATACATCTGTTCTACAACAGGATTCAGGAAAATGCAAGTCAAATTATCGTTCTCCTTGGAGTTAGTTTTATTTAACTTCCTTTATCCTACCAGAATGGTATGAAATTGTCAAGTATTAACTGTCCGCTTAAAAGAAATTCCTTCCGCACAAAAAGAGCCCGAAAAACCTTGATTTTCCGGGCTCTTTGAGCAATTCTGATTTTGTTTGTATGGCTGATTATCTCTTGCTGAACTGGGGAGCGCGACGTGCAGCCTTGAGGCCGTATTTCAATCGTCTGAGCGATGATTTTCCTTGATATTCCGGGCTTTTTTGAGCCTCGG
>URFM01000038.1 GCA_900547035.1 uncultured Clostridium sp. | reverse complement strand
TTATGCCCGGATTTTTATATTTGATTGCAGTCAACAGATGCGGTATGGTATACTAGGAGCACTTAACGAGGTATTTCACGAGTTTAGTGCGAGTTATACAGAGTATACTAGGAGCACTTAACGAGGTCTTGTATTGAGAAGGAGGGCAAATATCATGAAACAGCGTTTAGCAGATTACCTTGCGGACCGCCTGGTGGAAGCGGGCATCTGCCAGGTGTTTACCGTAACCGGGGGCGGGGCGATGCATTTAAACGACGCCCTGGGCCATAAAGATGGGCTGCACTGTATCTATAACCACCACGAGCAGGCCAGCGCCATAGCGGCGGAAGCTTATGCGAGAATTCACAACCGCATCGCGGCCCTCTGCGTGACCACCGGCCCCGGAGGAACCAACGCCATCACCGGGGTAGTGGGGGGATGGCTGGATTCCATTCCCATGCTGGTCCTCTCCGGCCAGGTGCGGTACGACACCACGGCCCGGTGGTCCGGCGTGGGCATCCGGGCCATGGGAGACCAGGAGTTTGACATCTGCAAAGCCATCTCCTGTATGACCAAGTACAGCGAGATGGTCATTGACCCCATGCGAATCCGGTTCTGTCTGGAAAAGGCCTTGTACCTGGCAAAATCCGGACGTCCGGGGCCATGTTGGCTGGATATCCCCTTAAATGTACAGTCTGCCGTGATTGAGACGGAGGAGCTTGCGGGCTTTGACGCGGCAGATTATGAGGCCGGAGGCACCGGCTGGGAGAATGAGGAGGCCCGGAAGGCCCACGGCATCCCGGAGGACCAGGCGGGAGCAGGGGAGAAGCGCCAGGTTCTGCCCGGACCGGTGAGCCGCAAGACGGCGGCAGAGGTCATCCGCCGCATCCGCCAGGCTAAGCGCCCGGTCATCAACGCGGGAAACGGCATCCGGCTGGCAAAAGCCCATGAACAGTTTCTTCAGGTGGCCCGCAAGCTTGGCATTCCTGTGATTACCGGATGGAACAGCGGGGACTGTATGGCAGATGAAGATCCCCTATATATAGGCAGAGCGGGAAATATGGGGGACCGCCCGGGAAATTTCGCCATCCAGAACAGCGACCTGGTGCTCTCCATCGGCAGCCGCCTGAGTATCCGCCAGGTGGGCTATAACTACCAGACCTGGGCCCGGGCCGCCTATGTGATTGTTAATGATATTGACGAGGAAGAATTAAAGAAGCCCTCTGTTCACAGCGATATGCGGATTCATGCCGACGCGGCGGATCTGCTGAGAGCGTTAAATGAGGAGCTGGATTGGATTTTAGAAGAGGAGAAGGATTCCCTGCCGGAGCGGATTGGCTGCCCGGGGGAGAAGCAGATTTTTGGCGGAGGGGAAGGCCTTCCGGGCAAAAGCTGGAGCGAAACCTGCCGGATGTGGAAAGAGACCTATCCGGTGATTCAGCCGAAGCATTTTGAACACGGGGACGATGAGCCGGCCAATGTGTACGCCATGATCGGAGTTATCAGCAGCCGCCTGAAGGAAGGCCAGGTAACGGTGGTGGGAAACGGCTCCGCCTGCGTGGTGGGCGGCCATGGCTGGATTATCAAGAAAGGCCAGCGGTTCATCACCAATTCCGCCGTGGCATCTATGGGCTACGACCTGCCGGCAGCCATCGGCGCTTGGGCAGCCTCCAGGAACAGCCAGTGCCACAGCCAGGGCTGCAAGCCGGAGGGAGATGACCTGATTCTGGTGACCGGGGACGGAAGCATCCAGATGAATCTGCAGGAGCTCCAGACCATTATCCATCACCAGATGAATATTAAGATTTTCCTTATCAACAACGGCGGCTACCATTCCATCCGCCAGACCCAGAAAAACTATTTCGGAGAGCCATTGGTAGGCATAGGCGTGGACAGCCGGGATTTAAGCTTTCCGGATATGGGAAAGCTGGCGGCGGCTTACGGCTACCCCTACATCTGCGCCCATCACAACAGCCAGCTGGAGTACGCGGTGGACCAGGCTTTGGCCATGGAGGGACCGGTCATCTGCGAGGTATTTGTCAGCATGGACCAGAACTTTGAACCCAAGTCCGCGGCCAAGCGGCTGCCGGACGGGACCATGGTTTCCCCGCCCCTGGAAGATCTGTCCCCCTTCCTGCCGGAGGAGGAGATGGACGCTAATATGATCATTCCCAGGATTCGGGAGTGACGTCCATCATCCGGAAGTAAGAATTATCATCCGAGAGTAAGCAGGAGGAAGAACATGAGAGTAATTGTAACCGGAGCCACCAGCTTCATCGGACAGGCGGCGGTAAAGGAACTGCTGAGACGCGGCTGCCAGGTGACGGCGGTGGTCCGGCCGGATTCCCCGGGAATGAAAGCCATTTCACGCAAGCCGGGGGTGGAGGTGGCCGCCCTGAACCTGGCGGAAATCCGCCGCCTGCCCCGGATTCTTGGGAAGAGCCTCCGGGAGGAAACGGGAGGAGCCGGGGCATTGAGCTGGCTCCATCTGGGCTGGGAGGGGGCCGGCAGCGCAAACCGCAGCAACCCGGCTCTTCAGCGAAAAAACATCGACTACGCCCTGGATGCCCTGGAGACGGCGGCGGATATGGGCTGCGGGCGCTTCCTCTTTTCCGGTTCCCAGGCGGAGTACGGCATCTGCTCCGGACTTATGAGGGAAGACATGGAGTGCCGCCCGGTTTCGGAGTACGGGAAAAACAAGGTGGAGGTCTGCGTGCGTGCCGGCGCCCGGGCCAAGGAGCGGAACCTGGATTATCTCCATGCCCGGATTTTCAGCGTTTATGGGCCGGGAGATCATCCCTGGTCTTTGGTGGAGACCTGCCTGGACCGATTCCTGGCAGGGCAGCAGATGGAGCTGGGGCCCTGTACGCAGATGTGGAATTATCTTTATGTGGAGGATGCTGCCAGGGCTCTGGCGCAACTTTTGCTTGGCAAGGCCCCTGCAGGCGTGTATAATGTGGCAGGGGAGGACACCCGCCCCCTTCGGTCATTTATAGAAGAAATTTATAATCTTTGCGGGAGGAAGGGCAGCTATGTTTACGGAGACCGCCCTCCCAACGCGGAGGGGGTCATTTCCTTGCAGCCGGATTTGACAAAGCTGAAGGAGGCCGCCGGATGGAAAGAACAGGTAGATTTTGCTGAGGGCATCCGGCGGATGATCAAATTACGGAGGAAAGACTCCGAAACATGACAGCATTTCCGAAAAGGAGAGGGAACCATGAAACGATGCATTGCCTGCGGCGCCCCGTTGTGGGAAAAGCCGCTTTTGACATTAGACCATATGCCGGCTTCGGCCCAGCACATTCCGGACGAGAATCAGGTGAAAGAAGATGAGGGAATCGCTCTGCGGCTTTGCCAGTGTACGGGCTGCGGCCTGGTGCAGTTCGACTGCGAGCCGGTGGATTACTACCGGGACGTCATCCGGGCCGGCGGCTATTCCACCACCATGGTGGAGCTGCGCCGTTACCAGTACCGCCATCTGATTGACACCTATCATCTGGAGGGCAAACGGTTTTTAGAGGTGGGCTGCGGACAGGGCGAATTTTTGAAGGTCCTGACGGAATTTCCGGTTGAGGCCCACGGAGTGGAGCATGACGCCCGTCTGGTGGAGCTGGCTAAAGAACAGGGCCTTTCGGTGGAGCAGGGCTTTACGGAGCGGGAGGACACCATTTTTTCCGGCGGCCCCTATGATGTGTTCCTCTCCTTTAATTTCCTGGAGCACCAGCCCAATCCGGGAGTGATGCTCCAGTCCATTTACCGGAACCTGACGCCGGAAGGCATGGGTCTGGTAACAGTACCCAGTTTTGAGTATATTATGGAGCACAACGGCTACTACGAGCTGATTCGGGACCACATCGCCTACTATACGTTTGATACTCTCGCCGCCCTTTTGGAGCGCAACGGATTCCAGGTGCTGGAGTACGAGATGGTGAACCGGGACACCCTTTCTTTTGTAGTGAAAAAACGTCCCCTCACCGACGTTTCCAACCTGATGGAAGGATTTGAAGAAGTGGGCCGGGAGATGGAAGCTTATCTGAAATATCTTTCCGCCTGGAAGAAACGGGTAGCCATCTGGGGAGCCAGCCATCAGGGATTTACCCTGGCGGCCACCACGAGGCTGGGAGAGCAGGCCCGATATATCATTGACTCCGCGCCCTTCAAGCAGGGACGGTTTGCCCCCGCTTCCCATCTGCCCATTGTAAGTCCGGAGCATTTCCATGAGGAGCCGGTGGACGCCATCGTTATCACCGCGCCGGGGTACACGGACGAGATTGCGGGAATCATTGAGGAGAAATTCGGAAGCCAGGTAGAGGTGATGGCCATGCGCTCCAACCACCTGGAACGTTTAAAAGGCCCGAAAAAGGAGGACCTGCCATGGAACGGATTGTTATAACGGGAGCCACCGGTTTTCTGGGGCGGAATCTGGCAAAGCTTTTTCTGGAAAAGGGATACCAGGTCTTTGCCCTGGTACGTCCGGAGTCCGGCCACACAGACCTTCTCCCGGTGCATCCGAACCTTCAGGCGGTCCGCTGTCCCCTTGAGGAGACGGAACGGTGGGTAAAGGAAATCGGCCATGCGGATGGCTTCTTTCATTTTGCCTGGGGCGGGGTCAACCGGGGAGAGATTGATTCCCCCCAGGTACAGAGCCGGAACGT
This sequence comes from uncultured Clostridium sp., assembly GCA_900547035.1. GTDB lineage: Bacteria > Bacillota > Clostridia > Lachnospirales > Lachnospiraceae > Enterocloster > Enterocloster excrementigallinarum. Next base: position 30,715 of record URFM01000038.1, on the reverse strand, counting down.
GGCTATGTCCCTGGACTGCCTTCGGGGGGCCAGCCGTCTGGGCTGCTCTATTTTTATGGATGCGGGCTCCCGGGTAGAGTACGGAACCCCGGCTGCGCCCTTTCGGGAGGACCTGGAATGCAGCCCGGTCAATGCCTACGGACAGGCCAAATGGGAGTTTTACCAGAAGGCGGCTCCTTTAAGCGGCATGCTGGGAATGGCCTTTTTCCACCTGCGGTTTTTCAGCGTTTACGGACCCGGCGACCATCCCTGGTCCATCATTTCCACTCTGACCAGAGAGCTGCCCAGAGGGGAAAAGGTTTCTTTGAGCGCCTGCCGCCATTTATGGAATTTTATGTATATTCAGGACGCGGTGCAGGCAGTATATGAATTATACCGGCACGGTCACGAGAACCCCTCCGCCATCGTCAATGTGGCCGGCGGGGATACCCGCCCCTTAAAAGCCTTTGTGGAGGAGATTCATGAGATTGCGGGAGGAAGGGGAGAACTGGAGTACGGCACCTTCGTCCAGGCAAAGGAAGGGGCTCCGGATATCCGTCCGGATATTTCCAGGCTTCTGGCATTTACCAGAGGGGACTGGAAGGAGGAGTATTCCTTCCAGCGGGGCATCGAAGAAATGATGGGTTCCTGAAGGGTTACGTCTAAAACGAGAGAAAGAAGAAGCGAAGAACTGAGATGAAGAAAATCAGCATTTTAATTCCCTGCTATAACGAGGAGGAAAATATTGTCCCCATCAGCCAGGCGGTCATCGAGACCATGGAACGGGACCTGCCGGAATACGCCTTTGAGCTGGTATTCATTGACAATGATTCCACCGACAACACCCGGTCCCTGATCCGGGGACTGTGCGGACAGGACCGCCGGATTAAGGCCATTTTCAATGCCAGGAATTTTGGACAGTTTAATTCTCCCTACTACGGGATGCTCCAGGTGACGGGGGACTGCGTGGTGGAGATGGTGGCGGATTTCCAGGACCCGGTGGATATGATTCCCAAGTACGTCAGGGAGTGGGAAAAGGGATACAAGATTGTCATCGGCATCAAGACCAGCAGCAGGGAAAATAAAATCATGTACTGGCTGAGAAGCTGCTATTACAAGACCATTAAGAAGCTCTCCGATGTAGAGCAGATTGAGCATTTTACTGGCTCCGGCCTTTACGACCGGGAGTTTATTGAGGTGCTGCGGAACCTGGACGATCCTACCCCATTCCTGCGGGGGATTGTGGCGGAGCTGGGCTACAAGCGCAAGGAGATTCCCTACGACCAGCCCAAGCGCCGGGCGGGCAAGACCCACAACAATTTTTACCGCCTCTACGACGCCGCCATGCTCAGCGTTACCTCCTACACCAAGGCGGGACTGCGGCTGGCGACCTTTTTCGGCTTTTTCTGCTCTTTGGCCAGCATGTGCGTTGCCCTGGTTTACCTGGTAATGAAATTGATCTGGTGGGACCGTTTCCCGGCAGGCATGGCCCCCATGCTGATCGGCATGCTGTTTTTGGGCTCCGTGCAGATTTTCTTTATCGGCCTTCTGGGAGAGTACATTATGAGCATCAACCAGCGGGTGATGAAGCGCCCCCTTGTCATTGAGGAGGAGCGGCTGAATTTTGATACTGAGGAGGATGGAACATGAAATACAAGATTGACGTAGTCCGGATTCGGGAAAATTCCATCAGCCTTAACGGATGGGTGGTGGGCAAATCCCCCGAGAGCAAGGCCACCTTCCGGGTGGAGGACGAGCACCACAAGCCGGTGAAGTTTAAGCAGGTTTCCACCAGGCGGGACGATGTAAGCCATATCTACTTTAAGAAGATTTACGATAAGGATTTCGGATTTGACATCCAGTTTCCCTACGAAAGGGGAAAGACCTACTATCTGTTAATACGCTGCGAGGGGCGTCAGGCCAAAATCAAGTACAATGAGGAACTGATTGCCAAGCGGGCCAGCGTGGCTCACAAGCGGATGGAGAAGATGAAGGACCTGATGAATATGGAGACGGTCCGGGTGGCCTGGGATTTCTTTAAGGAGCATGGATTCAGGGCCCTGGTGGTGAAGTCCAAGCACAAGATCCAGGGCTTTGATAACGACTATGAGTACAGCGAGTGGTACGAATTGACCAAGCCTACCGATGAAGAGTTGGAGGAGCAGAGAAAAGCCGAGCTTCCCGCAAGGCCTCTTCTCTCCATCGCCATTCCGGCCTATAAGACACCGGTCCGCTATCTGCGGGAGATGCTGGACTCCATTCTGGCCCAGACCTACGACAACTGGGAGGTGTGCATCGCCGACGGAAGCCCGGCGGGACAGGATTTGGAGAAGGTTTTAAGGGAGTACGCCCAGAAGGATAACCGTTTCCGCTATCAGATCCTGGGGAAAAATCTGGGAATCGCGGAGAACACCAACGCTGCCATCCGGATGGCAAAGGGGGACTTCCTGGTGCTGGCGGACCACGACGATACCCTGCCCCCCCACGCCCTGTTTGAGGTGGCCAAGGCCATCGGCGAACATCCGAACTGCCGGGTAATCTACTCCGATGAGGACAAGCTGGATATGGACGGAAAAGCTTTGTTCGATCCTCATTTTAAACCGGATTTCAACCCCGATCTTTTGACCAGCGTCAATTACATCTGCCATCTGTTCGTGGCGCGCATGGACCTGCTGAAGGAGGTGGGGCTCTTCCGCCAGGAGTTTGACGGGGCCCAGGACTACGACTTTATCTTCCGCTGCACCGAGGCGGCGGGGGAGATTGTCCATATCCCCAAGGTGCTGTATCACTGGAGATGCCACCAGAACTCCACAGCCAGCAATCCGGACAGCAAGATGTACGCCTTTGAGGCCGGGGCCAGAGCCATCAAGGCCCATTATGAGCGGGTGGGCATCTCCGCCCTGTCGGTGGAAAAGGGCGTGGATTACGGCATTTACCATACGAAATTCCGGATTCTGGGGAATCCGCTGGTATCCGTGATTATCCCCAACAAGGACCATTCCATTGACCTGGACACCTGTCTGCGCTCCATCCTGGAGAAGTGCACCTACAAGAACCTGGAAGTGATTGTGGTGGAGAACAACAGCACCCAGCCGGAAACCTTTGAATACTATGAGAAAATCCGGAAGGAATTTTCCAATGTGCGGATGGTGAAATGGGAGCGGGAGTTCAATTATTCCGCCATCAACAATTTCGGCGCCGGCTTTGCAAAGGGAGAGTATCTTCTGCTGTTAAACAACGACACCGAGGCCATCAATCCGGATTTCATCCAGGAGATGCTGGGCTTCTGCCAGAGGGAGGACGTGGGAATCGTGGGAGCCCGGCTGCTGTACGGGGACGATACCATCCAGCATGCGGGTGTGGTCATCGGCTTCGGCGGCATCGCGGGACATACCTTTATCGGCCTCCACAAGGCGGAGAACAGCTATTTCCACCGGGCCATGTGCGCCCAGGACTACAGCGCCGTTACGGCGGCCTGCCTGATGACGAAGAAATCCGTCTTTGACCAGGTTGGGGGCCTGAGCACGGAGCTGGCGGTGGCTTTTAACGATATCGACTACTGCATGAAGGTGCGGGCTTTGGGGAAACTGGTGGTTTACGCCCCCTATGCCCTGCTGTACCACTATGAGTCCAAATCCAGAGGGCTGGAGGACACGCCGGAGAAGGTGGCCCGGTTTAACCGGGAGGTGGCCATTTTTATTAAGAAGTGGCCCGACATTATCAAGAACGGGGACCCCTACTACAATCCCAATCTGACCCTGCGCAAGTCCAACTTTGCCCTGCGGGATTTGCTGAAGGAGAAAATCGGGGAGCCCTACGATTTGAGCGCCTATGAGAAGTACGCTCCGGAGGAAACGCCATGACAGACAGCAGAACGAGATGGGAACCGGAGGGAGAGCCAAAGGTAACCATCATCATTCCCAACTACAACGGGTTAAAATTTATGGAGCCCTGTTTTGCGGCCCTGGATAAGCAGACCTGCCGGGATTTCGCCCTTCTGGTGGTGGACAACGGCTCCACGGACGGAAGTGTGGAGTGGCTGCGGGAGAACCAGGTGCCCTCCGTTTTCCTCTCGGAGAACACCGGCTTTTCCGGCGCGGTGAACGTGGGAATCCGGGAGGCCAAAACGCCCTATGTGATTCTTCTGAACAATGACACCGAGCCGGAGCCGGCTTATGTGGAGGAGCTGGTCCGGGCCATGGACCGGTCGGAGAAGATTTTTTCCGTCAGCAGCAAGATGATTCAGCTGTACCAGAAGGACAAGATGGACGACGCTGGGGATATGTACACGGTCCTGGGCTGGGCTTACCAGCGGGGAGTGGGGCGGCCTTCGGGGAAATACCGCCGTTTCCGCCGGGTCTTTTCCGCCTGCGCCGGAGCTGCCATTTACCGGAGGGAGGTTTTTGAGAAAATCGGCCTTTTCGATGAGATGCATTTTGCTTATCTGGAGGATTTGGACATCGGATACCGGGCCCGTCTGGCGGGGTATGATAATGTGTACTGCCCCAAAGCGGTGGTGTACCATGTGGGGAGCGGCACCAGCGGCTCCAAGTACAATTCCTTCAAGGTGCGCCTGGCGGCCCGGAACAATATTTACCTGAACTACAAGAATATGCCGGACTGGCAGCTGGCCTTAAACGCCGCTCCCATTTTGCTGGGGATGGCGGTGAAGTACCGGTTCTTTAAGGGACTGGGATTTGAAAAGGATTATGTGGATGGAGTGAAGGAAGGGTGGAAAACCCGGAAAAAATGCAAAAGAGCGGTGGATAACCCGGAGATGAGGAAACACTGCCTGTCCATCGAGGGGGAGCTGATTGCCGGGACTTTTATTTATGTGTGGGAGTTTTTCAATCGGAAGGTGTTGGGAAGGTGAGAGCGTCCTGGATTTTTGCGTGAAATTTTAAGATATTTTTTATAGCTTCTCTTAGACTTATCATGTATAATATGATGATACCAGGGGCAAAAGGCCTAGATTGTGAGAGCACGCAGTGCGAAACAATCCGGTATTGTGGGCGTCAAAACACCTTTTGACGCCTTCATCATGATATACAAGTTAAGTTTTACCGGCCCCCGCGGGGCCTGTTGTGAATTGATAAAACCGCCCGCGGAGCGGCTGAGTCTGCGGGGCGGAGATAAGGTGATGGCAGGATGATTAAAGATAACCAGAAACGGCTGAACCGTGTTCATGTCGTTCTGGATGCAGTGGTTACGATACTGGCCTATGCGCTGGCCTGGTTTATCGTCCTCAGCGGAAAGGTGATTCCGCTGGAGGCGAACATGGGAGTGCTGGAACCCAGAGTGTATTTTGTGGCTCCCATTTTTATCGTACCGGTGTATCTGATTTTGTACGGGGCATTTCACTTGTATGTGCCCAAGCGGATTCAGGGAAGACGTTCGGAGTTTGCGAATATCTGCAAGGCCAATACCATCGGCCTGATGATTTTTACTTTCGTTCTCTTCGGCGGACGAAGTTTTATTCCCCATATGAATTACTTCTCTGCCAGAATGCTGCTGGGCTTCTTTGCGTGCAACATTGTTCTTCTGGAAGCGGAGCGCATGGGGATCCGCGTATTTTTAAGATCTCTGCGCACAAACGGCTATAACCAGAAGCATGTGCTCCTCATTGGCTACAGCCGGGCGGCGGAAGGATTTATTGACCGGGTGATATCTAATCCGGAGTGGGGATATCATATTCAGGGAATACTGGATAATCATCAGCCATTGGGATATTCCTATAAAGGAATTCGTGTGCTGGGGCCTATTTCCAGTCTGGGGAGCTTTCTGGATGCCAATACTCTGGACGAGATTGCAATTACCCTGAGCCTGAAGGAATATGAAAATCTGGAACAGATTGTGGCGTCCTGTGAAAAATCGGGGGTACACACCAAGTTTATTCCGGACTATAATAACATTATTCCCACCATCCCCTTTATGGAAGATCTTCAGGGGCTGCCGGTGATCCATATCCGCCATGTTCCGCTGACCAACGTTTTCAATGCCACAATCAAGCGGTGCATGGATGTGGTGGGAGCGGTGGCGGCGCTGATTATCTTTTCGCCGGTGATGCTGCTTACAGCCTTTTTGATCAAGCTGACGTCGCCGGGACCGGTGATTTACAGCCAGGAGCGGGTAGGCCTGCACAACCGCCCCTTCCGTATGTACAAATTCCGGTCTATGGAGGTGCAGGATCCTAATAAAGAGAAGAGCCAGTGGACAACCCCCCATGATCCCAGGGTAACGCCCATTGGGCGGGTGATCCGCAAGACCAGCATTGATGAAATGCCTCAGTTCTTCAATATCCTGATTGGGGATATGAGCCTGGTAGGGCCCAGACCGGAGCGTCCGCTTTTTGTGGAAAAGTTTAAGGAGGAAATTCCCCGTTACATGATTAAGCATCAGGTGAGACCGGGACTTACGGGCTGGGCCCAGGTTAACGGTTATCGGGGCGATACCTCTATCACCAAGCGGATCGAACACGATTTGTATTATATTGAAAACTGGAGTATTGGATTTGATATAAAGATCCTGTTTTTAACGGTGTTTAAGGGATTTATCAATAAAAACGCGTACTAAAGGCTTTGACGTTTCGGAAGTTTAAGGCTGAAATGAGGACGGACACATGAATCGAGAATTTGAAAGAGACAATGAATTGGAATTTGATAGGAGAAACCGGGGAAGAAGCCGGAAGAAAGGGGCACCGGAATCTTTCGGCGGAGCGTCCGGAAGTATGGCCTCTGAAAATTCCTCTCAGCGGTCAGCGCGCTTTACCTCACATTATCAGGGGGCCAGAGCTTCCCATATGGAGGAGAGCGAAGATGGCCGCACCAAAATTTCGCGGGGGACTTCTCGCCGCCTGGGAGCGGGGAGCGCTGCGGCGGGAAAGGAAAAAACCTCTTCCAGGGAGGGATGGATTGATCTGGATGCTCCCAGAGGAGGAAGCGGCTCTTCTTCCGGAAAGCCGGGGCCTAAAGTAGGAGGACGAAAGGGAAAGAAAGAGGAAGAGCCTCAGAAAAAAGCCCAAAAGCGTCTGCGCAGAATCATCATTACGCTGGTGGCGGCGGAATTTCTGGCCCTCTGTCTGATCTTCTCCTGCCGTTATGTAGTTCAGAAGATGAACCTCATTGGACGGAACACAGGCTTTAATATGGAAGATATGACGAACCCAAACCTGTCCCATGAAAAGCTTGAAACGATGCAGGGGTATTGGACGGTAGCACTTTTTGGCGTGGACAGCCGGGGAGATAACGTAGCCAGCCAGACCAACTCGGATGTAATTATTATCGCCAACGTCAATATGGACACCGGCGAAATCAAGCTGGTCAGCGTTTACCGGGACAGCTATTTAAATATTGACGAGGGTAATTCCTATAATAAGATTAACCAGGCTTATTTCCTTGGAGGGGCGGAACAGGCAATCAGCGCTCTGAACCGGAACCTGGATCTGCAGATTGACGACTACGGAACCTTTAACTGGAAGACCGTAGCTCAGGCCATTAACATTCTGGGCGGAGTGGATGTAAACCTAAGCAAAGCGGAATTCTACTACATTAACGCCTACATCACCGAGACGGTAAAGGCTACCGGAATTGGCTCCACTCAGCTGACTCATGCGGGGGAAAACCATCTGGACGGTATCCAGGCGGTGGCGTACGCCCGTCTGAGAAATATGGACACGGACTTTGCCAGAACCGAGCGGCAGAGAGAAGTTATTGGACAAGCCTTTGAAAAGCTTAAAAAATCAGATTTTGCTACAATTAACAATGTAATGGAAACAGTGCTGAAGGGAATTGAAACTAATATCAGCTATGATGACCTGCTTCCCGCTGCTATGAATCTGACCAAGTATCATATCAGTGAAACCACCGGCTTCCCCACTGCCAGGGAGGACGCAAATATGGGAAGAAAGGGAGCCTGCGTGATTCCTGCCACCCTGGAAAGCAACGTAAAGCTGCTTCATGAGTTCCTCTTCGGAGAGGAGAACTATGAGCCCAGCGATAAGGTGAAGCAGATCAGCGCCAAGATTTCATCGGACAGCGGCAAGTACAAAGAGGCGGCACCCATCAGCAGCGTAGGTACCGACGGCGGATATATCCCCAGTCCTACCACCGCAGCGGCCACGGAGGAAGAGGAGACCACGGTTTCAGAGGAAACTACGGGAACGGAGGAGACCACAGGCCTGTATCCGGGCATTGGAGACGACTGGATTGACGGAGAGTATCTGGATGGTCTGGAGCTGGAAACGGATGAGGATGGAAACTATATAGACCCGCCGGAAGGATATGGACCGGGTTACGAGTATACCAGGCCGGCGCCCACCCAGTCGGGAAGTTCGGGGCAGGGAACGGTGGCTCACCCCACGGACGCCACTACCCGGTCGGATGATTCTCTGACAGGGCCGGGAGTAGCCACCACGGCGCCGACTACATCGTCGGCGGCATCCACGGCGGCTCAGAGTCCGGAGAATCCTACCACATCGTCGGCAGTGACGCCGGTGACTCGCCCGGAGACCGTTCAGGACAATACGTCCGGGGGACCTGGCTCTGTGATTTTAACTCCATAGAAGGAGACCTTGTGTTTTAAGGCGGCAACGGCGCGACTTGGCCGCTGCCGCTTTTTGGAAAAGAGAGGAGATAAGTACTTGGAAGATCAGGATAAGCTGCAGGATGAGCTGCAGGAGGAGATCAACGGAGAAGACCTGGAAGAACAGCAGGAAGAGAAAGCGCACCGGGAAAGAATTTGTTATATCTGCCGCCGTCCGGAAAGCAAGGCAGGGCCTATGCTGGATATGCCGGGCGGAATGTATATGTGCCACGACTGCATGCAGAAGGCATTTGATACCATCAGCAGAAGCAATATCGACCTTTCCCGTTTTCCTGCGATGCCCCTGTTCCGGATGGACTCAGGGACTATGCCCGGACAGGCCCAGGAGGGGACGAAAAAGCAGAAGACCAGAAAACGTCAGGAAAAGCCGGTTCTTACCATGAAGGATATTCCGGCCCCGCATCAGATCAAAGCGAAGCTGGACGAGTATGTAATTGGCCAGGAAAAAGCAAAAAAGGCCATCTGCGTGGCAGTTTATAATCATTACAAGAGGGCTTTTTTGGGCGGAGACCAGGAGGATGCGGATGGAGTGGTAATTCAGAAGTCCAACATTCTGATGATCGGTCCGACCGGCAGCGGTAAGACCTATCTGGTAAAGACTTTGGCCAAGCTGCTGGATGTGCCTCTTGCTATTGCCGATGCTACCTCCCTGACGGAGGCGGGATACATCGGAGACGATATTGAGAGCGTGGTGTCCAAGCTTCTGGCGGCGGCGGATAATGATGTAAAGCGAGCCGAGAAGGGCATCATTTTCATTGATGAGATTGACAAGATTGCCAAGAAGAAGCAGACGACTACCAGAGATGTAAGCGGAGAGTCTGTCCAGCAGGAACTGTTAAAGCTGCTGGAGGGGAGCGTGGTGGAGGTCCCTATCGGCTCCAACCAGAAAAACGCCATGACCCCTACCGCCTCGGTGAATACGGACGACATACTTTTTATTTGCGGCGGAGCCTTTCCGGATTTGGAAGGAATCATCAAAGAGCGGCTGTCCAGAAAGACCACCATGGGATTCGGGGCCGTGTTAAAGGATACCTACGACCAGGATCCAAATATTTTGAGCCAGGTGACGGGAGAAGATTTGAGGGCTTTTGGAATGATTCCGGAATTCTTGGGACGCCTTCCGGTAACAGTAACCCTTCAGGGGGTGGACCAGGAGATGCTGGTCCGGATTTTGAAAGAACCGAAAAACGCCATTGTCCGTCAGTACGAGAAGCTGCTGGCTATGGATGAGGTGAAGCTGGTATTTGAGGATGACGCCCTGGAGTGGATTGCTGCGGAGGCCCTGAAGCGGGGTACTGGCGCCAGAGCGCTGCGGGCGGTGATGGAGGAGCTCATGCTGGACATTATGTATGAGATTCCCAAGGATCCCAATATCGGTTCCGTGGTAGTAACCCGGCCTTACCTGGAGAAAAACGGCGGCCCTCTGATTCAGATGCGGGGATAGAACCGGGGACGCAGAAGCCGTCGTATAACTGAATATGGGGATGTGAAAAGCGTATCTGCCCAGTCGGAAGAGCCTCGGATGAGGGAGGCCTGAACCGGAGCAGATATGCTTTTTCTTTGCCGCTGCCAGAGCCAAAACAGCGCTAACCAGCTTTTTTTCAATCAGCTTCAGGAAATTGAGCGAAAGGTTTGGTATAAATCCAAAATTCCATACCCCCATTCCCGGTTGGGATAGGTAAAGGCAGGACTGCGTCTGGCTCCACGGATCAGATAGGACCGAAGGGCTGTCTGGGTCATGCCGGGGTCATTGCCCTCCACAAGTCCCCAGCTTAAAATGGATGCGGCCGCTCCTGCGGCATGTGCCGCTGCCACGGAGGTTCCGCTCCTGCGGGTCATGACAAGAGGGGAGGAAGACGGCGTCCGGCTCAGGGCAGGACCGTATACATTGACCCCGGGAGCCGCCAGATCCGGCTTTACATGGTTGTTGATGGTAAAGCCCCGGCTGGAGTGGATGTAGATGCTGTCGTTTAAATGGTTGTAGGCGCCGATGGTGAGGGCGGCGGCAGAGTTTCCGGGAACCGTGATGGTGGAGTAGGGGGCGGGGCGGAGAAAACGGGTTTCAGGGGAGATAAAGCTCTCTGCCGGAAGCCACAAATTATATTCTCCTGTAAGGCTGAAAGAAGGAAAGACCCGGATGCGCCAGATGCCTTCGGCAGGGTTGAGAAACCGGAAGAAAATCAGCTGACGGCCGGAACCGGATTCCAGAAGCTGGTCATAGACGATAACCTGAGTATTGATCAGCTTGAAGGAGATGGTAACCTGGGCGCCTCCGGAGGGATGAATCCGTTCTACCATCTCTCCGCCGGGGGAGAGGATTCCAACGGAAAAGGTATCCGCTCCGGCGCTCCACATTTCCATAGAAAATCCTCTGTCCATTTCCTGGGAGCCTACATATATTTCCACATCCTCATAGGGAATTTCGGGGGAAAGCTCTCCCTGGTAATGATGGCCCAAGCCGGTTTCGTTGCCTGCCGCAATTACGGAGATGATTCCGGGAAAGCGGGTAATGCTTTGAAGCTGAAAGCTTAAAGGAGACTGGCCTTCGTGGCTTCCATTGTTGGTGCCAAGTCCCAGAAGGATTACAAGAGGCATACCACGGCTCATGGCGGCGACATAGAGATATTTTATTGCCATCATAATGTCATTTTCCTGGTAAGCCGCCGCCTCCGGGCGAATCAGAAAGAAATCCCGAAGATAGGACTTGGCCGGCTTCAGTTTCACTACGACCAGACGGCAGTTGGGGGCAGCCCCGTTAAATTCCCCGTTGCTGGAAAAACCGCCTGCCGCGATGCCGGCCAAAAAGGTTCCGTGGCCGTTTTCGTCCCGGGAGGGGACCAGCGTATAAGGATCTTGTGATTCCAGGGCGGCGTTGATATCCTCCTCTTTAAATTCTGTGCCATAGGCTGCTCCGCTGCCCGGGTAGAGATCAGACACGCCGGGAGGAAGCTGTCCGGAATCTTCCGGCAGGGTTTGATCCCAGATCGAGAGTAGGCGGGTGGTGCCGTCAGGGTTGCGAAACAGGGGATTGGTGTAGTCGATTCCTGTGTCTGCGATTCCGATTATGGTACCCCGGCCGCCATTTGCCAGGGTAGGCGTATTTAATACCTGCTGGATGCCAGACTCTTCCATACTGGAGGTATCAAGGAGGGTAAACAGCTTGGGAATGCTGTAGTAGGAATACTTTTCGAGGGATAGGGGGAGACTGCTTTTTAAAGGCACATGGACCACGGCGAAGTAGGAGGAGATATACTGGAGGCAGAGAGCGCCCTCGGGGGCGTTGTCCAGAGGCTGGCTCTGGTCAGTGTAATAGTAGAGAAAATCGGCGTATTCCTGGGAGGCCGGATTAAAAGGACAAAAAGCCATAGGGCTGTCTCCAGATGGGCATTTTACCTAAGTATATGCGGGCGGGAAGCGCCCCATGCGCATCATATATTTTGCTGGACGAAAAAGAAGGCTCATAGTACAATGGAAATAGTTCAGGACGGAGCTTTTCACACCGGATCTCCTGAGCTGTAAAAAGACAGGGAAAGGAAGGCGGTTTTGATGAAATATACATGGATTGTGCTGGCCCTTGCAGGCCTGGACCAGGGCATTAAGCAGAATATAGAGGATCAGGAGGACCAGACTCTTCCCAGGGATCTGCCCTGTGCCAAAGGATGGATTCGGCTGCATAAAAACCACAATGCCGGATTTCCTTTCGGGGTTATGAAAAATAGGCCCCAGCTGGTGCAGACCATTCCGCTGATGATGACCTCCGCGCTGGCAGGAGCTCTGGCGGCTCTGTCCGGAAGGCGTGAGGGCCTGGCGGAAAAGCTGGGCCTGGCGGTGGCGCTGGGGGGAGCTGTCAGCAATACCTGGGACCGGATGGTGAGAGGATATGTGGTGGACTATTTTTCCATCCGGTGGAAGGTCCTGAAGAAGGTGGTATTTAATCTGGGAGATTTCTTCATTTTCCTGGGAGCTCTGATGATTCTGGCGGGGCAGATGGTCCGGGAGTTCAGGGAAAAGTAAGGAGAAGGATATAGAAGATAAGCGGTCAGTGGGAGCTGGTGCGGACAGAGGGCAAAGACCCGGGATCGCATTGGCTCTTTTTGCAAAAGAAGGGAATAAAACAATGACAGAGGAAAACACAAGAATTCTGAAGCTGTTTTACGCGATTATCGGAAGCTCAGGCTTCGTAAAAGCCGGCGAGCTGGCAGGGCTTTTGCAGACCAGCGAGAGAACGGTGAAAAGCAGCATGGAGGAGCTGAAAACCTTCGCCTGTCAGAAGGGATGTCAGATTCAGTCGGTCAGGGGAAAAGGCTACCGCCTCCAGGTGACAGATGCGGCCCTCTTTGAAGCCTACAAGAGAAGACTGGAAATTTTATTCAACAATGTAGAAAAAAAGAGAAGGGGAAAGCAGAACTATGATGTGGCCAGGGCAATTATTTTGGGAACAGGCGCTGACCGGGAAGGCTATATTCGGCTGGAAGATCTGGCTCAGGAGCTGTTTATGTCAGACAGCGCCCTGAAAAAAGAGATGGCGGAGGTTCGGGGCTTTTTTTCTTCCTTTCAGCTATCTTTAATCTCCCGCCCTGGCAGAGGGGTGCGCCTGACAGGAAAGGAATTTAACCTGCGGCTGTGCATGCTGGAACTTTATGAAAACCACTATAAAACCAGGGTATTTCCTTTCCGGAATGAAGCCTATGAAAAAACAGTGGCAGACAGGGGAGATCAGGAGGAAATCCGCAGAATGGCATTGGGCCTGATCCGCGGCTCCAGGTGCGAATTTTTGGATATCTATATTAACCGCCTGGTGGATTACTTCCTTTTGCTGCGAAACCGACGAGGCAAATTGGAGTTTGAGCCGGAAAACGAAGCAGATGGACTGAAAGAAGAATTGTCCCGGGGGCCTGAATATGACCTGGCGCGCCAGCTGGCCGTTGGTTTGGAGAAATTTGAGGGCTATAAGCTGGATGAAGAGGAAATCCGGGGGATTGGCCGGCTGATTCTTTTGTGGGCAGACAGGGACTGGGAAAAAGGACCGATCAGGGAGCGGTTTCCGGCCGTCTTTAGCGCCGCTTTGGAATGTTTGACGGAAATCCGCCGGGAATTGGAGGAACAGTGGAAGATTCCCTTTGATCAGATGGAGGTGGATTTAGAGGAACTTCTTTTGCCGGAATTGACGCGGATTTTGATTCAGAATCATTTTGGCTTCTGCGGCTGCCAGATGATCGGAAGTTCCATACAGGACAACGAGATAAACGCCTCGCCCCTGTCTATGACCTTTGCAGACTGCGCGGCTTCCATCATAGGGAAATACTGTGGTGTCCATCCAAACGCCTATAATGTACAGTTAATGGCCGTTCGATTTTTCGGGATGATTCAATCGGTTCCCTACCAATACCGTTCCAGACGTTTGCTGGTCTGCGGCAGAAACGGAAAGGCCAGCGGACGTCTGATTGCAGATGAAATCCGAAGACGGATGGGGACCTGGTGGCTGGAAAAGATGGATGTGGTAACCCTGTATGAAGCCAGAAAATTCCCCAGAGAGGCCTACGACTGCGTGATCGGAAGCTTCCATGCCTACGCCTACAATTACGAGTGGCCTTACATAAAGGTGAGCCAGGCGGTGGAGGAGAAGGATATCCGGGAGATTTATGGAAGAGTCCTGCTTTGGGGATATGATCTGGAGGAGGCAGCCTATGAAAAAAAATGGGATGTGCTGCGGATCCACCGGAACTTTTCGGGATTTGGCCTGGAAAGTTTTTTCCAGCTTCTCGCGTTTCAATGGGGCAAGGATTATGAGGCAAAAACGAAGCTGAATGAGCTGCTGGGGCAGAATGAGAAGAGCGCCTATATTCATCGGGCGGGGCAAATCCTCTATATCCTGGCGCCTGTCGATTTTACAGGAAAACAGATTTTAGAACTATATATGTTGAAAAAGCCTTTGTCCTGGCAGGAAACGCAGATTCGTCAGGCGGTATTTGCTTCCATGGATTTTGCGGCTGCCCCCAGGCTCTTAAAATTTATGGAACAGGGACTCAGACTTTTGCCCGGCGGGCTGGAAGAAGAGGACTGTTTTTCAAAGGAGGAGAATGTGTTGGACATATTGACGGATATTGTGAGGCGGAAAATATAAAAAAGGCAAAAATTGCACGAACTAAAATGCAAAAATAAAAAAATGAAATTACATCATGCACAGAATTGAATGGAGACTCTTTCTGAAAACAATTATAATATGCATATCAAACAAAATAAACAGCAGGAGGGAGAAACAATATGATACAAAGTGGTTTGATATGCGCCTTTGTCTGGCTGCTGGTTCAGGGAATGGATCGGATGCTCAGCTGGCAGACACTGCAGAGACCGATTGTAACGGCAACGCTGACGGGACTGCTTTTGGGAGATCTGCATACGGGGATTGTGATGGCGGCCTCCCTGGAAGCGATTTTTATGGGGATTTCCGCTATCGGAGGTTCAATTCCTTCCGATGCCTGTTCCAGCAGCATTATCGCGGTGGCATATACCATTCTGACCGGAGCTGATGTGGAAACGGGGCTGGCACTGGCCATGCCGATCGGAACTCTGATGGGAACAGCCAATGAGATGTGGAAGCCTGTGCTGGCAGCGTTCGCGCCTTATTGGGAGCGCCTGGCTGGAAGCGGAAATGTAAAGTCCTTCCGGGCGCAGGTGATTGCCAGCGGATGGATCCTGGATCGTCTTCCACAAACCATTGTGCTTTTTGCGGCGATTACTTTTGGCGTACAGGGATTGGAACATGTGATGAACAACATGCCGGCCTTTATTATGGCGGGGCTGTCTGCTTCCAGTTCCATGATGACCGGCATTGGATTCGCGATTCTGATTTCCATGATTTGGAACAGAGAAATCGGTTGGTTCTTCTTCATCGGCTATGTGCTGCAGAAATATTTGCAGCTGGATACAGTGGCCATCGCGATCATTGCCGGAGTAATGGCGTTTATGTATTTCTGCACAGAAAAGAAGTTCAATGACTTGAAAAATCAGATCGGACAGGGCAGCCAGCCAGCGTCCGGGGGAGAGGAGGATCTGTTCTGATGGCTAAAACGACTTATACACCGCAGGAAAAGAAGACTCTGCGGAAAATGTTCTGGAATTCCGGACTGGTATTTTCCGGCTTTAATATGGTCAAAATGGAAGGAAACGCCTTTGCCCTGACTATGGAGCCGGCCCTCCAGGAACTGTATGATGATCCGGAGGAGCGCAAAGAGGCTCTGCGCCGTCACAATGGCTTTTTCAATACCCATGCCGTATTTTTTGCTATGATTGCGGGAATCATCTATGCGCTGGAGAAGCAGAAGAAAACCACCGGGCTGGTGGATGATGAAACCATAGAGAGCATCAAAGTGGCTCTGATGGGGCCGACGGCGGGAATCGGCGACGCCTTTTTCTTCAACTGCGTCCGTGTGATTGCGGCAGGTATTGCCATCGGACTGTGCGCGCAGGGAAATATTCTGGGAGTGCTTCTCTTTGTGCTGATTTACGGAGGTTCCCAGATGATCGCCCGTTACTACCTGATGCGGATCGGATACCGGTATGGAACGACCTTTATAGACTCAGTCTTTGAATCCGGATTGATGGAATCCCTGACCAAGGCGGCCGGCGTGATGGGAATCACGATGGTCGGCGCCATGGTAGCTTCCTCCGTAGATGTGAAGCTGGCATGGACTATCCAGGTAGGGGAGACCTCCGTGGTGGTGCTGGATATTATCAATTCCGTAATGCCTGGGCTTCTGTCCATTCTTCTGGTATTTGCTATGGTAAAGCTGATAAAAAAAGGTTATAAGCCTATTACACTGGTAATCGGGATTCTGGTGATTTCCATTGTCCTGGCATTCTTTGGTATCTTTTAAGGAGGAAGCGCGGGATGAGCGGATTTACATTAAAATCAAACCATATTTTGACGGAACAGGGCTTTCAGGCAGGATATCTGACGGTGGAGGATGGGAAGATCGTATCCGTTTCCTCCCGGTGTCAGGGCGGCTATGAGGATTTGGGAGACCTTTCTGTCTATCCGGGAATCATTGATATACATAACCATGGTTTCGGCGGCTGGTCCATGACAGATCCATGTGAGGAGAAGGATATCCGGGGCTACGCCAAAGCATTGACTACGGTAGGAATTACGGGAGTTCTTCCTACGGCGAAGGAAGCGGCCTTTGAGGCTATCGCCAGCGTAATGGACCAGGAGTATGAGGGCGCAAGAGTATTGGGAATCCACAGCGAGGGCCCTTTCTGGGCCAGAGGGGGAGAAAATACCGTAGGGGAGAGCTGGCCGGCTCCCAGCGTCAAGGAGACGGAACGGCTGGTAAAACTGGCCAAAGGCAAGATGGCCGTGATGGCTCTGGCTCCTGAAGTTCCAGGAGCTTATGAGGTGATCCGGTATCTTCATGAGCATAAGATCCGGGTAGCCTGCTGCCATACCAAGGCTAAGGCCCAGGATATCTATGACGCCCATCAAAAGGCGGGGCTGGATATTGCCACACACCTGGGAAATGGGATGCAGGGAATTCATCACCGGGATGTTGGAGCTCTTGGAGCGCTGCTTTTGCTGGACGATATTCGCTACGAGGTGATTACGGATCTGAACCACATTTGTCCGGATATGCTGCGCATCATGTTCCGCCTCCAGCCCTATGATAAGTTTTGCCTGATCTCTGATTCCAACTTTATTGCCGGTCTGCCTGCCGGCGTGTATATGCGCTACGGCAGAGAAATGTACGCGAACGAGAAGGGGCTGATCCTTAACTCGGACGGACGGATCTGCGGAAGCGGAAAATGGGTGCTGCATAACATCGGACAGCTGGTAAAATATGTGGGGGTTTCGGAAGAAGAAGCGGTGAAAATGGCCTCCATCAACCCGGCGGCTTATCTGGGGATCGATCATATAACTGGCTCCATCCGGCCGGGAAAGAAGGCAGATTTGGCAGTTGTGGATGCATCCTTTACCTGCCGCAGAACTTATGTGGGCGGCGAGCTGGTATTTGACCGGGAAAAAACGCCCCAGGAGGCGCTGTTTAACCCGGAGGCGATGAAGAGAAGAGTACGGGATTTGTAAAATCATTCGGCCCGGTACAAAAGCGGATGATTGAAAGTTTGCGGAGAGGAAGGTTGCGATGATTAAATTATTTCGGATTGACGAGAGACTGATTCACGGACAGATTGCGATTAAATGGTCCAGACATACAGGGGTGGACAGCATCGTAGTAGCCAACGACAATGCTGCCCAGAGCACTATGATTCAGAGAGCCTTAAAGATGGCGGCTCCTGCCGGTATTAAAACGGTGATTAAATCCCTGGATGCAGCGGTAGCTACCTTAAATGATCCCCGCTGCCAGCCATTAAAGGTACTGGTGTTGGTCAACAGCCCTAAGGACGCGTTAAACCTGGTGAGCCGGGTTCCGGGGATTGAAAAGATTAATGTGGGAAATTACGGAAGAGTTGCGCCGAAAAAACCGGGAATGGAGCGGAAAAGCCTGGATAGAAATCTGTATTGTGACGAGGAGGAGATCGCCCAGTTTCAGGAACTGATGGCCACCGGGCTGGAGTGTATCTATCAGACGACGCCGGAAGAGCCGGCAGTGGAGCTCCACAAGCTGATTCCGTCCAAATAATCCTGCAGAAGCAGGTTTGCAATGAGAGGTGAAAGACAATGACAAGATTTTTTCTGGCGTCTCACGGACATCTGGCAAGCGGGCTGGCCAGTTCTATTCAGATTCTTACCGGGGACAGCAGCCGGCTGAGAGTTTTTGACGCTTATGTGGACGAGCGTTCACTGGAAGAAGAGCTGGAGGCCTTTTATGAGAATATGGAGGAAGGGGACCAGATGATTCTGCTGTCCGATATGTATGGAGGCAGTGTCAACAGCATCATGTATCCCTTCCTGACCCGTCCCAATACCACTTTGATTGCGGGGGTAAACCTGGCTCTGGTAATCGGACTTTTGCTGGGAGGGGAGCCCTTGGAGCCCGATACGATTAAAATGGTGGTGGAACAGAGCCGGGAGGCCATTCGGATTGTGGAGCTGGAAGAGAACCCGGCAGAGGATGAGGAGCTGTTTTGAGGGAGATTTGTTTGGAGGTTTGAATCGATGCGGATTTATGAAACCAGAGATTACCGGGATATGAGCCGCAAGGCGGCCAATGTGATTTCGGCTCAGATGATTTTAAAGCCGGACTGCGTTCTGGGTCTGGCCACCGGCTCTACTCCGATCGGGGTTTATGAGCAGCTGGTGGACTGGTATCAAAAGGGAGATTTGGATTTTTCACAGGTCAAAACGGTGAATCTGGACGAATACCGGGGCCTGGCTCCGGACCGCGAGCAGAGCTACCATTATTTTATGGACCGGCATCTGTTCTCCAGGGTAAATATCAACCGAAGTCATATTCACATTCCGGACGGAATGAATGAGGATTGGCAGGAGGAATGCGGCAGGTATGAGCAGATGATTGAAGAACTGGGAGGTATTGACCTGCAGATTCTGGGGCTTGGCCACAATGGCCATATCGGTTTTAACGAGCCGGATTCCCAATTTGCCCCTCTCACCCGCCGCGTGGACCTGACGGAATCCACCATAGAAGCAAATCGCCGGTTTTTCAGTGAAGGAGAGAGCGTACCCAGACAGGCGTATACCATGGGCATCAAAGCCATCATGAGTGCCAGAAAAATTTTGCTTCTGGTCAGCGGGGCTGATAAGGCGGATATCCTGAAAAAGGTGATGGAGGGCCCGATCACTCCACAGGTTCCGGCGTCCATTTTGCAGCTCCACCCGGATGTGACAGTGATTGCGGACCGGGAAGCGCTGGGGAAACTTTAAGGGAGTATCATTCGATAGAACGGCAAAAATATCCGCCGGATCTGCCGCATCGCGGCAGGACCCGGCGGACTTTTTGCATCAGCTGACCATTCCTCCAAGACTTCCTCCCAGGACGCACAGCCCCAGGACTGTTGCAGAGCGCTCCAAATCCACCGGCCCGCCTTGATTGAGAGCCCAGGAAACGGCAAAGAGGACCAGAAAATAGAGCAATCCCAGCAGAAAACCCCAGAAAAAGCGGCGTTTCCGGATGCCCTTTCCGGCGGCCAGTCCTCCTGCGAAGCAGGCAATCAGGTAAATGGCGAAGACCATGAGGTTGACCTGGCCTTCCTTCAGGCGCAGGCGGTATAGGCAGAAGGCCAGACCGGTCAGAAGAAGGGCAGACAAGGCGTAGGACAGCAGCAGAGAGCGGAGCATCGGTTTCGCGGCGTGAACTGTCATGAGGATTTCCTTCCCTGTACATGTAGTTGATGCAATATATTCGGGACGGGTCGGGGATATGACGGGGAGAAGCGGCATGAAGCGGCATTTTCCCATTGCGTCCCGCCATTCACTGTGTTATAATAAACCAAATGCAGCTGCTAAAAGCGGCCGCAGAAAAATTCAATGAAAGATCAAAGAGGAGGTGTCGCCACATGAAGCGTGTAAAGACATTAAATGCCAATACCTTAAAGGATACCATGAAGAAGGGCGGCTGCGGTGAGTGCCAGACTTCCTGCCAGTCCGCATGTAAGACATCCTGCACCGTAGGCAATCAGTCCTGCGAGAATCCCAACCGCTGATTACGGCGAAAGGCGCGTACAGGATGAAGGGCGGCCTCAGGCCGCTGTTTCAAATTTGGCAAGAGCCCCTGTGGTCCGGTGGATTATGGGGGTTTTTCCATGTGTCCGGCAGCGGGACCATTGAGCCCTCAGGCGGCCTGTCCGCCGGCGGCAGCCGGAACGCGCCCCTTACAAAAAAGAAAGAGAGTGTATATCTGTGATTCATCAGTATCAAAATAACGGCTACAACATCGTCATGGACGTCAACAGCGGCTCCGTCCATGTGGTGGAACCGGTGGTTTATGATGCCATCGCCTCCGCGGCCGAACAGATCCGGGAGTTAGAAAAGCCGGAAACGCTTTCCGGCCAGGTGAAGGAGAAGGTATTTTCCGACCTGAAGGGGAAATATTCCTCCCAGGAAATCGGCGAGGCCCTGGAGGATATCCAGGAGCTGATCAACCTGGAGCAGCTTTTTACCCGGGACATTTATAAAGATTTTGTTATGGACTTTAAGAAGCGCAAAACCGTGGTAAAGGCTCTGTGTCTCCATATTGCCCATGACTGCAACCTGGCCTGCCGCTACTGCTTTGCGGAGGAAGGCGAGTACCACGGCCGCCGGGCTCTGATGAGCTACGAAGTGGGAAAGAAGGCGCTGGATTTCCTGATTGCCAATTCCGGAAACCGCCGGAACCTGGAAGTGGATTTTTTTGGCGGCGAGCCCCTGTTAAACTGGGATGTGGTAAAGCGCCTGGTGGAGTACGGCCGTTCCCAGGAGGAAGCCCACAATAAAAAGTTCCGCTTTACCCTGACCACCAACGGCGTTCTGTTAAACGACGAGGTGATGGAATTCTGCAACCGGGAAATGGGAAATGTAGTCCTGAGTCTGGACGGCCGAAAGGAAGTCAACGACCAGATGCGCCCCTTCCGAAACGGATCCGGCAGCTATGACCTGATCGTTCCCAAGTTCCGGAAGTTTGCCGAGAGCAGAGACCAGAACAACTACTATGTGCGCGGTACATTTACCCGCAATAACCTGGACTTCTCCAAAGATGTTCTCCACTACGCGGATTTGGGATTTCAGCAGATGTCCATGGAGCCGGTGGTAGCGGATCCCAGCGAGCCCTATGCCATCCGTGAGGAGGATATCCCCCAGATTCTGGAGGAGTACGACAAGCTGGCTGTGGAGTATATTAAGCGGAAAAAGGAAGGAAGAGGATTTAATTTCTTCCATTTCATGATCGATTTAAACGCCGGTCCCTGCGTGGCCAAGCGTCTGGCAGGCTGCGGCTCCGGCACAGAGTATCTGGCGGTAACCCCCTGGGGCGATCTCTATCCCTGCCATCAGTTCGTAGGAAACGAGCAGTTCCTGCTGGGAAATGTGGACACCGGAATTGTCAACACCCAGGTGCGGGATGAGTTTAAGATGTGCAACGTCTATGCCAAGGAAAAATGTAAGGACTGCTTTGCCAGATTTTACTGCAGCGGCGGCTGCGCGGCCAATGCCTGGAACTTCAGCAACTCCATTACCGGCGCCTATGAGATCGGCTGCGAGATGCAGAAAAAGCGGATCGAATGCGCCATTATGATCAAAGCCGCCCTGGCGGAGGACGAGGCTTAAAGATATGAAATACGAAGTAATCGCAAAAGACGGACGGGCCAAGCGGGCCAGAATGGAGACCGTCCATGGAACCATTGAGACGCCGGTATTTATGAATGTAGGAACGGTGGGAGCTATCAAGGGAGCGGTGTCCACCGACGACCTGCGCCAGATCGGTACCCAGGTGGAGCTGTCCAACACCTACCACCTCCATGTGCGCACCGGGGACGAGCTGATCAAGAAATTTGGCGGCCTTCACAAGTTTATGAACTGGGACCGGCCGATTCTCACCGACTCCGGCGGGTTTCAGGTATTTTCCTTAACCAGTTTGCGCAAGATCAAGGAGGAAGGGGTATACTTTAACTCCCATATCGACGGCCGCAAGATTTTCATGGGGCCGGAGGAGAGCATGCAGATTCAGTCCAATCTGGGATCTACCATTGCCATGGCCTTTGACGAGTGCCCCCCAAGCCATGGGAGCGAGGAGTATATCCGGGCCTCTGTGGAGCGGACGACCCGCTGGCTTCTGCGCTGCAAAAATAAGATGGAGGAATTAAACCGCCTTCCCGATACTATTAACAGGGAGCAGCTTCTCTTTGGCATCAACCAGGGCGGAGTGGTGGACGAAATCCGCATCTGGCACGCTAAGGAGATTGCCCAGATGGATCTTCCCGGCTATGCCGTAGGCGGCCTGGCGGTGGGAGAGACCCACGAGGAGATGTATCACATCCTGGATGTGACCGTGCCCCATCTTCCGGAAAACAAGCCGGTGTATCTCATGGGAGTAGGCACGCCTGCCAATATTTTAGAGGCTGTGGACCGGGGCGTAGATTTCTTTGACTGCGTCTACCCCTCCAGAAACGGCCGACACGGCCATGTGTACACCAACCGGGGAAAGCTGAATCTCTTCAATCAGAAGTATGAGCTGGATTCCAGGCCCATCGAGGAAGGCTGCGGCTGTCCCGCCTGCCGTTCCTACAGCAGGGCCTATATCCGCCATCTGCTGAAGGCAAAAGAAATGCTGGGAATGCGTTTATGTACCTTGCATAATTTGTATTTTTATAATACAATGATGAAAGAGATTCGCGACGCCATTGAGGAACACCGCTATGCCGAATACAAAAAGGCCAAGCTGTCCGGCATGGAAGGGTCTCAGAGCTAAAATAGGGCTGTCCGCGGCGAGGCGGCGGCAGTCGTGATAAGGAGGAAGAAAGAATGACGAGCACTCCGGCTTTTTGGATTTTCTATGTGATTCTGCTGGTTGGTATGCTGTACTTTATGGCCATCCGTCCGCAGAAGAAGGAAAAACAGAAGATGCAGGAAATGTTAAACAGTGTTGCGGTAGGAGATACGGTGTTGACCACCAGCGGCTTCTACGGAGTCATTATCGATATGACCGATGATACTGTAATCGTAGAGTTTGGCAGCAACAAAAACTGCCGGATTCCCATGCAGAAAACTGCCATTGCTCAGGTAGAGAAGCCTGAAGCATAAGAAAGGCCCGGGGCCGGCGCTCATAAGGAGCGGAGGCGCCGGGTCTTTTTGTCAGGAGAGAATCTTAAGTGTTCAGGCTGTCCTGAACCGTTTATGGAGGAAATATGATACGGAATATTGTGTTTGACATGGGAAACGTGCTGGTGGACTATGACGGGGACCTGGTATGCAGGGCCCTGATTCCTGATGAGGAGATGAGAAAACGGATTTACACCACGGTTTTCGTTTCGCCGGAGTGGGTGAAGCTGGACATGGGCATCATCTCGGAGGAGCAGGGGCTGAAGGCTATGGTGAACCGTCTGGATACTCCTGAGGAGAAAGAAGCGGCGGCCCGCTGTTTTGCTCAGTGGCATCTTTACAATATGCGTCCTAAGAAAGGGATGGAGGAATTAACCCGCCAGCTGAAAGAAAAAGGCTATGGCCTCTATATCTGCTCCAACGCTTCTGTGCGTCTGCTGGAATGTTACCGGGATGTGATCCCCGCCATCGACTGTTTCGACGGCGTTCTGTTTTCCGCAGAGGTAAAATGCATGAAGCCTCAGAAGGAGATGTACGAGCATCTGTACCGGCGCTTCCGGTTAGATCCCGGGGAATGCTATTTTATCGACGATCTGGAAGAAAACATCCAGGGCGCCAGGGATACGGGGATGGACGGATACTGCTTTTCGGATGGAAATGTGGAAGACCTGAGAAAAGTTCTGGAACAGATCAAAGGATAGACGGCCCTCGCTTTCACGCCGGATGTCCTGAAGCTCTGTAAAGATACATAGAAAAAGCTCCATACTTTTCAGTACGGAGCACTTTTCTTTAGGATTTTCGGATTTTCAAAAAGGGTTGAAGGATAGTTGTGATTCGTGCATCTCTTATGTTCATAGTATATCATGCATCCGCCCGGAATGTTTGAATGTTCCTTGAATAGATTATTAAGATTTTCTTAATTATTTTCCGTTTATGGTAAACCGCATAAGAACGGGGGAAATCGGGGAAAAGCACGATTTTACGTTGTTTTTTTCGGATTTTTCCATTTTGGGCCGGAGGACATGGAAATACGGGGCAAGACGGAAAAACGAAAGGAAATGAACGGATTGATTACAGTTTTATTTCCGGCGGGAGAGCGGGGGATTTGGAAGTTTTACTTTACATTTCCATTGAAACATGTTTATAATATACGTAACAGTTCAGGACGGCTCTGTCCGGATAAGAAGATATGCCGTTCTGAGTGGTTGCAATAAACAGCAGGTTTCTCTGACTGACCTGCATTTTCACATATCAAAAGATTTCACAAAGTCTGGTACAAACCCCACATTTTGGATACTTTTAATTTCACAATAAGGAGATTAGTATGCGCGAAAAATTAGAAACCCTGCCGGTATCGGAGCTTAGGGAAATGGCCAAGGCACAGGGCCTGAAAGGAACCAGCGCCATGCGTAAGGCGGAGCTGGTAGAGTTGCTGTGCAATCAGGCAGAAAAGGAACAGGAGGCTCAGGCGGCAAAAACGGCCCAGGAAGGGAAAAATTCCCAGGAGTCCAGGGGATTTAGAGAAAATTCCAGAGGCAGGGAGCCTTCGGTATCCTACCATGGAAATGGAAAAAATCAGGAGAATGGCCGGTTGGGCGATGCGAGAAGAAACGCCAGGCCTTATGAGCGGAACGGACAGGGAAAGCCGGCCCAGAGGGCTTATGTGCCCCACGCCGCCGCTCAAGGCCAGGGAAACGGAGCTTCTTCTTACAGCCAGGGCACCCAGCTTCAGCAGAATGTCCCACAGCCTGCGCAGCCTCAGGCCGCATCAGGTGAGGAACGCCAAATACGCGGCGAGGTAAAAAATGACGCGACCGGTCTGTCCAACCAGGACCTGCTGGAGCTGGACAGCGGAATCGAGGCCCAGGGAATCCTTGAGGTGATGCCCGACGGCTTTGGCTTTATCCGGTGCGAGAATTTCCTGCCGGGAGAAAATGACGTCTATGTGGCGCCGTCCCAGATCCGCCGTTTTAATCTGAAAACGGGAGATATTATCTGCGGAAACCGCCGGGTGAAGTCGGCTACGGAAAAATTCGCGGCCCTTCTCTACGTGCGGACCGTAAACGGATATCCGTTAAGCTCCACAGAGCGCCGGCCAAACTTTGAGGATTTAACGCCCATTTTCCCCAATGAACGCCTTCATATGGAGACGCCCGGAGTCCGCACATCGGTGGCTATGCGGGTTCTGGACCTTCTGGCACCCATTGGAAAGGGCCAGAGAGGTATGATTGTGTCTCCGCCCAAAGCGGGAAAAACTACCCTCTTAAAGCAGGTGGCCAAGGCGGTTACCACCAATCATCCGGATATGCATTTGATGATTCTGCTTATTGACGAGCGGCCGGAGGAAGTGACGGATATCAAGGAGGCCATTGTAGGACCTAATGTAGAAGTGATTTACTCCACCTTCGACGAGCTTCCGGAGCGTCATAAGCGGGTTTCCGAGATGGTGATTGAGCGGGCCAAGCGCCTGGTGGAGCATGGCAGGGACGTGATTATCCTTCTGGACAGCATCACCCGTCTGGCAAGAGCCTACAACCTGACGGTGGCTCCCAGCGGCAGAACCCTTTCCGGCGGTTTGGATCCGGCGGCGCTGCATATGCCCAAGCGGTTTTTCGGCGCGGCCCGGAATATGAGGGAGGGCGGAAGCCTGACGGTGCTGGCCACCGCACTGGTGGATACGGGAAGCCGGATGGACGACGTGATCTACGAGGAGTTTAAAGGGACCGGCAACATGGAACTGGTGCTGGACCGGAAGCTTTCGGAAAAACGAATTTTCCCCGCAGTGGATATTTTAAAGTCCGGAACCAGGCGGGACGACCTGCTCCTGACCAAGGAAGAGGCGGAATGTGTGGATATCATTCACAAGGCCACCAGTTCCCTAAAGCCCGAGGAAGCGGTAGAAAAAATCCTGGATCTTTTTGCCAGGACCAGGAACAACAAGGAATTTGTGGAAATGGCGAAGAAAATTCGGTTTTTCTAAAAATTGAGTTGCATTTGCAGGTCCTCTGTGCTATACTGTTTAAGCTGTCCGAATTGACGGCAGTTTTGGCATCTTCGTGAGTCAGAACCTTACGGGTCGGGTGCGTGAGACTTGAAACAGTGCCGATATTTGTGCGCTCCTCTTGGAAAAATGGGCTGTGTACAAAGGCAGATTGGCATAAATCGCCGCGGTCGGAAACCGCAAAATAAATTGAAGAGGTGAATATCATGAAGGAAGGAATCCATCCCAATTATTACCAGGCAAAAGTTGTTTGCCACTGTGGAAACGAGTTCGTTACCGGTTCCACCAAAAAGGAAATCCATGTAGAGGTTTGCTCTAAGTGTCATTCATTCTACACTGGTCAGCAGAAGGCTGCCGCTGCCCGCGGACGTATTGATAAGTTCAATCGTAAGTACGGCATTAATGCTGGTAAATAGGGAAGCTGATAAGGGGTTGAGCTTAAAACTAGCTCAGCCCTTTTGTTTTTAGGCAGCAGTTCAGGACGTCCTGAACAGTTACTCTTTAAATCGGAAAGGTTGACAAGATGAAATATTCTGGAATCGGGGGGCAGGCGGTAATCGAGGGCATTATGATGCAGAACGGCACCAACTACGCGGTTGCCGTGCGCAGGCCCGACGGGGAAATCGAGGTCATGAATGACCAGTATGTGAGCATGACGAGGAAGGTAAAGCTTTTGTCCCTGCCCTTTATCAGGGGAGTGTTCAGCTTTGTGGACTCCATGGTTCTGGGGATGAGGGCTCTGACCTGGTCCTGCAGCTTTTTTGAGGACGACGAGGAGGTGGAGCCCTCCAAATTTGAAAAATGGCTGGATAAAGTATTTGGAGAAAAGCTGGAATCTGTTCTCATGACCGTGGTGATGATTTTCTCCTTTGTGCTGGCCATTGGTATTTTTATGGTGCTGCCCATGCTCATTGCCCGTGTGTGCAGAAGGGTAATTCCGTCGGAGACGGCTATGGCCTTTCTGGAAGGATTGATCCGCATTGCCATTTTTATTGGATATATTAAGCTGGTGAGCCGGATGGAGGATATACGGCGCACCTTTATGTACCATGGTTCCGAACACAAATGCATCAATTGTATTGAACACGGCCTCGCCTTAAACGTGGACAACGTCCGGGCCAGCTCCAAGGAGCACAAGCGCTGCGGGACCAGTTTTCTTATGTTTGTTATGATTATCAGCATTCTGTTCTTTCTGGTAATCCGTCCGGAGTCGCTGCTTTTGAGAGTTTTGAGCCGGATTCTTTTAATCCCGGTTATCGCGGGAGTGTCCTATGAATTTCTGCGGTTTGCGGGGCGCCATGACTCCTGGATTGTGAATCTTTTCAGCAGGCCGGGTATGTGGATGCAGGGGCTGACCACCAAGGAGCCGGATGACTCCATGATTGAAGTGGCGATCGCCGCGGTGGAAAAGGTATTTGACTGGAGAGCTTATCTGGATGAGAATTTTCCCGGCTGGGAAAAGAACGGGGAGCAGACGCGGCAGCCTGAGGGAACAGGAGACTGACAGGGAGAGAAATATGACGCTGCAAAAGCTTTTGGAGGAAGGAAGAGAACAGCTGAAAAAAGCGGAGGTGCCGGACTGGTCCCTGGACGCCCGGTACCTGCTGCTGGCGGCCTTTGACTTGCGCCTGGCCTCGTTTCTGGCGGTAAGCGGACGGGAACTTCCAGAGGATACCGATACCCAGGAGAAAATCCGGCGCTTTCAGGAAATGACGGAGCGCAGGGCCAGTAGGGTGCCGCTTCAGCAGATTCTGGGGGTGCAGGACTTTATGGGACTGGAATTTGAGGTCAATGAGCATGTGCTGGTCCCCAGACAGGATACGGAAACCCTGGTGGAGCTGGTTTTACAGGAACGCCCGGATCCCGCCCAGCAGGTCCTGGATTTGTGTACCGGCAGCGGCTGCATCGCGGTCAGCCTTGCCAGGCGGGGAAAATATGAGAAGGTCTGGGCCCTGGATTTGTCGGGAGAAGCCCTGGAGGTGGCCCGCCGCAACGGACAGAAGCTGTTAAAGGATTACCAGGGGGAGTTCCGTCTGTTTCAAAGCGATATGTTTGAGGGGATTCCCTCCGGGAAAATGTTCGATATTCTGGTTTCCAACCCTCCCTATATCCCGCGTGAGGTAATCGAGGGGCTGGAGCCGGAGGTGCGGGACCACGAGCCCAGGATGGCCCTGGACGGGGATGAGGACGGCCTGAAATTTTACCACATTTTAGCCAGGGAGAGCGGGCGTTTTTTAAAGAAAGGCGGAGCCATTTACCTGGAAATCGGCTGGGACCAGGGACCGGCGGTGGAAGGGCTGCTGGCGGAGGCCGGATTCCGGGATATTCGTACCGTACAGGACCTGACGGGAAAGGACCGGGTGGTCCGCGCCGGATGGCCATAGCGGCGCCTGCCTGTATGGAAACGAAAAAGACATTCTGAACAGCCACAAAATCAGGAGAGGAAAATAGAGATGTTTGATAAATTAGATGATATGCTGATTCACTATGAAGAGCTGATGCATACCCTGGGAGAGCCGGACGTGGCCCAGGATACCAAGCGCTTCACGAAGCTGATGAAGGAACAGGCGGAGCTGGCTCCCATTGTAGAGGCCTACCGGGAGTACAAGAAGGCCAAGCAGAGCATCGAGGACAGCCTCCAGCTTCTGGAGGAGGAGAACGACGAGGAGATGCGGGAGCTGGCTAAGGAGGAGCTTTCCGAGAGCAAGAAGAAAGTGGAGGAGCTGGAGCATGAGCTGAAGGTTCTGCTGCTGCCCAAGGACCCCAACGACGACAAGAACATTATCCTGGAAATCCGGGCAGGCGCCGGCGGCGACGAGGCGGCTCTCTTCGCGGCGGAGCTGTACCGCATGTACTGCAGCTACGCGGACAGCCAGCACTGGAAGGTGGAGATGATCAGCCTTAATGAGAACGGCATCGGCGGTTTCAAGGAAGTGGTAGCCATGGTGACGGGAAAAGGCGCTTACTCCAAGCTGAAATACGAGAGCGGCGTTCACCGGGTACAGCGTGTGCCGGAGACGGAGTCCGGCGGCCGGATTCACACCTCCACGGCTACGGTGGCGGTGATGCCCGAGGCGGAGGAAGTGGACGTACAGATTGATATGAACGACTGCCGCATCGATGTGATGCGTGCCTCCGGAAACGGCGGACAGTGCGTCAATACTACCGATTCCGCAGTGCGTTTGACCCACATTCCCACGGGAATCGTGATTTACAGCCAGACGGAGAAGTCCCAGCTTCAGAACAAGGAGAAGGCCTTCCGGCTGCTGCGCTCCAAGCTGTACGATATGGAGCTGGAGAAACGGCAGAATTCCGAGGCGGAGGAGAGAAGAAGCCAGATCGGAACCGGAGACCGTTCGGAGAAAATCCGCACCTACAACTTCCCTCAGGGACGGGTGACGGACCATAGGATTAAGCTGACGCTGTACAAAATCGACTCTATTATGAACGGGGATATCCAGGAGCTTCTGGATAACCTGATCGCCGCGGACCAGAGCGCCAAGCTGGCTAAGATGAATGAGGAATAGGAGGTAACAGTTCAGGACGGCTATCTTCTTGCCCGGCCAAGGCCGGACAAGAAGCATCGGATGTCCATCCGATGTGAAAACGAGGGCAAAAGCATGCTTATAAGCAAGATTAACGCCTGTTTTCGCCCTCGTTTTCCCGCCGTCCTGAACTGTTACAACAGAAGTTTCTTAAACTTTATGCCCGAAGGTTTGAAAGGCGGGGCATGATATGATATAGTAAACGTAACCATCGGGGCAGACAAGGGCTCCGTATCAACGCTCAGGAGGAAATGTATATGAAAGGGATTATACTTGCCGGCGGCAGCGGCACCAGACTCTACCCTTTAACCAAAGTAACATCCAAGCAGCTGCTCCCAATCTACGACAAACCCATGATTTATTACCCGCTGTCCGTTCTTATGAACGCGGGAATCCGGGAGATTCTCATTATCTCCACGCCGGATGATACCCCTCGGTTTGAGGCACTTTTGGGAAATGGAAACCAGTTTGGCATCCATTTAAGCTATGCCGTTCAGCCAAGCCCCGACGGACTGGCCCAGGCCTTTATCATCGGAGAAGAGTTTATCGGAAATGACTCCGTTGCCATGGTGCTGGGGGACAACATTTTCCACGGCCATGGACTGAACCGTCTGCTGCGGGCTGCCGCGGCCAAGGAGAAGGGAGCCACGGTATTCGGATACTATGTGGACGACCCGGAGCGCTTCGGTATTGTGGAGTTTGACAAGGAGGGAAAGGCCGTCTCCATCGAGGAGAAGCCGGAGCATCCCAAGTCCAACTACTGCGTCACCGGCCTGTATTTCTACGACAACCGGGTGGTGGAGTACGCCAAGGGCTTGAAGCCTTCCGCCAGAGGAGAGCTGGAGATTACGGATTTGAACCGCATCTACCTGGAGAACGGGG
>URFM01000037.1 GCA_900547035.1 uncultured Clostridium sp. | reverse complement strand
CGTTCAGGTTCAGAGTACCACGCTCAACTCTACCAGTAGCAACAGTACCACGGCCAGTGATGGTGAATACGTCCTCAACAGGCATCAGGAAAGGCTTATCGGTCTCACGGATCGGATCCGGAATATACTCGTCAACAGCCTCCATCAGCTCGATGATCTTGTCGCCCCACTCGCTGGAGGGATCTTCCAGAGCCTTCAGAGCGGAACCCTGAATGATGGGGGTGTCGTCGCCCGGGAACTCGTACTCATTTAACAGCTCGCGGATCTCCATGTCAACCAGCTCAAGCAGCTCAGGATCGTCAACCATATCGCACTTGTTCATGAATACTACGATATAGGGAACGCCTACCTGACGAGCCAGCAGGATGTGCTCTCTGGTCTGAGCCATAACACCGTCGGTAGCGGCAACAACCAGGATCGCGCCGTCCATCTGAGCAGCACCGGTGATCATGTTCTTAACGTAGTCAGCATGTCCGGGGCAGTCAACGTGAGCATAGTGACGCTTAGGAGTCTCGTACTCAACGTGAGCGGTAGAGATGGTGATTCCACGCTCTCTCTCCTCGGGAGCCTTATCGATATTCTCAAATGCAACAGCCTCGCCAGTGCCATATCTCTCATGCAGAGTCTTGGTGATAGCAGCTGTCAGAGTTGTTTTACCATGGTCAACGTGTCCAATGGTACCAATGTTACAATGGGGTTTCGTTCTCTCAAACTTAGCTTTAGCCATTTTATAACGTCCTCCTTAATTTGCGCCCTTATTTCTGTTGGGCTATTATAATTTAGTTTCAGGCTGTCTATCATTATATTCTATTTTCCTTTGATTTACAAGCCTTTTATCACTTATTTCTTAACGTCAGAAAGCACTTTCTCCTGTACGCTCTTGGGTACCGGTTCATAGCGGTCAAAGAACATGGAGTAGTTGCCGCGGCCCTGAGTTCTGGAACGCAGGTCGGTGGAGTAGCCGAACATCTC
The DNA here is from genome assembly GCA_900547035.1 of uncultured Clostridium sp. Classification (GTDB taxonomy): domain Bacteria; phylum Bacillota; class Clostridia; order Lachnospirales; family Lachnospiraceae; genus Enterocloster; species Enterocloster excrementigallinarum. The sequence goes on along the minus strand of URFM01000037.1, from coordinate 36,566 downwards.
GGAAAGGGGCACATAAGCCTTAACCATCTTTCCGCCGCCGATATCTTCCATACCCTCAATGCGGCCTCTGCGGGAGTTGATGTCGCCGATTACATCGCCCATGTATTCCTCGGGCATGGTAACCTCAACTTTCATGATGGGCTCCAGCAGAATGGGGTTGCCCTTCTTCATCGCATCCTTAAATGCCATAGAACCGGCAATGTGGAATGCCATCTCGGAAGAGTCTACCTCGTGGTAGGAACCGTCGTACACATCTGCGCATACGCCCAGTACAGGGAATCCGCCCAGCACACCGGTCTTGGCTGCTTCCTCGATACCCTCGCCGACTGCGGGGATATACTCCTTCGGAATCGCGCCGCCCACAACAGAAGAGGTAAACTTGAAGGTCTCCTCGCCGTTGGGATCCATAGGTGTGAAGTGTACTTTACAGTGTCCGTACTGTCCGCGTCCGCCGGACTGTCTCGCGTACTTGCTGTCCACGTCAACAGCCTTGGTAAAGGTCTCCTTGTAAGCAACCTGAGGAGCGCCTACGTTTGCCTCTACGTTGAACTCACGCAGCAGACGGTCTACAATAATATCCAGATGCAGCTCGCCCATACCGGAGATGATGGTCTGTCCCGTCTCCTCGTCGGTACGTACCCGGAAGGTGGGATCCTCCTCGGCCAGCTTTACCAGAGCCTCGCCCATCTTGTCCTGGCTGGCCTTGGTCTTGGGCTCGATTGCGATATCGATAACCGGCTCCGGGAACTCCATGGACTCCAGGATTACCGGGTGCTGCTCATCACAGATGGTGTCACCAGTGGTGGTGTTCTTAAAGCCTACTGCGGCAGCGATATCGCCGGAGTAAACCTTATCCAGCTCGCTTCTCTTGTTGGCGTGCATCTGAAGGATACGACCAACACGCTCTTTCTTGCCCTTGGTGGCGTTGAGCACATAGGAACCGGAATTCATGGTTCCGGAGTAAACCCGGAAGAAAGAAAGCTTTCCTACAAAGGGATCGGTCATGATCTTGAATGCCAGAGCAGCGAAGGGCTCCTCATCGGAGGAGTGACGCACTACCTCGTTTCCATCCAGATCCACGCCCTTGATGGCGGGGATGTCGGTAGGAGCAGGCATATACTCGATCACGGCATCCAAAAGCTTCTGAACGCCTTTGTTGCGGTAAGCGGAGCCGCAGCATACCGGGATCGCGGTACACTCGCAGGTTGCCTTTCTCAAAGCAGCCTTCAACTCCTCAGTGGTGGGCTCTTCACCCTCCAGGTATTTCATCATCAGATCATCGTCCAGCTCGCAGATCTTCTCGATCAGCTCGGTGTGGTACAGCTCTGCCTCGTCCTGCATATCCTCAGGGATATCAACGATAGAGATGTCCTCGCCCTTGTCGTCATTGTAGATATAAGCCTGCATCTCGAACAGGTCGATGATTCCCTTAAACTCATCCTCTTTGCCGATGGGCAGCTGCAGACAGATGGGGTTTTTGCCCAGTCTGGTCTTAATCTGCTCCACAGCGCCGTAGAAGTTCGCTCCCAGGATATCCATCTTGTTGATGAATGCCATACGGGGAACATTGTAGGTGTCAGCCTGACGCCATACGTTCTCAGACTGGGGCTCAACGCCGCCCTTCGCGCAGAACACGCCTACGGCGCCGTCCAGCACGCGCAGAGAACGCTCTACCTCAACCGTAAAGTCAACGTGTCCAGGAGTATCAATAATGTTAATCCGATGCTCCAGGGCGCCAGCTTTCTTCTTGCAGTGATCCTGCAGAGTCCAGTGGCAGGTTGTAGCGGCTGAAGTAATGGTGATACCTCTCTCCTGCTCCTGGGCCATCCAGTCCATGGTAGCAGTACCCTCGTGGGTATCTCCGATCTTATAGTTAATACCAGTGTAATACAGAATACGCTCCGTCAATGTGGTTTTACCGGCATCGATGTGAGCCATAATTCCGATATTTCTGGTTCTTTCCAATGGATATTCTCTTCCAGCCAACGGATTTTCCTCCTTCAATTAGAAGCGGTAATGTGCAAAGGCCTTGTTTGCCTCCGCCATCTTATGCATATCCTCTTTCTTCTTTACGGAAGCGCCGGTATTATTGGCAGCATCCATAATCTCGTTCGCCAGTCTCTCCTCCTGGGTCTTCTCATTTCTCTTGCGGGAGTACAGAGTGATCCAGCGCAGAGCCAGAGCCTGCCGTCTCTCGGGCTTAACCTCGATGGGTACCTGATAGGTAGCGCCGCCGATTCTCTTCGCCTTAACTTCCAGAACAGGCATAATGTTGTTCATTGCTTCTTCAAACACTTCAATGGCATCTTTACCGGTTGACTCAGCAACACGGTTAAAAGCGCCGTATACAATCTTCTGTGCAACACCCTTCTTGCCGTCCAGCATGATGTTGTTGATCAGCTTGGTTACAACCTTATTGTTGTAAATCGGGTCTGCCAGAACGTCTCTCTTCTGAGTATGTCCTTTACGTGGCACGTTACTTCCCTCCTTAATACTGGGCGCCTTTATTACAGGCGCTTCATTAATTCATCGGTACTCACATGTTTCCATAAAATGTGTTCGCGCTCGGTCATTTCTATATATCCTGCAACCTACAGGTCAATATTTGATCCGGCACTAACTTCACTTTACTGCTGTTAGTGGTACAACTTAACGGTACAGATTACTTCTTGTCTTTCGGTCTCTTAGCGCCGTATTTGGAACGGGCCTGACGGCGGTTAGCGACACCAGCCGTATCCAGTGTACCTCTTACAATGTGGTATCTGGTACCGGGCAGATCCCTAACTCTTCCTCCGCGGATCAGCACAACGCTGTGCTCCTGAAGGTTGTGTCCCTCTCCGGGAATGTAGCTGGTTACCTCGATGCCGTTGGACAGACGAACTCTGGCAATCTTTCTCAGAGCAGAGTTAGGCTTCTTCGGGGTAGCAGTCTTTACTGCGGTGCATACGCCTCTCTTCTGAGGAGCGGAAGCAGCCGTAGCCTTCTTCTGTAAAGAGTTGTATCCTCTCTGCAGAGCCGGAGCGGTAGACTTCTTAACGCTGGTCTGTCTTCCCTTTCTTACTAACTGGTTAAATGTGGGCATTCCTTTCACCTCCTGTAATATTGACTGTGGTTGCTGTTCGTCAGCTTTTGTGCACAAAAAATACTGCGTATTTACGTACACACCATGTCATTATATCCGCAGCTTTCCTTCCTGTCAAGGCCTTTTTTTGAAGGAAATCCGTATGATTTTTGTAAAATACCGCAGCAATTCATTCCATCCGGAATCGTTACAAATTTTAAAAGTCCTCATATTCCATCCCAACCAAGGTCAGTCCCTTGGCCGGAGCGGTGGGGCCTGCCGTTCTCCTGTCTTTGGCCTCAAGGATTCGCTTCACTTCTTCCGGCTCCATATGCCCGTTTCCCACATTCAAAAGAGTCCCTGCAATGATTCTTACCATATTATAAAGGAAACCGTTCCCGCGGATACGGAGGGTGATCTCGTCTCCCTCTCTGATAATATCCAGACCGTAAATAGTGCGGACCGTATCTTCCACCTGGCTTTTGGCGCTGCAAAAGCTTTTAAAATCATGTTCCCCCAGCAAACAAGCCGCAGCCGCCCGCATCCGCTCCAAATCCAGGTTATAATAATAGAAATACGTATAGAGCCGCCGGTCCGGCAGCTCCATTCTCCGATTTATTATTTTATATTCGTAGGTTTTTACACAACGCTGCTTTCTGGGATGCCAATCCGGGGGAACCTCACAGGAATCCTGTACCCGGATATCCTCCGGGAGCCGCTGATTGAGGGCAAAGCAAATCCGGTCCGCCGCCATTCTTCCCTCAGTATCAAACACCGCCACATTCCCCCTGGCATGAACACCAGAATCTGTCCTGCTGGCTCCGATTACCGCAATCTCCTCTCCAAAAAGCTCTGTCAGCGCTTCATTCAGCACCGATTCAATGGTCACCACTCCAGGCTGAACCTGCCAGCCGTGATAATTGGTTCCGTCATAGGCAACCGTCAGTCGGATTCTTCTCATACTTCCCTTCCTTTATAAAAAAAATACAGGCACTTTAAATTGCCATCCGCAGTGCAACCGCAGCCGCCAAATAAACCGCGAAAAGGCAGTAGGCCGCCTTGTCTCTCTTCTGATAATGAAGAGGCTTCATTTTAGTTCTTCCTTCGCCGCCCCGATAGCACCGGGCTTCCATCGCCATAGCCAGATCGGTTGCCCGACGAAAGGCAGAGATAAAAAGCGGCACCAAAAGAGGCACCATAGCCTTGGCTTTCTTAATCAGATTTCCAGATTCAAAATCCGCTCCCCTGGCCGTCTGGGCTTTCATAATTTTATCTGTTTCTTCCACCAGAATCGGAATAAAGCGCAAAGCAATCGACATCATCATGGAAACCTCGTGAACCGGTACTTTCACCTTGTTCAGAAATCCCAGGCTTTTCTCCAGGCCGTCGGTCAGTTGGTTGGGCGTGGTGGTCAAGGTCATTACCGAGGAACCGATTACCAGATAAATCAGGCGCAGGGCCATAAACAGAGCCAAGCTCAGCCCCTCTCTGGTAATTCGGAAAATCCAGAACCGGACCAGGGTTTCCCCATCGGTCAAAAACAGATTAAAGCTGACGCTGATCAGCAGCAGAATCACTACTGCCTTCAGTCCCCGCACCATAAAACCGAAAGGAACCTTGGTAAGATGAATCACTCCCGCCAGTGCCAGCGTTGCCAGCAGATATCCCCAAATATTATCGGCGATAAAAAGGGAGATGATATAAACCATGGTCCCAAACAGCTTAGTCCTTGGGTCTAAACGGTGAACCGCAGAGTCCACCGGATAATATTGTCCCAGCGTAATATCTCTTAACATCCTGCTCTCTCCTGTTGCTTTTGGTACAGCTTTAAGATTGCGTCCCTGGCTTCCGGCACGGTAGTAATATCCTCGTCAATCTCCAGCCCCATATGTCTCAAGTCGTGTACCAGGTAAGTAATCTGAGGCGCCGCCAATCCGATTTGTTCCAGCTCCTTATAATGACGAAATACTTCCTTTGGTGTTCCGTCAAAGACCTTTTCTCCATGATTCATCACCATCAGACGGCCCGCGAACCGCGCCACATCCTCCATGCTGTGGGACACCAGAATAATAGTAAGTCCCCGTCCTTCGTGAAGGGCTTTCAGCTTATTCAGCAGATCATCCCGCCCTCTGGGATCCAGACCTGCCGTAGGCTCATCCAAAATCAGCACCTCCGGCTCCATGGCCAATACGCCCGCTATCGCAACCCGGCGTTTCTGTCCTCCGGAAAGCTCAAAAGGGGACTGTTCATAATATTCTGGTCCCATTCCAACCAGAGCCAGCGCCTGCTTTGCCCGTTCCCTGGCTTCATCCTGGTCTAGTCCCTGATTTTTCGGCCCGAAGCAGACATCAGTCAATACATCTACTTCAAAAAGCTGGTGCTCCGGATACTGGAACACCAACCCGACTTTGCTTCTCAATTCCTTCATATTATAGCCATCGCTGTAAATATCTGTCCCATTATAAAAAATATGACCGCTGGTAGCCCGCTCCAATCCGTTCAAATGCTGGATTAACGTGGATTTGCCCGATCCTGTGTGACCGATGAGTCCTACAAATTCTCCGTCCTGTATTTCAAAATTCACATGTTTCAGTGCCTGCTGCTCGAAAGCGGTTCCGGCACCGTAGGTAAAGCACAGGTCAACTGCTTTAATGGACATCCTTTTCTCCCGTTTCCTTTCCGCTCCCCTGCGTTCTCGCAGAGGGCTCCAAAATTCTCTCTAACTCCTCCGCCAGCTCTTCCCGGCTCAAGATACCGTCGGGCAGGGGCATTCCTGCTTCTTTCAGCTCAAAGGCCAGCTCCGTAGCCTGTGGCACGTCCAGTCCGCATTCCTTCAGTTCCCGCACTCTGGAAAAGATTTCCCTTGGCTTCCCGTCCATAACAATTTTGCCATCGTCCATGACAATAATCCGGTCTGCCCAGGTGGCCTCCTCCATATAATGGGTAATCAGAAGGACGGTTACTCCCTGACTCTCGTTTAGCTGCCGGACGGTGCGTATTACCTCCCTGCGCCCATTTGGGTCCAGCATGGCAGTAGGCTCGTCCAGAATAATACACTGGGGCTTCATGGCCATCACTCCCGCAATGGCAACCCGCTGTTTCTGTCCGCCGGAAAGCTTGTTGGGAGACTGCAGCCGGTAGGCTGTCATCCCCACTGCTTCCAGGCTTTCATCCACCCGTTTCCAAATTTCATCGGTGGGAACCCCCAAATTCTCCGGTCCGAATCCCACATCTTCCTCCACCACATTTCCTATAATCTGATTGTCCGGATTCTGAAATACCATTCCGGCCGTTTTTCGGATATCCCAGATGTGATCCTCATCTCTGGTATCCATACCGGACACCAGGACAGTTCCTCCTGTAGGCATGAGAATCCCGTTAATCTGCTTGGCAAAGGTAGATTTTCCAGATCCGTTATGCCCCAGAATTGCCACAAAATCCCCTTTTTTGATGTCCACATCCATATTGTCTATAGCGCGCTTCACTTCTTCAATATTTTCCTGCTCATCCCGCTTGACATATTCAAAAATCAGCTTGGTGGCCTTTACAATTCCCATCGCCATGCTTCCTTTTCTTTATCAGATTTCCGCTGTTTGGGCTGTTATAGATTGTAGATGATAATAATCCATAAGTCAAGCGGCAGTCCCAGGAAGGCAGCAAAAAAGGAGAGCTCTGCAATCTGTCAGGCTCTCCTGCTTTATGTACACTGCATGTCCTTTCTCCGTCGCTCCTTTTCACAAACTCAGCTTAAGGTAAAAATTCTCTGGATGCGGTCTCCAGCTTCCTCCTCATCGCTTCCTTTAAAGTAGAAAACCAGCGGGCTCATATTCATCTTGACTTTCTTCATCTCGTCATAATTCTTTACATTGGCGCTTTCTCTGCTGCTCATCATATAGATATCGCAGTCAAACTGATTCGCCGTCTGTATCAAATAGGAAATGGATATGGGTCTTACCGCCATCGCTTTCAAATCAACCTGACGCATCAGCATATGCTCACCTCATTTCAAGCTCTGAACTGTTACCACGCTCCTCAAAAATATTATATTTCCGCTACTAAAATCATATCACTGTTTTTTCAATAAAGCAAGACGATTTTCTATTTTTATTACTTTTTTCTTGCAATTTTTTTATATTATTATTTTTTTCGTAATTTATTCGACCAAATCCGACTTTTGCCTTAATTTTCTTAAGAGCATAGGAAAAGGGAAAGCTCTCCCTCCGGCATTCCCGGAAGGCCCTTTCCCTTTTTATCGTCACTGTGCCGTTACCTCCACTCCTTTTACAGCCCATTCATAGCTGCGCATGGACTGCTGAAGGTTTAAGTCCGCGCATTCCATCTGAGACTTGGCCTGAAGGTAGGCCAGCTCCTGCTGAAGATACTGAACATCGCTGAGCATTCCTGTCTGTCTCTGGACCTGAACCGCATTCCAGGTATTTTGGGCGCTCTGCCAGGCAGTAGAAGCGGAGTCGTAGAGAGTCTTTTTTTCCATCACATCATCGTAGAGGGTCTGCACATTAGAACGGACCTGGTTTTCCGCATACTCCAGGTTGCGCAGACGATTCTTTTTGTCAGTCGTTGATTTCAAGAACTGCTGTTCCATCAACCCTTGAGCGCTGGTATTGCTGGAACGCAGAGAAATAATATTATAATTATTATTTACCGCTTTTTCAATGTCTCCTGCAAAATCAATGGCTGCCACTGCCGCCGGGTCCGCCGCCGGCACCGCCCCGATTTGGGGATTCTGATCCGCACTAGCCCCGGCAAAGCTGAAGAGACTGTCTCTCATGCTGGCAATGGCGTCGTCCAGAGCTTTCAGCTGATCCTGAGCACTCGAGAGCTGGGTTGCGGCAGAAAGAACATCCGCACCTACCGCCATCCCCTGAGCCTCCATCTGCACCTGAAGATCACGGGCCTTCTGGGACAGCTCTACGGATTTCGCCGCAATTTGCCGTTGGGAAAGAAGCTGCTGATACTGGTTCATCAGTCCTTCCACCTGGTAAACTATTCCGTTGGTGGAGCGGTCCAGCGTACGCAAAGAGGATTCTCTTGTCGAGTCCATCTGTTGATTGCTAAAAAACAGTGAATTGCGGGTGGATCTGGCTGTTGCCCTCAGCAGATTGATCTGAGTCCTTAAAGCTGCCTTCTGCTCCTGGGGCAGTCCCGCCATGGAATCCTCCAGTTCATCTGCCTGACGCATCAGGTCATCCGCCATCAAGCTGGTTTCTATTGTAATAGTGCTGCTGTTATCCAAGGACTGCTCCAGCTGCTTATAAGCGCTGCGCATGGGACCGTATTTATACTTCAGCAGGTCAAACCACTCGTCGTACTCAATCTGGTTGTCATTCAGTCTGGCCTCTTTCTCCGGCGTCAGCCCATCGATTTCCGCTCCAAAGACAGTCCCTGGGGCCATACATCCCAGCAAAACAGCCAACGTCAAGGCACCAGCCCTTTTCCATCTCTGTTGTTTCTTCTTCATTCCAATCTCCTCCATCTCTTAGTTGGACAGAGTCAGTCCATTTACAATCCAGTCATATCCGTCCATAGCCAATTGCAGCTGCAGTTTTGCAGAACGGACGCTGTTTTGAGCCGACTGAAGGCTGTTCTCCATACTCTGGTAGTCGGCCTGGGTAATAGTCCCCACCGCCAGCTGGGTGGCAGCTGTATTGAGATTCGTTTGAGCCAAAGCCAGCTGAGACTGAGCCGTATTCAGAGTATCCCTGGCGGTAAGCACGGTGTTGTACTGGCTGTTTAAAGAACGGGCCACCGTATCTTCCGCGTTTTCTCTAGAAGCCTGGGTAGATTCCTTCAATTCCTCCGTTGTTACATTGTTGTACATCTTGTTGTAATAACGCACGTCATAATTATTGGCTACCGCCTTTTCCAGATCCGCGGCAGGGTTCATGGCATCAATCCGGCTTAAATCCGGTTCCGGCAGAGACCGGATCTCCGGCTGTGAATCCACCTGCCATCCCAGCATTAGACAAAGCTGGCGGTGGACGTTATCCGCTGATTTCTGAGCGGACAGAATGGACGCTTCCTGGTCCTGAACATTCTTCTGGGCGTTCAGAACGTCCGTATCCGTAGCCATCCCTACATTTCTCTGGGCCTGGACGATATTGTACTGAGTTTCCAGAAGGTTCTTTGTATTCTGAAGATAGGACAAATTATAACCTGACTGCTCATAGGTCGCCATCAGCTGTTGGGCCTGGTAGACCAAGTTCGCCTCCGCCTGATCATACTGGATCTTCTGCATCTCGGGATCCTGGTAGTTGTTGTCTGCCTGCTGTCTCAGGCTATTGGCTTGAAAGTTCAAGGTAGCCTCTGTAATAGTAGCCGCCGCATCATCATCTGACCCTGCTGCATCCGCAGCATCCCAAATATCGTCAATGTCATTCATCAACTCATCATAGACGTCATTGATATCTTTATTCCGCATATCATTGTAGGAAGACCGGTTGCTTCTTACCGTAGGATTGTATTCGTGAATCAGATCCGCCAGTTCCCCATACTCCATCACGTTATCCCGCAGGGAAGCCCATTTCTCCTCTGAGTAAGCGAAGGACGGACTCAAATCCTGGTTGTAATCAGGTCTCGGAGCCTCCACATCCACCAGGTTATCATTTGGCTTATCTGCCCCGTAAGCCGCAGCCGGTCCTGACGCCGCCATCAAGGCGGCCAATGTCAGCGCGGCTGTTGTTCTTTTTGATGTATGCTTGCTTCTATTTTTTTTCATTTTTCTCTTCCTTTCCAAATTGGTGGTCAGGCAAACGCCCCGTTTTTCAATATATTCATCTGATTTCTGGCAGAACGAAGGATCTCCTGTTCTTTTGCCGCTCCCATATAATATGTAGTAACCGCCTTTACCGCAATTACAAACATCATTTCGATCAGGCAGGCCGCTTTTTCTTCGTCTTCCACTGGGAACTGCTTCTGGTCGATATGGGCCATCAGTTCATGAATAAACTGTTTTTGCTCCTTCCCGCCTTGTCCAAAATGATCCACTCCTAAAAGCTGGTTCTGATGGACCATGTTCATCTCCATAAGGGAATTCTTATACAAAGAGTATGCGGCTTCCGGCTCCTTGCGCTCCATAAGTTCCTTCAGAAGATGCAGCACCGTTTCAAAAGGATTTCCCTGACATTGATCCAGGACCTCCAGAATTCTCTGTTTGCAGCTCTCCTTAAAGTCCCGCACCAAATAACGCATCAGATCGTCCTTATCCTCAAAATACGTATAAAAACTTCCCCTGGAAATATCCGCTTCCTTAATAATCTGATTAATGGAGGCATTGGAATAGGAGGTTCTGGAAAATTCATGAAACGCAGCATCCAAAATTGCTCTGCGTTTTTCCTCCTTCAGATTAAAAAAACGCTGGGTTGGCATGTGATCCCTTCCTTTTTGCTGTCTTTTGTATTTTGTGCCAATTGTTTCAGGAAAACAGGCAGATGACACGCTGTCACAAATGACACCCTGTCACTTGTAAAGTAAACCACATCTGCCGTTAATTGTCAATGAAAGCAAAATGAAATTTTTGTGAACAAAAAAAAGAGGGGGTATCTCCCCCTCTTATTCCCCCTCTTTTCTCTGGTCTTCCTCCAGTACCTGGCGAATCGCCGCTTCTATCTCAGGTTTCATTCGAAGCACCCGGATTTCGCTGCATACCTGGCGCATTGCCTCTTCATATGTCACAGTGGGTCTTCTTACCATCAAATCCTTCAATGCCACATAATACATAAATACATATGTTACATCTTCCTTTGGCAAAAGTTCCTTTAATCGGTCTCTTACCCTCTTTTTATGCTCTACTCCGCCCGGAAACACTCGTTCCGTGAATTCACGATAATCCCGTTCTTTTTCCTCTCGGCTTCGAAAATCCAGCCATCCTCTTCCCATTTTCCTGTCCTCCGGTTTTATCTCATTTCTTTTGTCCCTGACTTCGTTTCCTGGTTCATCTCGTCCACCCCGATCTTGGGACAAATATCCTTTAAACAACATCGGCTGCAAAACGGCTTTGTCCTGGCGGTGCAGACATCCCTTCCATGATAAACCAGGCGATGACAGAAATCGCTGCCCTCCTTTGGCGGAATCAGTTTCCACAATGCCATTTCCACCTTTTTCGGTTCCTTGATGCCATCGACCAGCCCCATACGATTTACCAGACGGATACAATGAGTATCCGTTACAATCGCCGGTTTTCCAAACACATCCCCCATAATCAGATTGGCGCTTTTCCTTCCGACCCCAGGCAGCTGTAAAAGGGCCTCAAACTGATCGGGAACCTTTCCCCCATACTGATCCCGCAAAATTTTCATACAGGCGCTGATATCCCTAGCCTTGCTTTTACCCAGCCCACAGGGCTTTACAATTCTTTCAATTTCCTCCACCGGCGCTTTTGCCAACGCCTCTACATCCGAATATTTCTTGTACAGCTCCTGAACCACCACATTAACCCGGGCATCCGTACACTGAGCGGCCAACCGCACGCTGACCAGCAATTTCCACGCCTGATTGTAATCCAGCGTACATCCCGCGTCTGGATACTCCCTTTTCAGACGCTCGATTATTTCAAGAGCCAGTTCCTGTTTTGTCATCGGTATTGTTTCTGCCTTTCCTTCATCTGTTTTCTGTAATATCCATTGTATCATTCATTTTTCCTGGTGTCAAAAAAGTTTCGGTGGTATAATAATCTATGTCGGATCCACAATAAAAAGGAGGTTCAGATTGATGAATATTCAGTGGGATGTGCAGGATTACGCCAAACAGTTTGATTTTGTACATAAATACGGAGAAGATGTATTGAAGCACCTTCCAGCTTTCCCAAAAAGCGGACGCCATTTTCTCCAATGCGGTCTTTCATTGGATCGATGAGCGTGATCAAAGGAATCTGCTTGCCAATTTAGCCGCCCAATTAAAGCCCGGCGGCATTCTGGTATGCGAGTTTGGAGGAAAAGGCTGCGCCGAGGCCGTCCACTCAGCTCTGGAAAACAGCTTTGCACGTTGGGGGCTGACTTATCCCAGAACGTTTTTCTTTCCAACTATTGGGGAATATGCCCCCTTGTTGGAAGAACAGGGCTTTCGTGTGGATTTTGCCCTTCTGTTTGACCGCCCTACGGTGCAGCAGTCCCCTCAAGGCCTGGAAAATTGGATCCGGACGTTTGTGAAAGAGCCCTTTTCTCAAATCCCCGCTTCCTTAAAGGATGAAATTATTTATGAAACGGTTGATTCCCTGGAGGACCGTCTCTGCCAAAATGGCCGCTGGTTTGTGGATTACGTACGCCTGCGCATCAAAGCCACCCTGCTGTAATGCCTCTGCTCCGGAACAAAATTTCCAACTAACTCAAAAGGCGCTCCGACCATAACGGAACGCCTTTTATCTTTCTTTTCTTAAAAATACTTCTTGCTTCCCCAAAGATTACTCTTCTTTAAATCCAGATACTCATTATATGCTTTTTCCAGAATCTGCTTTTCATTGGAAAACTTCAGCAGGTGGTATGCCTCATAGAACTTATAGTATCCGGAATCCAAAAAGTATTCTTCCCGCTGTGGTTTGCTGTAATAGCTGTCAGCCATCATCAAATACCAGTGGACATCCTTCTCCACTACGTCCTGAGGCGTATTGAATGAATATTGACTCTTTCCAATATACTTGATGATGGAGGCGCTGACCCCGGTTTCCTCCTTTACCTCCCGCAGGGCCGTTTCCTTATACTCCTCGCCAGCTTCTACTGTTCCCTTGGGAAGAACCCAGCCCTCGTATTTGTTCTTGTAATTCTTATACAGGACCAAAATCTTCCCACGAAAGATAACCACACCGCCGCAGCTCGTTGCCTCAATCATTGCAATTCCTCCCGGTTTTGGTGTGTATCCGGCGCAGACCCATTGACAAAAGAACTTATCTGCGTCACAACTGGCTTTAGTATACAACTTTTGCTTTCGATATGCAAGGGTGAATAGGCGCTGGACCTTTTTTCCTCTACTCCGCCTCTTCCTTCTTCACCTGAAGATTCATTTCCCGCAGCACGCTGGCCTGCAGGATGATTGCCACCAGAAAGCTGAATACATCAGATATGGGCTGACTCATCTGAACTCCCAAAAATCCAATTCTGGAGGACAGCACGATCACCAGCGGGATAAAGAACAACCCCTGCCTGGACATAGCCATAATCGAGGCGCGAACGCCTTTTCCAATGGTCTGCATCATCATATTGCACATAGTAATCCACCCCAAAAGCGGGAAGGAAATGCACTGAAACCGCAGCGCCCTGGTACCGAAGGCGATCACCTCCTGGTCCTCCCGCTGGAACAGAGCAACCAGACCGCTGGCGCCAAACCATCCCAAAACCGACATTCCCAGAAGAAATACGGTGGACAGGCGGACGCAGAACCAGAACCCCTTCTGTACCCGCCGGAATTTTCTCGCCCCATAGTTAAAGCCGCAAACAGGCTGGAACCCCTGGCCGAAACCGGTCATAATCGAGGCCGCAAAGTTGGTGATCCTCATGACAATGGACATAGCCGCAATCGCCGCATCCCCATAGGGTCTGGCCATCAGATTCATACAGGCGGTAGACACGCTGGAAAGCCCCTGGCGGCAGAGAGAAGGACTTCCTCCATTGATAATGATCTTGTATCTCTGAATACTGGGAGAAAACTTGCGCAGATCAATATGAACGTTTCCTCCCGTCCCAGTTCCCCGAAGCAGCAGTAAAAAGCTGACAAACTGGCTGATAATGGTGGCCAGCGCCGCGCCGGCCACTCCCATATGAAACACATAAATAAAAAGTGGATCCAAAACGATGTTGAGCACAGCCCCGGAGGTGATTCCGATCATGCCGTAAAAGGCGCTCCCCTGAAACCGCAGCTGATTGTTCAGAACCAAAGCCGCTGTCATGTAAGGAGCCCCAATCAAAATAATTCTCAGGTAAGACTTGGCGTGGGGCAGAATGGTAGGCGTAGCTCCCAGCAGATAGCACAATGGCTCCAGGAAAATAAGTCCTACAATCATAATCACCAGTCCCGCCAAAAAGGCTGAGACAAATCCGGTCGCCGCCATCCGAGAGGCTTCCTCAAAGTCCTTTTCGCCCAGCTTTCTGGACACATAGTTTCCGGAACCATGTCCGAAAAAGAATCCGAAGGCCTGGATAATCGCCATTACGGAAAATACAATTCCAACCGCCCCAGTGGCGCTGGTTCCGATTTTACCCACAAAGAAGGTGTCCGCCATATTATAAAACGAAGTCACCAGCATACTGACAATCGTGGGACCCGCCAACGAACAAATCAGTTTTTCCACCGGAGTGGTTGTCATTTTGATATATTTTTGTTCCTGTTTTTGTCTTTCCTCTGCCTCTCCCATCATACCGCTCCTCCCGCAGTTTATGAAATATCCTGAAGCCCCTTAAAAATTTTCTCCGCCGTAATGGGGAGTTCGCGAATACGCACCCCGGTAGCGTTGTACACCGCATCGGCAATAGCCGGCGGAGGCGTATTAATTACAACCTCACCAATGGATTTTGCCCCAAACGGACCAGTAGGTTCAAAGCTCTCCTCGAATTCCACCCGAATGGTACCCACATCCAAACGACTTGGAATCTTATACTGCATCAGAGAGTTCTCATACATCTGCCCCCGTTCCGAATAGGTAATCTCCTCATACAGAGCCATACCGATTCCCTGAGCCAATCCCCCCTCTGTTTGAACCCTGGCCAGGTTGATATTTAAAGGAGTGCCGCAGTCCACAGCCGCCGCAAAATCAATCAGTGAAACAGCGCCTGTCTCCAGATCCACTTCCACTTCCGCCGCTCCTGCCATAAAAGGCGGAGGGGAAACGGGAGAGGAATGAGATTCACAGGCTGAAAGCGCATCCCGGTTGCTGCACATAGCCCTGTTTCCGATTTCTTTTAAGGAAATTTCGGTTTCTTCCCTCTCGCCGGAAGCCGGACGATAAACCCTCTTTCCGTCAAAAAACAGCTCCTCTTCTCCGCAGCCCAGGTACTCAGCCCCCTTGGCAAGTATTTTCCGCCTCAGGCTCTGGCAGGTCTTGACCACCGCCATTCCGGTCAGGTACGCTGTGCTGGAGGCATAAGAGCCGGAGTCATAGGGAGAAATGTCCGTATCCGTTCCATAAACTACAATGTCCTCCACAGAACATTCCAGGCACTCTGCCGCTACCTGCGCCAGGGTTGTATCACAGCCGGTTCCCATATCGGAAGCTCCGATGGTCATGGAATAAAATCCATCGTCATTTACCTTGATTGATACCGAAGCCACATCCACTCCCGCAATGGCAGATCCCTGCATAGCCATTGCCAATCCTACTCCCCGGACCTTGCCGTTCCCCAGATCTGTCCTGGGATATTTCTGCTCCCAGCCAATCATCTTTTTTACCCTGTTCACACAGCGGTCCAGTACGCAGCTTCTAGCCTCTTCCCCATAGTAGGCCGGCATTACGTCTCCCTGACGTACCATATTCTTCTCCCGAAGAACAGCCGGATCCATACCCAGTTCTGCCGCCAGCTCATTCACCGCCGACTCCACTGCAAAAATTCCCTGAGTCGCTCCATATCCACGATAAGCCCCCGCAGACATCCGGTTAGTATAAACCACGTCATAAGCAAACCGGAACGCCTCCGGCGTTCTGTATAATGGTATGGATTTGTGTCCGGAAAGTCCCACCGTAGTGGGGCCATGTTCTCCGTATGCTCCGGTATTGGACAGGGTGTAGACATCAATAGCCTTAAAAATCCCTTCCTCGTCGCATCCAATCGTCACCTGAAGTTCCATTTCATGCCTCGGTGAGGAAGCAATCTGTGATTCATACCGGCTGTAAATAATCATAGACGGTTTTCCCGTCATCCAGGTAACCACAGCCGGATAAATCTCGCTTACCGCTGTCTGCTTTGCTCCAAAGCCGCCTCCGATTCTGGGCTTAACCACCCGTACCTTAGACTTCGGAATATCCAGCGCATTGGCAACGATTCTCCTGACATGAAAAGGCACCTGAGTAGAGGATAAAATATTCAGTCTTCCGTAAACATCCAGACTGGCATAGGAACGAAAAGTCTCCATCATAGCCTGCTGATTTGCTTTCGTATGATATACTCTGCGGATTACATGGCTGCAGGAAGACAGCACCTGTTCTACATCTCCCTGGCTCTCACAGCCGGAGGCGCACAGATTTCTCCGATTATCTGCCCCCACATCGCATAGCGCCTTCCAGTCCTCCTCCGGATGGACCAGAATTTTTCCATCCTTGGCCTCATGCGGATCCAAAACCGGCTCCAATACGCGGTACTTTACTTTGATCAGACGCATGGCATGATCTACCTGCTCCTCTGTCTCTCCTGCGATAATTGCCACGCCGTCCCCTACAAACCGAACCCTCCGATCCAAAATCAAACGGTCATAGGGACTGGGTTCCGGGAAAGTCTGTCCTGCAAGTGTAAAACGCTTTTGCGGTACATCCTTGTAGGTTAAAATGCACTCGATTCCCGGCAGTTTTCTTGCCACTCCACAGTCAATTTCCTCGATCCAGGCATGGGCATATGGGCTTCTCAATACCTTCACCACCAAGCAATCCCCGGCAGCTAAATCCTGAGTGTACACCGGTTTTCCTGTTACCAAAGCCATCGCGTCTTTTTTAATAACCGGCGCTCCCACCACCCGATAGGACGTCCTGTTTCCTTCCCTCATCAGGCATTTCCCCCTTTGCTCTCCTGTTTTCTTTCCTGTGCCTTTACATTCAGGTATTTTTGAACGGCCCTGAGCTGCGACATATAACCGCTGCAGCGGCAGAGATTCCCCGCCAAATACTCTTTAATCTCCTCTTCCGTAGGACATTCCAGCTCCCGCTCCATAGCCAGCACATTCATAATAAAACCAGGGCTGCAGAATCCGCACTGTTCCCCGCCTTCTTCCGCCAAAAAACGTCCGAATTCCTCCGCCTCCTTTTGAAGCCCCTCCAAAGTCCTTATATGGCGTCCGTCCGCCCGCGCCGCCAGCACAGAGCAGGAAAGAATGGGCTTTTTGTCCATCCAGACGGTGCAAAGTCCGCAGTTGGAGGTTTCGCACCCCCGTTTTACACTGTAACAGCCCAGCTCTCTTAAAAGATCGATCAGCAGCATATCTCCTTTAATATCTTTCTGAACCGCCTTTCCATTTAAACGGAACTGTACCTTCATTTACCCACGCTCCTTCCCGCAAGCCGCTCCATCAGTCTGCGCACATAGACGACTGCCAGCGCCCTTCTGTATTCTTTGCTTCCCCTTAAATTCGTACCAAAACCGAACTGACTGACAGCTTCCTCAGACAGCTGCTGAAAGCTATGGTGTCCATCATCCAGCATGCGGATCACCTTTGCTTTTGCAGGCCGCGCGCCCACAGATATGTCCCAATAATTTCCAAGTCTGGACACACAGCAGGCAATAATCGGGAAATCCGTCCGGGTAGCTCTCTGACTGTCGTAAGCTGCCTTTCTGCCGTCCTTTCGGATAATAATCCGAACCAGAATGTCCCGGTCTTTTGTTCCCACAGGCCTCGCAGCAAACTCCTGCAGCGATATAATTCCCTCTTTGTACAGCTCCACGTAAGAATCCAGAGCCAGCATGCAGGTAAGAATGTCGGAAAATCCAAAGCGTCCGTAGATACTTCCTCCCACTGTGGCGCAGTTGCGCATCTGTACCCCTACAATATGCCTGGTACATTCTTTAAAAATCCCGTTAAAATAATCGTTCAGCCCCGAATGTATTTCCATCTGTCTTAAGCTGCACATACATCCAATCCTGAACTCCTCCTGGTTTTCCTCAATTTGGTCTAACCCTAGGCCGGATAAATCCACAATCACCCGCTTGGTGAGGGACGTCATCTTCATCCAGACCATCCCTCCCACCACCAGACTGCTTCGCTTCTGGCACAGCTCATAGGCCTCTTCCAGGTCTCTCACCTTCACATAATCTTCTGCTCGGAACACCGGCATTTCTCCTCTCTCGTATTCATTAACGGGCGTCTCCGCCTCCTCTTGTTAGCTGAGTCGCTGCAACCCAGACAACCATAAAGCCCGGAAATGTATGTCATTTCCGAGCTTCTGCATGACGGACCCCGCTGTCTTATTATCAGTATAACATTGAACCCGGGGGTTGTCCAGTCTTATCGGCTCATATACAGATCCATCAGGGTTCTGGCAATAGGGGCAGCTACAGATCCTCCGCTTCCAGCTTCTTCCACCAGGACAGTTACTACAATCCCCGGATTTTCTGCGGGAGCAAACCCCGTAAACCAGGCGTGGGTCTCCTTTCCCGTCTCAAATTCTGCCGATCCCGTTTTCGCAGCTACCGTGTAAGCATCTGTCCGGACAGCAGAACCTGTCCCCTCCGTTACCACTGCCCTCATCAGTTCTGTTAGATTAGCAGCTTCCCCAGCCGTCATCACTTCTCCATAAGCTTCCGGCAGGAACTTCTTGATTTCTTCTCCTGCGCCATTTTCCACTCGGTCCAAAAGATAAGGCTTCATCAGGGTCCCTCCATTTGCAATAGCAGCTGTAATCATCGCATTGTGGATCGGCGTGATCTGTGTAGCCCCCTGGCCCATCGATGTCTGAAGAATCTCCCAGGTTCCCGCTCCCTGTTCCAGAACAAAGGAACTGCGGCTGTAGGGTAGCGACAGCGGAAGATCACGGTTAAACAACACCCCTTTCGCCGTACGCGCAAAACCATCAAGGTCCAGACTCAGACCCAAGTTTGCGAAAGCGCCATTGCAGGAATTGGCAAATGAATGGAGAAAATCCTGAGAGCCGTGAGCTGTGCTGTGATAACAACGGATCTGATACTCTCCATTTTCATAGACCCCATCGCAGTCGAACTGATAATTCTTGTAATCCTCCGGGTGTTCACGCATATATTCCAGAGCCGTCACAATTTTAAAGGTGGACCCTGGCGGATACAGTCCCTGGAACGCACGGTTTAACAGGCGTCCCTCCTGACTGTCCCCCGAGGCAAGCGCCTCCCAGTCTGCCTCCAGCGTATTGGGATCATATCCGGGTTTGGATACCATAGCGAGAATTTTCCCGGTATCCGGCTCCATGGCGATCACCGCTCCCCTCCGGTCTCCCAGGGCGTCGCTTGCCGCCTGCTGCAGCTGGGGATCCAGGGTGGTATAGACATGATCTCCCGGATTTTTCACCCCCTTCAGCTGATTCACAATCTGTTCCGCCAGATTTACATGAGAGCTGAGAAGATAAAAGTTTGCCAGGGATTCTATTCCCGTCTTGCCCCTGGACGAATATCCTACCACATGATCATACAGACTTCCAAATGGATATACTCTCACCTCGTTTCCATCGGAGTCCACCTGTGTCACTGCCAGAACCGTTCCGTCCGATGCCAGAATCTCTCCCCGGACCACCCGGTCCGCAAAACTGTCCAGACGGGGATTATAGGCATTGTTGATCACATCTTCGCTTTCAGCCTGAAGAAAATATCCCATATACGCCATCATTCCCAGAAAGAGTGCCACCACTGCATATACCAGTTTCATAATATTTCGGTTGGCCTTCGGATTTGGATCTGCCTTTTTCATCTTCCTCCTCCTTCCTCCATTTCCAGTTCCTCTTCATCATCCAGCTTCAAAATATGCAGCCCCTGCATAACCCCAAAGAGAATAAAGGTGCTTAAAATCGAACTTCCTCCATAGCTGACAAACGGCAAAGTCACTCCCGTGGAGGGAATAAATTTCGTTACTCCGCCTACGGTCAGAAATACCTGGGTAATATATTCCAATCCCAGCCCCACCGCAATCAGTTTGTAAAACACCGCCTGCATGCGGGTGGCGATCAACATAAACTGCAAAAAGCAGCCCAGACAAATCAAGATCACGCAAACGGCAAAAATTCCTCCCAGTTCCTCCGCAATAGCAGAGAAAATAAAATCTTTCTCTACCACCGGGATTTTCTGAGGCATTCCCTGGCACAGTCCCATACCAAACCAGCCGCCGGTACCGATGGCAAATAGAGACTGAGTAATCTGATACCCCGTATTTTCAATATCCGCCCAGGGATTCATCCAGGCCGATACCCGGCGCTGCACATGACCGAACAGCCGGTATCCCCCCATAGCGGCCAAAACGCCGCCGCCCGTCCCGGCTGCCAGATAAAGCCATTTCCCGGTAGCCACAAACAGCATAGCCACATAAGTGACAAAGAAAAGGAAAGCTCCGCCCAGATCCCTGGAAAGCGCCAAAATCACCACATGGGCAGCTGCTGCCGCCGTTGTCACCAGAATCGTTTGAAACTCCAGAGACTGATAGAACATAGCCGCCGCAAAAAACACAAAAGTAATCTTTACAAACTCCGAAGGCTGCAGGGAAACACCCCCAATCGTCAGAGAAAGCTGGGCTCCAAAACTGGTATTTCCTGCCACACAGACCACCAAAAGCAGGGCAATGCCCGCTCCGGCATAGATCCATTGAAGACGATACAGCTGCCAGAAACGCTCCATCACATAGGGAATCAGCCAGGTTACCGCAGCAGAAGCTACCACTATAACAAACTGTCGGAGAACATTGTCCAGACTTCCTCTGGCCATAGAAATCCTGGTCAGCATAATCATTCCCACGCACAGCAGCATGCAGGTGTTGTTCACCAAAAGCCTTGAAACATTCCGGTAAATCAGACGGTACAGATAAATATAGCACAGAAAAAACACAACCTGGGCGCCAAAAAAGGCCCAAAGCATCATTCGGATCCCTTCGTTTTCCGCTCTCAAAGACAAGGTCAGATAGGCCAGAAAATGAATGCAGAACATACAGCGGTTCTGCCGGCCGCAAACCTTCCTCTGTTTTTCCGGATCCGACAGTGTAAAAAAGCGGAAATTGGCGTAGGTATAGATGACCATGAGGAAAATCATGACATATTTGGAAATTACCGCAATCAGATTAGCCATACGTTTCTCCTTGCACCCTACTCAACACCGCGCTTAAAGTGTCCTCTGGTAAAATCCCGGAAGGGAGCCCGAATCTCCTTGCCCTCCAGAAACGATTCCCGAAACGCAGTAATGATGGAAGCGGTTTCTCTCTCTCCCTCGGTTGTAAAGTTTAAACGCAGCACCGTCGGTTTCAGTTTTTGTACCGACCGCTCATTTCCCAAAAGAGAAAGTGGGGAGCCGTTATAAATCGTATTATAGCAGAACGCGCAGCGGTTCTTCACCGGCAGCCTCGCTCCGGTCCGGTCTTTCAGCTCCATCTGTCCATTTTTCTTCTGGCAGCCCATCGTTGTTTTCCGGACGCACTGGGCTGTTACCATCATAGGAATCCGTCCATATATCGGAAGCTCCACCGGTACTCCTGCCTCTCTGGCTGCCTCCGATACCGGCCCCGCCTGATGGTAATTCAGTTCCCAGGGAAGAGTCAGACGATCTGCGCCTAAATTTCTCAAGCAGCTTACTGTTTCGCTGTTCCAGCAATATACGTTTGCGTCCAGTACCTTTGGAAGCGCAAACAACCGGGAATCTGTATCCTTCAGCCACTGAAGCTCTTCCAGATTCCGAACCAGAAAGCCCTGGAATCCCGCTTCCCGCAGCTGGGCCGCATTTGCTTTAAAAAAGCTTTCCCCCTCTGCACGGAAAATATGAGGAAGCGCCAGATAACATTTTTTTCCCTTCTGTACGCATTCCTCCACATTTTTCTTCCAGGAATCCGCCGGAAATCCTCCTGCATCCAAATAAACACCGCTGACGCCCGGGTCTGCCAGAGCAGCCCCCAGCTGACAGGGCTCTTCCAAAAATGTCCAGAGTTCTCTGAAAGCAGGCAGATTTTCTTTTCCTGATTGCCCAAACTTGCTCTTCTTTTTTTGAGCGGAAATATTGCCTTCCGGTTCTGTTCTCCTGCTCTCTTTCAGAATTTCCTCCTTCAGCGCCTCCAAACCTCTGCGGCGCAGATCATTCAATGCCTGTAGCGGGAGGAACAGATCTCCCTCCAACTGCACATCCAGCTTCCGGAATTCAAAAGGCGTGTCTCCCGTTTTTCCGATCTGTTTTAATACCTTCTCCTCTGTCACAGGCTGGTTCATCGCCTCCATAGGACATGGTCCCTCCACGCAGACCTGTACCGGGCGGACTGTTCCGTGAGTCTGAGAAAGAGAAGAGGATAAAGTAAGACGGGCCGGCCGGCCCTCCTTCAGCTCTGCTCTTCCCTCAATCGGTTCCTTCACCTGCCCATGAACATAGAGGCGGTCCAGCCGGTCAAACAGCTCCTGATTGGCTTTTCGAAAAGCAGGCTTCTCCTTTACGGCAATCATATCTTTTCCATTATGCTGTTTATAGTATCCTTTGGTAAAGCCTCCACGGTCAAAAAGGTCCGCCAGTTCTCTCTTATCCTCCGGATCCACCTGATATCCCCTCTCCCCGTATTCCAGATACCGGTCTGCGTATTTGCGGTATATTCTGACCACGCCGGCGGTATAACGCGGACTCTTCATCCGCCCCTCAATCTTCATAGAATATACCCCTGCCCGAACCATCTCAGGAATCAGATCCAGGGTACAAAGGTCCTTTAAGCTCAACAGATACCGCTCCTGCTGAGAATTTACCGGCACTCTGCCTCCCCATTCCCTGGCCTCATAAGGCAGGCGGCAGGGCTGAGCGCAGCGTCCCCTGTTGCCGCTCCTTCCCCCAATCAAGCTGCTCATCAGGCACTGGCCTGAATAGCAATAACACAGAGCGCCATGAACAAAGCTTTCGATCTCCACATCTACTTGGTCATGAATCTTCCGGATCTCTTCCAGTGACAGCTCGCGGGCAGTAACCACCCGAACCGCGCCCAGTTCCTTCAGCAGCTTCGCGCCGTAACTCCCGGTAATCGTCATCTGTGTACTGGCGTGAATATCCAGCCCAGGGAACTGTTGACGGATAAATGACATCGCTCCCAAATCCTGGACAATCACTGCATCCAAGCCTTCCCGATAATAGGGGAGAAGGTAAGAATACAAATCTTCCATCTCCTCCTCCCGAAACAGGGTATTTACCGTCAGATAGAGCCTGCGCCCGTGAAGATGGATATAGTCAATCGCTTTCAGCAATCCGTCTTCATCCGGATTATCCGCGTAGGCTCTGGCTCCGAAACGGCTGCCGCCCATATAAACCGCATCCGCCCCGGCCGCCACCGCCGCCTTCATACTCTCAATAGAGCCGGCCGGAGCCAGCACTTCCAACGCTTTTTCTCGATCCATAGATTTTCTCCCGCCTTCTTTTGAAAGAAAAGATGCCCCATCGACTCTGATGAAGCATCTTTTCACCCGCTTTGTTCTCACTATTTTTTGTGTCCGGCTCCCCTGGCCTCCATAGCCGCGTGAATCGCCTTCCTTGTCAGCTCCTGAGTTCTCTCCTCTTCATCGGAGGAAGAACCGTTTTCCTGGAACTCCCGCTCTTTCTCACGTTCCCGCAGCTTCTGCTCCAGCTTCTTTTTCTCTTTTCCAAGGTTCTCCAGCTGGCTCTGCCGCTCCTCCAGATCCTTAAGCACCGCCTCCAGCTTCATCTGAGTGCTCACCAGCTCGTGCTTCAGGCTGTAAGTCTCCCGTTCCATCTCATCCCGCTGGTCTCTCACCATCTCTTCCTGGTCCTGGGATTTGAAATAATCATCCGCGATATTTAATGCAATCATGGCGGTCTGATACTCGTTATTCTGTTTGGTAAAGCCCGGAAACTTGCGCATGGCGCTGATCTTTTCATTTACATAGGAAGCCACCCTCTGAAGATAGCCTTCGTCCTCACTGCCTCCTAATGTGTAGACCTTTCCGTCAATCAATACCTGTGTATAGTGTTTTGAATCCATCTGCTATCTCCTGATCTCCTCAACGTGGATAGTACATCGTGTCTAGTATAGCATACCTTCCCCTACATTTCCAGTCCCAAGTGGCGGTAAGCCGCTTCCGTGGCCATCCTCCCTCTGGGCGTCCGGTTGATCAGGCCGTTCATCAAAAGATAAGGTTCATAGACCTCCTCCAGAGTACCCGCATCTTCTCCCAACGCTGCCGCCAGGGTGTCCAATCCCACCGGGCCTCCGGAGAATTTATCAATAATCATATGGAGAATGTTCCGGTCATTCTGATCCAGCCCCAGCTTATCCACATCCATAATATCCAGCGCGAAGTCCGTCACCTCCCGGGTAATGACTCCGTCGTATTTTACCTGGGCGAAATCCCGGACTCTCTTTAAAAGGCGGTTGGCAAGGCGGGGCGTTCCCCTGGACCTTCTGGCCAGTTCCAGAGCGCCGCTCTCCTCAATCTCCACCCCTAAAACCTTGGCCGAGTGAAGAATGATTACCTTCAGTTCCTGCGGCGTATAGAATTCCAGCCTCTGCACCACGCCGAACCGGTCCCGCAGAGGAGCGGTCAAAAGTCCCGCCCGGGTGGTAGCCCCTACCAGGGTAAAATGGGGCAGATCCAGCCGCACGGAACGGGCCGTGGCTTCCTTTCCGAGCATGATGTCAATGGCAAAATCCTCCATCGCCGGGTAGAGCACTTCCTCCACCTGACGGTTCAGCCGGTGAATCTCATCTACAAACAGCACGTCCCCTTCCTGAAGGTTGTTGAGAATGGCCGCCATCTCCCCCGGCTTCTCGATTGCCGGACCGCTGGTCACCTTCATGTGAACCCCCATCTCGTTGGCAATGATTCCGGAAAGGGTGGTCTTTCCCAGCCCGGGCGGGCCGTAAAACAGCACATGGTCCAGAGCCTCCTTTCTGGATTTGGCCGCATCAATATAAACCTTCAGAGTCGATTTCAGACGTTCCTGTCCGATATAGTCTTTTAGATACTGAGGCCGCAGGCTGGTTTCGATTTTTTGATCTTCCGCCGTGACCTCCGTCGTAATAATTCTGCGTTCCATCTTCTAAACCTCTCTGACCCTAAAATGCCAAGAACCGCAGGGAAGCCTTCAGCACCTCTTCCGCGGTCATCTCCTCCGGCTTTTCCACCTTTCCGACTGCTCTCGAAGCTTCCGAAACCGTATAGCCCAGGGCCACCAACGCCTGTACCGCTTCTTTTGCGCTCTCGCTGGCTCCTCCGAACGAGGGACCTCCAAGGGCTTCCTCGTCCCCTCCCAGATGCTCCAGCACATCCTGGGCCAACATCTTGTCCTTTAAATCCAAAATCAGTCTCTGAGCCGTCTTTGCTCCGATTCCCGGCGCTTTGGAAATCGCCTTGGCGTCTCCCGTGATAATCGCCAGTCTCAGGTCATCCGGTCTCAAAGCAGACAGAAGCCCCAGGGCCGCTTTGGGTCCGATTCCGCTGACGCCAATCAGCTGCCGGAACATATCCCTGTCCTGTCTGCTTAAAAAGCCATAGAGACTGAGGGCATCTTCCTTTACCTGAAAATATGTATAAATGGTCGCCTGCTGTCCGACGCCCGGAAGCTGATCCAAAACCGAAAGAGGGACGTGAATTGCCAGACCCACGCAGCCAGCTTCCACCACAATAGTATCTCCCTCCACAGCCGTAATCGGCCCTTTTACATATGAAATCATCCTGCTTCATCCTGTTCTGTTCATTTTCTCTGCCGGTCCGTTCCTCTTGTCCGCCGGTCTTTCCCTTCATCATAACATAGACGAAAGGGCAATGCAAGAACTTCGAACACACATTCGTCTCTCTTGACTTTCCCCGGCCCATCCTCTACAATACAGTGGTAACCTCAACGGCCAGATTTCAGAGGCCGGACTGTCTATCAACGTTTTTAAGGATTATTACATGATACAGATCAAATACCCTATCCCATTTCCCGTGGGCTATGATTTAACCAGAATCGGCCCCCCTGAGACGCTTCTTTTTTTTGACATTGAAACCACCGGTTTCTCCGCCGATACGGCCCTCGTCTACCTGATCGGCTGCGTCTGGTACCAGGAGGGCTCCTGGAATCTGGCTCAGTGGTTTGCGGATTCCAAAGAAGCGGAAAAAGAGATTCTTGCCGCCTTCTTTTCCTGGGCCGGCAAGTTTTCCACCCTGGTCCATTTTAACGGCGATACGTTTGATATCCCTTTTCTGGAAAAGCGCTGTGCCCGCCTGAAGCTTCCCTATTCGCTGAACGGCTTGAACAGCGTGGATATTTACCGGAAAATCCGTCCTCTGAAAAAGCTTCTGGGCCTTTGCAGCCTGAAGCAGAAGGCAGTGGAAGCGTTTTTGGGCGTTGACCGGAAGGATGTATGTTCCGGCGGGGAGCTGATTGAAGTCTACAACGAATATCTTCACACCCATGACGAAGGCTTGTTAAAACTTCTGCTGCTGCATAATGAGGACGACTTAAAGGGCATGCCCTCCATTCTCCCCATTCTCTGTTACAAAGATTTGATGGAAGGCCCTCTGAAGCTAAGCGGCTGCCAGCTTCAGGAAGATGCCGCCCTTCTGCACCTGAAATACCGCACTCCCATGGCCCTGCCAGCTTCCTTTCAGGCTCAGTCAGACTGGCTGAAATGCCAGGCAGCCGGCGGGCTGCTGGATTTGCAGATTACCCTCTATCAGGGAGAACTAAAATATTTCTACCCCAACTATAAAGATTACTACTATCTTCCCTATGAAGACACCGCGATCCACCGCAGTGTCGGAGAATATGTAGACCCGGATGCCCGAATCCGGGCAACCGCCAAAAACTGCTACACCAAAACAACGGGGCTTTTTCTCCCTCAGTTTTCCCCTTTGTGGAATCCCGCCTTAAAACGGGACTATAAAGACCCCCTTTCTTTCGTTTCCTGGCATCCCTCTCTGTTTCTGGACCAGGAAAAAGCCTCCGACTATGGACTTCAGGCCCTGGAATATCTGCAGCTTCAGAAATAGATTTTCGGCAAAAGAGAGTCTCCCGCGGAGACTCTCCCTTTGTATTCGCCCCTTTTCCTACACCTCTGCCGTGGCGCTTTTAAGCCACGCTCTCTCCTCTTCCGGCAGGAACGGGCTGATTTTTTCATAAACCTGTCTGTGATATTCGTTCAGCAGCTGCCGGTCTCCTTCTGTCATATAGCGGCAGTCAATTCCTTCCAAATCAATAGGAGCCCAGGTCAGATATTCAAACCCCATAAACTGGCCGAAGGAATTCTTTTCCTCTTTCTTACAGAGGATCAGATTCTCCGTACGGATGCCATGGCTTCCCTCAATATACAGGCCCGGCTCATCTGAGGTAATCATTCCATCTTCCAGAACGGCATTTTCCTTTAAGTTGTCCTTAATCCGAAAGCAGATCCGGTTGGGGCGCTCATGCACGTTCAGAAGATACCCAACTCCATGCCCCGTTCCATGGTTAAAATCCAGTCCATACCTCCAGAGAGGTTCACGGGCCGCATAATCCAAGGTCAGGCCCCGGCAGCCGTACAGAAATTTTGCCGCTCCCAGCCGCAGCATACTCACCAGCACCAAGGTAAAATGCATCCGCTGCTCTTCCGTCAGGGGACCCATCACAATGGTTCTGGTAATATCCGTAGTTCCCTCATAATACTGACCGCCGGAATCCACCAGATAGAATCCTCTGGGTTCCAGGCAGGCACAACTATCCTTTTTAGCCGAATAATGGCACATCGCCCCATTGGAACCGTAAGCGGAGATCGTATCAAAGCTTGGCCCCAGATAACCTTCCTGCTCTTTTCTGAATTCCTCCAGCTTTTCCGCAGCCTCCACCTCGTCCACCGTCCCTCCCCGGGCCATCGTTTCACTGGCCTCATGTTTCAGCCAGTAGATAAAACGGGTAACAGCGGCTCCATCTTTCACATGGGCCTCTTTCATGTGCTCGATTTCCACCGGATTTTTCACCGCCTTGGAAAGAGACGTGGGATTCATCCGGTCCAATATCTGATTCTGCCCGGCGACCCGGTTTAAGAGTCCGTCGTTTACCTTTTCTTTTTCCAGTAAAATGACTTTCCCCTGCAGCTGACCTGCCGTTTCGTAGAAATCATTGTAAGGACAAATTTCTATTCCCAGGTTCTCAAGATAATCCGCAGCAGTTCCCTCACTATGCTCTGATTTTGGATAAGCTTTTCCTTCCAAAATTGTTCGGTTAATAAAGAGCTTGGCACGGTCCTCCCAGAGGATCAGGTACGCAAGAGCTACCGGATTATTTTTCACGTCATCTCCCCTGAGATTCAGCAGCCAGGCAATATCATCCAGAGACGTCAGAATGTGGACGTCCGCTCCCTCCTCCTTCATCTGTCTCCTAAGGTCGTCCAATTTTTTCTCCGCACCAATTCCGGCGTAGCTTAAATCCAGGACCCAGGCCGGACGAGCCGAAAGAGGCGGCCGGTTCTCCCAGACTTCTCCCGGCAGGTCCAGCTGCCCATTTACATAAATTTCCTTTTTTCTCAATCTTCTCCTGGCCATCTGGCCCCAGGCAGCGCTGACCGTACGGCCGTCAAAGCCCAGGCAGCTTCCATTTTCCATTTTCTGTTCCAAATATTCCAAAACGCTGGGAACACCTTCCTGCCCGGAGCGCATGAGTCGGATTCCTGTCCCCTCAAGTTCTCCGGCTGCCTGAACAAAATACCGTCCATCGGTCCAAAGAGCCGCTTCCCGCTCCATCACCACCAGGGTTCCGGCCGAGCCGGTAAAGCCGGACAAATACTCCCTGCTTTTAAAATAATCGCCCACATATTCCGACTGGTGAAAATCCGCGGTTTCCACCAGGCAGGCATCCACCTGATGCTCCTTCATTTTTTCACGCAGACGTTCCAGACGCTTCTGAATCTCATTCATTGATGTTGTCCTCTCTCTCATTTCTTATCCGTTTACCTGCAAAGGATCCTTTTCCCCTGCCATCAGCCGTGCGCAGCTGATCATCGCGCACTCCACCATATCGCTGACCGCCTCCTGGGTGAAAAAGGCAGTGTGCGGCGTCATCAGCACATTTGGCATAGCGCTTAAAACAGACATCTCCCGGCAGCCGACCGGACAGTCCTTAAAGTCCTTATAGTAGATGCTGCCCTCATTTTCCACCACATCCAGAGCGGCGGCTCCGACCTTGCCCTTCTCCAGACCTTCGATCAGCGCTTCGGTGTCGATCAGGGAACCCCTGGCCATATTGATCAGCACTACCCCATCCTTCATCTGACTTAAGGTATGGCGATTCACCATATGATAGGTTTCCTCCGTAGCGGGCGTATGAAAGGTAATCAAATCGCATTCTTTCCAGATCGTATCCAGACTCACATAGGCGGCCATTTTCCGAACCTCTTCCCTGGGTTCCAGATCATATGCCAAAATACGGCAGCCGAAGCCCCTTAACAGCTGAATCACCCGCTGGCCGATGCGTCCCGTTCCCACAACTCCCACGGTCATAGGGCCCAATTCTCTTCCGCGGACATGGCGGAGGGAAAAATCCTGTCCGATGTAGCGCTGAAGAATGATCTTCATCTTTCGGATCGCCATCAGGATCGTCATGATCGTATACTCTGCCACTGTGTCCGGCGTGTATGTGGCGTTGGATACCACAATTCCCAGTTTCGCCGCATGGCGGTAGTCCACATGTTCAAATCCCACGGTTCTGGTAGAAATCAATTTTACCCCATATTCATGCCATCGGTCAATCAAATCCGCAGCCACCGGCGTCGTCAGCACACAGGCAGCGCCGCAGCCCTTCAGAAGACCGGCGTTTTCCATAGAAGGAGCCTCTCTGGTGGTTTCCACCTCCACCCCGTACTGCTTTCCGAACTGTTCAAAAAACTCCCTCTCATCCTGCCGGCAGCTGAATGCCATCATCTTCATTGTCTGTTCCTCCTGTCAACCCTTTGATCTTTTCTACTGCGGCTCGCTCCTCATCGCATCCTCAATAGCCGCGCCAATCCCCTCATTGTAAGTAGGCTGGGCGCGCATCGCGAAGGACATCTGCTCTGCCGTCA
Organism: uncultured Clostridium sp.; assembly: GCA_900547035.1. Taxonomy (GTDB): domain Bacteria; phylum Bacillota; class Clostridia; order Lachnospirales; family Lachnospiraceae; genus Enterocloster; species Enterocloster excrementigallinarum. The sequence goes on along the minus strand of URFM01000037.1, from coordinate 6,652 downwards.
GGCCGTTGGCAATGGCTGTTGCAATTTCCCCGATCATGTCCGTGGCCCTCGGACACATCAGCTGCGCCCCGATAATTCCATTGGAGTAAGCTTCAAATACCAGACGGATAAATCCATGTTTTTCCCCGGAAATAATGGACTGACCGTTGTCCCTCATAGAGCAGTGGCCGCACCGCACCTTTAAACCATTGGCCTTGGCAGTCGCTTCTGTGATTCCCACCGTGGCGATTTCCGGGTTCGTATAGATACAGCTTGGCACAATCGGCAGGGAAACGAACATTCCCGAAGGAACCACCTCCAGCTTAACGCTCTGCGGCTTCCCCGCAATCCGCTCCACCACATAGGTCGCCTGGGCCGCAGCCACATGGGCCAGCTGAATCTTCGCAGCCACATCTCCAATGGCGTAAACCCCGGGAATATTGGTTTCAAAATCCTTGGAAACCGAAATTTTCCCATTTTTCGTTTCCAGGATCACATCCGGTCCGCACAGTCCGGAGAGATCCGGTCTTCGTCCTATGGCCGACAGTACCTGGCAGCCATGAATTTGAAAAGGCTCTCCCTCCTCTTCTGGAGTAACCGTACAGCACAGGCTGTTTCCCTCTTCCTGAATCTCTGTTACCGTCGCACCGCAGTACACCTCAATTCCCTGCTCTCTCAATTCCCTCTCCAGCTGCTTGGCCATCACTTCATCCATAGGAGCCATCAAATGCCTCTGTTTTTCCACAATGGTCACCCTGGAGCAGAGATTGTTAAATATGGTAGCCATTTCGACCGAAATTACGCCGCCTCCCATTATCACCAGACGGTCGAAATTCCAGTTTTCCGCCGCCAGCAGCCGGTCACTGTCCCATACTCCCTTCAGGTCAATTCCCGGGATAGAATTTTTAATAGGCTTCGCACCTATGGCAATTATCACATTTGCTCCCTGATAATATTCCCGGCCTCCCTCATTTAATTCTACCTCTACGGTCCGGTCCCGGCGCAACGTGGCTCTGCCGCTTACCAGCTTCAATCCAAGCTCCTGAAATTTCTCCTCAATTCCATCCCGATAGCGCCGGACCGACTCCCGCTTGTAATGCTGCATCTTATTGAAATCAAAGGCGATCCCTTCTGCCGACACACCAAACTCATCACTATTTTGCATCATCCGAAAAAGGTTGCTGGCATAAAGAAGGGACTTGGTAGGAATGCAGCCTTGATTCACACAGGTTCCTCCCAATCGGTTCTTCTCCACAATCACTGTTTTCAGCCCCATCTGAGCTGCCTTAATCGCTGCCGTATATCCTCCCGGCCCAGCTCCGATTACCACCAAATCATACTGCTCCGCCATTTTTATCCTCCTTCTGATTTATCCCAAATAAATTTAATTTAATACATGCGTTCCAGACGCCGTCCTCGTCAATCCGGTCTGTCACGTAATCAGCCGCTTCCTTAATTTGCGGAAGGGCATTGCCCATCGCCACTCCGATTCCGGCTTCCTCTATGATCTCCAGATCGTTCATACTGTCGCCAAAGGCAACCGTATCCGCCAGTTCAATACCATAATACTGGCACAGGCGCCGAAGTCCCATAGCCTTTGAGGACTCCTTCTCCACAATATCCGCTCCCTGATTTCCCGCAAACATAGGAAATTTAAAATCCGGAAAATGCGCTTCCATCAATTTAACTCCCTCGGGACCGCCTACATAGGCCAGCGTTTTTACCGGCCTGTCCATCAGCTCCCACGGATCTCTGAAATGGCGGTCTGTTGTGTTCCATCGTTTCAGATCCATCTCCCTCACCTGCTCCGGACAGGTATAAAAATCTCCCAATTCGTCGGAAATTCCTACAGACAGCCGATGCTCCTGAGCAAAGGCCAATAGGGCTTTCAGCTTTTCTTTTTCCATTATATGCTCGTACAATATGGTTTTCCCTGCCGTTACCTTCGTTCCATTTAAATGAATCATCGCATCCGGCTGAATCTTATCCCGGTAAACCACGCTGTAGGGAGCATCCATATTCCGCCCGGAAGCGATGACGATAATATAATCCTCCCTCAGCCGCCGGATGGCGTCCATAGCGCTGACCGGTATCTCCCAGGTCCCATGATCCAGCAGCGTCATATCCAAATCAAAGCTGGCGATCCTCTTTCGATGATCTTTCTGTGGCATAATTTTTCATCCCTTCAAATTTTTTTCATTTTTTTGAAATTTTTACTTTACAAACCTGAAAATATCTGCTATACTACAGAAGTTCGTTCGGGGTATGGCGTAGCTTGGTAGCGCGCTCGGCTGGGGGCCGAGAGGTCGCAGGTTCAAATCCTGTTGCCCCGATTTTTTCTTTTGTTTGCGTGGGTTTCTGATATCGAAAGGTACCAGAAACCCATTTTTAATTGGTATTTCTTTCCTGACATCAACCCCATCCCCTTTTGCAAAAATTTCAAGTTCAGTATTCCACTATTCTCCAAACCACGTTCAGCATACCATTTTCAGAAATAAATTTCAACTGTTCTTCCTGCCTGTCAAATCAGCGTTCTTCCCGCCTTTTTTTCCGAGTCCTCATTAATCTGCCGTTTCAATTCCTTCAAATAGCCAGAAAACTGCACATCCTTTTCGCCATAGGTCATCTGTAAATCATATTCCAACGGCAGCCAGGTAGAAAGGGCTGCTTCATTATGCTGAATCAATGCCTCCATCCGGTCCAGTGCCTTATATATTTGGGCCTCTAAAGTTTTCTTTTCTTCCATTTCCTCAAACAGTTCCGTCAGTTCATTTTTATAAGGATGCGGGAGACTCTGAATCCATACTTCTACTTGCCGGCCTTCCTCCTCCTCATCCGCCTGAGTTTTTCGAAATGCTGGAATATCTCCGGTGAATACTTCCCCCATATCATGGAACAGACACATTTTCATCACCCGCATCATATCTGCCTCCGGGAATTCATCTTGCAAAAAGAAAGCCATTATTGTCAGGCGCCAGCTATGCTCCGCTACGCTCTCTCTTCGTCCGGCCGATGTCCAGGAATGTCTTGTCTGGTTTTTCATCTGTTCCATAAGATCCATAAGTTCGATCAGACGTCTTTGTTCCATAAGTCTCCCCCTTTGTTCTATTGTCATTAAATTGAAATTAAAAGTAAAAAAATTCAGGCCGCCCTTTCAGGCGGCCCTTCTTAATAACGCCACATCAATTAATTAGTACAGGGACAGCTGATTTACCAACAATACGGGAATATCCCATTCATTGTCTATCGTCAGCGAAAACTCTACTTTCACCTGCGTCTGGCTCGATACATCTACCGCAAAGGAAAGAGGTTTCTCATTGTAATGAATGTCCTGGGAGGTGTAAAGTACCTGGTCATTGTCGCCGTACACTGTAAGCTTTCCCATCAGACCACTATCAAATGTAGTAGACGGAGAAAACTGTCCGGCTAAAATTTTATAGGTTCCATCATTATTAAAGCGCACATAACTGCCTTTTCCGTAAAGGCGAATCGCATTGGACCAATTCTGTTGACGGTCCGCCGTACGGGCCTGAGCAATAATAGAATATCCATTCGTTTTTAATCCCGTCATATTCTGAACCAGAACCGGATTCGTAAGATTCAATGTAGATCCTACTGGCTCACTCTGTCCTTCTGCCGGTACCCATACGCCGCTTGCATCGATCTGGCGTCCCTCAATGACTGTATTTGTCACCATCACACCATCCAGCGGGGATAAAAAATACCAATTCATTCCATCCTTCAGCCATCCCGTCTGCATCGCTCCGGTATCATCCATATAATACCACTGTCCATCAACCTGAGTCCAGCCTGTAGACACATAGCCATTGGCATCCATATAATACTTCTTTCCCTCAACTGTAATCCACTCCTGCATGGCGTATTTGGAGGCACTTCTCTGATACTTCCAGCCATTATTCACATATTTCCAGGAGCCGGCGTAAGACGGAACCGCCATCATCACGCTCAGAATCACTGCGGCCGCCACCATTGCAATCCGTTTCTTCATAAGGCTATACTCCTTTCCAAATAAACACTGCAACTATGGTATTCATTATAATTCATTCTGCCGCAACATGCAACCAACAGGCGCTTTACTTTTTTCTTAAAGTTCTGAAAACTGAATCAGGTATTCTTCATCATGACGCTCTCTACCACATCTGCTACATGCTCACAGGCGTCGCAGCATTTTTCCAGATAATCGTAAATTTCTCTCCAGGCAATAATCTCCAGAGGATCCGTAACTTCCGTATGCAGCTTTCTCATAATCTCCATATAGACCCGATCGCCCTCTTCTTCAAGCGCGTTGATCTCCACAATCAATCCATGAAGTGTTTTGGACTTCTTGAAATCCGCAAATTCCTGCATAATTTCCTTCAGCGTCTCGCAGCAGCGAATAATCACCTTTGTAAACTCGATAGCTTCCGGACGGATTTTTTTCACGTTGTTAATATAGATTCGGATCATCACATCCTCAATCTTATCCGTTACCTCATCGATACACTGGCTCAGAAGAATAATATCCTCCCGTTCGATCGGCGTAATAAAGGCTTTTACCAGTACCCCCATCATTTCATGCTTCTTCTTGTCCGCATCATGTTCAATCTCGTGAAACTTCCGAATGATTTCCTCCAGGTTGTCCCCTGAAAAATCAGCCAAATTCTCCTCCAGCATCCGGGCAGCCTGGCAGCCGCACTCTACACACTGAATAAAATTCTCAAAATAGTAACTGTCACTCTTCTTTGACATCCTTTTATTCTCCTTTATCTTATATGATCAGAAATCAGCGTCGCTGGTTCCGATATTCAGAACAGTACCATAAATAATTTTGCCATAAGAAAACCGATTATTCCACAGCCCGGGAATGTCAGCAGCCAGGTCAGCACCATGTCCTGCACTACCTTAAAATTGATGGCGGAAATACGCTTCACAGCCCCCACGCCCATAATCGCGGTTGTTTTCGTGTGTGTCGTACTGACCGGAATTCCAAAGACGGAGGAAAGCAGCAGACAGGCTGCGCCGGCCAGATCCGCGGAAAAGCCTTGGTACTTTTCAAGGCGAACCATATCCATGCCCACAGATTTGATAATTTTTTTCCCGCCCACGGAAGTACCTACTCCCATCACAATAGAGCACAGCAGCATCATCCAGATAGGAAGATCCACGCCGGAAGCGCTCTCTGTTCCATTTACCAGGCAGATTCCAAGAAGCAGCACTCCCATAAACTTTTGTCCATCCTGAGCACCATGCATAAATGCCATTCCTGCTGCACCGGCAATCTGGGCCCCCCTGAAAAATCCCCCTGTTTTGCGGCGATCCACATTGCGGCAGGTCCAGGCAACAAAGCGGCACGAAAAATATCCGCTGAAGAAACCAAGGATCGTAGACAGGCCCAGACCATAAATCACTTTAATCCACTCTTCCGGATTGATTCCGTCGATTCCTCCCTGAAGGGCAATGGCGGCTCCGGAAAGTCCGGCAATCAGTGCATGGCTTTCACTTGTTGGGATTCCAAAATACCAGGCGAGAACCGCCCAGAATACAATAGCAAACAGCGCCGCACACAAAGCAATCAGCGCCTGAGAACTTTGACCGCCGAAATTGACCATATTCGTAATAGTCATCGCAACGGTAGAATTGATCATCGTCATTACCAGCACTCCCACAAAGTTGCAGACAGCAGCCATCACAATCGCCGCATCTACATCCATGGAGCGGGTAGATACACAGGTGGCAATGGCGTTGGGAGCATCGGTCCAGCCATTGACAAAAATCACGCACAGTGTAAGAAACACTGTAACCAATAAAACCGGATTCGATGCCAATTGTTGGCAGAAGAATGTAAAAGATAGATCCATACCTTACATTTACCCACTTTCCTAACGTATTTTTTACATGTTCTATACGCTTATTTTACATAAGCACGTTTATTTTAACATGCCCTTGCTGGTTAGTAAAGTTCTTATCCAAAAATAAAACATAAAAAAGTTATCTTTTTTTGGCGTATGTAAAATATATGTAAAGTTAAAGTAAATTTTGTAAAAATCCCCAAGAATGCGTCCTGCCTTCTCTGGTCCTCAGCTTATTTATTATCTATTTTTTGATAATAGTGCCCATTTCAACAGGCGACCGCCCAGAAGCGTGGGAAACTGGCTGTCTTTTCCTTTTTCTGGTATTGAATATAAAAATTCATTACCAGAAATCCCCTTCCAACGATTGACAAGACTTGCTGTTGATGATATGATGATTAAAGTTTTAAATATGCGGCTATGGTGGAATTGGCAGACACGATGGTTTTAGGTACCATTGGGCGACCGTGCAGGTTCGAGTCCTGTTAGCCGCAGCACAAAAAGCAGCGTAAAGGAGCAGCTTCATCCATGCGCTGCTTTTTCTTGATTTTCCCGCAGATCCTCTCATCAATAAAAGCTCTTCACATACAGATATAAAAAACGAGAGAACGCATTGCAATCATACATTCTCTCGCTTTCCTTTAAAGGAGCGACCCGGAACGGGTTCGAACCGTCGACCTCCGCCGTGACAGGGCGGCGCTCTAACCAGCTGAGCCACCGGGCCATTATTTAGATAATATAGTTCTCATTCTGCTTTAGTTAGGAAGAGTGGACCTTCGGGGACTCGAACCCAGGACCGACCGGTTATGAGCCGGTTGCTCTAA
>URFM01000036.1 GCA_900547035.1 uncultured Clostridium sp. | reverse complement strand
CAATAAGACAATGGTTATGATGGAACCCAGAAAAATGCACGGAGAGGAGCCAACCGCACTGGTAGCAGCCGCTATGTTAAAAGCGGACGTAATATTTCGTGCCACCAAGTTTTCACTGTCCCACAGCCATGCCAGAAGGGACGCGTGTGCTGCAGGTGCCAGAGATTTAAACTGCTGCGACTACAGCCTGGAAATGCTGGAGAAGGGCGGACTTTATACCGACTTCGAAGCAGACCGGAAATATGTGGACCAGCTGCTTAAAGCCATGAAGGACGGCGACCAGATTCACATCACCTCCGAGGCAGGAACCGACTACTATGCCAGCATCAAGGGACATAAGCTCTTCCCCCAGTACGGCATGGTAAGAAATCCCGGCGAGACCTGCTCTCCGCCAGACATTGAGATGGCTTCCGGCGCGATTCCCGGAACCGCTCACGGAAAGATCGTAGTAGACGGAAGCATTACCCATCCGGCCATGGGCGTTCTGAAAGAACCTATTACCATCTACGTGGAGAACAGCTTTGTGACAAAGATCGAGGGCGGCGAGGAGGCGAAGCGCTTCGCTGAGGAACTGGCAAAGGTTTACGATCCCAGAATGTACCGGGTAGGCGAAATCGGAATCGGCTTGAACCCCGACGCTTCTCTGTGCGGACGGATGTTAGAGGACGAGGGCTGCAGCGGATACGTACATGTAGCTCTTGGCAACAACGAGACGGACAACCAGGATTTCATCCTTCACATTGATATGATGTTCAAGGATCCCACCATTGAGCTGGATGGAAAGGTGATCTTCGATCACGGCAAAGTGGTATTCGACTAATACCGAAGCCGAAAAGGAATTTCATAAAAAGCGAAATAAAAATAACAAAGCCAGGACCCGCTTAAGCGCACGGGCGGGCCCGGACAGAAAGATTCTGAAAATATAAGGAGTAAAGAAAATGAGCGACGTAATCAAAAACGGCCAGCTGATGCCGGCGGAACTGACAGCACAGATTCGTGAAAAGTATCATCATGTTGACGTAGATCCCTTTACAAATACAAAGAGACTGTTCTTTGATAATTCCGGCGGCTCCTTCCGCTTAAAAGCAGCCAGCGACGCGTTCAAGAGCGTAGATGATCTTCCCAACTGCGGAGGACACGGCGGCGCTGCTTCCGATTATCTGGATTCCCTGAGAGTCCAGGCCTGCAAGGACGTTTCCACCATGTTCAACGCAGAGGGCGGATGCATTGCTACCTCTATGACCGCTTCCATTATTCTTTTTGATGTTTCCGAGGCGATTATCGCAAATGTACCCGGAACCAACGTGGTAACCACCGCTCTGGAGCATCCTTCCGCTTTCGACGGATGTGCGATTCCCGCAGAGAAGTACGGCAAGGAGTTGAGAGTCGCTCAGACCGATCCCAGAACCGGAACCATCCGTCCGGAGGATGTGGTGAAGCTGGTAGATCAGGATACCTGCCTGTTAAGCGTGATCATGACCTCCAACATCACCGGCGCTGTTCTGGATATCGAGACCATCGCCAGAGAGGCCAGAAAGATTAAACCCGACCTGTACATCATCTGCGACTCCGTACAGCATACGCCTCACGGACTGACCGATATGAAGGCCTGGGGACTGGACTGCGTAAACTTCGCTCCCTACAAATTCGGCGGCGCAAGAGGCCTGGGAGTAGGCTGGCTGTCCGAGCGTGTCATGAACCTGCCTCACAGAAAGCTGATCAAAGAGAAGCAGAGCAACTGGGAGATGGGCGGCTGCGCCCCCGGCATGTACGCAATGCTCAGCGCTATTGTGGACTATGTATGCTGGATCGGCAAGCAGTTTAAGGATACCGAGGACAGAAGAGAGCTGTATGTAGAAGGTATGACCAGAATCATGCTTCATGAGAGAGCTCTGCTTTACAGACTGCTTCATGGATCCGATGAAGTGAAAGGACTTCTGGACATCGAGGGCGTAAAGGTAGCGGTTGAGATGGATGATCTGACCGAGAGAGACCTGATCGTTCCCATCGTATTCGACAAGCTGACCTGCGAGGAGGCTTCCAGAGCTTATGAGAAGAAGGGCGTAGTGGTTCACGAGCGTACCGACGCAAGCCTGTACTCCGCCCGTCAGGTAAATTCCATCAACCTTCATGGAATTGTACGGATTTCTCCCCTGCACTGCCACACCTATGCAGACATCGACGAGTTCTTAAAGATTACGGCAGAAATCGCGAAGTAAGTCAGAAGATTTTTATGCTGACAGTAGACTCCTAAATGTGTAGTTGTTCAGGACGGTCGATCTGCTTTCCCGCCGTCCTGAACTGTTACCGGGATGTATTGATTACATAGGGGGTATGCGGTGAGCATACTCCCCTTTTTGTGCAAAAAACGCAGGCGGCAGGGAGGAAATCTGCCGCTGGTTCAGAAGAAGGAGGTTTTTTTATGAAGAAAGTATTGGCGTGGGGCCTTGCTCTTATGATGGCAGGATCTTTGGTTGGCTGTTCCCAGTCGGACAGCGGTTCTACTTCCGCAGCTGCTACAGAGGGCGGCAGCGAGGCGGCCAGCGTTTCAGCAGATGCCGCTTCCGGCGATGTGTTTACCCTGGGACTGATCGCTCCCTTATCCGGTTCTTCCGCAGTTTCCGGACAGATTCTGCAGAACGCTACGGAGATGGCGGTCAATGAAATCAATGAGGCAGGCGGAATCAACGGCGAGATTCAGATTAATCTGGTACCGGTGGACGACGAGGGTGTTCCCGCGAACTCCGTTACCGCTATGCAGCGTCTGGTAGAGCAGGATCAGGTGAATGCGGTAATCGGTTCTCAGCCTTCCTCCTGTACCATGGCAAATATGGAAATCACCCAGGCGGCAAAGATCCCGCAGATTACCCCCGCTTCCTCCAACCCCGGCGTTACGGAGAGCGGAAATCCCTTCATCTATCAGATGACTGCAACAGACGAGCTTCACATGCGCAACGTCATGCAGTATATGGCTGAGGAGAACGGAGCAAAGACCTTTGCAATCCTTTACGAGTCCTCCGACTTCGGAACCGGCGGATACCGGATTGCCGGCGAGCTGTGCGGAGAGTTTGGCCTGGAAATGGTAGCCAACGAGGTTTACAACGCAGGCGATACGGACTTCTCCGTAGCATTGAGCAACATGCAGAGCGCAAATCCTGATTTCCTTATTTTCTGGGGCTATCACACTGAGGTAGCAATGATCTGCAATCAGATGGTTCAGTACGGAATCGATATCCCGGTCATCGGACAGGGCTACAACTCTCCTGAGCTGACCAACCTGGGCGGCGCGGCTGTAAACGGAATCATGATCAGCACCGCATTCGACGCAGCGAATCCGGATGAGAAGGTACAGGAATTTGACCAGAAGTACACCGAGCTGTACGGCGGAGGTTATGACCAGAACGCGCCTCAGTCCTACGACGCCGTTTATGTCATCAAGGATGCGGTAGAGCGCTGCATCGCCGACGGAAAAGACTGGACCGATGGAGAAACCTTAAACAGCTACATTTCTTCCACCAACTGGGACGGTGTAACCGGCGTTACCACGTTTGACGAAACCGGACGTATGGATAAAGAACTTCTGATTATCCAGATCGAGGACGGCGAGCACGTAATTATCAAAGGCTAATGGGGCTTCAGGCCCCTTGGCCTGATAAAGAAAAGGAGGCGGCAGAATGCTTTTTCAGCAGGTATTAAACGGTCTGACCAACGGAAGCCTGTATGCCCTGATGGCAGTGGGCGTTACCATGGTTTATAAATCCCTGGGAATGCTGAATTTCGCACACGGCGATGTAATGATGGTAGGAACCTTTATTACACTGACCTTTACTCAGATGGGGATTCCTTTCTACGCAGCGATTGTAATGGGAATCGCCAGCGCGGCTATTCTGGGATTTTTGCTGGAGCGGATTATCCTCCGCAAGGTTAAATTTTCTTCTTTCGTCAATCTGCTGATTGCCACCGTTGGCGTATCCTATGTGCTGCGCAATACGGCTATGGTAATCTGGGGAACCAGCCCTCAGCTGTTTCCCAGCATGTTCCCGGCAAAGCTGATCCGGATTGGCAATTTCACCATCACACCTCAGAGTATCGGCATTATCCTGATTTCCCTGGCCCTGATTACAGGACTGCATATGTTCTTTACCAAGGTTAAAGTCGGAAAATGTATGCAGCTGGCAAACTCCGATCCGGAGGGCGCGGCTATGATGGGCGTAAATGTTACATACATGCGTTTCCTCACCTTTGGTATCAGCGCAGGCTTGGCGGCCATCGCCGGAATCATGATTGCTCCTCTGACCTACGCCAGAGTGGACATGAGCGCCACCATCGGTATGAAGGCCTTCGCGGCTGCGATTCTGGGAGGAATTGGAAACCTATGGGGAGCACTTCTTGGAGGCGTTATCCTGGGAATCGTGGAGGCTCTTGGTTCTGCTTATATTTCGACGGCTTACAGAGATGCCTTTTCTTTCATCATCTTGTTTATCGTTCTCTTTGTGAAGCCTACAGGACTGTTGAACAAGAAGATTGAGAATAAACTGTAAAGGATGGGGAAATTATGGCAAAGACAAAAAGCAATCAATTACTGAAAATCCTGGTCGTTGCAGCGATTATTATCCTGATCCCGATACTGACTCCCAATATGTATATTATGCAGATAATCAACATGATCTGCATCTACATTATCCTTGGCATAGGCATCAACGTATTGACGGGCTTTACAGGACAGCTTTCCCTGGGCCAGGCGGCATTTTTTGGAATCGGAGCGTATACAACCGCTATTATGAATACCAGAGGCGGCATGCAGTTTTTCACCTGTCTCATCGGTTCCATGATTATTACAGGCATTGTAGGACTGATTCTGGCGGTTCCGGCTCTGAAGGTAAAGGGTTCTTATCTGGCTCTTCTGACCATGGGCTTCGGCGAGATTGTCCGGATCGTGATGATCAACTGGACTCCGGTCACCAACGGTACTTCCGGTATCCGCGGAATTGAAGCGCCGGTTATCTTCGGATATTCCTTTGATACCCTGAAAAAAGTATATTTCCTGATCATGGTGTTCGTGATTCTGGGACTGCTCTATGAAAATGTTCTGATTAAGACCAGAACCGGCCGGGCCTTTGTGGCGGTCCGCGAGGACAATGAGGCCGCAGAGCTTACGGGAATCAACGTAACCACCTACAAAATCCGCGCTTTCGTTCTCAGCGCAGTGTACTGCGGAATCGCAGGCTGCCTTTACGCAATGATGATTAAGTATGTAAGCCCGGATACATTTGTAAACAACACCTCCAACGTCATCCTGTGGACAGCGATCGTAGGCGGTTTCGGAACCGTAATCGGACCGGTATTCGGCGGCGTGGTTATGCAGGTTCTTCCGGAAGCCCTTCGTTTCCTGGGAGACTGGAGACTGGTGGTATACGGAATTATCCTTCTGATTGTAATTCTCCGGTTCCCCGGCGGTCTGTATCCGTATATCGAGAAGTTCCTGGATAACTGGAAAGCAAAACGCGCAGCTGGGAAAATGATGGAAAAGGGGTAAGGTCAATGGCGATTCTGGAATTAAAAGACGTAACGAAAAAATTTGGCGGTCTGACCGCTGTGGACGGAGTCAATCTGAAAATCGAGGAAAATCAGATCAGCGCGCTGATCGGACCCAACGGCGCCGGAAAGACGACGGTGTTCAATATGATTACCGGAGCTTACCAGGTGACAAGCGGCGACGTTCTGTTTTATGGAGAGAGCTTAAAGGGCAAGAAGCCCCACCAGATTGTGGAAAAGGGAATTGCCAGAACCTTCCAGAATATCCGTCTGTTCAAGTCAGCTTCCGTTCTTGAAAATGTAATGACCGGATTTCACTGCAAGACAAAAACCGGTATGTTCAACGTAATTTTCCAGCCCGGCAAATGCCGCAGAGAGGAAGAGGAAACCCGTCAGAAATCCCTGGAAATCCTGCGTTTCCTGGGATTGGAAGGGGTGAAGGACCTGGAGGCCCGCAATATCCCCTACGGCCATCAGCGTCTTCTGGAGATCGGACGCGCCCTCGCGACCTCTCCGAAGCTTCTGCTTCTTGACGAGCCTGCTGCAGGCATGAACTCCGAGGAGAAAAAGGAACTGGTGGAAACCATCCGCAAAATCCGTGACACCTACCATCTGGCGGTTCTTCTGGTAGAGCACGATATGGAGCTGGTAATGGGAATCTCCGAGAATATTACGGTGATCAACTTCGGCCGCAAGATCGCCGATGGAAAGCCGGAGGAGATTCAGCACAACAACGATGTAATCGAAGCATATCTGGGAAGGAGTGATGATTAATATGGCAGAGACAATGTTAAAAATCACTGATCTTGTATCTTCCTATGGAAACATTAAGGCATTAAAGGGCATCAGCATGGAGATCCAGAAAGGGGAAATCGTTTCCCTTCTGGGAGCCAACGGTGCCGGAAAATCCACTCTGATGAAATCCATTCTGGGAATGGTTCATGTGGAGAGCGGCAGCATCCAGTTTAAGGGCCAGGAGCTGATCGGCAAAAAGAGCCATGAGATTGTGCCTATGGGCATTTCCCTGGTTCCTGAGGGCAGAAAAATCTTCGTGGATGTATCCGTGGAAAAGAACCTGGAGATCGGAACCTTTTTCCGCAAGCGGGAAGCTTCAAGAGACAAGGAACTGCTGGACATGGTTTATTCCACCTTCCCCAGACTTTACGAGCGGCGCAGCCAGCTGGGCGGAACTCTTTCCGGAGGCGAGCAGCAGATGCTGGCCGTAGGACGGGCCATTATGTCCGATCCGCAGCTGATGATGCTGGATGAGCCCTCCATGGGACTGGCGCCTCTGGTAGTGGCGGAAGTGTTTAACGTAATCAAGAAGGTCCACGACATGGGAATTACGGTGCTTCTGGTGGAGCAGAACGCCAAGATGGCTTTGAAAATCAGCGACCGGGCTTATCTGATGAATACCGGTAAGATTGTGGTTTCCGGCACCGGTGATGAATTCCTGAAGGGCGATGTGCTTACCAGCGTCTACCTGGGCGGCGGACAGAAAGGATAAGCGATGAAACTGGAAAATATTAAACTGAATCTTGACACGGAACTTGTGTTAAATGTGGGAGACCCTATTGGCAAGACCAATGCCCCCCGCTGTTACAATAAGCTGTTTGAGCTTCTGAATATGAACGCCATCATGCTTCCCTGCGAGATTAAAAAAGGAGAGCTGCCTCAGCTTCTGGAGGCCTGCAAGCTGATGGGAATTCACTATCTGTGTCCCACCATGCCCCACAAGGGAGATTTTGTGGATTTGCTGGACGATGTGGATGAGACCTCCAGGCTGTTCCATTCCGTCAACGCCATCCGAATCGATGAGAACGGAAGCCATGGAGCGGGCATGGACGGAAAAGGCGCGGTGAGAGCTCTTCTGGACGGCGGCGCAAAGCTCTCCGGAACAAACGCTCTGCTCTACGGCGCAGGCGGAATTGCCGGCGTAGTGGCCTATGAGCTGTCCTGCCAGAATGTGAAGAAGATCTATATTGCAAACAGGACCCCTGAAAAGGCAGAGGCCATTGCCAAAGTTTTGCGGGAGCATACGGCGGCTCAGGCGGAGGTAATCGGTACCGACGCCGCTTCCCTGGACCGGGCGGCTGAAGACTGCGAGCTTTTTGCCAATCTGACGCCTCTTGGAATGAAGGGATTTCCTTATCAGCACGATTATCTGGGCTTTATTGACCGGCTGCCGGGGACCGCTACCGTATTTGACTGCATCATCAATCCTCCGGAGTCGGAGACCATCGCTGCGGCAAAGAAAAACGGCTTAAATACCGTTCCGGGTATGTATATGCTGGTGGCTCAGATGGATGTGATCTTTGATTTCCTGTTCCAGAAGAAGATTACCCAGGCCGACAAGGAGGCCTGCATTGAGGAGCTTTGCAGCTACCTGGGCGTGGATAAGCCGTCCTGAACTGTTACAATAAGGGGCGGGATTCCCGCCCCGGACAATTAAATTTAGAAGAAAGCGGGTGCAGTATCATGATTCGAGTTTCCTACGAGGAGCTGTTTAATGAATTTAAGAGAGTCCTGGCAAGCCGGGGCTTTGAGGAGAAGATGGCGGCGGACGCTGCCACGGTGTTCGCCCAGAACAGCCTGGACGGCATCTACAGCCACGGAATCAACCGTTTCCCCAGAGTGGTATCCTACCTGGATAAAGGGGAAATCAAGCCAGAGAATGTGGCCACCTGTATCGACGCCCACGGAGCCATCGAGCGCTGGGACGGCCACCGGGGATTTGGCCCCTTAAACGCCAAGCGGGCCATGGACCGTGCCTGTGAACTGGCAAAGGAGTACGGGATCGGCCTGGTAGCTCTTGGAAACAACAACCACTGGATGAGAGGCGGCACCTACGGCTGGCAGGCCGCAGATCAGGGCTGCATCGGAATCTGCTGGTCCAACACCCAGCCCAACATGCCGGCCTGGGGAGGAAAGGACCGGAAGATCGGAAATAACCCCTTCATCTACGCAGTGCCCAAGTCCAACGGGGAGCATGTGGTGGTGGACTGCGCGGTATCCCAGTTCTCCTACGGAAAGATCGAGGAGGCAAAGCTTAAGGGCCAGCAGCTGCCGGTTCCGGGAGGCTACGACGAGGACGGCAACCTGACCACAGACCCGGCGGCCATTGAGAAGACCTGGAGAGTGCTGCCCATGGGTTACTGGAAGGGAAGCGGAGTGTCTATTCTTCTGGATCTGATCTCGACCGTGCTGACGGGTGCCAACTCCGTGCAGAAGATCGGAACCTTTGGGGATGAGGTAGGCTTATCTCAGATCATGATTGCCATTGATCCCGGAAAGTTCCAGAGCCCGAAGGTGACGGATGAGATTGTGGACGAGCTGGTGGCGGATATTCACTCCTCCGTGCCGGTTGCGGAGGGCGGAAAGGTGTTCTATCCCGGCGAAATTGAGATCGGAACCAGAAAAGACAACCAGAAGAACGGAATCCCGGTGATTGAGGAAGTGTGGGAGCAGATTAAGGCATTTTAAGGAGGCGGAATCGCAATGAAAGCAGTAAAACTGGACGAACCGTGGAAGGTTGCGTGTATTGAGACAGAGAAGCCGGTGCCGAAGGAAGACGAGGCATTAATCCGCATCGTCACCGCAGGAATCTGCGGAAGCGATATCGGAGCTTTCCGCGGAACCAACGGACTGGTTACATATCCCAGAATCATCGGCCATGAGCTGGCCGGCGTGGTGGAGTCCATTCCGGAGAACAACAAAAACGGCATTAAGCCCGGGGACCGTGTGGTGGTAGACCCCTATATCTACTGCGGCCACTGCTATCCCTGCAGCGTCGGAAGAACCAACTGCTGCACAGACCTGAAGGTACTGGGAGTTCATGTAGACGGAGGAATGTCCGAATACTTCACTCATCCGGCGGACCTTCTGGTGAAGATTCCGGAGAAGATGACCTGGGAGGAGGCAGCCATGGCGGAGCCCCTGACCATTTCCCTTCATGGAATCCACAGAGGAGGCTTTAAGGCGGGAGAATACTGCGCCATCATCGGAGCAGGCCCCATCGGCCTGGTAGCGGGAATGGTGGCCCAGGCTTACGGCGGCCATGCCATTCTTCTGGACCTGGTGCAGGAGCGTCTGGATTTTGCCAAGTCTCTTGGAATTGAGCATGTGATCAACTCTGGCAAGGAGGATGCGGCTGCGAAGATTGCGGAGATCACCGGAGGGCAGATGGCCCAGCAGGTGATGGAGTGCTCCGGAGCCAATGCGGCGATCCGCAGCACCCTAGACTATGTATCCAACGCAGGCCGTATTACCTTCACAGGCTGGCCCAAGAAGGAGACCTCCATCCCCACCGATGTGATCACCAAGAAGGAGATCGACATCCGCGGAGCCAGAACCAGCGCGGGAGAGTTTGAGGAGGCCCTGGATCTGATCTACACCAAGAAGGTGGATATGAACAAGATCCTGACTAAGGTGGTATCCATCGAGGAAGCACCGGAGACCATCATAGATATTGAGAAGAATCCGGGAGACTATATGAAGGTAGTGGTTCGGATTGCGGACGATGTAAACCCGGAGAGATAAATTTGCTTTCATCCATTTTTCCAATTATATAATTCAAGAAACCGGCGGCGTGCAGTCAGAAGAGTGGACTGCATGCCGCCGGTTTTGAGGTTTACTAAGATGGCAGAGTATCGGGGGGCAAAATTTGCCTTGAAAGCTCTTCGATGGAATTGCAGTCCCAGGCGAGAGTCATCCAATGCTGCAAAGTTTCAAGACTGTTTTCGGCCTCGATTTTTTCCTTTAGTTCCTCTGTAATCGGCCATTTCCGGCCAATGTATTGGAGAAGGGATTGCCGGAAGGCTTGTACGCCGATGGAGAGGCCCTCTTCATATAATGTTTTTGAGTGCAATTCCTCATCATACTCTGTCAAAATCACATGTTTCACCTCTGCTCTGTGTTTTTCCAGGAGCTCCCGCAGTATATCTGCCTGCTCTCCTTTCAGTATATGATAGAATAATGGTTTGTACAATTCTGTTTGGGAATGGTTCCGTGAGTGATTGAAAAAGAAATAGAAAAGATGGGACAGCAAATGAAAAATGAAAGGTATATATAGAGCTCGTGTGGGCGAAAAGCCGGTGCTGGCTTTTGTGTAAGAGACAAAAAATGAAAATAAATGACAAGACATTTTTGTTCAACGGCACAATGACATATTGTACAAAAAGCTGTATACTCTGAATGAAGAAATATAAACAATGCATAAAAGGAGGAGTTAAAATGTTAGAAATTAGAACATTATTAGATGATGTTGGAACGGAGCACAAAACATTAATTGTGAAACATGGTCTGTCTTATTTTATCCGTACAGAGACCCTGAAATTTATATTTGACTGTGGGCCGGACGGCACTGCCGTGAGTAACGCTAAACTCATGGATACCCCCATCGAGACAGCGGACTATGTGATTCTCAGCCATTCCCACTATGATCACAGCGGAGGATTCCCGGACTTTGTGCGTGCTAATGTAAAAGGAATTTTGTATACAGGACCGGATTTCTTTGAGCCAAAATATGCATTTGATGGTGTGAAAGATACCTATCTGGGCGCTGGCTTTGATGAGGCATTCCTGGCTGAAAACAAGGTGGTACATAAGGTGTGCCGGGGTACGGTTCAGTTGTCAAAGGACTGCTGGCTTTTTGCTGATTTTCCGAGAATTTTTGATTTTGAGACTATTCCGGAACGTTTTGTGAGAGGGAGTCTGCCGAATGCCAAGAAAGATGATTTCAGCGACGAGGTCTGTCTGGCGGTTGATACCAGTAAAGGAATTGTAGTGATTTCCGGATGTGCCCATCCTGGAATTTTAAATATGGTAACTCATATTTACAATACTCTGAAACGCCCGATCTACGCGGTATTAGGTGGAACCCATTTAGTGGAGGCGGATGGGGCCAGAATTGATAAAACCGTTAAGGCTATGAAAGAAATGGGAGTTCATATTATCGGGTTCTCCCATTGCTCCGGTGAGAAAGCAGAGTGCGAAGTCAAGTCCGATACCAACGTTAAGAGCTGTCACTTGGGCACAGGCGACTGCTTTGCGATCGACTAATGGCAGTTAGTATTCAATTTGGAAAATTCGCCCAAAAGTTAGTAGAGACCACATCCTTTCTTTTGGGCGGAAGAATTGTAAATATTATGAATAGAGAAGGGTATATTATCGCTTCTACAGAGAAACACCGCATTGGTACCATTCACCAAGGAGCAGTTGAGGTAATGGCCACAGGGCGGGAAGTATGCATCTATCCGGAAGAGGTGTCCCGATATCCGGGGGCAAAAGAAGGGATTAATATGCCCATCATTGTGAAAAATGAGGCGGTGGGGGTTGTAGGTGTATTTGGAAATCCAGATGAAAGCCGGGACATCGCCAATCTGTTGAAAGTCTATACGGAAATGTATGTGCGGCAGCTCACCTATTTTAATAAACAGGAAATTGAGGATGAGATGCGTACAGAATTGCTGAAATTCCTGATTTATGGTGAGATAAAGGGCCAGCAGTCTTTTGAACATATGAGAGATATGGTGGGCTGGGAGGGAAAGTCTCCATATGCCTGCGTAATTATGAAGGTCAGCTCCCATGAGGATCACGTTTCCTGGAACGTGAATATGAGAAACCTGCTTCACCAGATCCGGGAGATGGAATTTATGGATTCTAAGAAAGCTTTGTTTGGAATTGTGGATGATCGTCTGGTAGTGATAAAAAGCCAGACAACTTCTAGAAATCTGACCAATTTTGCCCAGAATCTTTTGAAGATAACCGAAAGGGAATTCGGCGTTACACCGGTTATCGCGGTCAGCAGGATATACCAGGATTTAAAGCGAATGCCCATGGCTTATCAGGGAATTTTTATGATGGCGGAAGGTACTGACAGTGGGATTTGCTATATGGACTCGGCAGAGGGGATGATGGATTATTGTTTCCAGTATGTCTGCCAAAATACCCTGATTCAGGAATTCGGAGATGAAATGTACATCAAGCTGTGCCAGGGACTGGAGCCAAACTCTTTTCAGGAATATATCAATACCATAGAAGCTTACTGCCAGTCATCAGAGAACTTGCGGGCGGCAGCAGAAAAACTGCTGATCCACAAAAATACCCTGACCTACAGGTTGAATAAAATTTATGATATTCTGGACATCGCTGGGCTGAATTCAGTCAGACGGATGATTATGCTTCGTTTGCTGTTAAAGGCTGTAGACAGACATAGGACTGAGAATGAACAGAATGAGAAAGCCTAAATTTTAGATGAAAGGGGAATTGAAGTATGTCAACAACTTATATGCTCATTATCATATTAATTGCTGTGGCTGCAATGATACTCGCTATTACCAAGCTAAAAACCCATGCATTTCTTGCTTTGCTGTTGGTTTCCATTATACTTGGCCTTGCAGCAGGATTTAGTCCCAGCGATACGGTTTCCATGGTGGAATCAGGATTTGGCAATATTTTAGGAAGCGTTGGCATCATCGTGCTGGTAGGTGGAATTATTGGTACCATGCTTCAGAAATCAGGAGCTGCGTTGGTAATTGCCAATACAATCCTGAGTGTGGTAGGGGAAAAACATGCTGCTACGGCGATGGCCATTGCTGGATATATTACAGGTGTTCCCTTGTTTTGCAATTCTGGATATGTAGTTCTTGCTCCCGTAGCGAAAGCAATTTCTATTAAATCCAGGGTTTCTATGGCTGTAATCGCCAGCGCTATGAGCGCGGGCTTGTTTACTACCCACTGTTTTACTCCTCTTCATCCGGGAACCCTGGCGGTGGCCAATTCCCTGGGAGCCAACTTTGGCCTGCTGTTAGGCTTGGGACTCCTGGTTTCGATTCCCGGAACCATTGCCGGTGTAATTTACGGAGAAAAGGTTTCTTCTAAGCTCCGCGTTGAGTTGAAAGATGAGTTAAGCGAAGAGGATATTATTAAGACTTATGGAAAGCTTCCGGGACGTTTCCATTCATTCTCACCTATTATTTTGATTATCCTATTAGTTGCCTTGAAGACAGTGGCGGATTTGGAAGCTGCACCTTTCGGTACGGGCACTGTAAAATGGATCTGTGACTTAATTGGAAATCCCAGTATTGCCTTGATTATTGGCATGTTCGTTTCCATGACTTTGGTTACGGGAGAAGACAGAAAGAAAATCAGCGGATACATCAATGAAGGGATCGGCGGTTCTGTAGGAATGCTGGCTATCATTGGCGCTGGCGGCTCCTTTGGAGCAGTCCTTCAGGCCCTGCCGTTGGCCGATAAGATCAGCGGACTTACTATGAGCCCGGCTCTGGGAGTTATCCTTCCTTTCCTGATTGCTGCTTTCTTTAAGACCGTTATGGGCGCTACCACTGTGGTACAGGTACTGGCTGCTACGATTACCCTGCCTATGCTTACATCCCTGGGACTGGATTCTGAGATGGGACGTATCCTGGTGGTTCTGGCTATCGCTGCCGGCTCTATGGTAGTATCCCACGCAAACGATGCCTATTTCTGGATTGTCAGCGAGTTTTCCAATTTGGATACGAAACAGGCATACAAAGCTCAAACAGGCATGACGCTGGTAGTAGGTGTTGTATCAGTTATCGTAATTTATATCCTGTCCTTTATTATTCTTTAAACAAAGAAAGAAGAGGGTTAATAATGAAGTTTTTATTTGCTTCAGATTCATTTAAAGGGACGTTGTCTTCCGGGAGAACGGCAGAGCTTCTGACTCAGGCGGCAGAGGAGATTTTTCCGGGCTGTCAGTGTTCCGGCGTAGAGGTGGCGGACGGCGGAGAAGGGACGACCAAAGCGGTACTTGCTGCCACCAACGGAAAGGAAATTTCAGTTAGGGTTCACGGTCCCTTGTGGGAGCGGGAAGAAGCGTATTACGGTGAGCTGGGCGGCTGCAAAGTGATTATGGAAATGGCCGCTGCCTCCGGTCTGCCCCTGGTTCCCAAGGAGCAGAGAGATCCCAGGAAAACCACTTCTTATGGTGTAGGAGAAATGATAAGTGATGCCTTGGAGAAAGGATTTAGAGATATTTCTATCGCCATAGGCGGTTCTGCTACCAACGATGGCGGAATCGGCTGTATGCGGGCTTTAGGAGTGCATTTCCTGGATGCACAGGGAGAGGAGCTTGCTGGCTGTGGGGAGGATTTGATAAAAATAAGGACGATTGACTGTTCCGGCCTGGATCCCCGGATTAAGGAAACACAATTTACCGTAATGTGCGATGTAACGAATCCTTTGTGCGGTGAAAATGGTTCTACCTATACTTTTGGAAAGCAAAAAGGAGGAACGCCAGAGATTTTGGACGAACTGGAAGCGGGAATGCGTAATTACAGGGATCTGCTTGCCGCTCAGTTTGGAGTGGATATGGACCAAACGCCTGGAGCTGGAGCGGCTGGTGGCCTAGGAGCCGCCCTTATGGCCTTTTTAAATGCACAATTGAAATCTGGCATTGAGACAGTTCTGGATCTGATTGAATTTGATAAAAAGTTGGAAGGCGTTTCTCTGGTAGTAACCGGGGAAGGAAGTGCGGACTGGCAGTCCGTTTTCGGAAAGGTTATGCAGGGGGTGGGAACCCACTGTATGAACCATCAAGTCCCGGCAGTTGCCATTGTGGGAAATATGGGAAAAGGGGCAGAGCAGATCTTTGACCATGGTATTGAATCTATAATCACTACAGTAAACGGGGTAATGCCTTTAGAAGAAGCCTTGGGACGGGCGGATGAACTGTATTTAAGCGCCGCCCGCAGACTGTTTCGCATGCTTCGGGCAGCAAGAAAATTGTAAATAGCGAATTCTCTATGAAAAGAACCGGCAGCTGAGGTAATGAACTGTCGGTTTTAAGATTTTATAGTCATTTTACTTCAGCCCTAGCTTTCTTATTGTTAGACGACATAGCCGACGTACATTTAGATGGGATGAATCTTTCGGGATTCATCCCATTTTTCTTGACATATTCCATCGAATATGGTAAAAACAAATTATATTCATAGGATGAATTGCAGGCGCATAAGAACAAAACGAAACCCCAAATCAGGAGGAGAAAAATGGAACAGCAATACGATGTACTAATCATCGGCGGCGGCGTGGTGGGAAGCGCCGTTGCCAGGGAAATGTCCAGGTATCAGCTGAAAATCGGCGTTCTGGAAAAAAATCTGGATGTCTGTTACGAAACCAGCGGGCGTAATTCCGGAGTAGTTCACGGCGGCTTTGCCTATGACCGGGGGAGCCTGAAGGCCAGGCTCTGCGTGGAGGGAAACCGGATGATGGATCAGCTTTCGGAGGAGCTGGGGTTCCGGTTTATCCGCTGCGGCAAGGTGCTGGTGGGAAATACGCCGGAGGATATGGAAACCCTAAAGAGAACCTTGAAACAGGGGGAGGACAATGGTTCAGAGGGACTTGTGATTATTGACAAGGAAGAGCTTCACCGTCTGGTCCCTGCGGTGGTGGGCGAATTTGCCATGTTTTCCCCCAACAGCGGCATTGTAGGCCCCTTTAACTATACCATTGCCCTGGCGGAAAATGCCCACGACAACGGAGTGGACTACTATTTCGACCATGAGGTGACGGGGATTGAACGGGGGCGTGACGGAACCTACGCCATTGAAACGTCCAAAGGCACGTTTTACACCAGATGGGTGGTCAACAGTGCAGGCCTTGGCTGCGGAACAATCTCCGACATGCTGGGAATCAAGGGATACAAGGTCATTGGCTCCAAGGGCGACTACATAATCCTGGACAAGCGCACCGGTCCACTTCTTCCCATGCCAGTTTACCCGGTGCCCAGCAATACCTACATGGGAATCCATGTGACCAATACCACTGATGGGAACGTCATCATCGGACCCAACGCGGAGACGGTGACGGATTTTGCCTATTATGGAGTTCCTCAGCGGAATATGGATTACCTGGCAGAAAGCGCCTCGAAGCTGTGGCCCTGCATCCATAAAGGGGATTATATCCGCAACTATTCCGGCATTTTGCCGAAATGGGTGGACGATGAGGGCGTCATCCAGGACTTCAAGATTGAAATTCGGGACGATTTAGCTCCCCGGGCCATCAATCTGGTGGGAATCGAGTCCCCGGGACTGACGGCGGCAGTCCCCATTGCCCGCTATGCCATCGGCCTTATGAAAGAGAGGGAGGAGTTAAAGCCTAATCCCGGTTTTAACCCCATCCGGAACGGCATTGTCCGATTTGCGGAGCAGACCAAAGAGGAGCAGGCGCGTATGATTCAGGAAAATCCCGATTACGGCGAGGTCATCTGCCGCTGCGAGAAAGTGACCAAGGCGGAACTGCTCCAGGCCATCCACAATCCTCTGGGTGTGGATACCATGGTGGGAATCAAGTACCGGACCAGGGCCATGATGGGCAGATGCCAGGGCGGCTACTGCCAGATGCGCATGGAACATATGATTGAGGAGGAACTTGGAAAAAAGGAGACTCAGGTGCGGTACGCCAGAACTGGCTCCCAGGTTCTGTTTGGAAAAGTCCGGGAGGCAGAAGATATTTGCCAGGAGGTGCAGGGATGAGCGCAAGAATGGAGAAGAAAGACGTTATCATCGTAGGAGGAGGTCCTGCCGGCCTGGCAGCGGCGGTGAAGCTGTACGAGCTGGGAATCCGGGATATTTTGATTGTGGAGCGGGAGAAACAGCTGGGAGGAATTCTGCGCCAGTGCATCCACGACGGATTTGGCCTGACCCGGTTTAAGACTACTTTGAGCGGGCCGGAATATGCGGCCCGGTTTATCCGTCAGGTGGAAATGCTTCAGATTCCCTATGTGACGGACACCACGGTGCTGGAGGTTTCGGAGGATAAGGTGGTGACGGCCGCCTCGAAGGATGGACTGGAGCAGTGGCAGGCAAAGTGCGTTATCCTCACCATGGGCTGCCGGGAGAGGACCAGAGGAGCTCTGGGGATACCGGGAGAGCGGCCTGCCGGAGTATTCACCGCCGGTGTGGCCCAGGCCTATATGAACCTTTATAACCGGATGCCGGCCAGGGAAGTAGTAATCCTGGGCTCCGGGGATATCGGCATGATTATGGCACGGCGCCTGACCCTGGAGGGAGCCCGTGTCCAGGCGGTTTTCGAGATTCAGCCTTATCCCAGCGGTCTCCCCAGAAACATTGAGCAGTGCTTAAATGACTATGGCATTCCATTGTATTTAAGCCATACGGTGACGGAAATCCATGGAAATTCCAGGCTGACTTCCGTTACCGTATCCCAGGTGGACGAGCATTTAAAGCCCATTCCCGGAACAGAGAAGGAATATCTCTGCGACACCCTGATTTTGTCCGTGGGATTGATTCCGGAAAATGAACTGTCCATTGACGCCGGGGTGAAGCTGGATTCCCACACCAGGGGAGCGGTGGTAGACCAGTATTTCCAGACGGAGGTTCCCGGGATTTTCGCCGCGGGAAATGTGCTCCATGTTCATGACCTGGTGGATTTCGTATCCCTGGAGGCGGAAGGGCTGGCAGAGGGAGCCGCCCGCTATGTAAAGGAAGGCTCTCTTCCGGAATGCGGTCTTTCCATTCAAATTGGCGATGGAGTCGGCCATGTGATCCCTCAGAAAATTGACGGCCGGCAGGACGTCGCCCTTTCCCTTCGGGTAAACCGGCCCATGAAGGACTGCCGGATTGTGGTGTACCAGAATGGCCGTCCGGTGGCGGAACGAAAGATGAAGAAGGCAATTCCGGCGGAGATGATTCAGCTTTCCCTTAAGGCCGGGAAGCTGGAACAGGAAGGAGATTTGGAGGTGAAGGCAGAATGATGAGAGAATTTACCTGTATTATCTGTCCCAACGGCTGTGAGATTCAGGTCCAGCTGGAGGAGGATATCCGGAAAGAGGGAGAGCCTTTGGGAAAGGAGCAGGGCAAAAGTCCGGCGGTTTGCTCCATTACAGGGGCTGCCTGTCCCAGGGGCGAGGAGTATGTCCGGCAGGAACTGACGGACCCCAGGAGAAATATTGCCACCTCCGTGCTGGTGGAGGGCGGCGAACTGCCCTTAGCCAGCGTGCGCCTGACCAGTCCCATCCCCAAGGGAATGATTTTTAAGGCCATGGAGGAAATCAAGAAGGTCCATCTGAAAGCGCCCGTCCAGGCGGGAACAGTGGTAATCCATCAGCTTCTTGGACAGGAAGCGGATGTAATCGTGACGAGGGATGTGAAGCGGGCGGAATGATGAAGAATGTAGGTATTTTCTAACTTTTCTAAAAGAGGATGCAGCCGGAATGAGCCGTCCTTGACGGCAGCCAAAACGGTGGGGCATATAGTAACATAGAGATGACACGGGGAGGTGACGAAAATGCCTGAGAGTCAAAATACAGAATGGAAAAGAAGATGGAAGGACGAGTACCTGGAGTGGATTTGCGGCTATGCCAACGCACAAGGCGGAAAAATCTATATTGGCTGTGATGACAGTGGAAAGGTCATAGGGGTGCCAAATGCCCGCAAACTGTTGGAAGATATCCCTAACAAGGTTCGGGATGCGATGGGTATTATTGTAGGCGTCAATCTTATGAACGAGAGCGGAAAGGAATATATCGAGATTGATGTACCGCCGTACCCCATTGGCATTTCCTGTAAAGGAATCTATTATTACCGCAGCGGAAGTAGCAGGCAAATCCTGACCGGCCCCGCACTGGAAGCCTTTCTCATGCGTAAGAGCGGTGCTGTGTGGGATAATCTTCCGCTTCCCGCCTTTTCTCCGGATGATGCTGATGGAGAAGCTGCATTTGATGAATGGCCCTTATCTGACCAATCCGGCGTACCCATCCAGATTAGTGTATATGAGGATAAACTTTATATCGCCAACTGCGGCTGCCTGCCGGAAAGCTGGACGTTGGAAAATCTGATGGGCAAACATGCATCCAGCCCCTATAATCCCAATATTGCCCATGTGTTTTATCTGGCAGGATTTATTGAGAGCTGGGGCCGGGGGATTGAAAAAATAAAATTTACCGCACCGGAGGAACGGATTGTTAGGGTGACTGAAAAGGTGACTGATAAAGAACAGGAACTTTTGACATTGCTGGCAGAGGACCCTGGCTACACAATGCCGCAGCTGGCAGCACGATTAAGGATTAGCGGGAAAACGGTGGCAGCTCGTCTAAAAAACTGAAGGAAGCAGGACTAATCCAGCGCATCGGTTCCGATCGCAAAGGTTACTGGAAATGACTGGACCAGGACAGCCGCAATCCGAATGGAAGGTGAATTGAGACAGAAACCCTCTGTCCAAAACCACCGGTATGTGGTATACTATGAGCAATTGTAGCCGTCCTGAACGGTTACGAGTCATTGAAAGTGCCCGGCGTCAGGAAGCTTGCTGCCGGGGCATTGTTTGGGAGGGATACCACATGTCAGAGAAACGCACCGACTATATCACATGGGATGAATATTTTATGGGGGTGGCCCTGCTGGCCGCCAGGCGCTCCAAGGACCCCAGCACCCAGGTGGGGGCCTGCATTGTCAGCCCGGACAACAAAATCCTGTCCATGGGCTACAACGGTTTTCCCAAGGGCTGTTCCGACGATGAATTCCCCTGGGGAAAGGAACACCAGGACGACGACCCCTACAACGCGAAATATTTTTACTCCACTCACAGCGAGCTGAACGCGATTTTAAACTACAGAGGGGGGAGCCTGGAGGGGAGCAAGCTGTATGTGACCCTGTTCCCCTGCAACGAATGCGCCAAGGCCATTATCCAGGCAGGCATCAAGACCATTGTCTACGGCCAGGACAAGTATGCCGACACCCCCGGAGTGAAAGCTTCCAAGCGGATGCTGAATGCGGCGGGGGTCCGCTACTACCAGTACCAGCCCACGGGGCGGGTGCTGAAGATTGAGGTGTAGGCCGTGAAGATTCTCCTTGGGGCGGTGAATGCCAAATACATCCATTCCAATCCCGCGGTGTACAGTCTGCGGGCCTATGCCATCGAAACCGGGCGCTGCAAAAAAGAAGAGATTCAGGTTGCGGAGTATACCATCAACCACCGGCTGGAGGATATACGGAGCGACCTGTTCAGGAGAAGTCCTCAGTTTGTGGGCTTCTCCTGCTATATCTGGAACATTTCCCTCATCCGGAGCCTGATTCCGGATCTGGTCCGCATTCTGCCGGGAGTTCCCATCTGGCTGGGAGGGCCGGAGGTTTCTTTTGACTGCGGGGAGATTCTCCGGACGATGCCCCAGGTAAAAGGTATCATGAGAGGGGAGGGGGAGGAGACCTTCGCCTCCCTTGCGCAGCTGTATGAGGAGACAAAAATGGCGCCCTCCGACCTTCAGCTTTCCGCCATCGACGGCATCAGCTTCCGGGGAGAGGATGGGGAGATCATCGAGACGCCGGACCGGGAGCCCCTGGCTTTGGACCGGATTCCCTTCTATTATAAAGATATCCCGCCGGAACAGATGGAGCACCGGATTGTCTATTACGAGAGCAGCCGGGGCTGCCCCTTTTCCTGCGCCTACTGCCTGTCCTCCGTGGAAAAGGGGCTGCGGTTCCGCTCCCTCTCAAAGGTCCTGGAAGAACTGGATTATTTTCTGGAGCAGAAGGTCCCTCAGGTAAAATTCATTGACCGGACCTTTAACTGCAAAAAGAGCCACGCCATGGCAATCTGGAACCATATTTTGGAGAAGGACCGGGGAATCACCAACTTTCACTTTGAAATCGCGGCGGATTTGCTGGATGAGGAGGAGCTGGAACTTTTGGGACAGATGCGGCCCGGGCTGGTACAGCTGGAAATCGGGGTTCAGAGCACCAACCCGGAAACCTTAAAGGCCATCCACCGTCCAACGGATTTGGGGAAAATTGGATGTACTACGGCGCGGATTAATGAAGGAAAAAACATCCATCAGCATCTGGACCTGATTGCGGGGCTGCCCTTTGAAGATTTCGCCAGTTTCCAAAATTCCTTTAACCAGGTATACGCCATGAGGCCGGAGCAGCTGCAGCTGGGCTTTTTGAAGGTGCTGAACGGCTCCCCCATGGAAGCGATGGCGAACGGATACGGGATTGTCAGTTCCCCCAATCCGCCCTACGAGGTGCTGTTTACCCAATGGCTGTCCTACAAAGAAGTGCTGGCCTTAAAAGGGGTGGAAGAGATGGTGGAGATCCACTACAACAGCCGCCAGTTCGTGACGGCGATGAGCCTGCTGGAGCGGGAGTTTGCCTCCCCTTATGAGATGTTTGAGGCCCTGGCCAGGTATTACGAACGGGAAGGCCTGGACCGGCTCAGCCACAGCCGCATGGCCAGGTTTGAGATTCTGTGGAACTTTATTTCCGGCCTGGGTTTGGGGGCGGAGACGATGGAAGAGTACCGGGACGCCCTGATGACGGATCTTTACCTGCGGGAAAATGCCAAAAGCCGTCCCTCTTTTGCAAGAGCCCCCTCTTACGCCCGCCAGCAGGCGGTCAGGCTTCTGAACGGCAGGGAGGAGAATCCGCCGGTACTTATGGAATACCGGCAGATGGATTCCGGGCAGAGGGCCCGCCTGTTCCATCTGGAGGAGATGAGGGACGGATGCCTTCTCCTGTTTGACTACCGCCGGCGGGACCCTTTAAGCTATAATGCAGTGTGCTGGGAAATTCAAATCCATGCGCCATCCTGAATTGCGATTAAAAAGAGGAAAAAAGATGAGAACAAAAGAATCAAAATCCCGCCGGACCCTCCGGGTCCAGAGCATCCTTGACGCCTTGGACCGGGAGTACGGCACGGACTACCGCTGTTATCTCAATTATGAAACGCCCTGGCAGCTGCTGATTGCGGTGATTTTAAGCGCCCAGTGTACTGACGCCCGGGTGAATCTGGTAACGGCAGATTTATTTAAAAAGTACGGCAGCCTGGAAAAGTTTGCGGCCGCGGACTTAAAAGAACTGGAGCAGGATATTCATTCTACCGGATTTTACCATACAAAGGCAAAAAATATCATTGCCTGCTGCAAAGCGCTGCTAAAAGAATACGGCGGCCAGGTGCCCTCCGACATCAAGGATTTGATCGGCCTTGCGGGAGTGGGGAGAAAGACGGCCAATGTTATCCGCGGAAATATTTACCATATTCCAAGCATCGTAGTGGATACCCATGTGAAACGAATCTCCCGGAAGCTGGGGCTTGCCGTCTCAGAGGACCCGGAGAAAATCGAATATGAGCTGATGGAAGTTCTTCCCAGGGACCACTGGATTCTCTGGAATATCCACATCATTACCCTGGGAAGGACCATCTGCACCGCCAGAAAGCCCAAATGTGAAGAATGCTTTCTAAGACAGTTCTGCCCTGAGTACAGCGGTACGGAAGCATGATTTTTCGGAACTTGTATCATAATACATAGAAAGAAGGAAGAAATACCATGACGGCAGCCAATTCCTATATTGCCATTGATGTTGAAACAACGGGGCTTGCGCCCAAGCGGGACAAAATTTTGGAAATCGCCGCCCTTTATGTGGCGGAGGGACAGATTCAGGATCGGTTTGTGACCTTAATCCAGCCCTGCCGCCCCATTGCGCCGGAGATTACACGGCTGACCGGGATTACCGACGATCTGGTCCGGGAGGCACCTGAGGTGGAGGCTGTCATCGGAGAGCTGGTGAAATTCTGCGGAGAACTCCCGCTCCTGGGCCACAACATTTCCTTTGATTACAGTTTTCTCCAGCAGGCGGCGGTTAACGCCGGGCTGAAGCTTCCGGCCAATGTCCTTGACACCCTGGGGCTGTGCCGGTCCTTTATGCCGGCGGGAGAGTCCAAAAACCTCGGCGCGGCCTGCGCTTGGTACGGCATTTCCCAGACGGAGGCCCACCGGGCCCAGGCGGACGCCGTCAGCGCTCATCTCCTTTACCAGAAGCTCCTGGGACAGTACGGAATGGAGCGGCCGGAGCTGTTTGCCCCCAGGCCGTTGGAAATTCGTGTAAAACGGGAGCAGCCTGCCACAAAAAGGCAAAAAGACTACTTGCGCGATTTATCAAAATATCATAGAATAAACGTAACTGTGCAGATTGATTCCTTAAGCCGCAGCGAGGCTTCCAGGATGATCGATCAGATCATATCACAGTACGGAAGAATGACAAAGAAGGTGAATGCAGAATGAAAGACCCGAAAATCCGTAAGATCATCTCAACGGTGATTGTGGTAATTCTGGTACTGGCGATGGTGATTCCCATTGTCTTGAGCGCGGTTATGTATTGACCGGGCGAGAGGAGTAGTTTATGAAAAAAGTCGTGTGGATAAAGGAAATAGCCGCAGCGGCCTTTGGTATGGTGCTGCTTGCGGCAATGCCGCCCATGATTTCCTGGGCCCAGACACTGCCGGAAGGCGTGTATGTGGGGAACCAGAGCTTGGGCGGCATGACCGAAGAAGAGGCCCGGGCAAAAGTCCAGGAGTATGTGGACGGATTGGCCGGACAGACTATTATATTGGATGTAGACGGAACTGAGATTGAGACTACAGCCGGGGAGCTTGGATTTCACTGGGCCAACACGGATGCGGTGCAGGTTGTGTCAGACCGGTTCCAGTACGGAAGCCTGGTGCAGCAGTATATGGCCCAGGCAGATGTAAAGCAGGCTCCTGTGGAGGTGGACGTTCAGACCCAGGTGGAGGACCAGCTGGTGACGGCTTTTGTCAATGACCGCTGCCGGGATTTGACAGTTGCGCCCCAGGACGCCTCGATTATCCGGGAGAACGGGGCTTTTCAGGTAACGCCGTCGGTGACTGGGCGGATTGTGGACATCGGGGCCACGGAAGAAGCCATGAATCAGGCGATGACAGCGGAAAATCTGGAGGAGCCTCTGAAAATTACAGCGGTGGTAGCCGTTCAGGAGCCTGCGGTAAAGACAGAGGATTTGGAAACCATTCAGGATGTATTAGGTACATTTACAACGGATTTTTCCAGCAGCGGTTCCGCCAGGTCCACCAATCTGGCGGTGGGAGCTGCTAAGATTAACGGGAGAGTCGTGATGCCCGGTCAAACCTTATCCGGCTACGAGTGCCTGCAGCCTTTTACGAGAGAAAACGGCTACAAGTCAGCAGCGGCCTATGAGAACGGTCAGGTGGTGGACAGCATTGGCGGCGGCGTATGCCAGATTGCCACTACCCTGTACAACACAGCCCTTCAGGCGGAACTGGAGATTACCCAGAGGCAGAACCACTCCATGATTGTCACCTATGTAAAGCCATCCATGGATGCGGCGATTGCGGGTACCTACAAGGATATCAAGATAACCAACAATTACAGCACGCCTATCTACGTGGAAGGCTATACGGAAAATAAAAAGCTGACCTTTACTATTTACGGGAAGGAAACCAGACCGGCCAACCGGACGGTGGAATACGTTTCCGAGACGTTGGGGACCACGAGTCCCGGGGAGCCTCAGCTGATTGTGGACAACAGCCTGGCGCCAGGCGCCAGAGTGCGTGTTCAGTCTTCCCATACGGGACTTCGGTCCCGGCTGTGGAAGGTGGTAACGGTGGACGGCGTGGAAACGGAGCGGACTCTGCTGCACACGGACAGCTACAACGCTTCCAAAGCCATCTACCGGGTAGGTCCTACCCCGGTGGCGGCTCCGGTGGAAACTGCCCCGGCTCCCACAGACGCAGTACAGCCTACAGAGCCTCAGGTAATCGAGGGGGTTAACGGAGGTCCCGGCGTGACGGCGCCGGCCCAGACGGAAGCTCCCGCCGAGACGGCTCCAGCGGCTCAGACAGAAGCTCCCGCTCCGGCACCAGAGCCGGATCCCCAGTCTGCGGCGGCGCCGGCAGAAACAGCGGCTTCCGAGGGGGCTGCTGTGGTCCCGGTAGCGCAGGCAGCAGAGTTTGGAAGCCGGGAGGCTCTGGGATGAGGCAGGAGAAACAGGAGGAGAGCAATTTCATGGCCCGTCCCGGCCAGGACCTGATTATGGCGGGACTGGCCGGCTTAGCGGGAACCAGGGAAATTGCCTGCCTTCATAAGGAGAAATTGGATCGGCGCTTTTCGCCCGTATTCCTGGAAGAGCAGCTGTCCGGTCAGGAGGAAGAAGAGAAGGCCTTCGGCCAGGTGGTTTGCGGCGGAGCGGCCCGGCCGGTTCTGGAAAGAGAAATAAGCGCGTGGGAAGCGGTTGGAGAGGGCGGCGTATTAGCTGCCCTCTGGAATTTTTCCGGGAAAATGGATATCGGAATTGAATTTGACTTAAAGAAAATCCCCCTTAGACAGATTACGGTGGAGGTATGCGAGCTGTTCCATTTAAATCCATACCGCCTGCTGACTTCAGACGCCTTTGTGGCGGCGGCGGACAATGGAGGACGGGCGGTAAGGGCTCTGGAGCAGATGGGGATTCCGGCGGCGGTCATTGGCCGGGTGACGGAGGGGATTTCCAGAAGGATGTTTCACGGAGGAGAAGAGGCCGGTTTTTTGGAGAGGCCCCAGCCGGACGAGATTAAAAAGCTGTAGCGATACCGGGTGGAATCGCTGCGAAAACGTTATAAAAAGGAGAGAGTAAGTAAAACATGGAAAATATTATGAGAGAACGGATTCTTGCGGTAATTGAGAAGAACAGCCGGATTGATTTAAAGGATTTGGCCGTTCTTTTAGGCGAGAGCGAGCCGGCAGTGGCAAATGAGATTGCGGATATGGAGAAGGAGCATATTATCTGCGGATATCATACGCTGATTAACTGGGACAACACCAGCGAAGAAAAGGTGGTAGCCTTAATCGAGGTAAAGGTGACCCCTCAGAGAGGTATGGGATTTGACAAGATCGCGGAACGAATTTATCAGTACAGCGAGGTGAACGCCGTCTATCTGATGAGCGGTTCCTTCGATTTTACGGTATTCATTGAGGGAAAGACCATGCGCCAGGTGGCTCAGTTCGTATCCGAGAAACTGGCGCCCATGGAGGCGGTTTTAAGCACAGCTACCCATTTTGTCTTAAAGAAATACAAAGACCACGGCACCATTATTTCGGATCCGGTGCAGGATGAAAGGATGTTGATTACCCCATGAGAAATCCATTATCTGATAAAATTGTACAGATTCCCCCTTCCGGCATCCGCAAGTTCTTCGATATTGTCAACGAGATGGAGGGGGCTATCTCCCTGGGCGTGGGCGAGCCGGACTTTGATACTCCCTGGCATGTGCGGGAGGAGGGAATTTACTCCCTGGAAAAAGGCCGCACTTTCTATACGTCCAACGCCGGATTAAAGCCTTTGAAAGATGAAATCAGTTATTATCTGAAGCGGCGCTGCGATGTGTCCTACGATCCGGACCACGAGATTCTGGTAACGGTGGGAGGCAGCGAAGCCATCGACATTGCCCTGAGAGCTATGCTGAATCCCGGGGACGAGGTGCTGATTCCCCAGCCCAGCTATGTTTCCTATCTGCCCTGTACGGTTCTGGCCGACGGCGTTCCGGTGATTATTGAACTGGAGGAGAAGGACCGGTTCCGTCTGACGCCGGAGAAGCTCCTGGAGAAGATCACCGATAAGACCAAAATCCTGATTCTGCCCTTCCCCAACAACCCCACGGGAGCTATTATGGAACGGGAGGATTTGGAAAAGATTGCCAAAATTGTCATTGAGAAGGATCTCTTTGTCCTGTCCGATGAGATTTACTCGGAGCTGACCTATGCAGACCGTCATGTGACCATTGCTTCCCTGCCGGGCATGAAGGAGCGGACAGTCCTGATCAACGGCTTTTCAAAGGCATACGCCATGACCGGATGGCGTCTGGGATACGCGGCGGCTCCGGAGATTATTTTAAAGCAGATGCTGAAAATTCATCAGTACGCCATTATGTGCGCTCCTACCACCAGCCAGTACGCAGCGGTGGACGCTATGAAAAACGGGGACCAGGATGTGGAGGCTATGCGGGAATCCTACAATCAGAGGCGGCGTTACCTGCTCCATGCTTTTGAGGAGATGAACATCAGCTGCTTTGAGCCTCAGGGCGCATTTTACACCTTCCCCAATATCAAACGTTTTGGCATGAGCTCCGATGAGTTTGCCACCCGTCTGCTGAAGGAGGAGAAGGTGGCGGTGGTTCCGGGAACGGCCTTCGGCGACTGCGGCGAGGGATTTCTGCGCATCTCCTACGCATACTCCCTGGAGAGCCTGAAAAAGGCCCTTGGACGGATTAAACGGTTTGTGGACCGTCTGGACGGAAAGGCGTAAGGGATGATTAATATTGTGCTTTTAGAGCCGGAGATGCCGGCCAACACGGGAAATATCGGCCGCACCTGCGCAGCTACCGCAAGCCGCCTTCACCTGATTGAGCCCCTGGGTTTTAAGCTGAATGAGAAGGCCTTAAAGCGGGCCGGCCTGGATTACTGGGATAAGCTGGATGTAACGGTGTATAGCGATTACGAGGATTTCCTCCAGCGCAATCCACAGGCAGTGGGAAATATGTATTTTGCCACTACCAAGGGAAAGAAGGTCTACACGGAGGTTTCCTACGGGCCGGACTGCTACA
Organism: uncultured Clostridium sp.; assembly: GCA_900547035.1. Lineage (GTDB taxonomy): Bacteria > Bacillota > Clostridia > Lachnospirales > Lachnospiraceae > Enterocloster > Enterocloster excrementigallinarum. The sequence continues at coordinate 9,619 of URFM01000036.1, read as the reverse complement.
TTATGTTCGGAAAGGAAAGCGCGGGAATTCCGGAGGAGATTCTGGTAAAACATCCGGAAGAATGCCTGCGGATTCCTATGTGGGGAGAGATTCGCTCCCTGAATCTTTCCAACTCCGTTGCCATCGTCCTCTATGAGGCTCTGCGTCAGAATGAATTCGACCATATGAAATTAACCGGGCAGCTTCACCGGCTGCGCTGGTAGTGTTTGGGAGGGACGAAAATTCCCTCCTTTTTTGTGCGGTTATGACAGACGAACCATTTTACCTGAGGCATTAGCCAGGGATTCGGCGAGTTTAGCGGACGTGGCATATTCTGCCAGGAAACCACATACCCTAGAAGTAGCTGAAACGGCACTTCCGTTTCGACGAGTCAGAGTGTGGAGGGGTTGAAATTGAACGACAGGTATATGGAAGCGCTGGAGCAGTATGAGCCGGAAGCAGTTTCTGTGCGCAGAGGCAGGGGAGCCTGGATCTGCGAAACGGAGACGGGATGGAGGATTTTAAAGGAATACCGGGGAACGGTGAAACGTCTGGAATTTGAGGATCAGGTATTGAATACCATTTGTCTGGAGCCGGGAATCCAGGTGGACCATTATATTCACAACAAGGAGGGAAGCCTTTTGTCCATTGCAGGAGACGGCACCCGCTATGTGATGAAAGAGTGGTATCCGGAACGGGAATGCGACTTGAAGAATCCGGAGGAGCTGTGCCTGGCTGCATCCAGGCTGGCTCTTCTCCACAAAGGTTTAAGGACCGTGAAGCTGCAGGAGGAATGGAATTTGGGCTCAATTCTTACCGAGCCTCTGAAGGATGAACTAAAACGCCACAACAGAGAACTCCTGAGGGCCAGAAATTATATCCGGGGCAAGCGGAGCAAGACAGAGTTTGAACTGTGTGTGATCGAAAGCTATCTGGAGTTTTTTGAACAGGCGAAAAAGGCGGCCGAAATGATGGAGGAGCTGATGGCAGGGGGCCGGAATGGAACGGTTCCTCTTTATCTCTGCCACGGGGATTTGGACCAGCATCATCTGCTGATGGGGAAAAATTATACTGCTGCGGTGGATTTCAACCGCATGCATTTGGGAGTTCAGATGTCGGATTTGTATCGCTTTATGCGAAAAGCCATGGAAAAGCATGGATGGGATGTAAAACTGGGCAGGTCCGTGCTGGAGGCGTACGGCAAAAATCTTCCCGTAATGGAGGAGGAGAGAAAGGTTCTTTACGGACTCTTTCTCTATCCGGAAAAATACTGGAAGCAGATTAATTTTTACTACAATACCAACAAAGCCTGGATCCCGGCCCGCAGCACAGAGAAGATTCTCGCGCTGAAGGAGCAGCAGGACGCCAGAAAACATTTCCTGGAAGCTGTTTTTGGGTATTGACAGAGAAACGGCAGGAATCAGATTTACAATTCATACCCCCTATGGTACAATGACAGATAACAGGGGGGACGGATTAATGAATCTGTATGTTCAAATTGCAGCCGGATTTCTTCCGGCCGTACTTTTGCTGACAGGCTATCTGCTATGGGCCAGAAAACACTGGGCAGGTGTTTTCTGCGCCCTTTTTCTGATTGGTGGAGCAGGGATTTCCTGCGGGTGGATGATACAAAATACGGAGAGGATTTCAGGAAACTGGAAGAATACGGAGATATCCCTTCCTAAGGAAGAAGAGGAAAAGGAAGTTTCTTACCAATCGGCTTTTCAGCTGGCCTACGGCCTGGCTGCCGCCGGGGAGACGGATGAAGCTTTTCAGACCATTCGGGAGGTGGTAGAGGAGCAGGGGTATACGCCTCAGGCAGCCTTGGCCCGGGCTCGGGTTTACGGTGTGAGAGGAGATTTTAAGGCGGCCGCCGCGCTTTATGCCAAAGCAGAGGAAGAAGGTGCCCTGTCTGAAGAGGAAAGAGAGGAGTACGAGGGGGTTCTTCAGGCCGCTCAAAGTCAGCGTACGGACTGGATTTTGGCTGCCGCTTACCCTGACCAGGATATTCCTGTCCAGGGGAGTCCGGAAGATAGCGAACGGGGAGCGGAGCTGATTTTGAACTATCTAGAAGAAAATGGAAATCAGGAGGGGGCTAAGGCCGCCAGGCAGGTCAGCCAGCTCTACGACCAATTTTTGAATACCGGGGCCTGCAGTCAGGAAGAATTAGCCCAGGCGGAAGAACGTCTGGAGGATCTGCGTCAGGAGGAAGGGGAGCTGTTTTCCTTAAAATCTCTTCGGGACGCAAAAATTAAAGCCGATATTTTAAACCGGGACTACCAGCAGATTACCAGGGATATTACACGAGATTCCGACAGCTCCCAGCTGATGATCGGGATGGAACTGTACCTGGAAGGTTATGTGGATGAACGCGATTTCTCTGACCAGTATGGAACCGGCAGTGAAGAGGAGCTGGATGCGGTGATCCGCCAGCTGGAAAAAATCCGCAGGGGGTCCTCCGGCAGTCTGTCCCAGGAAGCAAAACTTCTGAAGGAGGAGTATGCCCGTTATCAGGAGGGAGGTCCCATTTACCAGCTGGAGCAGGATCTGCTGCAAAGAGCCGTGGAAGAGGACGGAGGGGACAGCAGTAAGATTTATCTTCAGATGGCGAAGCTGGAACTTAGCAGGGACGATGAGGAAAAAGCCCGGGAGTATATGGGGCAGGCTTTTGACACCGCCGGAGACAGCGACGACGGGGATTACGGGGCGCCCATGCTTCAGATGATTTCCCTGATTGGGGAAAAGGAGGATGCGGAGTCTCTGAAAGATATGGCTTTGTATGCCAGGAGCGCTCTGGATCATCAGCTGGATGTGAAGATTCCATCTGCCGATCCCGAGCGCCAGGAAGAATTTCAGCAGTATGTAACCGATCAGGCGGTAAAAGACCGGGTGGCGGTGAATATTACGGACCTGGATGCCTCCGGTTTTGAAACCGTAACGGCAGAGTTCCAGTTTGACGCCGGGGAGAGCGTCGAAGATATACGGGATCAGATCAAAGTCGAGGACTGCGGCGTGGAGATTACTGATTACCAGCTGGAAAAGATTCAGTACGATTCGGCCCGGATGCTTCTCTGCTGTGATGTGTCCGGAAGTATGGCAGGTCAGCCTATAGAGGACTTGAAGGCCGCGGTTGGGGAAATGGCAAATTCTGCCTCCGGAGATATTAGTCTGGCGGTTGTGACATTTAACAGTACGCCTTCTGTTCTGGTGGGATTCACAAGAGATGGGCAGCAGATTGCCGACGCTGCGGACCAGATGTCTTCCGGAGGCGGGACCAATGTGTATCAGGGGATTATGACGTCCTTTGAACAGTTTTTATCCAACAGCAAAAGCAGTATGGATTATATTGTGGTGCTGTCGGACGGTCAGAGCAGCGATCCCAAGTCCTATGAAGAGGTATTGGCAGATATAACAGCGGCGGCGCAGGAAAAAGGAGTCTTTGTTTACAGCCTGGGGCTGGGGGATGGAGTAGACGCGAATTATCTGGAATCTATTGCCAAGGCAGCCGGCGGAACTTATGCTTATGTAACTTCTTCGGAAACGCTGGCCAGCTTTTATCAGGATCTGGAGACCAGAAAGGACTGCTCTTACCGTATCACCTATCAGGCGGTGGACACTCTTTCGGTCAGCCGGACGCTGCGAATTTCGGACCGCCAGGAGGAGTACCGCTACGACGAGCGCAGATATTATTTAAACGGCGCGGGACAGGAAACAGAGGGCGAAGATCAGCTGGTATTCGGCCAGGGAGTTTCAGTCAGAGGACTGGATACCCGTTTTTTGTTCCGAAGCAGCAATCCACAGCAGGTTTGCCTGCTGGGCAGCGGCTTTCGGGAAAATCAGGAAATTACAGTGGAGCTGAAAGGAGACAGGAATTATACCTTGGAGGCGGAGTACGGGGATGAAGGAACTTACCATCTTACGATTCCAGGTTCTCCGGCCTGCGGAACTTATCATTTGTATGTGCGCATTGGCGGCAGGCTGGCAGTTCTGGACCGGGAACTGACCATTGCCGCTCCGGAGGATGAACGGACGGTGGATTTCGGACCATACCGTTTTACCTCCTATCAGAGAATTCAGGGAGATGGCTTTGTGGAGATGGACGGCTATGTAACCCTGAACAGCTGGCTCCACTTTAAGGGAAAGGTCCGGCTGGACGGAGATTTGGCCGGAACCAGTATTACCTTGACCGACGCCTACGGAAGCTATATTCAGTACGAAGAAGGCAGCTCTCTCGGCCTGGCTCAGCTGATGTTAAAGAATAATGAGGTGATGGCGGTTCCCTCCCTGGGGCAGCTGACCCTTTACAACGACAATATGCATAAGGCGGATTCAGATGAGTATCGGGTGGACTATGGTTCCCTGCCTTACCTCTATCCTTCCGGAATCATCAATTTGAGTACTCCCGGGTACGCGCTCTATCCATATAAAATCAAGCTGGATTTTGTGCGTTTCAGCGCGGTGTACCCTCAGCAGGAAGAGATTTTAAAGGTTCAGAAGGATTTTAATCTTTTTGATTTTGAGGTGGAAAAGGCGGAGGGAATTTTAACGGGAGATAATATAGGCATTATTTTGGAGGCTAAAGCCAATCAAGGCAGCAACCGGGAGGTAAATGCCGCTTTCTTTAAACTGGATACTCCTATTCAGCTGTCCGGAGCAGTCCGGGTGGATACGGTGAAAAATTCCTTTGGCTTTGATTTTGGAATCAAACTGCCGCTGTTTCAGGAGAAAACGGTTCTCGGCTCCACTACGGTGGGCAAAGAAGAATCCCAGGGCCTGAACTTTTCCGCAGACTGGAAGGAGAAGGAGGGACGGATTGTACCGGACCGGATTGCCATAACCCTGGGGCTTCCCTTAAATACAACCATTGGAACAGTGCCGGTTACTTTCGACAATTTCAGCCTGAAGGTGGAAAATATGAATGGGGATCGGCTGAATGAAACTTATCTGGAGGGCGCGGTTGACATTTCCGTGGCAAAAGTCGCGGCGCTGGTTCCGCCTCTGGAACCTTTTGTTGGAAAGGACATGGCGGCGGTTACCTTTAAGGATACTCATTTGGGCTTCTCTGCGGCGGCGGACTATATTAACATGGGAACCACGGTTATGCTGCTGGGGCATGTGGATATAGGCGCCCTGACTCTTGAGGTGGGACATATTCCATATTCCAGCCAGATTCTGGGGATGGAAAGCGAGTATGTTAATGGTGCCATAGCTACTGCAGAGATTGGACCGGACTGGGAATCCGAGCATATTACGATTAAGCTGCGCGTATCTTCCCAGCTGGCCCTAACGGACCGGGTACTGGGGCTGACGGGAACCGGAGAGTGCGATCTGGCTTTTGAACTGTGGGTATTTTATTCCCGCATGCAGGCCAGCGGTCAGATCTTTATCGGTTTTTATACCGACCACGACAATCAGAGAATGTTTTTGATCCGCTTCAGGGATTCCGATTCTCCTGGGGAAAATAAGATTGATGTGGCCTGGAAGATGGACTAGGAGGTACCATATGAAAAAGTTGAAAAAAATTTTTATAGGCTGCCTCCTTCTGGTTTTTCTTATAGGGGGAAACGTTTTTACCTCCCGGGCCCGGGAAGTGACGGAAACGCTGATGGAGCTTTCGGAACCGGCGGATATGGTGGCCTGGATTTTTTACGAGGAGCAGGAGCCGGAGGTGGTGGTAACTGGGCCGGATGGAACGGAATACTCAGAAAAACTGGGGAATGTCCAGGTAAAGAGAGGGGAAAGCTCGGTTTATCTTTATATTCCGGACGCCCAGCCCGGACGATGGACGATCCGCTACGATAATCAAAACAGCGGCAATGTCCGTTTCGTGTGCAGCCCCTATACGGAGTCTATCTCCATCTCGTCTTTTACCATAGAACAGGCTCAGAACAATCAGGTCCGGGCAGTATTTCAGGCGGATTTTCCTTCCCAGGTGAATTACAGCTACGAAATTTCCGCAGTGCTGACGGACGGAAACGGCAATACAACCGGTAAGAGACAGCTGGAAACTGGCACGGCTCCTTCCGGACAGCCGGTAGAGCGGCTGATTTCTCTGAACCGGCTGCCGGCCTATGAGGGATACCGGCTGCAGCTGGAAGTATGGTACAAAAAATATGATTTGGAGACAGGGGATTCCAAAATTGCGGACGGTACGTTCTCGGCAGAGGCCGGACATCAGCCCGAGGCTATGAAGGGAGTCCAGGTAGAAATCGATTTTGACAAAAAACTGGTTTATTTGGACTGGGAGGAGTACCGGGTTTCCTGCGATCATTATGTGGCTGCGGTCCGGGACAGTGCCGGACCGGAAGAGGAGCCGGACGAGTATCGAGAAGTGGAGAACGGCGAATATCAGATGACAGCCGGACTTCCGGAGAACGCCAGCTCAATTACGGTGGAGCTGACCTATGTTCAAACGGATGGAAACGCTTCAGAGACTTACCGAAGGGAGATTCCCTTAAATCAAATGGAGTGTAGTCTCCGGACGCCGGAGAATACGGCGTCTGCCCAGGCAGAGATCTCCTACCGGACTCAGAAGCAGATACTGGCCCGGATCCAGATCAATGACAGAGTTCAGTCTCTGAATCTGGAGGGCGAGGGACAGTTTTCGACAGCCCTGGAGGAGGGGAGAAATCAGCTGGTATTGACGGCAGAAGTAGACGAGATGACGGATTTTGTATACCGTTTTCAGGTCTATTCCGACCGGATTGCACCGATCCTCAGGCTGTATGAGGATATTGACGGGATAACTGTGGACAACGCTAAATTTCTTTTGGCCGGAGAAACCGAATCCGGCTGCAGGCTGATGGTAAACGGTCAGGAGCAGCCACTGGGGGAGGATGGCGTTTTTCGGGTGGAACTGAGTTTAAAAAACGGGGAAAATACGATTGAGATTCAGGCGACGGATCCGTCGGGCAATCAAACCCGTCAGCAGGCGGTTCTGTTTAGAGGAACGCCTGAGGAGGCGAAAGAAACGGTCTCTGGCGCTGCTGTCATTGCCGGAGGATACGGACCGCTGCTTTTAACTGCCTGGCTGTCTGTAATGGCGGCGCTGCTGGCGTTGATCGGATTTATGGCGGCGGGAAACAGGGAAAAACGAGGAAGTTTTGATACAGCCCTGGCGACTGCGAGAAACTTATTCCTTTTTATGGCAGCAGCAGCAGGGGCCGCTTTTGGCTGGTTTTTCCTTCAGGCACATGAGGCAAGAGATGCTGTGAGCGGGGAAGCGTTCCTTGAAGCGGCTCAGGCATCGGTTTCCCAGGCCTATGATATGGTGAGGGCGGCAGAGAAATATGAAAAATGGCTGCTGTTGATGGGAGCGCTGACAGTTCTTCTGCTGATTTGGGCCGTTATGGCGCAGATTTTGAAGATGACAACCAAAAAGCGAATCCTGGCGCTGATGATTCAGCTTTTCCTGATAGGGGCGGGAATTCTGGCGGTTTATTGGTTTTACGGCGTACTCTTTTGGTAGCGGGAGTGCGCCAGCACGGAGCAATTCGTGTATCATGGCGTCAAAACATCGTTTGACGCCTTCATCATGTAAGAGGTTATAATTTAAAAAAGATTTAGGGCAGGCGGCCTTCCTTTTTCTGGCAGTCTATAGTATAATAATACATAACAATTCAGGACGGCGGGAAAGCAGGGGCAAAAGCAGGTGTTAAGCTTGCTTATAAGTATGCTTTTTCCCCTGCTTTCACATCGGATGGATATCCGATGCTTCTTGTCAGGCCATGACCGGACAAGAAGACCAGGTGCCCTCGGGGTATGAGCCGTCCTGAACAGTCAAAAAGACCAAGCAGCCGTTGCTGTGAGAAGGGAGTTACAAGTCATGAAGGATTATATGAAAATCTACGAAGAGTGGTTGAACAACCCATACTTTGACGAGGCCACAAAAGAAGAACTCCGGGCAATCGCAGGAAATGAAAATGAGATCCGGGAGCGCTTTTACATGGATTTGGAATTCGGCACCGCGGGACTGAGAGGTATCATCGGCGCGGGCATTAACCGAATGAATATCTACGTGGTGAGAAGAGCAACCCAGGGTCTTGCAAATTACATCATCAAGCAGGGAGGACAGAAGAAAGGCGTCGCTATTGCTTATGATTCCCGTCATATGTCCCCCGAATTTGCGATGGAAGCGGCTATGACCTTGGCAGCCAACGGAATTAAAGCATATAAATTTGAATCTCTGCGCCCCACCCCTGAACTGTCCTTCGCGGTAAGAGAGCTGGGCTGCATCGCGGGCATCAACATTACCGCCAGCCATAATCCGCCGGAGTACAACGGCTATAAGGTATACTGGGAGGACGGCGCTCAGTTTACCCCGCCACACGACAAAGGCGTTACCGAGGAGGTTCTGGCCATTGAGGATCTGTCTACCGTCAAGACGACGGACGAGGCAAGCGCTGCGGCTGCCGGACTTTATGAGGTGATTGGAAAAGAGATTGACGACCGCTACATTGCCCAGGTAAAAGCTCAGGTTGTAAATCAGGCCGCCATTGACGAGATGCAGGATCAGATCACGATTATCTACACGCCTCTTCACGGCACTGGAAATATTCCCGCCAGAAGAGTGATGAAGGAGCTCGGATTTACTCATGTGTATGTAGTTCCCGAGCAGGAGCTGCCGGACGGAAACTTCCCCACAGTCAGCTATCCGAATCCCGAGGCTGCGGAGGCATTTGCCCTGGGCCTTAAGATGGCAAAGGAAAAAGACGCGGATCTGGTTCTGGCCACAGACCCGGATGCGGACCGCCTGGGCGTATATGTGAAGGATACCAAATCCGGCGAGTATATCCCGTTAACCGGAAACATGTCAGGATCTCTTCTGTGCGAGTACGTGCTGAGCCAGAAGAAAGCGGCAGGCAAGATTCCGGCAGATGGACAGGTTGTAAAGTCCATCGTTTCCACCAACCTGATCGATGCTGTGGCAAAAGCATACGGCGTGGAGCTCATCGAGGTGCTGACTGGCTTTAAGTGGATCGGACAGCAGATCTTAAAGAACGAGACTACCGGACATGGCACCTACCTCTTCGGTATGGAGGAGAGCTATGGCTGCCTGATCGGCACCTATGCCCGCGACAAGGACGCGATCTCCGCTACCGCCGCGCTCTGCGAGGCTGCCGCTTACTACAAGAAACAGGGAAAGACCCTCTGGGACGCTATGGTGGACATGTATGAGAAGTATGGCTACTACAGGGATGCCGTGAAATCCATCGGACTTTCCGGTATGGAAGGCCTGGCGAAGATTCAGTCCATTATGGAGAACCTGCGCCAGAATCCGCCGGCAGAGGTAGGAGGATACCAGGTGCTGTCCGCAAGGGACTACAAGCTGGATACCATCAAGGATATGACTACCGGAGAAGTGAAGCCCACCGGACTGCCCGCTTCCAACGTTCTGTATTATGACATGAACGACGGCGCATGGATCTGCGTCAGACCTTCCGGCACAGAGCCGAAGATTAAATTCTACTATGGCGTAAAGGGAAGCTCCCTGGAGGATGCGGACGCCAAGTCTGCGGCTTTGGGAGACGCTGTGAAGGCGCTGGTAGATCAGATGATGTAACGGGACAGTAAGTTTTAGCGTATAAGGAAAAACTGAGAACCATCATATGACAGAGGGGTGTATCTTGTAAATTCAACG